>CANDVA010000020.1 GCA_947389015.1 uncultured Clostridia bacterium | reverse complement strand
GCTCTGCCCTTGCATCCCGCCAAAGGGACCAGTCCCTTTGGAATCCCGATTTTTTTGTCATAGCGTTACTGCGCTAAATTCTGATTTATCGGCATAAAATCACCAATTCCGCACACAATATCACAATAAAAATAAAAAGGAGAATTACAATGGAGAAAATCGCTTTCTTTGACGCAAAGCCTTACGATAAAGAATGGTTCGACAAGATCAACAAGGACTACGAAATACGCTACTTTGAAGGAAGGCTTCGCCCCGAGAGCGCGGGGCTCGCGGAGGGCTGCCGCGCGGTCTGCGCGTTCGTGAACGATGTCATCAACGCCAAGACTATCGACCGTCTGTCCGAGCTCGGCGTTGAAGTCATCCTTATGCGGTGCGCGGGATATAACAATATCGCGCTGAACGCCGCCAAGGGCAGACTGAAAATACTCCGCGTGCCCGCCTACTCCCCTTACGCCGTCGCCGAGCACGCAATGGGAATGATACTCGCGCTCAACCGAAAAATTCCCCGCGCCTATATCAGGACGCGCGACTTCAATTTCAGCCTTGTCGGACTAACGGGCTTCGATCTCCACGGCAAGACTGCGGGAATTATCGGCACGGGTAAAATAGGGCGAGTGTTTATCGACATCTGTAAGGGCTTCGGGATGGAGGTCATAGCCTACGACCCTCACCCCGCCGAAAACGCGGGAATAGAATACGTCAACAAGGACGAGCTTTTCAAGCGCTCCGATATTATCTCGCTGCACTGTCCGCTCACGCACGACACGCGATATATCATTGACGAGAGCGCGATCGCACTGATGAAAAAGAGCGTGCTTATCGTGAACACCTCGCGCGGTCAGCTTATCGACAGCGAGGCACTTCTCTCCGCGCTGAACGAAAAGCGCATAGGCGGCGCGGCGCTCGACGTTTACGAGGAGGAAAGCGGACTGTTCTTTGAGGATAATTCCGACAAGATAGTCACCGACGAGATCATCTCGCTGCTTGTCTCGCGCCCGAACGTCATTATTACGTCGCATCAGGCGTTCCTTACCGAGGAGGCTCTGCGGGGCATCGCCGAGGTGACCTTGCAGAACTTCGACGATTTCCTGCAGGGCAAGCCGTTAGCCAATGAAGTAAAGCCGAAGGAATAGAAACAGGCACGGCGGACTAATTCGCCGTGCCTGTTGTTTAGAAGCTCTGTGCCGTATACAGCTTGTAATAATCTCCTTTTTTCTCCATAAGCTCGTCGTGAGTACCCGCCTCGGTAATGCCCTTGTTGGACACGTACATTATCTTGTCGCAGCTGCGGATAGTCGAGAGCCTGTGCGCGATAATAAAGCTTGTTCTTCCCTTTAAAAGGTGGTTCAAGCCGTTTTGCAGATAGCGCTCGGTTTTCGCGTCTATGGAGCTTGTGGCCTCGTCCAGCACGAGAATTTTCGGGTCGGAGACTATCGTTCTTGCGAACGCGATAAGCTGCTTCTGACCCTGCGACAGTCCGCCGCCGCGCTCGTTTACTATCGTGTTGTAGCCGTCTTTCTGGCTCATTATGTAGTCGTCGATACCGACTATCTTACACGCCTCGCGGCATTCCTCGAGCGTCGCGTCAAGTCTGCCGTAGCGGATATTATCGAGCAGCGTTCCGCTGAAAATAAAGCTGTCCTGAAGCATTATGCCCATCTGCGAGCGGAGCGACTTCAAAGTCATCTTTGAAATATCGCTTTCATCGATCCGCACAGTACCGCCGTTGAGGTTATAAAAGCGCGATATCAGATTGACGATAGTCGTTTTGCCCGCGCCCGTGGGACCTACGAGCGCAATGCTCTGTCCCGCCTTGACGTCGAACGAGAGATTTTCGAGGACGGTTATCCCTTCCTCATACGCGAACGTTACGTTCTCGAAATGCACGTCGCCGCGTATCGGGGGCATTTCCTCCGCGCCCTCGATATCGTGGACGGAAACGGGCTCGTCCATAAGCTCGAAAATTCGCTCCAGATACGCGACCGCGTTTATCACCGTGTTCATAAGGTTGGACAGGTTCATAAGCGGCTGCCAGAAACGCGCGGTGTAGTCGGTCATGGCGAGTATCGTACCGAGCGAGAGCATACCGCGGAACGCCAGCAGCCCGACCGCGTAAATGGCCGCCTGAACGGTTATGCTGATAACGTCGGTGGACGGCCAGACAAGGTTTGAGAAGCTTACCGCGCGTATCCAGCTCTTACGGTAAGCCTTGGCGAGACGGTCGTGTATCTCCTCGTTCTCCTCCTCGCGGACGAACATCTGCGCTATCTTCGCGCCGACAATATTCTCGTGCTGATAGGCGGAAAGGTTTGAGCTTTTGTTCGATACCGACTGCCAAGCCTTGCGCTGACGGTTCTTAATAAACAACATAACGCCGAAGTAAATCGGCAGTCCGCAGAGCGTTACCAGAGCCAATTGCCAGCATACGATAAACATAAACACCGTGATGAACAACAGATTGAATATCTCGAGAACAAAGTTTATAAGACCGTTCGTCATAAGGTCTGCTATGGAATTTATGTAGTTTATTATTCTCGTCAATATCTTGCCATGCGGACGGCTGTCGTAAAAGTCGAACGACAGGAGCTGCATATGCTCGAACAGGTCGCGGCGGATATCGTAGACGATATTCTGTCCGACCTCGGTCATCAGCTTTGCGCGCTTTTTTGTGAACGCGACGCTCACGATGATACAAGCGAGCACTCCCGCGCCGCTCAGCAGCAGCATGGGGATATCGTCGCGGCTGTCCATATAGTTGTCGACGGCGTTCTTGACGATGATAGGCGAGAGCAATCCGATAATTGCCGCGAGCGTGCTCAGCAGCATGGCGGCGATTATTTTGCCCTTGTATTTCGCCGCGTATTTCAGCGAACGCTTTAAGTGCCGCACGTCGAACGGCGTTTCAAGCGTTTCGTCTATGTCGTATTTGTTACGTGCCATTGCTGTTCACCTGCCTTATTTCTGCAATTCGTAGACTTCTTTATAATACCCGTTCCGCGCGATAAGTTCCTTATGCGAGCCTTGCTCGAGTATTTTACCGTTTTTCAGTACTATTATCTTATCCGCGTACATTGCGGTGGAAATTCTCTGCGCTACGATTATTTTTGTACAGTCGAACTCCAGATTTTTCAGCGAGTGCTGAATATGTTTTTCCGTTTCGAGGTCGACCGCCGAGGTGGTGTCGTCAAGTATCAGTATCGCGGGCTTTACCGCGAGCGCACGCGCCAGCGAGATACGCTGCTTCTGTCCGCCCGAAAGCCCCACTCCGCGCTCTCCGACTATCGTGTCATAGCCGTCGGAAAGTCTGCGTATAAAACCGTCCGCGTCGGCGAGCTCTGCGACCTTTACAACGTCCTCCTCGGGCATTTCGGTGTCGCCGTAGCTGATGTTGCCATCGATAGTGTCCGAGAACAGGAACACGTCCTGAGTCGCCACGCCGATATTCCCGCGAAGCTGCTCGAGTTTAAGCATACGCACGTCCACGCCGTCGACCCTCACCGCGCCCGAATTCACGTCGTAAATACGCGGTATCAGCTCGGTAAGCATGGTTTTTCCCGCACCCGTTTCGCCCATAATGGCAACGGTCTCGCCCGGCTCTACCGTAAAGCTCACGTCGTCGATAATCTTTTCGCCGTCGAATTTCAGCGTTACCTTATCAAATTCGACCTTGCCCTTGAATCTGCGCGGCATATCGACAGCGTCTTCACGCGTCGCGATACGCGGTCTGCCGTAGTATATCTCGATTATCTTGTTCGCCGAGGCGGTAAATCTCTGCCAGTCGTTGACGATATTGCCAAGCTGTCTCATGGGGTTGCTCATAGTCCATACGAGACCCGAGAACGCTATGTACTCGCCGAAAGTGAGCCGCCCGAGAATGACGAACAATCCGCCGCATACCAGCATTACCACCGACAGCGAAGACGCGCACGCCTCCAAGAACGGGAAAAACCTCAGCCACGTGAACGCCGCGTCCTTTGAAGCGTCGCGGAAACCGCGGCTCAGCTCGTCAAAACGCTCTGTCTCATAGTCCTCGCGGGCAAACGCCTTTACCACCCTGTTTCCCGAAATATTCTCCTCGGCGCGGGTGTTCAGATTCGAGAGCTTTTCACGCTGTACCTGATATTTCGGCGCGACTTTCTTGCGGAACACGACCGTTATCAGCAGTATCACGGGAGTAAGCCCTGACAGACACAGCGCCATAAGCCAGTCGATACTGAAAAAGAAGATAAGCGACGCTATGAACATCACCACGCACTCCAGCACCGCGCGGAGTATCCACGCGATAGAATGCCTTACCATGTCCAGATCGCCCGAAATTCTCGTCATAATATCGCCCGTGCGGTAGTAATCGTAGAATTTCGCGTCCTGATCCTCGATATTCTTGAACACGACGTTCCTTATCTTATATATCATCGACTGCGACGAGTGCTCGTACATCATCGTGCTCCCGTACTCAAGAGCGCCGCGGAGCACCGTAAATCCCACCATAGCAATCAGCAGACCGATAAGGTAATCTGACCGCGTCTCCAGATTTGCGACCGCGTTCTCGTTGACGATAAACGTATCCGTGATCT
Source organism: uncultured Clostridia bacterium (assembly GCA_947389015.1). Taxonomy (GTDB): domain Bacteria; phylum Bacillota; class Clostridia; order Oscillospirales; family Ruminococcaceae; genus CAG-115. The sequence continues at coordinate 48,227 of CANDVA010000020.1, read as the reverse complement.
CGCTCGTTATCCGCGGCGTGATGATATACATCGACTGCGACAATATCGTAAAGAGCATTCCGCAGATGTACAGCCCGCGTGCGCCCTCCATATTTTTCCATAACCATCTTAAAAGAAACATAATTATCACCTTATTTAAAAGTAAAGTGCGCCTTGCGGCGCGGTCTTTTTCCGTTGCGCTTTCATTATAGCATATGACACCGCGTTAAAGTCAAGAGGAATATTGAAAAAAATCATAAACGTTAAGCGGCTATACGAACATTGTTTTTTAACGACTTTATCAATTTTACATCACCAAATCAAATCAGTCTAGTACAATAATATTTTGTTCCGATACTATTCTATTGTTTTGGCAAAAAATAATGCCGAACCCGTTAAGGCTCGGCATTATTAAGTTATTACTTATGATACTTTGAATTGTTGATAATGGAGAACGCCCTGTACACCTGCTCAAACAGCATGACCCTTGCGAGACTGTGCGGGAACGTCATCGGCGACATAGACAGCCGCAGATCGCATTCCTTTTTTAAGCTCTCAGCAAGACCGAACGAGCTGCCGACGATAAAGTTCACCGTCGATATTCCGCCGCCCGCCATACCTTCGAGCTTCGCCGCCAATTCCTCGCTCGGCAGCGTTTTGCCCTCCACGCACATCGCAACTTTAAAGCCGCCCTTTATCTGCGTGCGTATCAGCTCCGCCTCGCGCTCCAGCGCCCTGTCGATCTGCGCGCGGCTCGGATCCTGCGGCAGGTCGACGGGCTCGGGCTCCTTTACCGTTACCTTCGCGAACGAACTCAGCCGTTTTTGGTACTCCGCGCACGCCTCACGGAAATAGCTCTCCTTTAGCTTTCCCATAGCGATAAAGTTGACCGTCATCATCTGCGCCTGTTCCCCTTGCCGTTGTTATTGCGCGGCGCCATCTGTATCTTGCGGCGGCGCTCCATTTCAGCGGCTTTTCGCTTCTTTTTCCTGATGATAGTGCTTGCCACGATATACGTTACTATTAGCAGGACGAGCACGACAATACTCGTTGTAAACTGCGGCGATTCAATTATTTTTACCGCTTTTTCCTTGTAATCCTCGATAACGTCAAGCTCGACGCGCGTTTCCGTGACAAGTGGTATCTTGGTAAGGGTCTCGCCGTTAAGCCGAAGCTCCAGATCCCCGACCGAAACGCCCTTTTCAACGGGAGCGACAAACGTCTCCACTGTCGGCTTGATCTGCTGTATAGTGGACGGGTCGAGCGATTTCGGGAGCAGCGTGTAGAAATCCTCGGTGGTAATTATGCCCACCTTGTCGACCTCCAGACCCTTTTCCACGTCGACCTGCATGACCTGCTGATTTTTCCCGATTATCTGCGAGTACTCAAACTCGTCGAACGCCCAGTCGTACAGATTTATGTGGTCGCGGTAGTGAGTTCTCCCCTCGTCCTCCTCGTCCTCATACGGCGACTGTAACGTAACTACCAGATATCTGTACCCGTTACGCTCCGCAGTCGTGACCAGCGAGCAGAACCCGGGAACAGCGTCCTGCCACTCGCCGTCCTTTTTCAGGTTGTATTCGTATATACTGCCCGTCTTGATACCCTCGGCGCCCTCGTAGTAATAATCGCTGTTTTCGCGCATCATAGCGTTGGTATGTGTGATCGTATAGCCGTCGGGGAACGCTTCGTTGGCGGGCATCTCGTATTCGTATGTACTGCATATCTTCATAAACCCTGGATACTTATCCATGGCGTATCTCGTGATAAGATACATATCCTTCGCGGTGGTGTAGTTGTTTTCCTCAAAGAGACCGTGCGCGTTGGTGAAGTGCGTGCCGGTGCAGCCTATCTTGTCGGCGGTATCGTTCATCATCTTGATGAACTTTTTGATATCGCCCTCCCCGACGTTGTAGGCGAGGATATTGCCCGCCTCGCAGCCCGAAGCCAGCATAAGCGCGTACAGGCAGTCCCAATAGGTTACGTTCTCCTGAAGCGGCTGTATATCGGCGGTGGACGCTCCGACGAAATTCGGGTCGAACGGCTCATAGTTCCACGAGAACTCGTCAAAGCACTCGTAGGGACATTCCACCTTTGCGTTGAAGTCGCGGACGTTCTCAAGCGCGACCAGCGCGGTCATGATCTTCGCGGTAGACGCGGGATACAGCTTTTTGTCGGGATTTTTCGACATAACAACAATATCCGTGTCAAGATTTACCATGTAAGCCCCCTCGCTGAGCAGCTCAAAGGGGAAAGAAAATGCCGCATATCCGGTTAAACTTAGATCAAATGTTGAAAATAACAGAAATATCGCAAAAAAGATTGTGAAAATTTTTCGTTTTAACATATAGACAAATCACCTTTTTTCGGTTATTATATTATAAGGGGATATTTTATAGTTTAAAGATTTTCCCCCATCTTATATATTATACCAAATTCTCACACCTGTTGTAAAGAGGTTTTTTAAAATTGTAAGATTTTTGTAATATTTCGGCGTTTTTTTCGCCGAAAACGGAGGTTATAATGATTTACATAACGGGCGATATCCACGCGGACTTCTCGCGCTTTAAGGATCCCGCGCTGAAAAAGCTGAGGAAACAGGACGCGCTGATCATCTGCGGCGACTTCGGGTTTATATGGGACGGAAGTCCAAAGGAGCGCAAGCTGCTGAAAAAAATCGGAAAGCTCCCGTATAACGTGCTGTTCGTGGAGGGCACTCACGAGAACTACGACCTGCTCGAGCAGTACGAGGTGAGCGAGTGGTGCGGCGGAAAGACGCGTCTTATCAGCGGCAGACTGCGCCAGCTTATGCGCGGACAGGTATTCGAGATCGCGGAAAAGACGGTGTTCGCGTTCGGCGGCGGACAGACCGAGGACATCTACGAGCTGACAGAGGGCTCCAACTGGTGGGCGCGGGAGATCCCGAGCGAGGAGGAGCTCGCCGAGGGGCTGAAAAATCTAGAGCGCGCGGGCAATAAGGTGGATTTTATAGTCACTTACGAACCGCCCTCGAAGATGCAGGACTTCCTGCTCGGCAACAGTGAGCGCAACCATATAAACACCTATCTGAGCGAAATATACGAAAAGATCGAGTTCAGATCATGGTTTTTCGGCAAGCTGCATATGAACAAGCTGATACCGCCGAAGTATTACGCTGTTTACGACGGTATAGTCACCGCCGATAACACTAAAATAGCAAAGAAAAAAGATAAGTAAACCGACAAGAGAAAAGGAGAATTACAATGGCTGAAATTACATTTGAGATCACCAAGGAGCTGGGGGTCATCTCCGAGACCTCAAAAGGCTGGACGCGCGAGCTGAATATGGTAAGCTGGAACGACCGCGAGCCCAAGTTCGATATCCGCGACTGGTCTCCCGACCACACCCGCATGAGCAAGGGCGTTTCCCTTACCGAGGAGGAGATGAAAAAGCTCGTCGAGCTCTTCAACTCCCGCGACGAAGAAGACAGCTTCGAGGAGTAAACGGCAAATTAAAGTATCGGCTATACAAAAAAACGCGGTTCATTGAGCCGCGTTTTATTTTTCCCCATGGTTTGATTTGCCGACTGCACGCAGAGGTCTGAGAACGGTGGTCGGTGCGGACTATACTGTGACGTGGACCGAGATGTAAACAAAGCTTTCGTGAGATGTAAGTGAGATAGTTCCGTGATATTACCGTAACAGTACCGATATGTTGGTATGACCTTGCCGTTATATTATGTATGCGTTTTTGCGGTGTGAGCGTGACATTAGCGAAAAGCAGCTTAAACTTTTGTGAAATATTAGCCTGATGATGTTAATCCTACTAATAAAGTGTTTTCATGACGTAAACGGAATGATATGCCGCCCCGTCCTCACACCTCTGCGTGCAGGTTGAAATTTTTACAAGTCTGTGATCCCCGAGCTTACGCTCGCCGTTTCGGAAATATCTTCCGAAAGGTTGGTTTTATCCGCGCTTGCGAACAGAGTAACTACGAGAACCGCCGCTGCGAATACTGCTGCAAATTTTTTCATGATGAATTCCCCCTGTTATAATGTTGTCTAGGTTCTCCGATCAAGCTTTGACTTATCGGAGCTCCGCTTTTCTTATGCTCTTATTGTATCACATATTTTTGCCGAAATCAACTACAAAATGGTTACAATTTGGTTACAAATTGGTTACAAATTATTACAAAAGGTTACAAAATACAGGGAAACGGCAGGTACATACGCACAATTTGTTGTAGTGTGAATTAACTTGCCTCGGTAGGGTCATCGAACATTTTGCCCTCGCGCGACGAATAGTCGGCAAGCGCGCAGACCTCGTAAGTTTTCCATTCGCCGTCGATATAACGGAACTCGTTGTTTATCTCCGAGGTGAGATAGCTGTCCTTCTTTTCGGGATCGTATACGTGGTCGTCCGGATCGCCCAAGTTATCGAACGGAATGTAATAATTTTTTGTGGTGAACCTTACGGTATCGGCGCTGTTTTCCACAAGCTCGTATTCCGTGTGGACAAGGGTTTTCGGCCATCCCGCCGTGACGCTGTTGCAGTAAAGCTGACCGTTATATCCGTAAAAGAACGGGAACTGCGCGAGCAGCCGCGCCGCAGACTCCTCGATAAAAACGTCGTTCAGCGCATTGATAAAGCTGTCGTAGCTGACGCACGTTTCGCGGAATATCTGCCCCTCGGTATAGCTCGGTTCGGTCGTGCTGTAAACTGACAAGGGAGTATCCTTAAGCATGGTTATCTGCACACGCTTATGCTCCGGCTCATATGTATGAGCCGCTAAAGCCTCATAGCCCACACCCGTTTTCATTGCCGCGATATCCGCGAGCGTTTTTGCCTTGTAATACAGCTCCTTGACCTCGGGATTTCCGAGACCGTCAAGCAGCTCGGTTAGCAGCTCGTCCTCGTTATACGATTCGCGGCAATGTTCGACCATTCCCGCATAGCCGAAATCTATGAGCTTGCTTTACGCTAGGGGCTCGCCGCTGACCTTAAACATATTGCCGCGGTCGTCGGTGAAGATATCAACGCCGCCGTCCTTGCCCGCGGATGACTTATCGCCGAGGTAGCATATCGTCTCGGTTATCCATTTTCCGTCAACCTTTACAAACACGTTGCCGACCCTTGTTATCTCGTATTTATCCTTATTTGACGGGTCGTATATCTGCTTACGATACATATCATGCACGTACCTATTATACACGTAAGGGTCGTAGTCCTCGGGGCGGATATGATAGCATACCGTATCGAAGGCTATCATATCGTCGGTATGGGCAATAAGCTCGTATTCGGAATGAACGAGCAGTGGGCTTTCGGTGAACGACGTGGCGGCGTAATAAAGCTCGTTATTATAATTGTAATAAGTGCCGTGAGACATAAGATAATTGAACGTATCGTTGCTGAAAATCTCGTGCGTAACGTCAAAGAAGCTGTCGTATTTGTAACCCAGCTCCAGATAACGGTCGCATACTTGATTGTATTCGTCGTAAAACGATATTCCCGCGCCCATGTCGGAACCCATACATTCCGATCTGTCCAATTCCACGTTGTCGTTGAGCGCAAGAATTTCGGCAAGCGTGCGTGCTCTGTAATAATGATCGGTAAATCCGCTGTCGCCGATACTTTTAAGCAGCTCCGTTAAAGCCTCGTCCTTTTTCAGCTCCTCGGTGTATTCGGAGAGCTCCTCCTCGTATTCAAAATCCGTATGAACGCTTGACGGGAACGGCTCGCCGTCAAGGTCGTACTTGTCGGTGATATGGGCTTGGCGGGTATCATAGGGATATCTCTGCGTCTGATTATGAGCTCCGTAGGATATATCCTCCGCTTTCCACACGCCGTCCGTCTTTACCATGCGGTTGGTAAACGTTCCGATAAAGCGCTTGCCCTCCCTGTTGAGGTAGGTGTCCCTGTTCGCGGGGTCGTAGGGCTCGCGGACTTCCTTTTTCAGCCATTCGTCGGCGTAGTCGTAATAGCACACCGTATTGAAAACGACCTCGCCGTCCTCGTTCGTGACGACCTCGTAATCGGTATGAACAAGCCCGTAGACCTCCGTTATCGCTGGGTTTCCTTTCTTACAATACAGCTGACCGTTGTAATTCAAGAAACCATACCTGCTGAGCATTATCAAGTTATCGGCGGATGCCTCTCCGAATATCTCGCGGAAGGCTTGCACAAAGCTGTCGTAACGGTAGCCCGTTTCATATACATAATAGGTGCTGTCGGGGAAACCGCTGTCCATGCTCGGAACGGTAAATGTTATATACGCTCGGTTCTTTTTCTCCTTGACCGCGTCAGTTATGATAAGATCAGCGTTCATACCGCAGCCCGTAAGGTCGGCGAGAGTTCGCGCCTTGCAGTACGCCTCGGTAAGCTCGGGCTTGCCGATACTGTCAAGCGCCGACTTAAGCTCCGCGGGGAACATCTGCCGATAGCTGCTTGCCGCCGCGCCGTAATCGAATTCCTTCAGCTCGCCGTTGGAAACGGGAGTGCCGTAAAGCGTGTACACGATCTCATCCGACCCGAACCCCGACGATATCACCATACCCTCCGTTCGGTCGTTGTTCCAAGCCGTACCGCCAAGCTTGACCACGCCGAATACAAGCGCCGCGCAGGCAGCCGCTCCCATTATCGCCAGTGGTATCGCCCGCCTTTTCAGCGGCTTAGAGGAATAGTCGGGATACATATCCAGACCGTCCGACGGAAGCCGCGCCTCTTTGATGTATTTTTCGTCAATATCGTTGAATAAATTGAAAAACTTATTGTCAGCCATTGTAATAACCTCTTTTCTTCAGGTAGTTTTTCAGCTCGGCGCGCGTTCTTGAAAGCGTCGCGGAGACGTTGTTCTCGGTCATTCCGAAGAAACGCGCAAGCTCCGATACGCTTTCGCAGTACCAGTATCTCCGCACGAAAATCACGCGCCTGACCTCGGGAAGTCTCCCGAGGAACCTGTTTATCTCCGCGAGGAGCTCACGCCGCTCGGCGGTACCCTCCACGCTGTCCGACGCGAACGGTTCAAGCTCCGACAGCTCGTCGAACACGAACGCGGTCTCTCCTCCCCCGCGCTTTTCTCGGTGATCGCTCTTGTAGCGGTTAAGCGAAATGTTCTTCGCTATCTTTGCCAGATACGCCGACAAGACCCTCGGCTTTGCTGGCGGAATACTCTCCCACGCTTTTAAATAAGTATCGTTGAGACATTCCTCAACGTCCTCACTGTTGTGCAGGATATTGCGCGCTATCGAGCCGCAGAGCCTGCCGAACTTTTCAGCGACGACGCGTAAAGCTTCCTCGTCGCGTTCGTTGAACAGTCTCAATATCTCATTATCCTCCACTGTCTCACCACCCTTTTCGGTCAATAATGCATTACACTATATATGACAACGTTTATTTTGATTTCTGACAATATTTTGAAAATTTTTTTGCCCCGCAGCCCAAATTCGGCAAACGGGGCAAATTTTTTCCCAAGTCGTCGATGCTGACAAGCTCCGCCTATACCTTTATTGCGGTGGTCTCGGTTATCCTGAGCATGCTCTCGCTGCTTGTGCTCTCGGGAATTTACGGAGAAGTACCGCCGTCCAAAGCGATCTCGTTATTGAACCCCGTGAGCGAAACAAGCAACGACGCAGCACATATAGCTGTAATGATCTTTTTCATAATGTCATCCTCCAATGTTGTGGTAAAATATTGCTTAACTTTTGTTAAGTGCAAACATATTTTAGCACATATCTGAAAAAATTTCAATAAATGAAAAAATTTCAATAAAAAAGCAGGTTACAAATTGTTACAATTTGGTTACAAAACGGTTACGGAACAACAATTATCCCCCTAAATAAAGGCAGGGGACGGTACAGAAGTATTTTATTGAATTTAAAAAGGTTGCGTAGAAACCCTACGCAGCCTTTCTCTTTTTGTTATACTCCTCGCGATCAGCAATCGCCGTAGAAACCGCAATGTTGAACCGATAGTAAATGTCAATTTGCTGTACCCTATGTCCGCTTGACTTGTCGGGAGCGTGGACAACTATACGTTCAATTAATTCGTGCATGATTCCGGGCGTATGACTATTTCTGCGGAAATAGTCTGTGTGGCAGGCGTTCCCCCTGCACTCCCTTATATAAATCTATTCACTATAGTGAATAAATTAAAAAAGCCTACCGTATAACACGACAGGCTTTAACATATATGGCGGCAAAGCCGCACAACTTACCTACGTCATTGACGCTGGTAACGCCATAGTACTTATGACATTGACTTTCCGCAGGCTTCAAGTTAATATCATAAGTACGGGCGGCAGCAGTTCCTCTGCACCCCTTTGTTCGGGCATAGCCAGAACTATATAAAATGATATATTAAAATAAACATTGAAAAACCGTCAGTTTCAAACCGACGGTTTTTCTCAATCATAATTTTTCAATCACAACGGTTACATATCCCTCATAAGGTCTGCGATAGTTAAAGTACATATCATACCATTTATCGCACCATTCGCGGAATGATTGATTTTCGGGAGCTTTTCTCAAATCGTTTAAATGCCGCTTTGCACTCCACATAATGTACCGTTCCCATTCTGCCTGCGTATCGGTTGCCATTGAGGTTATGTAGTAATCTTTTGAGCGGATAATACGGTTAATTTCAATCAGCGTGAGAGTTTCTCCCTCAAATTCAATTAACTCTTTAGGCGGATTTTCAACCTTTGAATAACGCATTCCAATAATCAGCTTGCCGTTTGACTTAGCATACTTTTCAAGCAACTCAATCGTGCTTTGAAAGCCGCCGAAATCCTCGCCTGACAAACATACATAATCAAATTTTTCGTCTGTCTGCCATTTGAAAATGTCCGCTTCAATAAGGGTAATGTCTGAAACAGCGTCCTCTGCAATGCGATTTTTACCGACTTCGATAAATTCATTGCAAATGTCTACTCCAATTCCTCTGATGTCAAACGCTTCATGCCATATCTTAAGCATTTCTCCATACCCGCAGCATAAATCCAAAACAGCAGAACCGCTGTTCATTCCCGCCGAATAACCGATTTCTACTATACGCTCGATAGGCGTCATGCTTATAAGATGTTCATTTTCCTGCAGTTTTTTAATAAGCTTTTTATAATCCATTATTACAATCCTTTCTGTCATAGCCGAGCATAAAGGATTACTTTGCTCAGCTTATAAAATTATACCTCGTGTACAGTTGTTACTTGCTGAAAAAAACTTGATAGAAATCATAAAACCCCACTCCTTACAAATTATTTTGTATCATCTTAATGATACAAAATAATTATACCACAAAACAGAAAAAAAGTCAACCAACATATTTTTCTCTAAAAATCGTCTATACGTTACTTTTGAGAAAAGTAACAAAGCAAAAGCAGACCTCTACCAAAATAGGAAGTCTGCTCTACATAACCCGCTGTATTTGTCCTTATAACCATATTTTGAAAAACTTCTACATAGCTACCACCCTAACAAGGGGATAATTGTTATTTTGTATTACTGTTTTGGAGGGAACTCTCATCATTGTCCTGCGCATGGCGGCAACATCCGCAGTGAGCGCAGTCGCCACCGCAGGAGGACTTGCCCGCGCGTTTGTCGCGAACGGCGTTCACGATTATGAACACGACTGTCACCAGCACTCCCGCGCCGACCAGTATCGAACCCCAATATTGCTGTATGAATTCCGTCTTATCCCACCTCGTTAAACCTTGATCTTTCTGTCAAGTCTCCTGCTTTCCTTGTAGGGTCTCGCGAGCATAAAGATCATAAATGCCAGAACGAGCGCCGCGAAGATAAGCCCGATAACGTTAACGTTACCCGTAAACAGGCTGCCGAACTGATATATCATCAGCGATACCACATACGCGAAGCCGCATTGATAGCCTATCGCGAACCATGTCCACTTCGCGCTGTTCATCTCGCGGCGGATAGCTCCGATAGCCGCGAAGCAGGGCGCGCACAGCAGATTGAACACGAGGAACGAATAACCCGCAAGCGCGGTCATAGCCGCGAAGTCAAGCACTCCGAATACACCGACAACCTCTTCCTTCGCCACCAAGCCCATGATAGTCGCGACCGCAGCGGTAGGCTCGCCGAAACCGAGCGGTGCGAATATCCAGCAGATTGCCGCGCCTATTTTACCGAGAACGGTATCCGCAAGCTCAAACTCCGTACCGAAGCCGAACGCTCCGTTATCCCAGCCGAAAGAACTGCCAGCCCAGATGATTATCGAGGACAGCAGAATGATAGTTCCCGCCTTTTTGATGAACGACCACCCGCGCTCCCACATCGAGCGCATAACGTTGCCGAACGTCGGCAGATGATATGCGGGAAGCTCCATAACGAACGGCGCGGGGTCGCCCGAGAACATCTTCGTCTTTTTCAGCATAATACCCGAAACGACTATCGCAGCGATACCGATAAAGTACGCCGAGGGCGCTACCCACCAAGCTCCGCCGAACAGCGCCGCCGTGATGAGCGCTATTATCGGCAGCTTTGCGCCGCACGGGATAAACGTGGTCGTCATGATAGTCATACGGCGGTCGCGCTCATTCTCGATAGTGCGCGAAGCCATAATTCCCGGAACGCCGCAGCCGGAGCCTATCAGCATGGGGATAAAGCTCTTTCCCGACAGACCGAAGCGGCGGAATATCCTGTCCATAACGAACGCGATACGCGCCATATAGCCGCAAGCCTCCAGAAACGCCAAGAAGATAAACAGCACCAGCATTTGCGGAACAAATCCGAGAACCGCGCCCACGCCCGCTACGATACCGTCCAGAATAAGCGATCTCAGCCACTCAACGCAGTTTATATTGTCCAGACCCGTTTCGATAAGCACGGGGATACCGGGTACCCAAACGCCGTAGTTTGCGGGGTCTATCTCGTCGCCTATCGCTTCAAGCGGCTCTTCGACCATCTCCGCGATGTCAAAGCCCTGCTCGGTCAGCTCCGCGCCGTATGAGCCGTAAGCCTCGTCGAAGTCGCCGAAGCTGCCGTCCTCGATAGCACCCATAATGTCCTCCGCGCCGATAACGTTCGCGTCCACAGCTCTTTGCACGGTCGCGGCAACGTCCTCGGTAAAGATGTTTTCGGCGGAAAAGTCGTCCCGTGCCGCTTCGTATTCGCTTGTACCGATTCCGAACAGATGCCAGCCGTCGCCGAAAATCCCGTCGTTCGTCCAGTCGGTGAGCAGCGTGCCGACGCTCGTTACAGAAATATAGTACACAACGACCATTACCAGCGCGAATATCGGCAACGCCAGCCAGCGGTTGGTCACTATGCGGTCTATTTTATCGGAAAGCGTTGCCGCGCCCTTATTCTTTTTCTTGTAGCACTCCTTGATGACCTCGGCTATGTAAATATAACGCTCGTTGGTGATTATACTCTCCGCGTCGTCGTCCATTTCGGTCTCGCATGCCTTGATATCCTCCTCGATATGGCGCAGCGTATCGGCGGGAACGTTCAGCATTTCGAGAACCTTTTCGTCGCGTTCAAATATCTTTATCGCGTACCAGCGCTGCTGCTCGGCAGGCTTATTGTGGAGGAACGCCTCCTCGATATGCGCCAGCGCGTGTTCAACGCTGCCGCGGAAGCTGTGCTGCGGAATTGTCGGTTTAGCGGACTGCGCAACTTCCACCGCCATTTTCGCCGCTTCGGAAATACCCGTGCCTCTAAGCGCCGATATCTCGCATACCTTGCAGCCTAGACGATTTGAGAGCTGTTCAAGGTTTATTTTGTCGCCGTTCTTGTTCACGACGTCCATCATATTGATCGCGACGATCATCGGGATCCCAAGCTCCGCAAGCTGCGTTGTAAGATACAGATTGCGCTCGAGATTTGTACCGTCGATAATGTTCAATATCGCGTTCGGGCGCTCGTTGATAAGGTAATTTCTCGCGACTACCTCCTCAAGCGTATACGGCGACAGCGAATAAATACCGGGCAAGTCCGTAATTGTAACGTCCTTGTCGCCTTTAAGCCTGCCCTCTTTCTTCTCAACCGTGACCCCCGGCCAGTTCCCGACAAACTGATTTGAACCCGTAAGCGCGTTGAAAAGCGTGGTCTTGCCCGCGTTGGGGTTGCCGGCAAGCGCTATTTTTATCCCCATTTGAATGTCTCCTTTCGATATTTGTTAATTCCGACTAACTACATTAGCCTTGTCTAACACAAACCCATTCTTTTTGCGGAACGGTCATATCTCGACCATTTCCGCGTCCTGTTTTCTGAGCGAAAGCTCGTAACCGCGCACCGTGACCTCTATCGGATCGCCCAGCGGCGCTACCTTGCGGACGTACACCTCCGTACCCTTCGTAATGCCCATATCCATGATCCTGCGCTTGACCGCGCCCTCGCCGTTGAGCTTCTTCACCGTGACCGTTTCGCCGATCTTCGCGCTTCGCAATGTTGCCATAATAATTCCTCCCGTTCTTTATACCATAATTCTCTGCGCCATTTCCTTTGACACGGCGACGCGCGACTCCTTAACGTTAACGATAACGTTACCGCCAAGCTCGTTGACGACCGTCACCGCACCGCCGACGACGAACCCCAGATTTTCCAGAAACTGTTTCGTCTCGGGATTTCCGCCGATTTTCTTTATCATAAACTCCTCGCCGGCGTTCGCAAATGTAAGCGGCATCATAAATGCTCCTTCCCGCTTGAGTTAGATCTGTCTAACTCGCGCTTTAAAAAATTCGGTTAGGACTTTCTAACCAAGAATATAATACCTCTTTTTCCGTTTAAAGTCAAGAGGATTTGAAAATATTTGAGTTAGTTTAGACTATTTTTGTGATTTTTTTAGTTTTTGCGTGAAAAACGCAGGAACAATTTATGCATTTTTCACAACTTAACCATATTGAATGTTTGTGCTCAAAGTGATATAATTATAATATGTGCTTTAAGGAAAAGTGACAAATCGGGATTTGCAGGAGTAGAAAAACGATGAAAAAATATAAAATATTCTTGATTGGAGTAGTAAGTTTATTGATTTTTGGACTATTACTGCCACAGCCAATTCAAGCAATAATGGTATTAGTTGAATCACCTATCAAAGATTTTTTTTCACAACATTCAATATTACTATGTGTTGCAGTTGGAATAATTCAGGGATTGTTTGAGGAAGGTGGATACTACCTTGTATTTAGAACTATGCTAAAAAAAGAAAAATCTAAGGAAACACCGATCGTATTTGGATTAGGGCGCAGTAGCTTACATACGATATTTGATGTTGGGACAATTTTTGCTACTCGTATGAGTATTTGGGGCTGTTTATTTGCTGTTATTGGAAGAATTTTGAGTTTCGGAGCGTTGATGGGATTAACTTTAATAGACTATAATTCCATTATAAAAAAACGAATGGTATATTTAGCTTTAAGTGTAGTGCTTCATGCAATTATGAATGGAGTGCTCTATGCTAATGAAATGAAACTTTTGAATGTAAATAATAATTTAGATTCCATGTTCATGATCGGTTTTTCATGTGTGGTAATAATAATTTCAGCGTTAATATGCAAAAACTCTTTAAATGAAGAAGTCTAACAAATCCTTGCAAAGCAAGCGATAAATTCCGATTTATACGTATGGGAAGAGGGATATAATTGTCTAAACAATATCAAATTGATATGTGCAGCGGATCCGTGCTTAAAAAGCTGCTGATGTTCTCGCTGCCGCTTATGGCTTCGGGCGTTTTGCAGCTTCTGTTCAACGCCGCCGACGTTATCGTTGTCGGACAGTTCGCGGGGGATAACTCAATGGGCGCGGTCGGCTCTACGTCCTCGCTTATCAATCTTTTCACAAATTTGTTTGTGGGGCTGTCGGTCGGCGCGAACGTTGTCGCGGCGCGCGCACACGGCGCAAACTCCGCCTCGGATATGCACGACACCGTCCACACGTCAATGCTGCTTTCGCTGATATGCGGCACGGTGCTGGCAATAATCGGCTTTATTCTAGCTCCCGAAATGCTTGTACTTATGGAAGCGACCGAAAATCTGCTCCCCCTCGCGGTAACGTATCTGCGTATCTACTTCCTCGGAATGCCCGCGATGATGGTGTACAATTTCGGCGGCGCGATACTCCGCGCGGTCGGCGATACAAAGCGTCCGCTCTACTTCCTTACCGCGGCGGGCGTTATCAACGTGCTGCTAAATCTGCTTTTCGTTATCGTACTGAAAATGGACGTTGCGGGCGTTGCGCTGGCGACGGTCATCTCGCAATGTATTTCCGCGGGACTGACGGTAATGTGCCTTATCAAAGACAACACGGAGATCCACCTTAATTTAAAGCAGCTCAGGATACGCAGACGCATACTCTTTGCGGTAATGAGAGTGGGCTTGCCCGCGGGATTTCAAGGCACGATATTCTCGCTGTCCAACGTTGTGATACAGTCGTCGATAAACAGCTTCGGAAGCGACGCTATCGTCTCGGGAAACTCCGCCGCCGCGTCGATAGAGGGTTTTATTTATATGGCTATGAACACGTTTTATCAGGCGGCTATCTCATTTACGGGGCAGCATATGGGCGCGAAAAAATACTCCCGCATACCGAAGATCCTGATAAGCTCGCTGCTTTGCGTTACGGCGACGGGGCTTATCCTCGGGTGGGCGGCGTTTATGCTCGGTCGTCCGCTGCTCGGTATCTACTCCAACAGCTCAATTGTCGTTGACGCGGGCATGGCGCGCCTGTCCGTTATCGCGACGACCTACGCGCTGTGCGGAATTATGGATGTTATGGTCGGAATGCTACGCGGTCTGGGCTACTCGATAATGCCCATGATAGTGTCGCTGCTAGGTGCGTGCGGACTGCGCATACTTTGGATAGCGACCGTTTTCCAAATTCCCGAATATCACTCGCCGCGCACCGTTTATCTTTCCTACCCCATGTCGTGGGGAATAACGCTTTTGGTTCATATTATCTGCTATGTTGTCGTATGGAAACGGCTCAGGCGACGTGAAAGCAAATATTTCGTTAAGGAAACAAAAACTGGTCTTATCAAATAATATTAAATTGGGCATTGCGATATCTCCAAAATCTGCTATAATACAATTATCGACAGATACGAAAGGAGATATTTAAAATGAATAAGAAAAAACAGGTAACTCACGAAAGGCTGATCAGACTTTGCTTTGCGGCAATGTTCGCGGCTCTGATATGCGTGGCGACGCGTATAATTCAGATACCGGGTCCGTCGAGCGGTTATATGCACCTCGGCGACTGCTTTATCCTGATAGGCTCGTGGGTGCTCGGTCCGGTGTACGGATTTGCGGCAAGCGCGATCGGTTCGGCGATTGCGGACGCCACTTCGCCATTTGCGGTGTACGTTCCCGGGACGATACTTATAAAGGGTGCAATGGCGGCGATCGCAGCGTTGATAATGCGCGCGTTCGTCAATAAAGCCCCCAAGTACCGTACGGTCGGTTTCTTCGTCAGCGGCATTGCTTCGGAAATATTTATGGTAAGCGGGTATTTTCTGTATGAGACAGTATTTATGCAGCTTGCGATCCCCGCGGCGTTGGACGGAGTCGTGAGGAGCTCGATTCAGGGAGCGTTTGGTCTGGTGCTAGGGGTGATACTTATTCAAGTCATCGCCAAAACCGGAGTTTTGAAAAAGTTGAATGCATATGCAGTGTGATAAAAGACCGCGGTTTGTGCCGCGGTTTTTTTATATCGTAAATTAGAATTTATCTTAGCAAAGAGTTGTTTGGGCCGCTGATTAGTTTTTTCTGCCACCGGCAGAAAAAACTAATTTATCAAGGATTTTGCCTGTTGGCAAAATCCTTGATTTGGGGAAAAACTCTTGTTTTTCCCCAAGCCCTTTTAGCGCTTTTTTGT
Source organism: uncultured Clostridia bacterium (assembly GCA_947389015.1). Taxonomy (GTDB): domain Bacteria; phylum Bacillota; class Clostridia; order Oscillospirales; family Ruminococcaceae; genus CAG-115. Next base: position 32,442 of record CANDVA010000020.1, on the reverse strand, counting down.
TTTTGCCGCTACGCGGCGTTTCGGGCTCCGCCCGAACCCGGCAAGGGCTCTGCCCTTGCATCCCGCCAAAGGGACCAGTCCCTTTGGAATCCCGATTTTTTGGTCGTAGAGTTTATGCGCTAAATTCCGATTTATAATCCCCTGCACGTAAAAAATTTTACTTTTTGCCATAAAACCCGAGCAAAACAAAATACTTCAGTCCGATTTGTACAAAACTACAAAAATTTCACAGATGGTCAAAATAACCGTAAAGTGTATTGACGGGCACAATAAAATGTGTTACAATTATACACAAGCACTATTTATTGTGCAATATACATAAAAGAGGTAAACGGAAACAATGATCAGCATTATAAAGAAGGACAACACAAAAGAGGAGTTTAACGTTCAGAAGGTCGTGGACGCGGTGAATAAATCCGCGACACGTGTTATGTATAAATTCAAGCCCGAGGAGCTTGATTATATATGTAAGTTTGTTACAGATAAGGCATATGAAAAGAACGTCGACGAAATATCGATCGCAGAAATGCACAATATCGTCGAGGGCGCTCTTGAGGCGACTAACCCTGCCGTTGCAAAGAGCTACAAGGACTACCGCAACTACAAGCAGGATTTCGTGCATATGCTCGATGAGGTTTACGTGAAGTCGCAGTCGATAATGTACATCGGTGACAAGGAGAATTCCAACTCCGATTCGGCGCTCGTTTCAACCAAGCGTTCGCTTATATTTAACGAGCTGAACAAGGAACTGTACAAGAAATTTTTCATGACCGCCGAGGAGCTTCAGGCTTGCCGCGACGGTTACATATACGTTCACGATATGAGCGCGCGCCGCGATACAATGAACTGCTGCCTGTTCGATATGAAGAGCGTTATGGAAGGCGGTTTCGAGATGGGCAACCTCTGGTACAACGAGCCTAAGACGCTCGCGGTGGCGTTCGACGTTATCGGCGACGTGACCCTGGCGGCAGCTTCGCAGCAATACGGCGGCTTTACGGTCGCGAGCGTGGATATCCTACTCGAGCCGTATGCCGAGAAGAGCTACAAGAAGCAGTACAACCGCTACATCAGTCTCGGATTGTCCGAGGAGGTCGCCGACCGCGAGGCTATGAACGACGTTCGGATTGATTTCGAGCAGGGTTTCCAAGGGTGGGAGTACAAGTTTAATTCCGTGTCGTCCAGCCGCGGCGACTACCCGTTCATCACCATGACCGCGGGCACAGGTACGGGAAAATTCGCGAAAATGGCGAGCATTATTATGTTGCAGGTCCGCATGAACGGTCAGGGTAAGAAGTCCTGCAAAAAACCCGTTCTGTTTCCGAAGATCGTGTTCCTGTACGACGAGAATTTACACGGTCCCGGCGGCGAGCTCGAGGACGTGTTCGAGGCTGGTATCGCCTGCTCGCAGAAAGCAATGTACCCCGACTGGCTCTCGCTGACGGGCGACGGCTACGTTGCGGATATGTACAAGAAATACGGCAGAATTATCAGTCCGATGGGGTGCAGAGCGTTTCTGTCGCCGTGGTTTGAGCGCGGCGGTATGGATCCCGCAGACGAGGACGACAAGCCGATTTTTGTCGGCAGATTCAACATCGGCGCAGTGTCGCTCCATTTGCCGATGATCTACGCCAAGGCGCAGCAGGAGAGCAAGGATTTCTTTGAAGTCCTTGACTATTACCTTAACCTCATAAGGCGCATTCATCAGCGCACCTACGATTATCTGGGTGAGATGAAAGCCTCGACCAATCCTCTCGCGTACTGCGAGGGCGGTTTCCTCGGCGGTCATCTCGGTATTCACGATAAGATAAAGCCCCTGCTCAAGGCGGCGACCGCAAGCTTCGGCATAACCGCGCTCAACGAACTCGAGGAATTGGCGTCCAAGCACTCTATCGCGGACGACGGCGGCTTCGCTTTGAAAACCATGGAATTTATCAACAAGCGCATAAACGAATTTAAGCGCGAGGACGGGCATCTCTACGCGATTTACGGTACTCCCGCCGAGAACCTCTGCGGTCTGCAGATCCAGCAGTTCCGCAAGAAGTACGGTATCGTCGAGAACGTCTCCGACCGCGAGTACGTTTCCAATTCCTTCCACTGCTGCGTTCGCGAGGATATCACGCCTATCGAGAAGCAGAACAAGGAGGAACGCTTCTGGAATCTGTTCAACGGCGGTAAGATACAGTATGTCCGCTATCCCGTCGACTACAACAAGGGCGCTGTAAAGAGCCTTGTGCGCCGCGCTATGCAAAAGGGCTTCTACGAGGGCGTTAATCTCTCGCTCGCATACTGCGACGACTGCGGTCATCAGCAGCTCGAAATGGATGTGTGCCCCAAGTGCGGCAGCACCAATCTCACGAAAATAGACCGCATGAACGGCTATCTGAGCTATTCAAGAGTAAAGGGAGACACGCGCCTTAACGCCGCGAAAATGGCGGAGATACGCGATAGGAAGAGTATGTGATACAGTTGACAGTTATAAAAGTTAGCTGAGAAAGAGTTTAAAATGCGTTACCATAACATAACCACCGACGATATGCTCAACGGCGACGGACTGCGGACGGTGCTCTGGGTGGCGGGCTGCAATCACCGCTGCGAGGGCTGTCATAATCCCGATACGTGGGATATCGACGGAGGAATCCCGTTCGACGCGGAAGCGGAGGCGGAGCTGTTTGAAAAGCTCGCACCCGACTACATCAGCGGATTGACATTCAGCGGCGGAGACCCGCTCCACCCGCAAAACCGCGGCGAGGTCACGAGACTGGCGCGAAAATTCAAGGAAAAGTTTCCCGACAAAACAATATGGCTGTATACGGGCTATCTTTTCGAGGAGATAAAGGATCTGGAAATCGTTTCCATGACGGACGTTATCGTCGACGGAGAGTTCGTTAAAGCGCAGTTTGACGCGAAATTGCATTGGAAAGGAAGTGCAAATCAAAGAGTTATCGATGTTCGTGAAACGATACGTCTCAAAAAAATAGTGCTTTTTGACTGAACAAGTGTTGCTTTTTAAGCGAAATTTCGGAAATTTGTGCAATAAAACCCACTTGACATTTGGAAGAAATAGATTTATAATGTAATTGTTCACAGAATTTATCATTCCCACTGTGAGGAAAAACCAAATATTTACTTTTTTGAAAGGAAGGGAATCTGCCATGACCGAGACCACTACTCGACATGATTCCGACAAAAGGGTCATCCGGACGAAAAAGGCGATTAAGGCGGCTCTTTTCAGAATCATGGAAGATAAGGACATCTCCTCTATCACCATTAGTGAGCTAACCCAAAAGGCAAACGTCAACCGCAGGACGTTTTACACGCACTATCGCAACATAACGGATATCCTAAACGAAATTGAAGGCGATCTGGTGGCAGCACTCAGCGAGCTTGTCAAGAAATTCGACGCGAACGATTTCGAGGCAAGCACCTACAATCTGTTTCTGGGGCTGAACGAGCTTATTACCGTGGAATTCGACTATTACTTCCACCTCGTGAGAGTGGATATGCGGGGCATGCTGATGTCCCGTCTTAAGAACGTAATAAAGAGTTCGACCGACAAACTCCTCGAAAGCTTCTGCAGCAGACACGGACAAGACGCGGCGGTCGTATCCGCGTTTATTGTCGGAGGCTTTTTCAACACATACTTAGAATGGCATAACCACCCCGCCGAGATACCAATAGAGCGCGCGGCTAAGCTCGCAAGCTGTATGGTTGGTTTGTGTGTGGATAACGTCGGTGAAACGGTTTCACGTTGATTTTACTTAATTAAAAACGCGGAGCTTTTGAATTGACCCCGAAAAATTAAACAAAGATATTCAAAAGGAATTATGCAAAGCGGTCAAGAGCGATCTTGGCCGCTTTTGTTATGCGGCTTTAAGTCCGAAAACAACGGGAGATAAGCCATAAGGTATATTCGTTTCCAATCCGCTGAGCTGCTATTCGGAAGCCCGAATTTTCGCTATGCTTCCCCATAACTCAGATGTTCCTATTGTATCGTTTTCACTACCATCATTACCATGATTTTAAATTCAGGTGTATATAGCTTGTTGGATTTTCACTTAGGCATATAAATGCCCCCTTCGTTAGACTTCTTTCGGTATATTTTTATTATACCATACTGTCTAACAAAAGGAGGTCATTTCATTTCGGCTTCGCGTTTTTTATTCCTCCGTTACCAAGCCGCCCTGCTCGGGATCAAAGGGCGTGTACGGCTGCTGATCGGTGAAGCTCACCGACAGCTTGTGGTATGGGCATTTCAGCGAGATAAGATCGCCGCTGCGCTCATTCGCCGTGACAGTGACCTTTTTTCCGTCGAAATCCGTATCGGCGGTCAGCACGCCGTCCTCCGAGGACAGGCTCTCGCCCGCGAGCGCGGGAAGTCTATCTATAGACGAGCCTATGACCTCGGGAATAAGCGTGTACACATCATTATCACCGACATTGAACGACAACTCTCCAAGCTTTGCAGACCAGCCGTCCGCGCCGAGCGACATGGTCACTCCGTTGAGCTGCTTCGGCTCCGTGAACGAGAACACCCACTCCGACGCGCCCTTGCGCGTAACGTCCGCCTTTGCGGTAAGGTCGTCGTACACTATCTCCGCCGCGACCTTGTAGGTGCTGTCGAAATTCGGCGCGCTCGGCGTTAACGGATTAAACGGCAGCTTTGAGCAGCCGCACAACGAGGTAAGACCTATGACCGCCGCGGCTCCCGCGGCAATTTTTTTTGTGAAATTTGTACGATCAAACAATACTATCCCTCCAATTTCAGATCAAAGGAGCGTCGTTTGTAAAAACCTCAGGCAGAACGTCAATAATATCGCTTGCGAGAATTGCCGCAGGGTGCATTGTCCTGCACAGCAGATCTGCCGCGTAACCGTGACAGTACGCGCCCGAGCTTGCCGCAATATACGGCGGAATGCCCTGCGCCAGCATAGCCGCGATAATTCCCGTGAGAACGTCGCCGCTGCCACCCTTTGCAAGAGCCGCGCTGCCCGTTGTGTTCACGCTGACCTCGTCGCCCGCGCTGTCGCAGACGACCGTATACGCGCCCTTTAACAGCACGGTAACACCGTATTCGGCGGCGAAACTCCTTGCCGCGCCGATACGGTCACGCTGTATCTCCGCAACGGAAAGCCCGCTTATCCGCGAGAACTCCAAGGGGTGCGGGGTTATTATCGTTTCACGCCGGCCGCCCTCATCGCCTGTCCGCTCCTTTAATACATTTATATTATCGGCAATTGAATTTATTCCGTCCGCGTCAATAATTATCGGGCATTGTACATTTCTTATAATATATTCGGTCAATTTTCGTGTATTTTCACTGTTTCCGAGACCGCTGCCTATCGCGACGGCAGTCATTTTCGGCAAAAATTCGGTGAGAACATTCTGAGCGTTTTCATTGATAAAGCCGTCGGGCGTTTCGGGGAGCGGCAGAAACGTATTCTCAATCAGGGTTCCCGTGAGCGCTTTCACGGTCGATACGGGCGCCGCGAGGGTACATAATCCCGTTCCCGAACGCAACGCCGCGCGTGTCGACATTACCGCCGCGCCGCTATACGAAAGGCTTCCCGCAATGTTCAGCAGCCGCCCGAACGTGCCCTTATGCGCTCCTGAGGTGCGCGGTGGAAGTACTCCCCGAGAAAAACCGCCGCCAAATATCGCCTCAAATTCCTTATAGCAGCTTTGGTCGATACCGATATCCTGCGGAATTATTTCGCCGCACAGCTCAAGCGCCTCGGGATTAAGCAAGCCCTTTTTCATAGCCGCGAGGACGTGCGTTTCCGTCGCCTTGAAGCAGCGCGGGTCGTGTTCGCCCGTATTGGAGTTCACGCCGCTCGGAACATCTACGGCAACGCGCACGGGACGGTTATTAGCGGCGGTAAGCAGTTCGGCGATATGCGCGGGCAATTCGCCGTGAAAGCCCGTTCCGAACACGCAGTCGACGACTATTTTTGCGTTCTGCACAAACGCGGTACAGCGCTGTTTTTCCTCGTTGAACAAATAGACGTTTTCTTTGTTTAATTTGCCGAAATGCTCACGGGCACAGTCGGTGTGCGGCTCGCCGTTCACGAGCACCGTGCGCACCCTGAAGCCGCGCTCCCCAAGAAGCCGCGCGATAACAAAGCCGTCGCCGCCGTTATTCCCCGACCCGCACATCACGGCGGTAAGACAGGGCTTATAGCTTTCAATTATCTTTTTTGCAACAGCATTACCCGCATTATTCATCATTTCGGAATAGCTTATAAACCGCGCATCGCAGTCCGCCTCGGCGGCTTTCATCTGTATGTTACTGACAATATATCTCATAATTTTTCACCTCTGTAAACATTTTACACCTACTTTGCCCAAATGTCAATATATTCAAAAAATGAATTCCTTTTCCCGAAAAGATGCAAAAGGGGTTGAAATAATTTACAAAATGTGATACAATTTATATATTAAAATTTTTCGGAAAGAGAGATGACCGGCAATGGATTTTTTGGAGGGGCTTACCAAAGTAAATAACGCGGTATATAACTTCGTGTGGACAAACCTCGGCTTGGTACTGCTGATCGGCGCGGGCATACTGCTGACATGTGCGACCAAATTCTTCCAAGTCACCCACATAAAGGAATGGTGGATGAGGACTATCGGCGGTATGTTCAGCAAGAAGAGCAAAGCCCGCCACAACAAGGAGGAAGGCTCGGTATCGCAGTTTCAGGCGCTCTGCACGGCGCTCGCGGCGACTATCGGAACGGGAAATATCGCGGGCGTTGCCTCGGCCATATGTGTTGGAGGTCCCGGCGCGGTTTTCTGGATGTGGATAGCGGCGTTCTTCGGCATGATGACCAACTTCTCCGAGAACATTCTCGGTATCTATTACAGACGCAAGAACGCCGAGGGCGAGTGGAGCGGCGGCGCTATGTACTATCTCCGCGACGGTCTGGGCGGCTACAAGGGCTGCAAATACATAGGTCGGTTTCTTGCGGGACTGTTCGCGGTATTTGCCATTCTGGCAAGCTTCGGTATCGGCAACATGGGTCAGATAAACAAGATCGTCATCAACCTCGACAGCGCGATACTCAAAAACGTCGACCTCGGCAACGCTTTCGGCGACGTTAAATGGACGCACGTCATAATCGGCGTACTGCTGATGATCCTCGGCGGATTGATAATCCTCGGCGGTCTGCAGCGTATCGCGGCGTTCGCGGAAAAGGTAGTTCCGTTTATGGCTTGCGCGTATATTCTCGGCTGCATTATCGTGTTCTTCGCGAACATTACGCAGGTCGGAGCTATCTTCGCGAGCATTTTCAGGTTTGCGTTCGGCGTTGAGGCGGTAGGCGGCGCGGCGGTCGGTATCGGCGTCAAAGCCGTTATCACGCAGGGCTGCAAACGCGGAGTATTCTCCAACGAGGCGGGGCTCGGCTCGTCGGTAATGGTCCACTCCGCGTCCAACGTTCGCGAGCCTGTAAGGCAGGGCATGTGGGGCATTTTCGAGGTGTTCGCCGATACTATCGTTGTCTGCACCATGACCGCAGTCGTAGTGCTCTCCTCGGGCAAGATCGACCTTGATACCGGTCTGGTCGCAGAGGGCACAAACGACGCGACGCTTGTCGCGGACAGCTTCGGCAACGTTTTCGGAACTATCGGCAGCGTTTTCATATCGATAGCGATACTGCTGTTCGCTTTCACGACGGTGGTAGGATGGTCGCATTACGGCTCTAAATCGTTCGAGTATCTGTTTGGTCTGAAAGCTGCAAAGGGCTACAAGGTGTTCTTCGTGCTGATGATAATCTCGGGCGCGATCATGACAAGCTCGCTCGCGTGGGATATCTCCGACACGTTCAACGGTCTGATGATGGTGCCGAACCTTATCGGCGTGCTGGCGTGCCTGCCTATGGTAGTCAAAATCACCAATAATTATGTTGACAGACGTATCAAAAAGCTCGACGTTGAGCCGCTGCTCTCCTACGATCCCGTTATTCAGGCGGAACACGCCAAGGACGTGAAGCTTGAAGAGCAGGAGGAGCTTGAGAACTCCAAAGCATAAATAACGAACCGCGGAAAGAAATTCCCGCGGTTTTTCATCTGAATATGAAAAAAATTTAAGAAACTGTAACGAAATCAAAAAAAGCACTCATCATACAAAAAGATGGTAAAGCGTCCGGAAACCGCGTTTACGCTCGCGGCCGAAAACGAAGAATTGCGGCGGCAATTAAAGGAGTACGACAAGGAGATCAAACGGCTTAACGTAACAGTTTTAACAAAAATAATTCTGATTATGCTTTTGAGTGTCGTGCGCACACATAAGAAGATTCAATAATAATATAAAATTATATAACCAAGCTCTTGACTTTGACGTAACGTCAAGTGGTATACTATTTTAAGAGATGTACCGATCATGTGGAGAACATCTTAATTAAATTTAATTTTTAAAGGAGAATCAATATGAAAAAACAACTTACCACCCACCCGTTCCCACACGACGCAGAATCCAACGGATTCATCGCGGCTTTGTCAAGTGTGGTATGCGCTGCAAAAAAATACACCGACGATACCCCCTACTGGTATACGTCAAAAGACTGCTACTGCAAAAAATGCGGCGACTGCACCGGACAGTCTCTTGGCAAGACACAGTCAAGCGTCTATCATTGCCTGCTCACCGTGTCGGGATTGGCGTTTGGATTTGATTATCCCGAGGACGACAGCGTTGGCGCACACACGATTCCCGATACCCCGGTCGGCTGGCGCTGGGACGACGGTTTTATGGCGGATATCATGGGTTTTGCGGGACTTTCGTTCATTCGCTTCAAAAACAAAACCATTGCAGAGATCCGCGAGATCATAAAAGATTCAATCGACGCGGGATACCCTGCGATGGCGGCAAATCACAATGTATATACGGATGAAACGGCGTGGGTCTCATGCTGGAAGATTGTATGCGGATACACGAACGACGGTATCACCGTTATGAATTACGGCGGCGAGGTGAACGATGAGACAAGCGGAGCATATGAGGATATCATTGTTATAACAGGTGAAGTTGACCGTACAAACAGTGCAGCTTGCAAGCAGATTTATTTTGACATACTCAAACGGATATACGCCGTGCTGAGCGATCCCTCGCACGACGCCTTGGAGAATGAAATTATGTCCGATTTGTCAAATGTTACGCCCGAAAACGCTGTAATGCTGTCGTACAAGCTTATGGGGATAAACGGCGTTCCGATCGAAGCAAGGTGGCACGCGGCGGAAGCATTTACGTCAAAGGATAATCTTTTGTATTCACTTGTTGATTCGGCGGAATCAAACAAACTGAAAGCCGCGGCTGAAAAACTGGCAGATCTGTTTTTCAAGCGTTATAGCGCAGAGGGAAACAACGAAACTCACGGGATAGGCTGGAAAATCTGGTCTTGCCTGAATGTTGGACCACAGACCGGATATCTCCCCACGGAGGAGTCATTCAAGTTGATTCAGCACTCAGATGTGCAGAACGAGCTGAAGCGGCTGTTTAAAATCGTATTTGGCAACGACCGCGCGGTTGCCGGTGGGATTCTGGAAATTTTGAACGCTGTACGCAATTAACATATTTATTAAAGTTCGAAACACCTAAAAGCACCGACGTTTTATACGTAAAGCCGCAAATAAAGCCGCAAATATTTGTTTTTTTAACATTTGCGGCTTGTATATAATGAATGGTAATTATTTATTTTAAAAATAGGCGGCTTTATAACGACAGGCGACCATACGGAAGTCGTCCCTTGACTTTTATAACATTAAGTGATATACTGTTTACAGAAAGGAGAGGCAGGTATGAGTTTAATCAAAATAACCGACCTAAGCACTCAGCTCGGATTATCGTCAAGAACACTGCGTTATTACGAGGAAGCGGGGCTTATCACAAGCGTTCGCCCGCAGTTTGAAAAATACCGCTATTATGATGAGCAGAATGTACAGAGGCTGCGGCAGATCATGGTACTTCGCAAAATGCAGATACCGATAAAAGACATTGTAAGAATTTACGACAGCCGTGAAACGTCGGACATCACACAGGTTTTTGTGGACAGGCTAAGTGAAATAGACCGCGAGGTCACGGCTCTGTCTGAACTTAAACGCATTATTAACGATTTTTTGAATAAAATGATCGAAAAGGGCATCAAGCATATCTCCGCTCTGCCTCTTTTGTACGAGGAAATGGACAAGCAGCTCACCGTGCGGGAAAGCGTCGGTATGGAACAGCTTTCCGAAGTATCGGAAAGGCTTGCGCGGCCTCTTGATATTTCCATTGTAAAGCTGCCGAAAATGCGCGTGTTGTCCTCATACCTTAAGACTGATCCGCAAAACTCTGACACCGACGCCTTTTCACGTCATATTCAGATGAACAGTTTGAAAGCAGATTATCACGAAAGCTTTGAGTATCGAGAATACGAAAACGACGTTATGATCTCAAGAATTGACGATGACTTTGTAAACGACAGCGATTTTTCGGATTTTATTTTTGACGGAGGTTTGTTTGCCGCGGCAAATTTATATCTTGATGACGATATGAACCAGTCGTTTCACGCTTTGATAAAAAGCTTTGACGAAAATAAATTTTATCAAATAGATTACGCAGCCGACGGCAGTCTGCGCCATGCCGCCATGACAGAAAATCTCATCTCTCCCGATGAACGCAGACAGCTTGTTGCGTTATATGTTCCGGTAAAAAAAAGAATTCCGGACGCAACGCTTTATCCAAGACCTGTCGAGATCACGAATATCACGGAAGATGAGATCAACAGTCAAAATCCGATATTGTGGGAAAAGGATGTCGCACTTGATAAAATTACGACTATCAACGACCCTCATTACCGAGTACTTGACAACGGCGAAGCCGAATATACAGGCTGGATCTCCACGCGGACGCTTAATACAAACGTGTCTGTAAAGCTGCCGTTCAGAGTGGATATAGATTTCCGCGTACCGATGGACGACGAGCAGTTCGGCTACGGTGACAGCGAAAGCAGTATTGTTTTTTATCACGGTTCCGACAGCTATAACAGCGGAGTAAATCTGAAAATTATGGATTTCGGTATCAATACGAATAACCATTCGAGCTGTCGGGAAGAAGCAATCAGCTTTCATCAGCCGATTTTTCACGACCTTTATAATTTCCCGAGCAGAGGTCGTATCAAGCCGAACGAATATAATCATGTCACATGGATCGTCGGACAAAAGCATTTGGCGGTCATAATAAACGGTGAAATACGATATTGCGGAATTAATTTTCCGTATATGTTCCTTGACCTGAATCGTGAAGAAGCATATCCTATCGTTATCGGCTCGAGCGGTCAGGGAATGAAATATTTCAGAAAAATCAGTATATCACAGCTTGCGTATTCTCAGCCAAAAAAAATAAAGAACCAGGAACTTACCGTAAATACAAGGCGAAGCAATAACCTGATCCCCGTTATTCATCGTCTTATTACAGACGAATACGGCGAAAATTACTGGTTTAACGGGAGCGCAGGATATGTAATGGAATGCCTTGGAGAAAAGGAGTTTGATTATCTTTTTTTTGAAGGACTTACAGGAGATATATTTGCCCAGCATTACAAACAGCCCTTTGCCGGCGATGGAGTGAATGCGCACTATCAGGTCAACGGTGACGGTAATTTCTTTGAGGGAGTTTTTGAAAAGTGCGGTTATTCTGCCGCGTATGTTTTCAGCCGCGTTCTTCGCAAAAATAAAGAAATGTATCTGAAAATGCTTATCTCCTATATTGACAAAGGAGTTCCCGTTATATCCACAGGACATTCGGAACAACCCTGCGGTGTGTTTGTCGGTTATGAAGAATACGGAAAAACGCTTATATATATTTCGGGAAATAACAGCGAGCCTCAGCGCGTTTCGTGCGATAAAGCGGTAGGCGAGGATACCGATAAAAGCGGCTGGATATTTGTTGGTGAGAAAAAAGAACAAAAAGACATTGCGGAAATTTGCCGTGAAGCAATTTACGCGCTTCCGGAACTTCTTACAACAGACAACGAAAAATATTGCTTTGGAGCAGCTGCCTTCCGCAAATGGGCGGATGACATTGAAAGCGGGTATTATGAGAAAATAAAACCGGAGGAATTCGACCTGTGGTCAATGTACACCAATTTTGTTTGTGTGCTTGCCACAAACGGCTGCTGCTGCCCTAATTTTTTACACCGCGCAAACGACTTAAATCCTGATATGACATATCTTTACGACATCAGTCTCTTGTACAAACGCACCGCTGATATTTGGCACAACGACGGCGAAAACGATCTCGAAGCTCTCGGAGGCGGCTTCAATATAACGCTTGAAACGCTGCAAAATCCCGAGAGACGTGAAAAGATCGCCGCAAGAATTCGCGAATGCGGTGATATTATCGACGAGGTTGTAAAGATACTGAATAAAAACATACGGAGGTAAAACAATGGAATTTGAACAATTGACCTTTACACCAATGGTAAAAAAGGATATTCCGCTTCTGACTCCCATTATGAAACGTTGTTTCGACAACGACTCGCAACTGTTTTTTCAAAAAACCGCGGGCGGACCGCCGGGTTACGATGACGGCAGCTTTTTAGAGAAATGGGGATTTAATCCCGAAGCCACATCATATCGCATTGACCTTAGAGGTACACCTATAGGCGCAATCATACTATTTATCCATGAGGAACAAGGCTCAGGCTATCTTGGAAATATTTTTATTGACACCGACCTGAGCGGCAATGGATATGGCAGCACGACATGGCGTTTTGTGGAGCATATGTATCCGAAGGTTAAGACATGGTATGCGGAAACTCCCGCTGTCTCCTACCGCAATCACTGTTTTTACACAAATAAATGCGGGTTCCATATAGTTGGCGTTGAAGGCGGCAGAGACAGATTTGAGGCTCAATTCAAACTCTGCAAAACAATCAATCACATGGAGGAATTCAAATGATAAAAAGTATTGAAAACTTAGTTTCTTTTCCTGTAAATGCGCAAAGGAACTCATTTTTCGGCGCCCTTTCTTCTATTCTTTTATATCGGGACGCCTACACGGAGGACACCCCCTTTTTCTGTGGCAAGCATCAACGCAGCTGTATAAAATGCGGCGATTGCGGAAACGAACATTTTATCAATAAACATCACCTTAAAATATATCAATATTTGATCACAATAACAGGGTGCGCATATTTTTGGATAGATAAAGAAATCGGTAATTCGTTCGACAAGCCATACTCGGCGGACGAATTTTCGGAGACCGCTCTTGATCGGTTATCCTTGGCTTTATACGCGTCAGGTTATCACTATGAGTCAATGAACAAAGATACAGAGGAAGATGTTCTGTTTGAAAGAATAAAGCAGTCCATAAAAAACAAACAGCCTGTATTGATAAAATTAAGTCTTGGCGATTTGTGGGCGGTGATAACAGGATACGATGATGTAAAAAATCTTCCGTATCTAATGAAACACCGTAGGTTGCCGCAGCCCGATAAGGATTGGTATAATAAGCTCAGCAATATTGTTTTCATAACAGATAAATATAATAGTACGATCTCCTTGTCCGAATCTCTCGATCATATGATACGGCACTTAAATACCGGCAGCAGGAATAAGCTGGAGCAAAAGGTATATCAAAAATTAGAATCGGAACCGGACGGACAAAAGCTCGGCAAATGGCTGAATCAAATAAATGGTCTCGCCATAGAAACCAGATGGCATGCCTCCGAATGTTACAGGAACACTTTGGTAACTATGGTCGGCGAAAATAAATGTAAGGAATTACTTTTGGATGCATCGGATTTACATCTTCATTTCCATGATCAGGCATGGAAAATCTGGGCGCTTCTGGGTGTTTCATCGGAAACTTTCTTTTGTGTACCCAAAAACATCGCTGAGTTGTTGAATAATTCATCTGCCAGAGCGGAACTTAAATCCTTATTTCAAGAGTTATTTACAATAGACCGTCAAGTGTCTCATTTACTGCAGGAATGTTTAACTATGCTGTAATACTGTTCCCTCAATAGAATTGAGAGACTTTTCACAGATAGAGCAGCATTACCGTTATGCATGATAAGCTTGAATTTGAGGTAATTTCATCTGTTTGACAATAAAACATTCATTTATCGGCTAAAATCCCCATTAAACTCCAGCACCACGTCAATCCTGCCGTCCTCATCGTTGAATACCTTGACTTGGTTTAGCGCATCCGCAGATTGGCGTCCGACACATAGCCGTTTGAGATTATCTCGCTCAACAATTCGGATGTGCACAAATACGCTCATAATTTTCATAATTTTTAAAAACAACCTCGGGTAAATAATATATATACATTTCAATAGATACATCGCAGTTACTAACATCATCAGCAAACACACTTGCAGGAACAAAAGATAAGCGCATAACTGTGCTTAAAAACCTGCCACAAAGCAAGAAAATTTTTTACAATAATCTTTTTCATAATAAAATCATTTTCTTAAAACCTATGCTGTTAAATGAATCGAAATTGAATTAACATTGCATACATAATAAATTTTCTCTATACATCACTCCGGTTCTTACAGCCAAACAAAAAAACTTTCACAAATGGTGTAATATTTTCATTGTTGTATATTTGGGTTACTAATTTTTCCATATATATTACATACTTTTATTTTGTCAAGGGTTTTACAAACAATGTTTTCTTAAAGGCTTCGTCACCTGTTCTCAATTTTAATTATATCTCGAAACGCCCAAAGCCGTGTGCAAATAAGCGCATGAATTTCGTCAATTTTACCATAAAACGGCACGAAAATTTGTTGCATATATATTAACCGTGTAACCGTTTTCAGACCTTGTATTTTTTTCTCATTTGTTGTATACTTAAACTAGGTAAAAATAATCTTACCGAAAGGACGGTTTATCTTATGAAATTTGGGCATTTTGACGACAAGGCAAAGGAGTATGTCATCACATCTCCACGTACCCCGTATCCATGGATCAACTATCTGGGAACTCAAGGGTTCTTCTCATTGATCTCCAATACGGCGGGAGGGTACAGCTTTTACAAGGACGCGCGTCTGCGCCGCATCACCCGTTACCGCTACAACAACGTCCCCGTTGACATGGGCGGAAGATACTTCTACCTCAAGGACGGCGATACCGTGTGGAATCCCGGCTGGTCGCCCGTAAAGACTGAGCTTGACGAGTACGAGTGTCGCCACGGTCTGGGCTATACGATCATCACGGGTAAAAAGAACGGCGTTAAGGCAAGCGTGAAGTTCTTCGTTCCGCAGGACTTCAACGGCGAGGTTCAGAAGGTCACCATCACCAACGAGAGCAATGACAAGAAGTCGCTCAAGTTCACGAGCTTCCTCGAGTGGTGCTTGTGGGACGCTAACGACGATACCACAAATTTTCAGAGAAACTACAATACAGGCGAGGTCGAGATAGTCGGCTCTACGATCTATCATAAGACCGAATACAAAGAGCGCCGCGATCACTTCGCGTTCTATACCGTAAACGTTCCCGTTCAGGGCTTCGACACCGACCGCGAGAGCTTTCTCGGTTTGTACAACGGCTTCGAGCGTCCCGACGCGGTATTTGAGGGTAAGCCGCATAACTCCGTTGCGGAGGGCTGGTCGCCCATTGCTTCTCATTATATCGAGCTGGAGCTTGCCCCCGGCGAAAGCAAGGAGCTTGTTTTCTGTCTGGGCTATGTTGAAATGCCCGTTGACGAAAAGTTCGACAAGAGCGGCAATTACGACGGCATTATCGCCTCGTATACCGTTGACGGCGTAGGCGGCAAAAAGGAACTCAAGAACGTCATCAACAAGAAAAAGGCGCTCGAGATGATCGAGCTCTGCAACACTCCCGAAAAGGCGGATAAGCTGTTCGAGAGCCTGAAGAATTACTGGGATAAGCTGCTCACGCAGTATACCGTTGACTCTCCCGACGAAAAGGTCAACCGTATGGTCAACATCTGGAATCAGTATCAGTGTATGGTTACGTTCAATATGTCGCGCTCCGCTTCCTACTTCGAGAGCGGCATCGGACGCGGAATGGGCTTCCGTGACAGTAACCAAGATCTTCTGGGCTTCGTTCATCAGATACCCGAAAGAGCGCGCGAGCGTCTTATCGACCTCGCGGCGACTATGCTTGAAGACGGCGGCGCTTATCATCAGTATCAGCCGCTCACCAAAATGGGCAATCACGAGCTCGGCTCGAACTTCAACGACGACCCGCTGTGGATGATACTCGCTGTTGCTCAATACGTTAAGGAGACTGGCGACGTTTCCATTCTCGACGAGAAAGTTCCCTACGAGAATAAGGCGGAGCTTGCGGACACCATGCTCGACCACTGCAAGCGCGCGTTCAATCACGTCTGCACCAAGATCGGACCTCACGGTCTGCCGCTTTCTGGTCGTGCCGACTGGAACGACTGTCTTAACCTCTCCTGCTTCTCCGATAAGCCCGGCGAGAGCTTCCAGACCTACAACAACAAGGAAATATTCCCGAATCCTCCGTTCTATTCTCAGAACGCGGAATCTGTGATGATCGCGGGTATGTTCTGCTTTATCGGTCCCGAGTACGCGGCTATGTGCCGTCTTAAAGGCGACGAGGCAGAGGCAAAGCGAGCAGAAGCGGAAATTGAGAAAATGCGCACTGCTACCGTCGAAAAAGGCTACGACGGCGAATGGTTCCTCCGCGCTTACGATCACAACGGCAACAAGGTCGGCTCTCACGAGTGCGAAGAGGGCAAGATATTTATCGAGCCGCAGGGCTGGTGTGTTCTCGCGGGTCTCGGCAAGGACAAGGGCTGCGACGTCAAGACACTCGAGAGCGTTGACAAGTATCTCAACAGCAAGCACGGTCTGGTGTTGAACAATCCCGCATTCACGACCTATAAGATCGAATACGGCGAAATATCAACCTATCCGGGCGGCTACAAGGAGAACGCAGGCGTGTTCTGTCACAACAACGCGTGGATAATCTGCGCGGAGGCTGCCGTAGGGCACGGCGACAAGGCGTTTGAGTATTACAGCAAAATAGCTCCCGCTTTCCGCGAGGAGATTAGCGATCTGCATCGCACAGAGCCGTACGTATACGCGCAGATGATCGCGGGTAAGGACGGCAAGCGTCACGGCGAGGCTAAAAACTCATGGCTTACTGGTACGGCGGCATGGAATTTCGTTGCGATCTCGCAGTATATCCTCGGCGTTAAACCGCAGTACAACGGTTTGCAGATCGATCCGTCCATTCCGCACGAATGGGACGGCTTCAAGATTTCCCGTCAGTTCCGCGGCGCGACATACAACATCAGCGTATCCAACCCGAACCACGTATGCGCGGGCGTCAAATCTATGACAGTCGACGGCAAGCCCGTTGACGGTAACGTTATTCCCGCATTCGACGGAGGAGAGCATTCCGTCGAGGTAGTTCTCGGCTGATATACCGAATAACAAAGCATTAAGGGAGCGGTGATGAACCGCTCCCATTTTGTTATGTATTTTATCCGTTTATGCGGATCTGCTCTATGCACTGCTTTGTCTGCACTTGACCGTTGCGGCTGCCGTAAGCTAAGCCCTCTCCGGCGAGGAACGTGAAGATCATCTCGGTCTCTTCAATGCAGACCTCTCCGTCGCCGTACAGGTCGCCGATACCGCATACCGAGCCGCCCTCGCAATAGATCTTTACGAAACAGTTTCCGACACGGCAGTTTGTATTGCCGCTGCGCGTCCCTATGCAGTTTATCGTGCGTCCGTTCGCGGTGCAGCTGATATTGCCGCTACGCATCATTATCCTGCCCGTTCCTTTCTCGAGGGTACCTATGCAGGCTATATTGATACCGCTCAACCTTATATCCATAAGGAAATTCTTCATTTGCAGATCGACGGTACCGCTGTACGAGCCTATACCCGTCGAATCGGGCGAGTTGATCGTTATGGTGCAATTACAGTTCTCAACGTCGACAATGCTGTCGCCGTCGGCGATGCCTATTGCTATACATTTTCTTCCCGAGCAGGCAACTGTAATGTCGCCGCCGATAAGCCGTATAACATTGGAGCAGTCGTTTTTGCCACCGCCTATCGCGACAACGCTGTCTCCGTTTGCTTCAACAAATATCGTTCCCTTCATCGATATCACGATATTGCCGGGAGTCTCCTTGCTGTCGGTGCCGATAGCGTAACAATCTTCTCTGTTTGAGATCACCTTCAGCTCGCCGCCGCCCGAAAAATTGATTGACGAGGACTTCGGAACATATATTCCCTTGCCGTCCAACTCGTTTTTCCCGACTGCTTCTATCTCCACCTCCGAATTAACTCCTAACATTATTGTTGGAGCGTCCTTATCGGTCTTAACGCGCACGCTGTCGAGGACGATCTTCGTTTTGATCCCATCCTTGACAACAAATAGCGTATCGAGGAGAATGTCTTTTCTTCCCTTTAGAGTAACGTTTGGCGTTTCCACGAATACCGAACTGTAATTGTCGGCTTTTATCATGCACAGATCAACCGTTTCGCCCTCCGCGGGATGATACGCGCGGGAAATACTGCCCGAGCTTTCAAGGTTGATATTTTCAATGTCTCGGATTATATTTTCGGATATCTCCAGAAGCATAACGGGCTTGGGCTTGGAGGTGTAGTAGCCTTGGATAAGATCAGCGCCGAGCTGTATCATCGTTTGCAGCTCCCCGTAAGTCTCGACGCCCTCCGCGAGCGCCTGATAGCCGTTCGCGTGAATAAATTCGATTATGCCCGATACCAGCTTGCGAATCTTCGGCTTGGAGTTTATGCCCTCTATAAGAGCGCGATCTATCTTGACGTAGTCGGGATTGTAGCGGATAAGGTTGGATGTGTTGGAATAGCCCGTGCCGTAGTCGTCGACCGCGAGCTTGATGTTCCTTCGCCCTAAGCGCTCGTGTATAGCCGTCAGCTGTTCGTCGTCGATTTCGGTCTGCTCTGTGAACTCTATGACCATTTTCTCCATAAGCTCGCCGTATTTCTCTTCAAGCGAATGCCAGTCGTGGTCGGTGAGCATATGCGCGGTAATGGAATTTACAAACAGCTTGCGGTTTTTCAGCAGATCCTGATGCTTTCCGATAAGGTCAAGCGCGTTGCTCATAGTCGCCTTTTCGATATCGTAAAGCCGCCGTGCCTTTTCGGCGCAGTCGAGTATCTCAAGAGGGTACATTCCTATGCTGCTATCGCTTCGCATAAGCATTTCATACGCGACTATCTCGCCGTTGTACGCGCTGACGATGGGTTGAAAATGATACAAAAACAGGTTATCTCCGATAAGCCTTGAAAATCGGCTCATTTTTTCATATTCGTCCTTATTGCTCTCATACTGCTCGACGGAGTAGCCGACTATACATCCAATGCCCTTTAGTCCCGCTTCGTACAGCGCGAACTCGGCAGTGCTCATTCTCTTGGCAAGCGGAGCGCTGTCCTCACCTATACCCGCGGAGAACTGTATCCTCCTGTCCTTGGAGAAGCCCTCGGCGGTCTCCTCGTTTACTATCCTGCTCAGCTCCTCAAGGTACTCAACGCCTTTTCCGATAAAATTAGGTATATACAGCCAGAAACGATTAGCCGAATGAACGGACACAAGTGTGCCCTTTGGGGAATATTTAATCAAAGCTGTAAGCGCGTCGAATATCTGATATTTCGTCGGTTCGCGCTGACTTTTTGTGCCGAACTCGACAAGTGCGAGCAGCGACGGAGCGGTACTTTGCGTGATCTCCAGCACCAACCGCGAGTTCTCGCAGACGGGCAGCATCGACTTGCGCTGCCACTCGTGGAGATCATCGCTGCGTTTAAGTATGCCCGCGGTCAGATTATTATCATTGTAAGAAACTATTTGTGCGGAGAGCTGAGTTCCGTTTTCGTAATGCTCGGGCAGCCCGTTCAGAAACGCGAGCATTTTGTCGTAGTCGGGTACGTCGTCCATGCCCGCGAGTGTGCGGGCATTGCCGTCGAGAAACACCTGCCGCGTTTCGTGACTTATCAGAAAGCCGCCGATATCGGGACAAAACTCTATTATTTTCGGCCATGCCTCGCCGAAGATTTCTTTCCACCCCATGTTCTCAAAACCTGACACAGTCGAACATCTCCCTTGACTCCATAAATATGACGCAATGCTGCAGCGCACTGCGTCGGAAAAGATAAACCGAATTACTTGATTCAATTCCTTAATACAATATATTATACAATATTTTCCGTTAAAAGTCAAGAGTTTTTGCTTTTTTTGTACAAAACGCCGACGATCCGGCTACGGCTCTTAAGGGGGAGCCGGATAAAACGCGCGGACTTTAATAAATAAAATGTATGTTTTTCAACCATAATTCGGTATATTTAGAAAAAGCCCTTGCAATAAATGAAAGTTTGTTATATAATATAAATAAGCAGAATATCGCGAAGGGGGGCGAATCATGAAACGCAGAGGGCTTAAGCTTACGGGAAGAATGGTTATTATGGCTATTGTGCCTATAATCATATTGTCAATATTTTTGTCGGCGTTTATCGGATATTCAAGCTATCGGAGCATTTATGACGAGGTGTCTCACGAACTATCCAGCGTATGCGTGAGCGTGTTTGAGCTTCTCGGGCACAGCGAGCAGTATAAATTATCACGATATGATTATTTTGATAACAATGAAGATATGTTTGACGGCATAACTCAAAGGACCGATATCTACATAACGGTGTTTGAGGGTAACGAACGAAAAATAACCACCACTACCAATCCCGACGGCTCTCGCGCAGTCGGGACTAAAGCCGCGGCGGAGGTCGTCGACACGGTGCTTGACGGCGGTGAGGAATTCTTCTCCGATAACGTTGACGTTAACGGCTCGGCGTTCTTCGGGTTTTATATGCCCGTAACCGAGGGCGGCGAGGTCACGGGAATGGTATTCGCGGGAAAGAGCCGAGAAACGGTAATGAATATCATTGTCAGCTCGATCATAGGGTCGCTGGTGCTGTCTTGGCTCGCGGCTCTGGCAGCGGCGTTTATCAGCGTGCTCGTGGCAAGGGGAATGGTTGGCTCGCTGCTGTCGGCTGCCGAGTTCCTGAAAAAGATATCAATGGGCGATACCGATTGCGCCGCCGAGGAAAAACTGGTAACGCGCGGCGACGAGATAGGCGATATGGGCAGAAGTGCCGTAAAGCTCCAACAGGCGCTCAGGACTTTGATATCCAGCGATCCGCTTACGGGTCTGTATAACCGCCGCGCCTGCAACATCAAGATGAACGAACTGCGCGCAGGAGCTGAGAACGAAGGGACGCCGTTTGTCGCAGCTATCGGCGATATCGATTTTTTCAAGCGCTTTAACGACAACTACGGTCATGCCTGCGGAGACGAGGTGCTCAAGGATGTGGCGCGGCATCTGCGCGACGGAGTGGGTGATAAGGGCTTTGTATCGCGATGGGGCGGCGAGGAATTTTTGCTGATATTCGCCGTGCCGTATGCCGAAGCGGTCGAAGCGCTTAAAGGCATTGCGGATAATATTCGCGAATACCGCTGCGAATATGATGATATGAAGCTTTCCGTGACTATGACGTTCGGCATATCGGAGTACACGGGCGGCACGGTCGACGCGCTCGTAAGCTCCGCGGACGATAAGCTGTATTACGGAAAGAGCCACGGGAGAAACTGCATTATCGAGGATATTCCCGAGGCATGCGGGGAGGAGAGCGGCTGAATTTTTTACAAAACACTTGATTTTTCGAGAAAGATATGCTATAATCATGGTGTACGAAGCCGTTTTCCGAGCCGCACGGTAAGGAACGGCTGACTGCGCGCCGATAGGTCAGCGTATCGTTATCGTACCGAAAAACGGAATTGCTGTTGAGGAAACTCAATAGCCCATATGGGTTCGATTCCCACCTGCCTCAGAAGCAGCACGGATTACTCTGATTTTTGATCGCTCCGTTCCGCGCGCGTGATGGACGGCTTGGCGGTTCGCCGCCGAACAGAAGTTACGCGAAATATCCATCAAGCCCTGCCGGAGGGAGGATACCGTGCGGATACGCTTTGCGCCGCTCTTTGGTCTTTGCCCGAGACCCGCGCCCTGCGCTGCCGTGCTTAATCCCGCCGCCGCTTGCCCGATATGGAACGGAGCGTGACCGCTAACAAACGGCGTAATGCCGATAATTAAAAAGGCTGTGATTGCAGCCTTTTTCTTTTTACCGATTGACAAACGGGATATTTTGTGGTATAATGATTAAACTGTGCCGCATAAACAATGTGCACGGTTCGGAGGAACGATACAATGAGAGTCAGACAAATATTTAAACGCGCTCTGACGCTGGCTGTGCCGATGATGATACAGAACGGCATTACCAACGCGGTGGGCTTGGTTGATAATATAATGGTGGGAAGTCTCGGGACGGAAGCGTTTACGGCGGTTTCAATAGTCGGACAGCTGATATTCGTGTTCAATCTGGCGATATTCGGCGGATTGTCGGGCCCCGGGATATACGGCGCTCAATACTTTGGGCAGAAGAACACCGAGGGCTTTCGCGGCACAGTGCGCGTTAAGCATTGGATAGGCGCGGGCGTTCTGCTTGCGGGGCTGGCAGCGTTTATTTTCGGCGGCGAATTTCTTATTGATCTGTATCTAAAGGGTGAAAGCGGCGATATCGATCCCGTTCTTACAATGTCGTTCGCGAAAAAATACCTTTCGGTAATGCTGTGGGGACTTCCGCCTTTCGTCATCACGCAGATATACGCGGGAAGTCTTCGCGAAACAGGCGCGTCGCTCAAGCCTATGGCAGCGGGAGTGGCGTCCGTTTTTGTTGATATCTTGTTCAACTATCTGCTGATATACGGAAAATTCGGATTTCCGCAGCTTGGAGTACGAGGCGCGGCTATTGCGACGGTAATGTCGCGGTTTGTCGAGACGCTTATCGTCGTATTGTGGGCGTTCTCGGCAAGGAAAAAGCACGATTTCCTTATCGGGCTGTACAAGACCTTGCTGGTTCCTAAGGACGCGACGATAAAAATTATCAGAAAAAGTCTGCCGATATTCTTTAACGAGTTCCTTTGGGCGGGCGGTATCGCCGTACTCACGCAATGCTACTCACGGCGCGGACTGGATATCGTCGCGGGAATGAACATCTCTAACGCGCTGTGCAATATGCTCAACGTCGTTTTCATAGCGCTGGGCAACGCGGTCGGGATACTCGTCGGGCAGACCCTCGGAGCGGGTCGCTACAAGGACGCTAAGGATGAGGCGTTCAGGCTTATGTGGTTCACGGGAGGGGTCTCGTTTATATTGACCGTGATACTTATCGCAATCTCGGGAGTGTTCCCGAACTGCTATGACACCACCGCCGAAGTAAGGAATTACGCGACGAGCTTCATTATTATAACGTCGCTGTTTTTCCCGTTGCAGGGCTTTCTCAACGCGCTGTACTTCACGCTCCGCAGCGGCGGAAAAACGTTGGTGACATTCCTGTTCGACAGCGTGTTCTCTTGGGTGGTATCGGTGCCCGCGGCGTTTTTGCTATGTACCTTTACAACGCTTCCGATAATGCCGATATTCGCTATCGTTCAGTCTCTGGACATCATCAAGGTAACGGTCGGATATATACTCGTGAAAAAGGGCGTGTGGATGAGCAATCTTGTTGAAGAAAAGGCGTAACAGCATAAAAAATCCCCTAAAGCGTTCGGCTTTAAGAGATGTGGTACGAAAAGAATCGCGGCGTTAAGCGAAAAGTGCTTGACGCCGCAATTTTTTTATGTGCCGTTATCCGCGCGAGCTTCTGAGTGTGAACCTCTTGGTCTGATCCTGAAGCAGCCGCGCCTGGGCGAACAGCTCTGCGCTTACCGCAGCAGCCTCCTCGCTGCTTGCGGAGTTGGTCTGCGTTACCGAAGCGATCTGTCCGATACCCTGGTTTATCTGCGTGATAGCTTCCGCTTCGTCGTGAACCGCGTCGGCGATCATATTTATATTGTCGTTTGAACGGGTAACAAGCTCCATGGTCTTATTAAGCGTTTCCGAAACGCCGTTTACGATATCGTTTCCTCTGCCCGCCGCGCTGATACAGCTCTCAATAAGATCCTTGGTCGCGTTTGACGCCTTGTTGGTCTGCATTGCGAGACTGCGCACCTCGTCGGCAACTACCGCGAAGCCCTTGCCCGCTTCTCCCGCTCTTGCCGCTTCGATCGCCGCGTTGAGAGCGAGAATATTCGTCTGGAACGCAATATTCTCAATGGTCGCGATTATCTGACCAATCTGCTCGGAAGAGCTGCTAACGTCGGACATAGCGTCCATCATCTGCTTCATCTGCTCGCTGCTCTGGGAGACCTGCTCACCCGTAAGACGCGCGTGCTCCTTTGCTTCGTTCGCGGTCTTTACGTTATCTTTAGCGCTCTTGTAGAGCTCGTCAAGCGCCGCGTAAAGCTCCTCGGTGGCGCTCGCCTGCTCGGTCGCGCCCTGCGCTACCGCCTGCGAGCTGTTGGAGAGCTGTTCCGCGTTTTCGGAAATGCGGTGCTCCGCGCCAGCGATCTGCCCAAGAACTGCCGACATCGTTTCGGTAAAGCTCTCGATAGAGATCTGTATGGAGCTGAAGTCGCCAATGTAATCCGCGCCTGTGCTTATGTTGAAGTTACCGTTTGAAAGCTCGCTCATGATATTATTGATATCCGAAACATAACTGTATATCTGCTGTGTAGAAACCTTGAGCGTTTCCACCAGATCGCCGACCTCATCGTCGGAGTGGTACTTGATATCCAGCGCAAGCTGTCCGTTCTGCAACACCCTGCTGCTGTTTGTGATATCAATGATAGGATGTACCACGCGCTTAAGAACGTATACGATAAGCGAGATGAGGCACACCAGTGCGAGGACAAGACATACCAGCGTGGTGATATGCATCATGCTTATCGTCCTGTCGGTCGCCTCCTCGCTTTCGCTTCTGAGCGCTTCGCCGCGCTCTATGACTTTATCGAGCATACCGACAAGCGTTGTGAGGTTTCCCTGAATGGTGTTCTGATAATACGCCTGCGCGTCAGCGGGGCTGCTCGCGTACTGCTCGAGTACTTGTGAAGCCGAACCGTGAAGCTCCTTGTGAAGCGTTTCAAGGTCGCCGCGCAGTTTGAGTATCTCCGCGTCGTCCGTACCCGCCTCGCCGTACAGCCACTGCCCGAGAACGCAGGTCGTCGGATCTATGCTTCCCGTAAATTCCTTGTCCGCGTACAATGCGTTACTGAGGTTCGCCGACCACTTGTAATGCGCCGTTTCGGCAGTACGTGCCTTAGCAAGCAAGGAATTCGTCTGTGTGTTCGTTGTCTGTGTTCTGTCAATACGGAATAAGTTGACGGTAGTCATAACGCTGAAAAGAAGCATCGACGCAAGCGTCGCTGCAACGCGTAACCCAACGTTTACCTTAATGCTTTTGCTCATAAAACTTTCCTTTCTTAAATCGTATCATGCGGCATTCAAATTATAAAAAAGCGCAGGGCATCTATCGCGGTGTCTTGTGCTGAATGCGGCAAATTACTTACGCTAATAAAGCGTACGGAAACCATTACTTTAATTATACATTATACGCGCAAAAAAGTCAATAGCTGTTTTTTATTTTGTAAAATATTCTTTTTTATACAAAAAATGTGCAGCGAAAGAATTCGCCGCACGAATATTCACTTTACTCTTACCGTATTACAACTTTTCACGCCGCCGTAGTCTTCGTGGTAGGGCCTGTCCTATTCCGCGGGCTGTTTCTTTCCGGCGTATTCGTTAAGAAGTTTGACAGCCTGTTCAAGCTCCGTATGCCTCATATTGAGATAAATATATTTCCCAATATATCCATAAAGAGCGTTTTTTCACGTTATTCGTTG
The DNA here is from genome assembly GCA_947389015.1 of uncultured Clostridia bacterium. Lineage (GTDB taxonomy): Bacteria > Bacillota > Clostridia > Oscillospirales > Ruminococcaceae > CAG-115. The sequence goes on along the minus strand of CANDVA010000020.1, from coordinate 6,645 downwards.
TAATTAACCTTGATGTCGAGAGCGTTTTCAAGCTCGGACAGCACCTGCTTTACCTCGTCGTATGTCGACTTTATCGCGGCGGAATGATCAAGCTCGTAATCCTTTTGGACGCCGAGCGCGGTGATCTTATCCTTTAGCACAGCGGCGTTTTCACACTGCTCGCCGTCAAGGAAGATGTCGTTTCCGTCAATGCGGATTATTGCGGAATGCGATTCCGAGCTGTCGGATTCGGGTGTGCTGTCGCTTACGGAACCGCTGCTTTGGCTGTCTCCGCCGTTTCCGTTCCCGCCGAGACCGAAGCCGTTTCCGCCAAACGGCTTGAAGATGATCAGCGCGGCAATGATTGCTGCCAATAACAAGAACAGAAGCAACGCAGCGGGAAATCTCCTCCGTCTGCGCCTTGGCTTTTCCCCGCGCGGCGGCTTTCCGTGCGGTTCATGAGGATCGTGCGGGATCGGTTTTTCTTTATGCGGCATAATAAACTTCCTTTCGTAAAACTTGTTTTAGTTGAGCGGATTCAGGCGGTATCGCACATTTCCGCTGTTCGCCTTGTGTTCAAGCTCGTTGAGAGCGCGGTCGACGGCGGCATAATCGTCCTGAAAGACGGTGCGCGTGTCATAGGAAAACACCATATACGCGATAGTGGAGCCGCTTTCGTCGTTCGCCGCTTGCTGTGTGTATTCCGACAGAAACACCCTCATTCGGTTCACCGCCTCGGTCAGCTCGTCGTCATTGCGTATCTCGATAACGGTCTGCGTTTTTCCGAGCTCCGCGGAGTTGCTGAACGACAGGCAGCGCACGGTGTTGAAATACTTGTTCTCAAGTCCTATATTCAGCACTATAACGATATCGTCCATATATTTATACGCGTCAAGACGGCTTTCGGCAGCCTGCAACTTTTCAAGCAGCTCCTCGGCGTTTCCCTCGTCGAGCTTTCCGAGAGCCTCGGCAAGCTCCGAGGAAAGGCTGTTTGTTTCGTTCTGCAGTTCTCCGATAGCGGCGCTATTTTCCGCCAGCTCGGTCTGCGCGGCGTCAAGCGCGGACTGCTTTTCGGAGATCAGCTTGCTGTTCTCCGCCATTACCATAAATATCATTATCATTATAACATCAAGCAGCGAGGTAAGTTCAATGATGATATCGCGTTTACGCCTGCGTCTCATTGCGGCTCCCTCTTTTCCTTGTCGTGCTCATGAATAAGGTAATCCGCTTCGTCGAGCGCCCTGTCAAGCCGCGCGGTTATAAAGCTGTCCGCAATCTTGAAGCCGATAGCACATACCAGACCCCAGAACGTGGTCGCGAGCGCGGACATAAAGTTTTCCGAAAGGTTGTCCGCCCCCGACAACCGCATAAGCGAGGTGACCGTACCGAGAATACCGAGCAGCGGAAACACCGCCGTGATATTCGTGAACAGCGCGTATGCTCCCGACGCGCGTCCCGAGCATTCGGCAAGCTCGCTGCTCTCGCTGTCGGTCAGCGCAAGCTGAGCCATTACTCCGTTTCGGCGGTCGCTTTTGGGTCGCACCGTGCTTTCGAGCCTTGAGATATTCTTCAGAACCGCGAGATATACCAGCACGTTCACAACGCAGGTTATCAAAATCACAACGGATATAAAGTCGGGCTTGAAAATGGCTTTCAGAAATTCCATAGGCGCTCCTTTTAAATTATACTTTAATATTTATTATACAACATATTCCAACATTTGTCAACACGAAATCGCTTTCAGCGCCTTATTATGGTAAATTCTCCGTATTGTGCTTTCCGGAAAAATATGGTAAAATAGCAATATATAAAAGGGGGCAATTTTATGGACATTATAAAAAATATTAACTTTGACGGCTTCTGCAAACGCACAGCGGCGCTGATATTTGCGTTTTCGGCGGCGCTTATCGCGATTTCTTTTGCGGACGGCTCGGCGATGCCGTTTGCGGCGCGATGTTTTGGTATTTTCGTGTGGGGAGTATGCGCCTGCGCGATGCTGTCGCTGTATTTCGATATGGCGGGCTATGCGCTGTCGGCAGCTGTCGGCGGGAACGCACGGCGGATATTATGTGCAGCGGACTCGGCGGCATTGGCGCTTAAACTGTTGTTTGTGCTTGAGCCTTTTTCTCCTTTTGACGGAGACGCGCTGTTTATGCGGTTTGCGGCGCTGACCGTGGACGCGTTTCTTTCACGGGCGCATTTGACATATACCGAAAGAAGACTAAACGGGATATTATCGGACCTGTGTTGACATTTTTCGTGAAGTATGGTATAATATGTTTGTGTATAATTTTGTCGTTGAAGCGGAATATCCGTCGTTCTGTTCGCTGACGGGAAGTTCAAAACGCGGTCAACGGAATATGAGGGAGGTTACACGGAATGAGCCTTTTTAATACAAGAAAAACGGAGAGCAGGAAGGAACGCTCCGAGAAGTTCCTTCTAAGTCAGCGTGTTCGGATAAATCCAAATCTTCCCGAGATCGCAAACGAGGCAGACGCGGAGTTCAAGTCTCCCGAGGATGCGGTAAAACGCGCGGTGACTGCGTTTCTGGCGGCGCAGATAGCTATCGACATCTGTAACGGCGAAACGGGTACGGAATCCGCGGAGTTCTTCACCAATATCATTGGGGAGCTTGGTCTGGATAACGAGCTTACCGCCGACGAGAAAAAATATTTCGCGCTCGCCGACGAACATGCGCCGCGCATTTCTCCCGAGGACGCAAATCAGTTTCAATGGCGAATTGAGATGTGTATGCCGTTATTCTGGGCGTGCGGTTTTCTCGGAAATGACGACCTGCCGTTCCCGTCCGATATCACCGACACATCCGATCTTATAAAGCTGCTTGGAGGCTGTCACAGCTTTGCGGAGGTCATGTCGCACGTCAAGATGCACACGCCGTCAGAAATTCTCGACAACGCCGACGTTTGTCTGCGAATGGACTGGGCTTGCGTTGAGGCGCGGCTCAAGAATGACCGTTCGATATGCGGTGATCTTATGAGCGATGTCGTTATGGAGCAGCACAAGGGCTTCAACTGGCTTATAGGCGCCTTTGACGCGGAGGACTGGGATAACGTCAGGGCTCATACCTAACTTACGGCAGCGAGGAAATCGTTGGTTTCAGCAGGCTTGTCGTCGACGGCATGATGTTTGCGTATGTTCGGGATAACATGTCTCTCTGCGAATATTGTAGCTGAAATGGTGTTGATATGATGGGAGCAAGTATGGAAAAAGCTGTTCCGTTCTGGGAAGATTTATACCGCGCCGACGATGTTATGGCGTTTACTGTTGAGCCGAATAAAACCGTTGTGGAATATGAGCGCCTGCTTGATAAGAGTGCCAATATTCTGGAGGCGGGCTGCGGCGAGGGACAGAATGTTCTGTATCTGGCGAAACGCGGGTTTCGCAATATTGACGCGTTTGATATTTCGGAGGCGGGCATCGCCAAGCTTAAAAGGCTGTGCGAAATCAACGGTGTGAGTGTGCACGCGTTTGTTCGCGATCTGGCGAAATATGTCTTTGAGAAAAAATACGATCTGATCATGTCGTTTGCGGCGTTGTGCTTTGCGGAGAAAGACGCGTGGAGGAAATTTATTGTCAATGCGAAGGACAATACAAATGTCGGCGGTATACATATCATTCACATATTTACCGACGAGGTTCCCGCCTCTGCCGATATCGCTCCGTTTGCTGTGGGACTTGCACACGACGGGGAGCTTAAGGAATTGTATAATGATTGTGAAATATTGAACTTTCAATCCTATGTTTTTGAGGACGAGCACCCTGGAGTACCGAAACATATGCACTCGGTCAATAAGATCGTCGCCCGAAAATCATATCTTGGACATTGAGCAGGAAAATCACCCGAACATAAATATGCGGGTATGTCATAACCGTAAACATGCCGAATTTGAACGGCGTTATCACGGCGGAGGATTAAAAATGAAAGAACCATTGGAATTTAATCATAAAAAACAATGTGGTCTTTGGCTTATATCTATCAGCATTGTGTTAATTATATCCGTTTTTTTCGGCGGTGATTTTTTGGTAAATCCGTTTGTGTTTCTGATAGGTTATTACGTTAGCTTTTTTAGCATCAATGTTAATAAAAAGGTAAGAGCAAAGCTTTCTCAAGGAAGTATTTCAAAAAAGCAGATAAAGATTATTTATTTTTCGATCGCTGCGCTGTTCATACTGATGTTTTGTGCTGCGGGACCGTTTATCCCCGGATGGCATTGGCGGCAGATATGGCTGGGAGTACTGATGGCAACGGCTGTGCATTTCTTCTTATGGTTCTTTATACACGGCTGGAGTATGGTGATGCTGGGCGCGGTATGCATAGTTATCGCGGCGGTCGGATATATATTCACAAGCGTACCCATTTGGGTTATATGCACTTGTGACGCAGCAGCTAAGCTGATATGCGGAATATATCTATTGTTTATTGCTAAACCTTCAAAGCTTGTTCCTAAGTCGACAAAGTAACAAATTATAGAGTTTTTAATTGATGGTTAAATCTGAAAACGCATTGGATTTGGGCGCATTACTACCGTGGGATTTTCGTGTCGGAGAGGGGGAAAATAAAATATGCTTTATAAATCGAATTATATGGAGACAAATATTCAAGAATGTTTGTTCTGCAAAATAATACATGGTATTATACCATGTATGAAAATATATGAAGATAAATATACTTTAGCATTTATGGATATTGCAGGAGACGTTGACGGTCATATATTAGTCATTCCCAAAACACATAAGAAGAATATATTGGATTGTGATGAAGAAACATTGATAAATCTAATGAAAGCAGTAAAGAAAGTTTCAAATCATTTGGTTGATAATTGCGGTTATAGCGGCGTTAATTTACTTAATGCAAGCGATGAAAGCGCAGGGCAATCAGTTCCGCATTTTCATATTCACATTATTCCAAGAAAAATAAATGATAATATAAACGCGTGGCCGCATTTTGAAGGAGCCGATCAAAAAGCAGAAGATGTTTTCAAAAAAATAATCATGCACTAAATTATATAACACATTTCAGCGCGGTTTTATTCGCCGCTGAAAAATCGAACAGCTTCTCTCGCTGCGCTCGCTCAGCTGTTTAATTTTTTCTTTACTTCGAGTCTAGCGTAAATTTTACGAAGGGATGATATGGTCTTTACTTTATCATACAAAGGGCATATGCTTAAACGTAATTGGCTGAGAGTTCTATTGATTATAACTATAATTGTTGCAGTGGCATTTGTTCTTAATGCAAATACGCTTTTCCCATGGCAGTGGAATGCCAAAAGAAACAAAAGAGCTGTACTTGAATATATTACGCAACATTTCCCGACCGCCGAAATTGTCGATGTGGATTATAAATCAACAGCACTCAGTTGGATGTCTGTCCCAATGGATACATTCTATTTAAAGTTTGACGGGATTGAGTTTGCGCTTATTACACAAAAAGGAAAGGTGCTGCGTGATACATATTACGAGGCAAAAGCCGAAAAATATATTCGTGAGAACTTTATTGACAGTTTTATGAACGAGAGAGGGTTTTCTCCTAAAGTGAAAATATCGTTTATTTATAACTCTGACGACTATGGAAAGATAAGGGTTGACTCATTAGATGATATATACGGGTTTGGGGGCTCAATAAATGTTAAAATAACGCAGGATAATATTGATGGTATATATTTACCCAAAAATGTGGGATGGTTTTTTGATTTTTACCAATATTGGACGGAAAACAGCGATTTGACGAATTGCTCGGTGTATATGTATTATCATTGTAATAATTGTGAAAACAATAAATCTGTTTATAGAATTTGTTTTGAGAGTGGAGAAATTTCTTTTTCCGATGAAAAAGATTTCTATAATCATTTTGATGCTGTATTATGAAGAGACTAGTCTCACTGCCGTTACATTTAGTGCCGATGTTCGGTGTAGTATCAAACGCGTTTGCGGCGTTCAAACAGTTATACCTTTATTAAAAGCGATAAACGCGCCCAACTAACACGACATATATACTTTCCCTAGACCAGCTTGAATCGAAATCAAGGAACACATATTATCAGTAACAGATTTAATATCGGAACTGCAAAACTGCTCTTTTGGATAGCGTTACTTCAGTGGGAATTTTTGCTTGACAAACACACGAAAATCTTGTATAATATAATTGTGATTATCGGTGCTTCAATGTAAAACAGCGAAAAATTATATGCACCTGTGGCGAAATCGGCATACGCGATAGATTTGGGTGGCGTTACTCCAGTGGAGATTTTTGCTTGACAAATTCAAGAAAATCCTGTATAATATAATTGTGGTTATCGGCGTTTTAATGTAATACAGCGAACCAATAATACGCACCTGTGGCGAAATTGGCATACGCGATAGATTTTGGCGGCGTTACTATAGTGGGGTTTTCCCCTGCGGCTGTCATGCAGGAAAAAACGGCAGAATTTTAATATGCGCCCGTGGCGGAACTGGCAGACGCGTTGGATTTAGGTTCCAATTTCGAGAGGAGTGCAGGTTCGATTCCTGTCGGGCGCACCATTTCATGTGAAAGATTTGATTAAAGTTTCTGTTAAGTTACAAGTTAAAGAACCGTATGTAGATTTGCATAGTTTGATTTTGTCAATATCACTTGACACAATTTACGCAAAGAATTTTAGCAAGTTT
>CANDVA010000019.1 GCA_947389015.1 uncultured Clostridia bacterium | reverse complement strand
CTTTTCATTATAATTCTATTACATGGATTGTGTCAAGTTTTATTATACAACATCACTTCTTTTTTGAATTATAAGATTGCTCTTTATAATGTAAACAGTAAATTTCGACAAAACATTGCAATGTTTTGTCGAAATTCTTGTTATTCTACTTTTTGCACAGTTTTTGCAAGCGAAAACAGGTCATTTTTACCAACTCCGAATGACGATAGATATATGATGTAATCACCCACATCCCAAATAAGCACCATTGTTTCATAACGGGTTTCAAAAAATATGCCGCGACAGCCATTTATCTCTACCTCTGTTGGCATCACATTTGCGTCTTCAGTATTTAGAAGCATATTTTGAATAGCATCCTTGACATTCTGTTCAAAATTTATTTGAACTGTTCCGTCAAGGCTTTTATACTCTACACAATAGCTGAAAAACTCGTCTAAATAAACGTTTTTGGTAAACCCGCTCATGTCTGCGCCAATCTCATAACGTTCTACCAACTCGGCGGGAAAATTACCGCTGCTGTCGATATTTAATATTGAATACAGACTAAAATCTTCAAAATGGTAATAGTTCCACAACTTATATACCGTAAGAGCAGCCCCCATCATAAACAGCATCAGTATAATGGCAAGAAAGACTAATGTAATCTTTCTTTTTAAAGGTATGCTTTTTTCAGACGATTTGGTTAAGGGTGAAAGATAATTGGAGATCATTTTTTTCATTTTAGATTTAAACCGACGTGAAAATTTATGATCCGGCAGTTTTTCATACACCAATATATCTGATTGCAATGCTTCCCACAGCGCTCTTGAAATGATTTCGTTGTTACTCATTGACATGATCACTTATCCTCCTTATTTATTTTATTTAATATTGCCTTTGCCCTTGAAACAGAAGATCGGACTGTGTTTATATTCATATCCAGCAACTGTGATATTTCTTTTTCAGACAGTTGATTTACCCACATTAAGGTTGCGATGTTTTTTAATGAAGGCGATAAATTGTTTATATTTTCTACGACCTGCTCATACGTTAAGTTGATCTCGGTGGTTTTCTCAACATCCTCTACTGACGGTATGTCATCGGGCAATTCTGTTTTGTTGTTTTTAGCGGCAAGCATATTTAAAGCGATACCCCTCACTATAATAACAAGATAAGACACATTTTCATTGCATGAATATTTTCGGAATTTAGAAATATTTTTTAATACCCGAAGAAAAGCCTCATGAACAGCGTCTTCCGCATCCTCGTTGTTATGTAAAATCGAAACGGCAGTTTTATACATGATCTGCTTATATTCTGTGTACAGAAATTCAATAAGTGATTTGTCTTCCGCACTGTCAGTCGCGGCTAAATATATTTGCAGCATTAACTTTTCGCTCCTTTGCTTTTAAACATAATAATCCCATACGCTGTCTAATGTGTCAATTTTGATTTATCTTTTGAATCGCTATTCCAAACTCCTCCGCAGACATCTTCCCCTGCAAATACAGCCGTTTCATTTCGCTCGCTTTGTCGAGCCAAGCCTTGTACTCGTTGAACGTCAGCCGCATAACACCGCTGTTTCCATCGGCGTTCTCATAACGCTCCACCCGTTTGTAGTTCCTGTTTTTTGCTTTCTCATACTCCTCAAGAAGAGGATCGTTTCGCTGTTTGAGTTTCCTCGCCAGCTTCGGCGCGATCTGCTTACAGGTCTTACCGTCTATGAGAACCCTGTCACAGTACATCTCAGCACGATTAGATTTTGGAACAAACAGCTTGCCGCAGCACGGGCATTCCAACACGCGCTTTTGCTGTTCCGCAAACTTCAGGAAAAGGAACACAAAGTAATCGGTATAGTTGTCGAAAAAGAAAACTTGCGACAGCTTTGGCTCATTGGTAAACAAATCGTAGTTTATAATTTCGCATGGGTAATCTCGACGGAAGAAGTAACCCTCGGGGAGCACATTTGTTTCAAGCCATTTATCATGTGTGTCAAATTCACTTCGCGACTTAAGATATTTGTACAAAATATACCGTGTGTCCAGCGGTTCGCGCAATGCGTCAACAATATGACTCATCACCATCATCAGACACATTGCCGTGCCGTCGTCCTTAAAATCAAGCAGTTTGTTTACGGCTGCCCGCAACAGGACACCCGAAGCCAAATCGTTTTCGCGAACACCGTCGGCAAGTTCCAAAGCTGCATCGGATACATCGGTAAACTGCTCCTCCGAGTACGCTCCGATATCATCAAGCGGCTCCGTCTTTTCGGAAATATGTTCAAGCACAACTTCATAATTCGACATATCGTATTCCAGTTCGCCGATCAGTTCCTCGGAGATTTTTATTTTATCGGTTTGGATTTTCGTGCCGTTTCCAACGATAACCCGAACCGCGTTATCGCCGTCCACAGATAAGTATATCCCGTTTTTGTCAGTCATTCTATTCAACCCCCCACCTACATTTTAGCATTATCGAAAAGAAAAATCAATATGAAATTTTGTATGGAATGGATTTTTGCGTTTTATGCGGAAATCCATTCCATATTTACTTTAGTGGAGAAGATGTGTTAAGATGAATATCATCACTCGAAGCCGAAAGGAGAAATTTTATTGACAAAATTAAACACGATCAACTGCGAAGAACTCATGACCGAACCGCTGAAGCCAATCGAATTTGTGGTGGACAACCTCGTCACGCAGGGTCTGTTCATTCTGGCGGGAGCGCCGAAGATTGGGAAGTCATGGCTAGCATTGGACATCTGCCTAAGCGTAGCCAAAGGAGAATCTGTTTTGAACGCCGCAACCACGCAAGGTACGGCACTCTATCTCTGCTTAGAGGACAGCAGGATACGAGTTCAAAATCGGCTGTATGAAATGACAGACGAACCGACGGAGAATCTGCACTTCGCACTGCTTGCCAACTCAATCGGCAGCGGACTGGAGGAACAGATTGAGAATTTCATTTCTGAACACCGCAACACAAAAATAATCTTCATCGACACGCTTCAGAAGATTCGCTCCAACTCCCCGGACAGTACCTACGCGACCGATTACAAGGAGCTATCCGTTCTGAAATCTATCGCGGACAAGCGTTCGGTCGCAATCGTTCTGGTGCACCACTTACGAAAGACAAAAGATGTCGATCCGTTCAATATGATCTCGGGAACGACGGGACTCAGTGGTTGTGTCGACGGTAGCTTTGTTCTTTCGGAGTCCAAGCGAGGTTCGCGGAACGCCACGCTCTACTGTGTAGGACGCGACATAGAAAACCGCGAGATCGAATTGAAATTTGACGGCGAAAGGCACAGATGGATTTCCGACGAAACTTTTTCCGAGAAAGAAAATAAAAGCAAAATTTTTAACGAGAAGATATTTGATTTTATGGTTGAAAGAAAAAATTTCATTGGAACAGCAACCGAACTTGCCAATCTGATAGCGCCGCGGTTTGATACGGAAATATTTCCGAACAGGCTGACCAGAGATCTGGTTCAGAACGCTTATGAACTGACGGGATACGGAATTAAATTCTCCTCCGAACGCAGCCATGGAGCAAGAAGAATTCGGTTGGAGCTGCTGTCGGGTGACGGTAATGACATTAAAAATCCTGCCCCTTAAATTTTACCGACTTACCGTCACCCGATCTTAAAAAATCCTTTTGCAATACGGATTTGGCGGGTGACGGTAACATTTCAGGTGACAGTAGAAACGCCAAACAGGTGACGGTAACTTTTGGGAGCAGGTGAGAGTGTGTGCGTCGATTTGTGCAAAGCCTGACCGCCGAGTAGGGTAACACCTCGCCAAGCAAATTCGAAGCGAAATTTGAGCCGTTTCTGCGCGAGTTTGAGCAGGGAGTTCCGCAGAGCTAATTGCAGGAGAATAAAGCAGATATTTCACGGCTGACTCGAACAGATATGAGGGTATGATTTTTAAGCAGGTTAAAGGAAACAGGCATTAAAATCAAACCTATGGGAATGATAGCAATTCGCTGCCAAAACGGAGAATGGTATTTGGTATTAAAGGCGGAATACATTAAAGGCGAACCGCGTGTTAATTTATCCGAAAACGAGGATGTTGTATTTATGAATATATCCGACGCTTTAAATCATCCGTGTGTTACCGATACTGCCAAAACACTTATTCAAGTATCGCTTACAAACAAGTCGATGCCTGCTAAAGATTGTCGAAAAAACCGCAGACTCTATTCTGTCGACAATATTATTTAATCGGGACATATCCACATTAAACGAAATGTGAATGAATAATCTAACTATACAGAACAGCTGCAACGTTCCCTATGCAAAGGCAAAACCCGAAATACAATTAAAAAGTATTAAGCAGCTTCTGATATATGCGCTGCCCGTGAATTTCGTTAATTAAAACGTAGCCGCACTTTTCGTAAAAGCCCCAAGCGCCGTCGTCACTTCCGAGCGTGACGTACTTATATCCGTTATCTGCGGCGCTGCGCTCAAGTGCGGCAAGCAGCGCGCGGGTAATTCCCCGACACCGATATTTCTCACGACAGCAGCAATATCCAAGCACAACACTCTCGCTGTTCTCCGCTCTGCCCAATGCCGCCGCAACGGGCTTACCGTTCAGCTCCGCGTACAGCAAAAGGCAGCCGTTGTCAAGCCGCGACTGCCACGCCTCTTCGGAATAGATATCCGTGTTCGACTGTCCCAGGATATCCCAACACATCTCCAATACTGCTTTCAGCTCCGATTTGTCGGATATCCGCTTTATTGTATAGTCCATTTAAGCCCGCTCCTTAACCCAGATATTTGCAGTAAATACGTTTCCCGAATTTCTCCTCCGTGACCTCATAGCCGCATTTCTCGTAAAATCCCCACGCGCCGTTAAAGCTTGTAAGCGTTATCTTGTAATAATCATGAAGTCGGACGCTGCGCTCGAATGAACTCATAAGCGACCTTGTAACGCCTCGCCCCCGATACTTCTCTACACACGCCGCAAAGCCTATCACAACGCTGTCCGGACTTTCCGCCCTGCCGAGCACCGCCGCTATCGGCTTGCCGCCATGCTCCGCGTACAGCATAAGGTATCCCCTGTCGAGCCGTCTGACCCACGCTTCGTAGGAGTACAGGCCCTCGTAATGCTCGCCCAGTATTGAGTAGCACATATTCAGCACCGCCCGAAGCGTGGGCTCGTCGGAGATCTGCTTTATCGTGTATTCCATAACAGTTATTCGGAAAGTTTATCAACAGCGAATTTAACCGCGTCCTCAATCGTTCCGCGGTTGAATTCGGAAACGTCGACGTTGTCGGGATTCTCGATAAACTCATTCACAAGAAAGCTCTCAATGCCGAGCGACTTTGTCGGGAGGATATCCTCGCCGACGCTGTTGCCGATCATCACGCACTCCGAGGGCTGTCTGCCGAGCTTTTTAAGCAGCTCCTCGAAATACTTCGGGTTGGGCTTGCAGAACGTGCTGTTGTCGTAATGGGTAACGAACGCGAAATCGTTTAAGGACAGACCCACCCACGCGAGCCTTGTCGCGACGGCGCACTCGGGAAAGATCGGGTTTGTGGCAAGCACAAGCTCCGCACCCGCGCTTTTCAGCCGCTCTATCATCGGCTTGTGGTCGGGTACGTGCATTAAGCACTGCTTCAACGCATCAAATTCGCCGGTATAGAACTCATCGCAGAACGCTTTCGCGTCGGGCTTGTCCGGGAACGCCGCGCGGAACGTCTCCCAGAACGCCTCGCTATTCGTCCGCGAACCGTCGTTCTTTATCATCGCGCCCGTGCCCTTCCAGACGTTCTTGACAACGCCGTCGGGATCGTAGCCGAGCGGCGCGAGCTTTTTGCACAAGCCGCCGAAATAGTACTTTATAAACTCGTCCTGAACGAACGGCAGCAGCGTGCCGTCAAGGTCAAACATTACCGTTTTTATCATTCTTCTCCTCCGCTTTCTTTCTCTCCGCTGCCAATTTGCGGCGCTCTTCGCGCTTTTTCAGCTTGTTTTCGTATGACGTTACGTCCTCGTCGCTTGCGGCGAATATCGTCCGTATTACCGTGTAATTATGCTCTGAGATCATACACGCTTTTAATTTCACAAGAAAGTTTTCCTTACATTCGGGACATTCGGCTATGGTTTTGCAGGACTTTCCGTTGCCGAAAAGCCATTGACGCAGCGTAAGCGCTCCGCCGCACTGCGGGCATTTCAGGTCTGTAACGCGGCTGTCGGACACCATTTTCTTCAAGTTCCCGATATCGTTCACGGCGTCCTTAAAAAGCGGCTGAGGCATCGCGGCGGTGTACTCGGAATACTCCGCAAGTCCCAGCGTCATATCAAGCTTTCGGCACACCTCGTAGGTGAGGTAAGCGTCGTTGAACGCGTCATGAACCTGTACGTCAAGCGGAATTTCAAGGCTCTCCGCCGCCGTTGAAAGCGCACACTGCAAATGCTCGCTCTTCATCTGGCGGTTGTAGATGAGCTGCAGATTTATGTAGTCGCTGCCAAAGCTTGGGTCGAGACCGTGCAGTGTGAGATTATCGGCGAGCATATTCAGGTCGTCAAAGCCCCATGTGATGAAACGGAATTCACTTCCGCACCACTCCTTGAAACGTCTGAACGACTGCGGAAACGTCTCGCCCGAGGTGAGCTGCATATCGGTAATACCCGTTATCTGCGCGACGTGCGGGTTCATTTTTTTGTAGTATTTCGGGCGGACGTTTATCTTTATCTTGTCGATAAGGTTGAATTTATCGTCCGTTTTGACCGCGCCGATCTGTATGATCTCGCCGTGCAGCAGAACGGGCTCGCGCACCGTTTTCGACGGGTTAAGCGCCTGATTCCACTCCAAGTCCATTATAATGTAGTTCATATGATCATTCTTTCTGTTGTTTTACAGCCCCAAGACCGTTCATTAATTAACCGTTTAGTAGATTCGTGCACCGAAAACTCTTCGCCGAAGATTTCTTTCATTCGCTTGATAACGTAATCGCACGCGTCAAAGAAATCCTTTTTCTCCCGTTCGTCCTCAAAACCGAGATACGGCTCGCCGTCGGGGAATTCGTTTATATCCCAAAGTTTAAGGTATATCTCATCAATAAGCTTTACTTTTTGCTCCAACTTGACTTCGCCTTTCAAGCGCTCCTCATGTACCTTTATAGATGGGTCATCAAGGCTATCAACAAAATATCCCTCACTGCTTATGAGCCAAGGTCCGAATTCGTCGCCGCACAGCCAGATAGGAGCGCACTCATAGTCAAATTGAAATTCTATTGTCCGTAACGGTTTCATATTGTCGCCGCCTTTCATACTAATTCACAATCAAAGTACGGTCATAGTCAAATAGACAGCGCCCCTCCGACATTCTCTTTGCGCCACTCTACGTACTCGTCGTAGTTGCCTTGACGGTCGAAGCAGCCGTCCTCGGTGATCTCGATAATGCGGTTCGGCACGGTATCGAGTATCTCGTGGTCGTGCGAAGCGAACAGCACGTTGCCCTTGAACTCGGAAAGCCCGTTGTTGACCGCGGTTATGCTCTCGAGGTCGAGGTGGTTAGTGGGACGGTCGAGGATAAGGCAGTTGCTGTGGAACAGCATCATTCTAGAGAACATACAGCGCACCTTTTCACCGCCCGACAGCACTTTGACGGGCTTGTACACGTCGTCACCGCTGAACAGCATACGCCCGAGAAATCCGCGCAGAAAACTCTCGGTCTCGTCGGTCGAGTACTGCCGCATCCAGTCGATTATCGACAGCTCGCAGTCGTTGAAAAACGCGCTGTTATCGTTCGGGAAGTAGCTTGTGGTTATCGTGCCGCCCCATTTGAACGTTCCCTCGTCGGACCCGAGCTCCTCGGTGAGTATGCGGAACAGCGTCGTCACGGCGATCTCGTTCGCGCCTACGAACGCGATCTTGTCGCCCTTTGCGACAGTGAAACTCACGTTGTTGAGGACTTTAACGCCGTCGACCGTTTTCGACAAGCCCGTAACTTGGAGGATATCCTTGCCCGCCTCGCGCTCCATATCGAAGCCGATATACGGGTATTTTCTCGAGCTTGCGGGCATTTCCTCGACGGTCAGCTTATCGAGCAGCTTGCGGCGCGAGGTCGCCTGCTTTGATTTGGATTTGTTCGCGGAGAAGCGCGCGATAAAATTCTGCAGCTCCCTGATCTTCTCCTCGACTTTCTTGTTCTGCTGCTTGATCATACGCTGAATAAGCTGCGAGCTCTCGTACCAGAACTCGTAGTTGCCGACGTACATCTTTATCTTGCCATAATCGATATCGACGATATGCGTACACACATTATTCAGGAAATGACGGTCATGCGATACGACTATGACCGTGCCGAAATAGTCCGCGAGGAAGTCCTCCAGCCAGCTCACTGCCTCAACATCGAGGTGGTTTGTAGGCTCGTCCATGAGGATAATTTCGGGGTTGCCGAACAGGCACTGCGCAAGCAACACCTTGACCTTTTCGTTACCCGTAAGGCTCGACATCTGACTGTACATAATCTCCTCGGGCAGTCCCAGACCTTGTATCAGCTTGGATGCGTCGCTTTCGGCTTCCCAGCCGTTCAGCTCGGCGAACTCCGCTTCGAGAACGCTTGCGCGCTCGCCGTCCTCGTCCGAGAAATCCTCTTTCGCATAAAGCGCGTCTTTCTCTTGCATAATGTCATAAAGCTTTTTGTTGCCCATTATTACCGTGTCCTGCACGGTGAACTCGTCGAACGCGTAATGATCCTGCCGCAGCACGCTCATACGCATTTCGGGCGGGCGCGTTACCGTGCCCTTTGTCGGCTCAAGCTCGCCGCACAGCACCTTTAAAAACGTCGATTTACCCGCGCCGTTCGCGCCGATAACGCCGTAGCAATTGCCGTTGGTGAACTTTAAGTCCACGTCCTTGAACAAAACCTGTCCGCCGAAGCTGACATTTACATCGCTAACCGTAATCAAATCGTTGTCTCCTATTCTAAATATCTCAATTTGCCATACCGCAGTACGCGACCGCGTCCGCTTGGAACAGCAGTCCTTTTTCGCCGCCCGTATGAGCGAAGTTGGTCTGAATAGACTTGCGAACGGGATATTTGCCGTTAAACCGTTCCCTTATCACCTTTTCCATAACCGGAATATTCCATACGTCTCTGAACAGGCAATCCATCTGCACGACGTTTTCAAGCGTAAGCCCCACAAGAGCCAGACGTCTTTCCATTTCATCAAACGCGCCGTTGATCTGTTCCTCGACCGCTCCGCCGATATTGCCGACGCAATAACTTAAAAAGCAATAATCTCCTGCTTTGATTATTCCCGTATGCGCCCAATCTTCGTTTACGTCATATCTTTCAATCATATCTCGTCCTCCGTCAAATCTCCGCAACGCAAAAAATGCTGCCGTGTCCTTTGATAATTTCAATAAGGTCGTCCGTATTCAGCCACACCGTAGCGGTGTTGTCATTAGGGTGAACGCCAATGAGTTTCGGCTCTTTCAGAAAATCCGCGTCCAGAAACACCTTTACGCGGCATTCCTCGTCGTTCAGCACTCCTAGCGGAGTAACCGAACCCGCTTTCAGCTTCAGAATATTCTCCAGATCGCTCTCCGACGCAAAGCTCAACGCCCGCGTACCGTTCTTTTGGCGAAACTCTTTAAGGTCTACGCGCTTGTCGCCCTTTATCGTGATGAGATAATAATTCCGCTTTTTGTCGTCGCGGACAAAAAGGTTTTTTGCGTCTGCTTCGGGGTACGGTATCTCGATATCGCCAATCTCCGCCATATTGTAAACGGCTTTGTGCTCCGTTATCTCGTACCGGACGCCTTTGCTTTTCAGGTAGTCGTATATTTCCTGTTTGTTCATTATTACCTCGCTTTGTTCCGAAATACCATTAAAAATGATTTTATCGCGTCAGCATATCCACCGCTTCCTCCTCGGAGGAAACGAAAAACACATCTCTTCCTTTATTGCTTTCGTAAATAAAATCCTTGAGCGGCTTGCTTGTATAACGCGAATAATCGCCGTAAACGGCGATCCGCCCTCCGTAGTTGACGTATTTTTGAAGTATCTCGCCCGCAAGACCCGTACTGAGAATGAAAAAGTCACCGCATACCAATCGCTTGTCAATAACGATATTCTTTGTGTCCGCTTCATATTTCGCGCTCATAAGCAAGTCCAGAGCGGACTGCGCGTCCTTGATCACCTTTTCGTCGTCGGCTATAACGGCGCAGCGGATATTGTTTTTTTCAACTATCCTGATTTTCATATCATATCATATCCCTTCAAACTTTATTTGGGTGAACACCGATTAAGTCGTTTTTTTCTTATCGATAGGCAAATTTTATCGGCTTTCTCCGAAACCGAATCTTTTATCCGTTTTCCAAATGCAGAGAGTAAAACGCCGCTTCAAAGGTCTCACTTCCGTCAAGCCTTGAATATTGCTCATATTTTTCAAAACGAAATCCGCACTTTTGAATTACCTTTCCCGAAGCGGGATTGGCAAGCGCGTGACACGCGATAAAGCTGCACGCTCCCAGAGTTTCGTGCGCCCATTGTATCATTGCTTTGGACGCCTCCGTAGCGTAGCCCTGCCCCCAGAACTCACGGTTGATATTATATCCCAATCCGTAAGCGCCGCGCTCCGAATCAAAACCGACGTCGCCCGAGCCGATCACCTTTCCGGTCGATCTCAACTCAAATCCGAAATGATTGTAATCATTCGTGATCGTACTTATCCACTCCCTGACCTGCCCGACATTATCATACAGCGCATACGGCATATAGCGATTAACAACGGGATCGCCGACCCATTCAAATACGTCCTCCGCGTCAGCCGCCGTCAGCGGTCGAAGAATAAGGCGCTCGGTTTCGATTCTTCTTTCCATATTCTGCCTCCAAAAATCAGATATTCGCGAACGCCTGTTTAAGGTCGTCGAGAATATCCCCGACGTTCTCCAGACCCACCGACAAGCGGATAAGCCCGCCGTCAATACCCGCCGCGACAAGCTGCTCGTCGGTGAGCTGACGGTGCGTCGCGCTCGCGGGGTGGAGCACGCAGGTACGGATATCCGCGACGTGAACCTCGTTGCTCGCGAGCTTAAGGCTGTCCATAAACTTGACCGCGACGCTTCTGCCGCCCTTTATCGAGAACGAAATCACGCCGCTCGTGCCGTTCGGAAGGTACTTCTTCGCAAGCTCGTGACCCTTGATGCCCTCCAGCGCGGGATATGTTACGAACTCCACCTTGCCCGTGTCTTGGATATACTTTGCGACTTTCAACGCGTTCTCGCAGTACTGCTTCATGCGAACCGCAAGCGTTTCAAGTCCGAGATTGAGCAGGAACGACGAATTCGCCGCGGGATAACAGCCGAAGTCGCGCATAAGTTGCATTCTCGCCTTGACAATATACGGCGCAAACGCGTACTTCTCGGTATATACTATGCCGTGATAGCTCTCGTCCGGCTCGGTCATGCACGGGAATTTACCGTTAGTCCAGTCAAATTTTCCGCTGTCGACGATAACGCCGCCTACCTGAACCGCGTGACCGTCCATATACTTTGAGGTAGAGTGTACGACGATATCCGCTCCCCACTCTATCGGGCGGCAAAGTATCGGCGTCGCGAACGTGTTGTCGATTATCAGCGGAACTCCGTGCGCGTGAGCCGCCTTAGCCCACATCTCGATATCGAGAACGGTCAGCGCAGGGTTAGCCAGCGTTTCACCGAAAACAGCCTTTGTGTTCGGCTTGAACGCCGCGTTAAGCTGCTCCTCGGTCGCGTCGTGCTCGACCCATATGCATTCGATACCCATTCGCTTCAGCGTTACGCCGAAAAGATTTATCGTGCCGCCATAGATGGACGCGCTCGCGATAAAGCTGTCGCCCGCCTCGCAGATGTTCAGTATCGACAGCAGCGAAGCCGCCTGTCCGCTCGACGTACACATAGCCGCCGCTCCGCCCTCGAGCGCCGCGATCTTCTTCTCGACGCAGTCCGTCGTCGGGTTCTCAAAGCGCGAGTAGATAAGCGACTTGGTGGGGTCGTCGAACACCGCCGCAACGTCGTCGGTGCTGTCGTAGACGTAGGTCGTGCTCTGTACTATCGGCATAACGCGCGGTTCGCCGTTCTTGGGCGCGTAGCCCTCGTGTAAGCATTTGGTTTCGATTTTCATAATAAACATCTCCTTATTGATCATTATTTAAGTAACAAGTCCATACGGAAGTAAAATCGGGATTTTCTATCTCCTCTCCCGTATCTTTCAGGCGATAAACGCCCTTTTTCGCGGGCTGTACCGCCGACAGATCGGGCGGCAGCGTCCATACCTTTCCGTCCGCAAGCTCTACGGCGATCTCCTCGGCGTCCGCGGAAATGACCGTTCCGAAAAACCGAACGGTATCCTCAACCTCATCTCCGCGCATATAGGTGATACCCGCAAGCATTGTTTTGCCTATCAAGTCATTGTATGTCATTCCGCAAACTCCCTTTCCCATTCATCACGCGTTATGGCATAAGCGTATGAAATACCGTTCTTTTCGTCGGGATATTCCTTTATCTTCCTCATGCCGTTCGCAACGGCAGTTGAGTATGACCCGACATTTGTGTATTTCATATAGGAATACAAGCAGTCGTATGACGTATTTTTGAATGCCCAGTCCCTGACCGCTCTTGCCGCCTCGCTGCCAAAGCCTCTCCGCCAATATTTCCTGTGAATATGGTAGCCGATCTCGGGGAAAAATTCCCCGTCAATATTCTGTATCGTAATGCCGCAGTCGCCTATAAATTTTCCCGTTTCTTTCAAAACGACCGCCCACAGTCCGAAGCCGTATTCCTTATAATTTTGCAGATTCCATTCTATCCACCCTCTGACACGCTCCATGTCAAAAGGCTCGGGATAGTGCCGCATTGTTTCGGGGTCGGACATTATCTCATACAGCGCGTCAAAATCCTGTAATGAGAACTCTCTCAAAAGCAAGCGTTCTGTTTCGATCTTCATAATTTCTTACCGCTAATCACAAATTTTTAATTATAACAGTTACTCACTGTATATTTCCAAAAAAGACGTTATCTTCCCATACGTATATTCCCCGTCGATCAAACCGAACTCCGGATCATAATATTTATTGCTATACAGCAACGCCCAATGCGTATATCCCGCATTAGTATGTATCGTCAAAATCGAATACTTATAGGGAACGGGATTCTTTTTGGATATTCGCTTATTCCGTTCTGCGTGTCCTATGCCATATATATCGAGTATATCCATAAGCTGACCGATACTTGTCGGACCGTCAGTTCTCATATCTTTTATCACTTCTTCAACGCTCTTTCCGGAGATCATGGCAATGCACGCCTGACCGCATGCCGAACCGTTTGGCTGCATAATCAATTCCATAAATTCATAACCTCCTTTAACGCCGAAACCAACATATCCGTCTCCCCGTCCGTGCCGACGGTTATCCGCAGATAATTGTCGATACGCGGCTTGTTGAACCACCGCACATAGATATCGCGCGTTTTCAGAAACTCGAAGATATCCTTTGCGGAATACCTCGGGTGACTTGCGAACACGAAATTCGTCTGACTGTCGGGGAGCAAAAAGCCCATTGAACGCAACTCCGCCGTGAGCCTGCCGCGCGTCGCTATAACGCGTTTCAGGGTCGCTTGGAAGTACTCCTCGTCCTCGATAGACGCAACTCCCGCCGCCTGCGCTATGCTGTCCACGGGATAGCTGTTCATACTGTCCTTGGTCGCGTATATCGCCGAAATTACCTCCTTGCCGCCCATTGCCCAGCCGAGCCTCATTCCCGCCATGCTCCGCGATTTCGAGAACGTCCGCGTTATGACTAGATTATCATACTCTTTAAGCAATGGCACGGCTGTCACGCCGCCGAAGTCCACATACGCCTCGTCGACGATTACCACGCTGTCGCGGTTACTATCGAGTATAGCCCGTATAAAATCAAGTCCGCGCCCGATAGAGGTGGGCGCGTTCGGATTTGCGATAACAACGCCGCCGTTCGGTCTCGCGTAGTCCGCAGGGTCTATACTGAAATTCTTGTCAACGGGTATCGTTTTATACGGAATATTCAGAATATCGCACCACACCGTATTGAACGAGTATGTAATATCGGGGAAGATTATCGGCTTGTCCGAGTTGAAGAATGCGCGGAAACACAGCGACAGAACGTCGTCGGTGCCGTTCCCCGCAAACACGTTCTCGGGCTGCAAGCCCTCCCGCTTCGCTATCGCGTTTACAAGCGGCACGGCGTTCGCACTGGGGTACTTTTTCAGATTTTCCGCGTTGTATCCGCGAATCGCGGCTATTGCCCTGGGTGACGGCGGATATGGATTTTCATTCGCGTTCAGCTTTATAAAATCCGTTTTATTCGGCTGTTCGCCCGCGACATACGGTTCGATCTTTATCAAATTATCCCGCCAGCTCATCTTTATACCTCCAAAAATTAAAGCCTGTTCTAACGCAAGAGCAGGCTTTATGTCAATTTCCGCGCAGAAAACCGCGCAATCAACCAATTACAGCTCTTCCGACTCGTCCTCGTCGAGCTCGAAAACAAGGTGCTTTCCGCAGTTCGGACAGTCCATTCCGCCCGCGTTTGCCTGCTCGTAGTCAAAGCGGATCGCGTTTCCGCAGTTCGGGCAGACGGTCTCATACATATCGGCAAGCTCCTCGTCGATATCGTCGTAATAATCGTCGTCCTCGTCGTCAACGCCGTAGACCTCGTCCTCCAGATCCGCAAGGCTCTCCTCAACGTCGGTCATTACGGAAGCCACGTCGTCAAGCTCCTCGTCTACCTCCGCAAGGTTCTCAGCAATATCCGCGAGCACGTCAAGAATACCGTTGACGATCTTATCATCGGTATTCAGACCCTCTGCCAAACCCTTCAAATAAGAAACCTTTTCACCAATAGTCATACTTAACTCCTATCTATAAAGAATTTCAAAATCTTGACCGATTCCCCTAAGCTTCGCTCCGGCCGACACTTTTTGAAATTCTCACTCCACTAAAATATTGATGCTTTTTATGATTTTACTTTACGCGCTCCATATACTCGCCTGTACGAGTATCGATCCTGATGACCTCGCCCTCGTTGATGAACAGCGGAACACGGATCTCTGCGCCGGTCTCGAGAGTTGCGGGTTTGGTCGCATTTGTAGCCGTATTTCCGGCGAAACCGGGATCGGTCTGAGTTACCTGAAGCTCAACAAAGTTGGGCGGCTCAACGCCGAACACCTTGCCCTTGTAGGACAAAACCTTGCACATCATCTCTTCCTTGACGAACTTGAAATTATCGCCGACCTCACTCGCGTTAACGGGAACATCCTCGTAGGTCTCCTGATCCATAAAGTGATACAGCTCGCCGTCGGAGTAGGAGTACTGCATATCCTTTCTCTCCACAAAAGCCGTGGGGAACTTTGCGGACGGGTTGTAGGTCTTTTCAACCACCGACCCCGTGATAACGTTCTTTACCTTAGTGCGGACGAACGCAGCGCCCTTGCCGGGCTTAACGTGCTGGAACTCGATGATCTGCATTACGTTTCCGTCCTCTTCAAATGTCATTCCGTTTCTGAAATCTCCCGCTGTAATCATAGCGAACCTCCAAATAGTTTTTAATAATAATTATATTGACCCGATAACCAAAACTCGGGAAAACACATCTCGTTTTATATTGTACCAAATTTCGGCGAATATTTCAAGCACTTTTTTAAAAAAACTCGAAATTATTTCATTTTCGCTCACAGTCAGATGTGAACAAGGCTCTTTGTCGCGGCGGTGAGGTCCGCGCAGCCCTCCTCCGTAAGCACGGCCATATCGCCCATTTTAATGCCGTAACGCCCCATGCTTACCCCACACGCGGTCGAGAGCGCGGTCTTAGCTTTAAGCATAACGCTGCTCCCCTGCCGCAAAAACGGCGGCTCCACAGCCTCAAGACCTATTCCGTGAGCAAAATTCACCGAACAGTACTTGTCCGCGCCCCACGCGTTGAGCGTCGCCTTTGCCACGCTGTCGGCGACCTTGCCGCCTATTCCCGCGCGCAGCGACTTCAGCCCGTCCTGCAGCGCGCACGATACCGCGTTGTACATATTGTCGCGCGTCGAATCTATCGAGCCGACAGCGACCGTCCTGCACATGGACGCGCAATAACCGTTATACCGCGCCCCGAATTCCAGGACAAGGAAGTCGCCGTCGCGTATCTGCCTGTCGGACGGCTTGGCGCGCTGATTTGCGGTGTTCTCGCCCGACAGCGCTATCGTCGGGAACGCGATCTCCTCCGCGCCGTAGTCCATTATATAAAAGCCCAGCAGCGCCGCGATCTGTCGCTCGGTCATTCCCCTGCGCGCGGTGCCGAGTATTCGCTCGTACGCCTTGTCGCATATCTTCTGCGCGTTAAGTATGGCGACGATCTCCTCGTCGGATTTCACCGTCCGCATCTGCACAAGCTTGTCCGAAAGCTCCTCCGACGCGAGAACGTTCGCGTAATGGAGCTGCTCCTTATAGGTGTTGAACTCGGCGACGGTGATCTTATCCGCCTCGGTGTAAATTCGCTTTACGCTGTACTTTATCAGCAGCTCGAGCATTTGTCTTCCGCTGCTGAGCACCTGCACTGAAAAGCCGTCTGCTTTCTCGGTCGCCTCCTCGAAATCCCGCGCCATCACAAAAAGAATGCTCCGCTCGTGAAACGCGAGCAGAATGCTGTTCTCAATAGGAAAGCCGCATATATACCTCAGCGAAAGCGGCGAGGTTATCAGCGCTGCGCTGCGCTCATCGGGAAGCCACTCAACGATATCGTCCACACGGCTCATTTCTGTTCACCGAAAAGATAATCAAGCGCGTTCAGCGCGAGCATATAGCTGATCTTTCCGAAGCCCGCGATACTGCCGCGGCATACGGGCGCGATAACGCTCGTTTTGCGGAACTCGTCGCGGTTGTTGATATTGCTGAGGTGAACCTCGATAACGGGGATATTTATCGCCGCAATCGCGTCGCGTATCGCGTAGCTGTAATGCGTGTACGCGCCCGCGTTGAGTATCACGCCCGCGCAATCCAGACGCGAATCGTGCAGACGGTCGATAATGCTGCCCTCGTTCGAGCTCTGAAAAAACGCCATATCATAGCCCATTCTTTTCGCCCTCGTGAACAGCTCGTCGTTTATCGCCTGGAGCGAATCGCCGCCGTAAACGGCGGGCTCGCGCTCGCCAAGAAGATTTAAATTCGGACCGTTTATAACCAGAATTTTCATAATTTCCTCCGTATATATTTATAAACTCTCAAAATATTTTTTCATTTCGGCGGCGTCCTCAGCCTGTGTGCCGTCGCTCTCGCAAATTATCGACGGCTCAAGCCCGCGCTTGTGTATTTCCTCCATAAGAAACTCGTACTGCGGTCCGTACTGCTTGTCCGCAAACGTCAAATGGCGTTTTTCGCCGCCGTTTGTGTACTCTATCTTACTGAAATGCACGTGCATATTCGACATACGCTCGTGACCCAGCTCGTTCTCGATAAGATCAAGCATTTTAGCGTAATCCTCACGCGACTTTATGCCGCCAAGAGTTCGCGCGTTGAGGTGTCCGAAATCGACCGTCGGCAGGAAACGCTCGTCCACGGTGCACAACTCCAACACCTCCTCGAGCGTGCCGAGCTGATTTATCTTGCCCATAGTCTCGGGACAGATGATAATATCGGAAAGCCCGTTATCGTCAAGGGACTTCTGCGCGAGCTTCAAGGTCTGCTTTGCAAGATATGTCGCCTCGGCTCTCGTCATTTTCGAACACGACCCCGAATGTACCACTATCTTCCGCGCTCCGACAGATTTTGCCGCCTTTGCCGATTCGAGAATGTAATTCACGCTGTTAATGCGCTTTTCCTCCTCCACGGACGACAGCGATATAAAATACGGAGCGTGCAGCGTGACGTATATCCCGTGCTCCTCCGCGAGCTTCGGCAAGTCGCGCACGGCAGCCTCGCTTATGCGAACGCCGCGCCCGCATTCTATTTCATAGCCGTTAAGTCCAAGTTCCTTAAGATACTGCGGCAGATCCGCCGGAAACCTGCGCTTTCCCCAGCTGACGGAATTACCGCCCGGTCCGAATGTAATCATTATTTCAACTCCAGATCATCGTAATTTCTGTGGAACACAAGGCTCTCTATCCGCCTTTTCAGGCGGAACGTCCAAGTCTTTTCCAGATGAAACGGCTCTACCAGAACCGTGCGTATCCCCGCCAGATTGCCCGCCATAACGTCGGTGAATATCTGATCGCCGATAACCAGCGTTTCGGATTTTTTCGCGTTCATTGCCTTTACGGCACGGTTTACTCCGAAAGTCAGCGGCTTAGCCCCGTTCGCGGTGAACGGCAGCCCGAGTATCTCTGCGAGCGGCGCGACGCGCTTTGTATTATTGTTGGATACAACGCGCATTTTAATTCCCAGACCGCGCATTTTATCCAGCCACTCCAAAACGCCGTCCTCCGCCGCGGGATTTCCGTGCATGGACAAAGTGTTGTCCATATCGAGGACCATTGCCGAAACATTGTGCTCGTATAGAAAATTCTCGTCTATCATAAGCACGTTTTTCAGCCAGAAAGTCGGTTTAAAAAGCATTATTACCCCCGCGCGAACTTGGTTCGCGAAAAGCCCGCCGCCGCCTCGTTCGCCTTTTCCCGATCCTTTGCGTAGACGTTCAGCGACAACAGGTCACCCTCGGTGAAAAAACCCGCGCCGATACGATAGACCCCGTCCGAACCGCGCTGTGTAAACGCCATACAGTGCAGGCTTGTCGGAATTTCCAGCTCCTCGGAATTTTCGGGAATGCTCCGTTCAAACGCGCTCTTCATCAGACGCTCCGGCGTGAGCAGCTTGTGATCCTCTGAATGTAACGCGGACGCGTATATCGTAGTTTCGTCCTCGGGATCCTCCGGATAGAAGATACAACTGCCCGCTTCCTTTTTTTCCATTATCCATCCCTCCGGCACTGCTATCTCCCAGCCGAAGTCCAGCCTATACATTTTAAAGCTCATATTTCCTCCCCAAAAACGATAATGATATGAAAGGGAAAATACCCGTATAAAGCAATTAAAGCGGACAAAAACTGCCCGCTTCAACCGTTTTTTCTGTTAATAAGCGCAATCAAAACTTACGCTTGCGAGCAGCTTCGGACTTCTTTTTACGTTTTACCGAAGGCTTTTCGTAATGCTCTCTTTTACGAACTTCAGCAAGAACGCCGTCCCTTGCGCATGAACGCTTGAAACGCTTCAGAGCGGTATCAAGAGATTCATTTTTTCCAAGACGAATTTCTGCCATCTATATTTTCCCTCCCTTTGCCATCGGGCATAGGTTATCTACAAGTAGTAGTTATACATAGAGTATATGTGTTATTATACAACATAACATACGATTTGTCAAGAGTTTATTCAAAAAATTTATACACTTTTCATTTTTTGGCACTTTTAACCAAAATCTCTTAACTTTGCTCGGATATTATTTCGGAAATATCAACAGGCTCGCCGTCCGCCCAAAGGTGCTCGAGCTGATAAAACTCGCGTGTTTGCTCGAGGAAGATATGCACGATAATGTCGATATAATCCAGCACTATCCAGTTTCTGCTCTGCGCTCCCTCAATGCTCTTGGGTGTAACGCCTGCCTGCTGCATACGGTATTCCACCTCGTCGGCAAGCGCCTTGACCTGCGTGGTCGAGGACGCGGATGCTATCACAAAATAATTGCCGAGTATCGTCAGATCGCCGACTTTTAGGGCGGTGATCTTTGTTGCTTTCTTACTGTCAAGCGCCTTAACGGCGATCTCTAATTCTTCTCTGTCGGTCATAGGCTCTCCTTATTTTTATTGAATTGCAGATAATAGTTATACGCTTCAAACGTTGAAAGCGGCAGCACGCCGCATTTATTGCACACGCAGCTTATCTGATAGATAAGCGCCACGGACATCGCGAGATCGAGGTCTTTGTAGCAGTACTCGCGCATCTTGTCAACGCCCTTGTAGCTGCGCTCCTCCGAGATCATATCGCCGAGATACACGATCTTTTCCAGAGCGCTCATTCTCGCGCAGCCTACGGTGTGATAGCGTATCGCGCGTATCACCTCATCGTCGTCGATATGAAGTATCTCGCGGACATAATATCCTCCCGCTACGCCGTGCCAGAGCGCCTTTGTGGCAAGCTCAGCGGGATCGGGTGAAAGTCCGCTGTCAACCGTGTACTGCTTCTGCCTGTCTGGCAGATCCTCTTTCATTATATCGTGCAGCATTCCCGCGAGATAGCTGCGCCGCTTGTCCGCGCCGAACCTCTCCGCGAGCCTGAAGCACTCCTCCGCTACGTTCATACTGTGCTGAAAGCGCTTTTTTGACAGCCGCTCCTTCAGCAAGTCCTCGTATTGATCGTAATCAACATACTTACTCAACTTCCAAACCTCTGTACAAATCGTTTTTTGCGATATACTCCGCGACCTTTTGCGGCACAAGCTGTGAGATATCCGCGCCCGCGGCAAGCTTTTCACGTATCTCCGTTGATGAAACGTCGACGATATTTGTCGGCAGCACCTTTACCCTGCCCATTTCCGCCGCGAATTCAAGCATATCCGTAAAGCTGTCGCCGCCGCGAGCTACCGCGCAGACCTTGCTCTCCTTGAGTATGTTCTCGTACTTATACCATTCCCTGAACGAAAACAGCATATCGCCTCCGATAAGCAGAAAAAGCTGCTCGCCGGGAAGCCGCTTGGACAGCTCGCGTATCGTGTTTATCGTATAGCTCACGCCGCCCATCTGCCGTTCTATGTCGCTCACCGTGACCTCGCATTTGTCCGATATGCTCTCAAAAGCCAGACGGCACATCTCTGCCCGCGTCTCGAACGGCAACAGCTTCGTCGCCTTATGCGGCGACTCGAAGGTCGGGATAATCAGCAATCTCCTTAACTTAAGCTGCTCTATCGCCTCTTTCGCGAGATTGACATGACCGTTATGCACGGGATTGAACGCGCCGCCGAAAATTCCCGTCTTAATCAAGCTCGATCACCCTCTTTTTCGGATCGCGGCTCCTGCGCCACAGCACGAACTTCCGTCCGATAACGGCGACTGTCTCTGCCCCGAGCTGCGGCGCGATGATGTCCGCAGCCTCGCGGGCGTTGTACTCGCAGCTTTCCTGAACCCCTATTTTGATAAGCTCACGTGCGTTGATAGCGTGCTCAAGCTGATTTATTATCTCATCGGTAATACCGAGCTTTCCGATATAGAATATCGGATTATAGCTCTGCGCAATCGAACGCAGGTGCGCTCTTTGTTTACTTGTCAGCATTTACAAAAATTTCTCCTCCAGTATCTTAGAAAGCTGTCCGAACGCGTTTGCGCGGTGGGATATCTTGTTTTTTTCCTCGTCGCCGATAGTCGCCATGCTGTCGTCGTCGTTCAGCATAAAGATCGGGTCATAGCCGAAGCCGTTTTTACCCTTGGGCTTCTCGCCTATGTAGCCGCGGACTTCTCCGTTTACGGAATACTCATCGTCCTCGGCGTATATGAAATAAATCGAGCACACAAACCTCGCGTCGCGAAGCTCCCTCGCAACGCCGTGCATCTCGTCCAGAACCTTTTGGCAGCGCGCCTTATCGTCCGCTCCCTCGCCCGCGTACCGCGCCGAATACACTCCGGGAGCGCCGTCCAGAAAGTCTATCTCCAGACCGCTATCGTCTGCGATAGTCGGGGTCTTTGTAGCCTCCCAAACCGCGCGCGCTTTGATGTGCGCGTTCTCCTCGAACGTATCGCCGTCCTCGATTATCTCGTCGGTAAAGCCAGCGTCACGCATTGATACGACCTCAAACCCGAACGGGCTGAGCAGCTCCCTGAACTCGCGAATCTTTCCCGCGTTGTTTGATGCGATTATCAGACGTTTTCGACTGTCCCCGGGGCAGGAGCTGCCCGTCGGTTCGGGTACAGTGCCTTGTTCTTCACTCGATCGGTGATGTTCCATGATTGAAAATGATCCTTTCATCAAAAATTGTTACCTTTTATTATATCACAAAATCTTCAAGATGTCAATACCTTGAACAGCTGCTATGGTGCACGATAATAGAATAGCATTTTATCCATTATCTGCAATTGCGTCGATCACCTTGTTTATGCTTGTTTCCAGAACCTTTTCGCCCCACCCGAGATCCCAATCATCACCGCAGCCGGAATCCGATATTACATATATTCCGGTTGCGCGGCAGGAACGGAATTTGGCTGCCGAAAACAGACCCGCTCCCTCCATTTCAACGCAGAGAGCGCCCTTGTTCTCAAAATATTTTATGCGCCAATTCGTTTCGACATATCCTGCGTCGGTAGTCCAATGATGTCCTCTGTGATACGAAATTCCTTTTGAGTTCATTTCCTTGCAGAGCAGATCAGTAAGTTCCTTTGACGTTTCAACGATCTCGCCGCTGCAGCCGTACAAGCCGGCGACCGCCGTATCGTTAAATGCTCCGTCCGTGATTACCACGTCCCCGATTTTTGTTCCGACACGTCCTCCCGCAAAACCGACGTGAATCAGTTCTTGCGCTCCCGCAGCGATCAAGTCCTCAGCCTGCGTCGCAATTCCCGGGGAGCACATTTCGCCTTTCACAAATCCGACCTTACTGTTACTGTTCATAACATATACCTCACCTCCCACATGGTAGGTAAGCGTTCCGACGTTTTTCGCCAACATAGCGTCGTACAAGCTGTCCGCAAGGAGATACAATCTTTCGGGAAAAACTTTCCTCATTTCATCCAAATCTATACCCTGCAATTCCATTTCGCGTCTTACAAGCTGCAAAGGCGCGTTATATTCGTTCGGATCGATCGGAAAATTATTCTTGCACATGATCTCATACGCCAACACCTTGCCATTTTCAAGCCTATGCTCCTTGTATTCCTTGACGGCATATCCGCGGCTGTTATAGAATTTTCCGGCGGGAAGCGAAGAATCCAAATATACGGCGCCATAAGTTTTTATGATCTCACTTTCAAAGAAGTCCATAAGAAGCGTACCGATCCCCCGTCCCTGAAATTGAGGCGATACAAACAAACACCTGATATGATCTCCGTCAAGCGTTCCCGTTCCTATGACCTCCTGTTCAAGAGTGACAGCATATACTTTTTCTTCCGAGATATCTTTTAAAATACTCTCTTCATTATGAAGTTCCAAGAAAAATCCGACCGCTTCACCGAAATAATATTTGGTGTATATCTCCTCGATCGTCCCGTGAACCAATTCATATATCTCCGGTGCCAAATCTTCCTTTGCCCGAATAATAATCGGTTTGTTCTGTTCTTGAGACATTTTTCCTCCAATCCTTAATCAAACAGCGCGTTGACGTAATCCTCGGGGATAAACTCCTGCAAGTCCTCTATCTTCTCGCCCACGCCCACCAGCTTTACGGGCAGCCCGAGCTCGTTCTTTATCGGGATTATTATGCCGCCCTTTGCCGTGCCGTCGAGCTTTGTTAAAACTATTCCCGTGATGTCGGCGGTCTCGTTGAACAGCCGCGCCTGATTTACCGCGTTCTGACCCGTGGTCGCGTCGAGGACGAGCAGCGTTTCCACGCTCGCCTCGGGCAGCTCGCGCGTGATTATCCTCGCGATCTTTTTCAGCTCCTCCATGAGGTTCTTCTTGTTATGCAGACGACCCGCGGTATCGCACAGCACTATGTCCGCGCCGCGCGCCTTTGCCGCCGATATCGCGTCGAACACCACAGCCGCGGGGTCGCTGCCCTCGCCGTGCTTGACGATCTCCACGCCCGCGCGTTCCGTCCAGACGTTGAGCTGATCTATCGCCGCCGCACGGAACGTATCCGCCGCCGCCACGATCACCTTGTTGCCTCCCGCCTTGAAACGCGCCGCCATTTTGCCGATAGTAGTGGTCTTTCCCGCGCCGTTCACGCCTATTACCATTATCACCGACGGCTTTGTCTCGAGCTTCATCTCGTTGCCGCCCGTGAGTATCTCCGAGATGATGTTCTTTAACATCTGTTTCACGTCCGTGGGCTCGGTAGTGCCCGTACGCTTGACCTCGGCGCGAAGCTTGTCGCAGATATCCTCGCTCGTTTCCGCGCCGATATCGGAAAGTATCAGCGTTTCCTCAAGCTCGTCGAAGAAGTCCTCGTCTATCTTGGTGAATGAGTTTATCAACAGCTCGACCTTGCTCACAAAGCCGTCCTTGGTCTTTTTCAAACCCTCGCGGAGACGGTACAGGCTCTCTTCCTTCTGCTGAGCCTCGTACTCTTCCATATACTCGATATCCGATTCGTGGTCGGTGAATATCGGTGTGCCGCCCTGCAAACGCTCCAGCAGCGAAGCCCGCCCGCCGTTGTCCTCGGTTTCGGCGTTTTCCGAGCTTTCCGTTACTTGAACGTTTTCCTCATCACCAAGGGTATCAACTATCTTTTTTCTCTTGAATTTATCAAATAATCCCATAAAGTCTCCATATCATTCAGTTAGTTTGTAACACCGTCCAGCTCGTCGGTAAGCTCCTGCCTTAACAGACGCGATACGCCCTTTTCCTGCATAAATACGCCGTACAGCACCGAGCAACCCTCGATAGTGCCGCGGCGGTGAGAGATAATCATAAGCTGTGTGCGGCGACTGAAACGGTTTAAGTAACCGATGTACTTCTCGACGTTGACCACGTCGAGCGCCGCGTCAACCTCGTCCAGCATACAGAACGGCGTGGGACGGTGTATAAGTATCGCGAAGTAGATCGTGATAGCTACCATGGTCTGCTCGCCGCCCGACAGCGAGATTAGGTTCTTTATTACCTTTCCCGGAGGCGCGGCGTTTATCTCGATACCCGAGTTGAGCACGTCGTCGGGGTTGGTAAGCTCCAGCTCGGCGTGCGCGCCCGGTCCGAATATCTGCACGAATATCTCCTTGAAGTGCTTGTTGATGTCGTAGAAGCTCTCGAGGAACTGCTTTTTGATGTCGCCCGTAAGCTGTTCTATCAGCTTTTCAAGCTCGCGCTTCGCGTCCTCGATATCGCGCAGCTGCTCCGACTGGAATTCATACCTTTGCGATACGATCTCGTACTCCTCGATACTCTCCATATTGACCATACCCATGGCGGATATGCGCTTTGAAAGCTCGGTGAGGTCGTTCTCGGCAGCAAGGAGATTCTCGGGCAGTTCCGCCTGCTCTGCCGCCTGCGACACGGTGAGCTCGTAGCTGTCGAAAAGCAGCGCGACTATCTTGTCGTACTCCTTTTGCAGCGCCACCTGCCGCTCGTCAAGCCTCGCGACCTCCCGTGTGAATTTTTCCTTGCTGCGGTTAGCCTCGGCAATGTCTTGGTGAAGCTCGCTGATACGCTTGTCGAACGCGTTTATTTCGTTCGTCAGAGTAGTGATCTCCTCGTTCTTCTCGGAGAGCTCGCCGCTGCCCGCCTCTATCTCGCGCTTGATACGCTCTATCTTCTCGCGTATAGCGCGGTCGCTCTCGTCAAGCTCGTTCATTGCCTGCTGATAGCCGCCGCTGTTTTCAAGCAGCGTTCTGCGGTTATCCTCTATATTCTTTATCTGCTGCTTTTTCAGGTCTATCTCGTGCAGCGCGTCAAGTCGGTCGTTGTTGAATTTCAGTATTCTCTCGGATATCTCCCTGATCTTGTTTTCCGCTTCGGAGCGCTCTCCGCTCTGCTCCTCGTGCTTCTTTTCAAGCTCGTTTATCTTATCCGACAGCACCGCCGTTTCCTTTCCAGCGGCGGTGATTATGTCGGTCTGCTGCTTTATCTGCGCGTCAAAACGCTGCAGCGTCTGACGGGAGCTTTCACCTTGATTTTCAAGCTGCTCTATAAGGCTTGTAAGTCTCGATATCTCCGCGCTTGTGCGGATATCCTCCTGCTCCAGCTCGCGAATTCTGTCCGCCATTCCCTCGGTCTCGATGGTGAACTTCGCGACCTCGGCTCTGTAACGCTCGAATTCCTCGTTCTTGGTCCTGACGCTCTCGCGGAGCTTGGTTATCTCGCCGTACAGCGCGTCCAGCTCCTGCTTGCGCGAGATAATGCCGCCCCTGTTTATGCGCGAACCGCCCGTGAACGAACCGCCCGCGTTGACGAGCTGACCGTCCAATGTAACGATCCGGAACCTGTAACCGTACTTCTTGCCGATAACGGTCGCGGTGTCGATGTCGTCGACTACCGCCGTCAAACCCAAAAGATTGCTTATGATCTGCGCGTACTCGTCGCCGCACTCCACAAGCTCGCTCGCAATGCCCTCAAAGCCCGCCTCGCTCTGTAAGCGCGGCTCGTTGAGGCGTCTGCCCTTCATGGATGTGAGAGGATAGAACGTCGCGCGTCCCGCGTTCGTTTCCTTTAAGAAACGTATGCAGCGGTTGGCAGTCTCCTCGTTGTCGACGATAATATTCTGCATTACGGACTGCAGGACCGTTTCAATCGCGGTCACGTACTTTTCGGGCACGGTGATAACGTCGGCTACTATGCCGTGGATGCCCGTAAGTCTGCCCTGCTCGCCCGCCATGATTATCTCCTTTACGGCGCGCGAATACCCCTCCTTGCTCTTCTCGATATCGGAGAGGACTTTATAGCGCTGCTGCTTTTCGCCGAGCTTGGAGTTCTCCTGCTCGAGAGCCGTCCGCGCTTCGTTAAGGCGCTTTCTCTTACCCTCGGCAAGGCGCTCCATACCCGCGGATTTATTCTGCGCGGCAGCCTTTTCCTCGGCGTTCTTTCCGGCAGTTTTCCGAACCTCGGAAAGCTCGTCCTTATAGCCGTTTATCTTGTTTTCGCCCTCGGAAAGATCAGCGAGAAAGCTGTTTTTCTGATCGGAGAGCTCGTCCGCGGTACGCCTCGCCAATGACGCGGCAAGCTCCTGCTTGGTCTGCTCGGCGCGCGCCGCGGCGATCTCGCTTTCGAGCGCGGAATACTCCTCGCCCGCGTCGGTGTTCTGCTTTGATATCTCGTCCAACTTATCCTGCAGCTCTTCGGACCGCTTTTCAAGTTCGTCCGCGGTCGTCTGCTTTTCGGTTATTTCCGCGTTTATCAGCTCAATTTGCGTATCGAACGTGCGGCTGTTCTGCTCCGCGTTCTTTAACTGCTCGGTAAGCTCCTCGCGGCGCTGTTCGTTGTGCTTGAGGTCGTTTTCAGCGACAGATATGCCCGAGCGCTTTTCCGCAAGCTCGTCGTTGGCGGTCTGTATGCCCGAACGAACGCGCTCAAGTCTACCCTGCGCAGACAGCTTATCGTCGCCGAGCTTTTCTATCTGCTCCTCCGCCTTTTCGATATCGCGCTCGAAATGCTCGCATTCACCCCTGTTGAGCAGCAGATCGTCGTTGAGCTTGGTTAGCTCCTCACGCTTTTCGTTAAGTCTCGCAACCGAGACGGATATCTCAAGCTCCTTTTTCCGAGCCAACAGTTCCGAAGCCAAGATCGCCTTTTCCGACTGCTTTTTCAGTATCGGAAGACGCTCCTCGTCGACGCGTATCAGATCGCGCTGACGTATAATATTATCCTCCGCCTGAGCGAGCTGCTTTTCCGCGTCCGCTTTCTTGCGGAGGAACAGCGAAACTCCCGCCGCCTCCTCAAATATCTCGCGGCGCTGAGTGTCGCGGGCGTTGATTATCTCCGCGACCCTGCCCTGTCCGATTATCGAATAGCCGTCGCGCCCGAGACCCGTGCCCATAAGCAGCTCCTGAATATCGCGCAGACGCGACTTCCTGCCGTTTATCAGATACTCGCTCTCGCCCGAGCGGTACAGCTTGCGCGAAATAACCACCTCGTCCGCGTCTATCGAAAGCGCTCTGTCGGCGTTGTCAATCGTCAAGGCGACCCTGGCGAAGCCCATGGGCTTGCGCTCCACGGTGCCGTGGAAGATAACGTCCTCCATTTTCTCGCCGCGCAGAGTTTTCGCGCCCTGCTCGCCCATTACCCACCGCAGCGCGTCCGAAATATTGCTTTTTCCGTTGCCGTTCGAGCCGACTACCGCCGTGGTTTTCGTGTCGAACGTCAGCACGGTCTTGTCCGCGAAGGACTTGAAGCCCTGTATTTCAAGAGTTTTAAATAACATCTGTACCAGCCTTTATTTTATAAGTAAATATTCCCCGTCTAAGGGCAATATGTCGATTTCATATCCAAGCTCTGCGAGAGCCTTAACGTTGCACTTCTTCTGTCCTTTCGCCTTTGAGAGGTTTTTGGGGTCGGTGTAAATAATATGACGACCTTTTCCAAGCTCCGCAAGGCGCGACTTCATATCGTTAAGAAATATTCTGCTCTCTACGATCTCCCGAAGCGCGGGGTGGTAAACTCCGCCGAGCATTCCGCGCTCAACGTCGGGGCTTGCGTGAAGTCCGAGACGTATCACGCGAACGCCGTTTTCGGTAAATTTCCGCAGCAATTCCGCGCATAAGTCAATCGTTTCGTCAAACGAAAACGACCTGTATTCTCCGCGCTCAAAAAGCTCTCCGAGCCGCGTGTTTTTGAGTATCACGGTCGGGTAGATACGCACGGTCGCGGGCAATAATTTTATAAACTCGTCCGCCGTTTCGAGACAGCGTTCGGGGGTGTCCTTGTACAGTCCCGTCATCATCTGCAAGCCCAATTCGATACCGCTTTGCTTTATCAACGCGGAGGCTCTGCGGACGTCCTCTGCGGTATGTCCGCGGTCGTTTGCGGATAAGACCTCGCCGCTCATTGACTGCGCTCCAAGCTCGACCGCCGTTACTCCATAATGTCTTAGAATGTCGACTATCTCCTCGTCGATACGATCGGGACGCGTCGAGCAGCGTATCCCCGTATAGCACGGAAAACGCTCCACAGCCGCCTTGGCTGCATCAAGCAGCCCGAGCATATAATCTCGCGGTATCGCCGTAAAGCTGCCGCCAAAAAACGCAATCTCCGCGGTCGTTCCGCGGTCCGCAAGGTGCGCCGCCTGCTCCTCGATAACAGTCTTGACCTGCTCCGCGGTCGGAGCGGACTGCTCGCCGGAAATGCTTCGCTGATCGCAGAAGCTGCACATATGCGGACAGCCGACGTGCGGGATAAATATCGAAAGGTTAGTCTGTTTCATAGCCCATAAGCTTTACAGCCTCTTTTGCGGCGGCTTGCTCCGCTTCCTTTTTGGATTGACCGCTGCCGCTGCCTATAACTTGTCCGTTCAACATCACGTCCGCGAAAAACGTTTTGTGGTGCGACGGCTCCTCGTTTTCGGAGACGTTGTAGGATATGTGCTCCTCGGGGTTCTGCTGTATTATCTCCTGCAATATCGTCTTGTAGTCGCCGAGCTTTACCTTGCCCGATTTAAGAGCCTCGATGCTCGGCACGAACGATAATATCATACGCGCCGCCTCGTCCATTCCGCCGTCGAGATAGACTGCCGCGATAAGCGCCTCGAACGCGTCCGCGAGTATCGAGCGCCTGTCACGCCCGCCCGTCATCTCCTCGCCCTTTCCGAGCAGGATGTACTTTCCGAGGTCGATACGCTTGGCGAAATTGTACAGCGAGTTCTCGCATACTATCGACGCGCGGAGCTTTGTCAGCCCGCCCTCGGGAACCGTCGTCATATTTGTAAAAAGGTACTGCGACACGGTGATTTGCAGCACGCTGTCGCCGAGAAATTCCAGCCGCTCGTTGCTGCCGTTGTTCTTGCCGCCCGAATAGCTTGAATGGGTCATTGCGCGTTTTAAATAGCTCTGATTGCTGAACTTGTAGCCGATCTTCTCCTCAAGCTCGCCAAGCGTAGCGATATCAGCCATTTTCCGCAACCCCCTCCAACGCCGAGACAGCCTTTTTCATTTCCTCGACAGCGTTGTTCTCGACGAACATCTTCGCCTGTCTGAACGCCCCGAAGAACGCCTTCGCGTCGCTGCTGCCGTGCGCCTTGAACACGGGCTTTGCCGTACCGAGCAGCGGCGAACCGCCTATCTCCTTGTAGTCCATCTGTTTCGTGAACTCGGTAAGCTTGGACTTTACGCACAGCGCGCCCAGTTTCGTTATTATATTCGCGAAGAACATTGATTTCAGCGCGTCCTTCATAAGTACTCCCATGCCCTCGCAGGCTTTCAGGAACACGTTGCCCGTAAAGCCGTCCGTTATCAGCACGTCCACCGCGCCGAGCGGCACCTCGCGCGCCTCGACATATCCCACGAAGTTTACGGGAGTTTTTTCGAGCAGCGCCTTGGTCTCGTGCTCCAGCTCGCGTCCCTTTTCGTCCTCGGTTCCGTTGTTGAGCAAGCCCACGCGCGGGTCGGCAACTCCCATCGTCGTTTTCATAAAGCAGCTGCCGAGTATCGCGAAAAGACGCAGCATTTCGGGCGTGCAGTTAATGTTCGCGCCGCCGTCGAGAACACAGAAACGCTTTCCCCCCGAGCACGGCATAAGTGGCACAAGCGCGGCTTTTTTCACTCCCTCGATACGTTTTGCATAAGTACGTCCGCCGACCACGATAGCCGCCGTGCTGCCCGCCGAAATGAACGCGTCCGCCCTGCCGTCCGCGAGCATCTGAAACGCCACGCCCATTGACGTGCCGCTTTTCTGCTTGGCTACGGACATAGGGTTGTCCTCGGTGGTGATAACTCCCTGTGCGGGCACAAGCTCTATCCCGTTTTCGGGAATTTTCAACGCCGCCATACGCGCCTTCAGCACGTCGACCTCGCCGGTTACCGCAACGTCGATACCCAACCCCTTGACCGCGAGCGCCGCGCCCTTTAATATTTCGTCGGGAGCGTTGTCGCCGCCGAAACCGTCAATAACTATTTTCATAACTTCTCCTCAAGTATCTTGTTTAAATCACTTAATGCGCGTTCGGCAAGCGCCGCATACTTCCTCTGCTTGCCGTCTCTGCCGCGGAACTCCTCGTCGAGCGGCGGAAGTATCCCCATATTGCTGCCCATAGGCTGAAAATTGCACTCCCATGCGTGAGCCGCATAATCCGCCAGAGCGCCGAGCATTGTCGTCCTCGGGAACGTCACGGGTTCTTTTCCGTCCAGTATATCCGCGAGCGCTCTGCCCGCCATAATACCGCTTGCAGCGCTCTCGACATAGCCCTCCACGCCCGTTATCTGCCCGCCGAAGAACACGTTCTCCGAGCCCTTGAGCATAAAATGCTCGTCCAGTAAGCGCGGGCTGTTCAGAAACGTGTTGCGGTGCATTACCCCGTAACGCGCAAACTCCGCATTCCGCAATCCGGGAATTAACGAAAACACGCGCTTCTGTTCGCCGAATTTAAGATTTGTCTGAAACCCCACGATATTGTACAGCGTTCCCTCGGCGTTCTCCTTGCGGAGCTGGACCGCCGCGAACGGGCGCGTTCCCGTGCGCGGATCGGTAAGTCCGACGGGCTTCATACAGCCGTAGCGAACACTGTCATAGCCGCGCTTCGCCAGGACTTCCACGGGCATACAGCCCTCGTACACCTTAAGCCCCTTAGCCTCGGACGGCAAGTCAAACTCGTGAAGCGGCGCGGTCTCGGCGTTTACGAGCGCGTTATAGAAAATCTCGTACTCCTCGCGCGTCATAGGACAGTTGACATAGTCCGCGCCGCCGTGATCGTACCGCGACTGCTCAAACGCTATCGAAAAGTCGATGCTCTCGGCGGTCACGATAGGCGCGGCGGCATCGTAAAAGCTGAGATAATCGCCGCAGCGTTCGCGTATTTTATCGGCCAATCCGTCGCTCGTAAGCGGTCCCGTGCAAATTATCGCGTTTTTATCGGGAAATTCGGTAATTTCCTCGTATTTTACCGTGATATTCGGGTGTGATTTGATAACGCGCGTTATCTCATCCGAAAAAGCCGTGCGGTTCACCGCGAGCGCTCCGCCCGCGGGTACGGCGGTCTTTTCGGCAGCCGCACAGACAACCGAGCCCAAGCACCGCATTTCCTCTTTCAGCAATCCGCAGGCGCTGTCCACTCTCGACGATTTCAACGAATTCGAGCAGACAAGCTCCGCGAAGCCCTCATATTTATGCGCGGGCGAAAACTTCTTCGGCTTCATCTCGTACAGCTCCACCGAATATCCCCGCTCCGCGAGCTGCATTGCCGCCTCGCAGCCCGCAAGTCCCGCGCCTATAACCTTAACTGTCATTTTTATCCTTTTCGTCGTCCAGAGGACGGGCACCGTCTGCGGGACGGACGCCGTCTGCGGGACGCTCGTAGCCGCAGCCGTCCTTCTGGCAGTATATCTTGCCAAGCTTGCCCGTTTTCTTGAACAGGCTCGAGCCGCACTCGGGACACTTCTCCTCGAGCGGCATATCCCATGTCATAAAGTTGCAGTCCTTGAAGTTCTCGCAACCGTAGAACGGCTTGCCTTTCTTGGACTTTTTCAGCAGCATTTTCGCGCCGCATTTCGGGCATAAGCCCTTTGTCTCGGTGACTATCTTCTTCGTGAACTTACACTCGGGAAATCCCGAACAGCCGAGAAATTTCCCGTAAGGTCCGATTTTTATTACCATGGGCTTTCCGCACTGCTCGCACTTGATGTCGGTAGGCTCGTCGGGCACCTTGAGGTGCTTGCCCTCCATATCCTGCTCCGCCTTTTCAAGCGACTTCGCAAAGCCTTTGTAGAAGCCCCTTAACGTCTCGACCCAATCCTTTGTGCCCTTTTCGATATTATCAAGGCTCGTCTCCATTTTTGCGGTGAACTTCACGTCGACGATATTGTTGAACTTCTCCTTAAGCAGGCCCGTGATGACCTCGCCGAGCGGCGTGGGCTTGAGCTGATTGCCGTTCTCACGCTCGACGTAATGTCTGTCGAGAATGGTGGATATCGTCGGCGCATAGGTGGAAGGTCTGCCTATACCGTTCTCCTCGAGCGCCTTTATCAGCGACGCCTCGTTATAACGCGCGGGTGGCTGAGTGAAGTGCTGATTGCCGAGCACCTCAACCGGCTTCAGCTTTTCGCCCTTTTCTATCTTCGGCAGCGCGCCGCCCTGCTCCTCATTGTCGCGCGACTCCTCGTAGAGCTTTGTGAAACCGTCAAACCGCACCGAATAGCCGCTTGACTTAAACATATAATTTTTTGCCGAAATATCGACAGACACCGTATCCATAACGGCGTTCGCCATCTGGCTTGCCATAAAGCGCTCCCATATAAGCTTATACAGCTTGAACTGGTCGTTCGTGAGCGATTTCTTCACCTTTGACGGCGTAAGCTCGACGTTCGCGGGGCGGATAGCCTCGTGCGCGTCCTGAGCGTTGCTCTTGGACTTGTAGGTACGCGGTTTTTCGGGGAGATATTCCGCGCCGTATTCGTTCTTGATTACCTCGGCGGC
Source organism: uncultured Clostridia bacterium (assembly GCA_947389015.1). Classification (GTDB taxonomy): domain Bacteria; phylum Bacillota; class Clostridia; order Oscillospirales; family Ruminococcaceae; genus CAG-115. The sequence continues at coordinate 20,219 of CANDVA010000019.1, read as the reverse complement.
GGCGGTCTTAGCCTCGTCCGAAATGCGCAGGCTGTCCGTTCTCATATAGGTGATAAGACCGACAGCGCCCTGTCCCTCGACTTCCACGCCCTCGTACAGCTCCTGTGCGGTCTTCATGGTTCTCCGCGCCTGAAAAGACAGCTTGCGGCTTGCCTCCTGCTGCAGGGTCGAGGTCGTGAACGGCGGCGCGGGCTGCTTTTTACGCTGCGATTTTTTCAGATTAGTAACGACAAAATCCGCGCCCTCCAGATCGGCGAGAATTTTATCCGCCTGCTCCTTGTTGTCTATCTGCGCTTTCTGCCCGTTTATCTCCGCCAGCTTAGCGGCAAACACCTTTTTCGACGATGCTGCGGAAAGCTTAGCGTCAACGCTCCAGTACTCGGTGGATTTGAACGCGCGTATCTCCTCTTCTCTGTCAACGATAAGCCGCACCGCGACGGACTGCACGCGTCCCGCGGAAAGACCTCTGCGCACCTTTTTCCACAGGAACGGCGAGAGCTTATAACCCACAATTCTGTCCAGTATACGGCGCGTCTGCTGAGCGTTCACAACGTCCATATCGATAGTGCGCGGGTGGCTCATTCCGTACTGAACGCCCGTTTTCGTTATCTCGTTGAACGTCACGCGTACCTTCGCCTTGTCGTCGATATTCAGCAAATGCGACAAATGCCACGCTATCGCTTCTCCCTCGCGGTCCGGGTCGGTCGCAAGATAGATGATATCGCTTTCCTTGGCGCGCTTTTTCAGCTCCTTGATAATCTCCGACTTATCCTTCATATTGACGTACTGCGGCTGAAAATCGTGCTCCACGTCCACCGCGAATTTCGATTTGGGGAGGTCGATGATATGACCCGTAGACGCCATGACATCATATCCTGCCCCAAGATATTTTTTAACCGTTTTCGCCTTTGACGGCGATTCGAGAATGACCAGATTTGCCAAAGGTATTTCCTCCAATTTATATTTTATTCGACACTGCAAAACCGAAAGTATTTCTTATGGTTTTGCACTGCCAATTACTTTTCGTTCATTTTGACAGCTCCCATAACAGAACAGTCGCAGCCATAGCGGCGTTCAGCGATTCCGCGCCCCTTATGGGAATGTATATCTTTTCATTACATATTTCGGCTGCTTCGGGCGATATCCCCCTGCCCTCGCTGCCGATGACTATCGCGGTCTTTTCGGGGAATTCGACCTCGCCGAGACGCTTTGCGGTATCGTCGAGCATTGCCCCGTATAACGAAAATCCGCCGAGCAGTCCCGAAAGCTCTCCTGCCGAACAACCGACGACGGGCAGTCTGAACGCGCTCCCCATTGCCGCTCTCAGCGTTTTCGGCGACCACACGTCCGCACAGCCCGAAAGCAGCACCGCGCCGTCTATCCCGAAAGCCTCCGCGGTGCGTATCACCGTGCCGACGTTACCCGGGTCCTGCACCCCGTCAAGCACCACGAGCTTGCGCGCGTTTTCGGGCAGCCGCTCCTCGGGCTTACAGACTGCGGCGAACATTCCCTGAGGTGTTTTCGTATCGGATATATATTCGCTCAGCGCGTCGGATATTACAACCGTTTTCTCCGCGCAGCCGAGCATTTTGCGCACGGTCTCGGGATATTTCCGCGCCGCCGTCTCGGTATACGCGAACAGCTCAACACCGCCGAGCTCCGAGACCTCGCCGCAGAGATGATCTCCCTCGGCAACGAACATATCACGTTCGTCACGGCACTTTTTTTCGCGCAGCAGCTCACGAAGAAGTTTCACCGCGCTGTTGGTCTTAGATGAAATTATATCCAAAATACGTCCTCTTTTCCCGCTTTTTAACTAACAAAGCACACACCTGTGTCTTATCTCCAAATAGCGAAAATCTCACGCCCCGAAGCTCAAGGCGTGAGAAAAAAGTCATTACAGCGCCGCCTTAGCCTTTTCGGTAAGAGCGGTAAAACCTGCCGCGTCATTGATCGCGATCTCGGAAAGCATCTTTCTGTTAAGAGTAACGTTTGCCTTCTTCAGACCGTTCATAAACGTGGAATAATTCATACCGTTTGCCTTGCAGGCAGCGGAAATTCTCGTGATCCAGAGACGTCTGAAATCTCTCTTCTTCAGTCTTCTGCCGACATACGCGTATTGACCGGACTTCATTACCGCTTCCTTAGCGGTCTTGAAAAGTCTGCTCTTGCCGCCCCAGTAGCCCTTTGCGAGCTTTAAGGTCCTGTTTCTTCTCTTGCGCGTAGCAAGTGCGCCCTTAATTCTTGCCATTTCGGTTTCCTCCTATATCTGTTCTACATTATTTGTACGGAATAAGGCTCTTTACCTGCGCTATGTTCGTATCATCCGCATACGCGCCCAGACGGAGACCTCTTTTACGCTTGGTGGACTTCTTGGTAAGAATGTGACGCTTGTTGCAGTGCTGCATCTTTACCTTGCCTGTTCCTGTCAGCTTAAAGCGCTTCTTCGCGCCGCTGTGTGTTTTGATCTTTGGCATTTCATTTTCCTCCTTGATTATCTTACAAAGTGCGCCAATAACGCTTAAAATTACTTCTTCGGGCTTAAAACGACCGCGTAATTCCTGCCCTCAAGCTTAGAGGGCTTATCCGAGCCGCCGTACTCCGAAACGGCGTCCATGAACTTCTTCATCAATTCCTCACCGAGATTGACATGGGTAAGCTCGCGCATACGTCTGAACCGCACCGTGACCTTGACCTTATCGCCGTTCTGCAGGAACTTGATCGCGTTCTTCACCTTGATATTGAAATCGTTGGTGTCGATATTCAAGGACATCTTGATCTCCTTAACGTCCGCGGTCTTTTGGTTCTTTTTTGCTTCCTTTTCCCGCTTTGTCTGCTCGAAACGGTATTTTCCGTAATCCATTATACGGCATACCGGAGGATTTGCTGTCGGAGAGATCATTACAAGATCCAAGTCCGCGTCAAACGCCTTCTGCAAAGCGTCCGCGGAGGACATAATCCCAAGCTGTTCGCCGTCGGTTCCTATCACACGGATCTCCTTTTCGCGAATATCCTCGTTGATGAGCTGTTCTTTCGTGCCGATTTTGAAGCACCGCCTTTCTGTAATTACCTTTTCACAAAGAAATAAAATAAGCGTGAGCACACAACTCACGCTTAACATAAAAAACCTTTACGGTATATTCACATTAAACAACCGCGCCTGACTGTCCGAAATACGCAGCTGCTCGGCAACCGATAAGGCGACCTCGCAAACACGCGCCGCGTCGGCGGGTGAGAGTGTGGTGGCTCTGCTTTACCGTAATATTATACATCATTCATTTTGATTTGTCAAGGGGTTTTCAAAAATTTTTTCTGAAATTTATCTCACCACGTTGAACGCGTCCATTTTCGGGTATACCGCTGCGCTGCCAAGCTCCTCCTCGATACGGAGCAGACGGTTGTACTTTTCGACGCGCTCCGAACGCGAGGGCGCTCCCGTCTTGATCTGGCAGGTGTTCATGGCGACGGCGAGGTCAGCTATGGTCGTGTCGGCGGTCTCGCCCGAGCGGTGGGAGGAAATGGCGGTGTAATGCGCTTTGTGCGCCATTTTGATTGCCTCCAGCGTTTCCGATACCGTGCCTATCTGGTTAAGCTTTATCAGTACCGAATTCCCGCAGCCGCTCGTTATTCCCTTTGCAATGCGCTCGGTGTTGGTCACGAAAAGATCGTCGCCAACAAGCTGAACGCGCTTTCCGAGCCGCTCCGTGAGCGTCTTCCAGCCGTCCCAATCTTCCTCGTCCAACGCGTCCTCTATCGAGATTATGGGGTACTTGTTTACCAGATTTTCCCAGTGCGTTATAAGCTCCTCGGACGTGAATTTCGTGCCCGCTTTCGGGAGAATATACTCGCCCTTTTTGCCGCCTTTCCATTCGCTCGCCGCCGCGTCCATGGCGATCATAAAGTCATCGCCCGCCTTGTAGCCAGCCTTTTCGACGGCGCTCAAAATGCACTCGATAGTTTCCTCGTCGCTTTGCAGGTTCGGCGCGAAGCCGCCCTCGTCGCCCACCGAGGTCGCCAGACCCTTGGATTTCAGCAGCGCCGCCAGCGCGTGGAACACCTCCGAACATTGCCGCAAAGCTTCCTTAAAGCAGCACGCGCCGACAGGCATTATCATAAACTCCTGAACGTCCACCGTGTTCGCCGCGTGAGCGCCTCCGTTGAGGATATTCATCATCGGCACGGGCAGACGGTTCCCGCTTACTCCGCCGAGAAAGCGGTACAGCGGCACGTCGACCGAGCAGGCAGCCGCCCTCGCCGCCGCTATCGACACGGCGAGTATCGCGTTCGCGCCGAGGTTGGACTTGTCCTTAGTGCCGTCGGCTTTGAGCATTGCCGCGTCGACGGCGTAGGTGTCGCGCGCGTCGAGACCGCTCACCGCCTTGCAAAGCGCGTCCGAAATGTTTTCGGCTGCCTTTTTCGTTCCCTTGCCGCCGTAGCGCCCCTTGTCGCCGTCGCGAAGCTCCAGCGCCTCGAATTCGCCCTTGGACGCGCCGCTGGGAGCTGCTCCGAAAACGACCGTGCCGTCCGCGAGATGAACCTCCGCCTCGACGGTGGGATTGCCGCGGCTGTCAAGTATCTCACGCCCGACTACCTTTTCAATGCCTGTGTAATACATAAAATACCTCCGAAAAATTACTACGGAGGTATTGTTTCTCTTTATCCGGAGAATTATTCATGCGAAGATCTATTATGTTCGCACTATAAAGTTTATGGGAACATTCCGATTTATTGGAGTTACCGAATAAATTGGAAATTATCTTAACTTGTTTTCATCAAAATCAGCGATGCACCTGTCACACCATTCTTTAACCCTTATTCCCACTGTTTCAATATCTAAATCATCTACATGTAATATATCAACATTAGCTCTTCCAAAAAACCATTCTCTTTTTAAAGGCAATAAGTATTTCAAATGGTGCTCAAAAAAATTTCTTGAACGGGTATCATCATTCTCTTTGCGCCTTCTGAGCACTTCATCTGACGCGTCCAGAAATAATATTCTTGCCGGCATACACTTTCTGACTGTTTCCAATTCGGCATGAAGCGCATTTTCTATCTCCCATTCCATACCAATGCTCTTTGGATAATTGAGCGTATAAAATTCAATTTCTTCCGCTCCGAAATCCATCACGCTGCATGGATATTTTATAGCTTCATGCCAACGAGCCACTTCTTTGTTCAGCCACATTTTTTGGATTTCCAAATAGTCATCGTATTTATTTTTATCTAATTGACGGCGCTTGATCTCGTCTATTATATCACTGTTGACTTCATAACTTATATGTATATATGGCGCGTTTTGAAGTAAATAGTTGACAGCCGTTGTTTTGCCAACTGCCATACAACCTTGTAATGATAAAATCATAATATCCTCCGTAAATTCCGTTTTTTGGATAGTTTCCGATAAAAAAAATTATATCACAATTCCCAACAAAAGTCAATCCGCAAACCCACAAAAAAAGCCCGCTCACACAGCGAACGGGCTTTTCATATTGCTTTACGAAAATTATACTCTGCGAACCGCCCCGAGCTTATCCCTGAGCGCGGAAACGATATTCTCCATTTCCTTGTCGGCGATTTCGTCGGTCACGTCGCCGCTGCCCGCAAACGTTATCGCGAACGTCAGCGACTTCTTGCCGAAGCCGAGCTTCTCGCTCTCGAAATGATCGAAGAGCCGAACCTCGCGCGCCAAGGCGCTCGCCGCTGCGATCTCATCCTCGATCTCCACGCAGAGCGTTTTCTTGTCGCAGACGAGCGACAGATCGCGCTTTACCGCCGCCTTTCCGTTATCGGGAACGAACCGTATCTCGCGCTTGTACAAGTCCTCGATCGCCGAGTAATTCAGCTCCGCGAGGATGATATTGAGGTCGTTCTTTTTGCCCTCGGCGACGTTCAGCCCCTCTACTATCTCATAACGCAGCTTGCCGAGCTGACCTATCTTAACGCCGCCGCAGAGGATATCCGCGCAGATGCCTGGGTGCATAAAGCTGCACTCGCCGCGCTCGTAACGGAATTTCAGTCCGTTCACCGCCGCGAAATTCTCTATGGTCTCCTTGACGGTGAAGAAATTCTCGTCTGCGCCGTACGCGCCCATGCAGAGCGTTTTTTGCTCCTCGGGCTGCTCGGTCAAGGGCAGCGACTTCGGGATGTAGACGTTCGCCAGCTCGAAAAATCTTCCCGCCGCGTGGTCGGTCTTTACGTTATCCGCGATAACGTTTATCATACACGGCGCCATGACCGTGCGCATTATCGAGAGATTGTCGGTTATCGGATTGAGCAGCTCGATAACGGCGCGCCGCTTATCGTTTTCGGGGAGCATTATCATATCCAGCTCGCGGCGCGAATACATGGCAAGCGTCTGCACCTCATAATAGCCCTCCGTGCAGAGGAATTTCTTCGCGGCAAGCTCCTTGCTCTGGAGGAACGAAAGCCCGCCGTTGGTTACCTTAGCGCTGTCGAGGAACGTCGGCACGACGTGCGAATAGCCGTACTCGCGGATGACCTCCTCGGCAATGTCCTGATAATGCTCAACGTCGGTTCTCCAGCGCGGCACGGTAACGGTGATTATTTTGCCGTTCTCGGCAACGCCGAATTGCAGCGACTTCAGGATACGCACGATATCCGCCTGTGGCACTTCGATACCGAGCACGGAATTTATCTTGCTCACGGTCACGTCGAATACCGTCCTGTTCGCGTCCTCGCCCGCGTTCACGTCGATATGGGTCGCGCCGACTGTCGCTATTCCGAGCGTCTGCACAAGATTGAGCGCTCTTGCCATTCCGCGCTCCACTCCGTACTCGTCAACGCCCTTTTCGTAACGCGCCGCCGCGTCGGTATGCATACCGAGCGCTCTCGCGGTCTTGCGGACGCTGTCGCGGCGGAACTTCGCACACTCGAACAACACCTCGGAGGTGGTCGGCTTGATCTCGGAATTGAGACCACCCATTACTCCCGCCAGTCCGACCGCCTTAGCCTTGTCGCAGATAAGCAGATTATCGGGCGTTAGCGTACGCTCCTTTTCGTCGAGCGTGGTCAATTTCTCGCCGTCCTTGGCGCGGCGGACGATTATCGACCTACCCTCCAGGGTGTCCATATCGAACGCGTGCATGGGCTGACCGATCTCGAGAAGTACGTAGTTGGTAACGTCGACTATCGCATCTATCGCCGAAAAGCCGCACACGGAAAGTCTGCGCTTCATCCACTGCGGACTTTCAAAATGCTTAACGTCATACACGTAGTGACCGAGATAACGCGGGCACACGTCGGGCGCTTCAACGGTTATCGTGGTTTCGGGCGCGGTCTTGTCGGTACAGTCATAGCCGTAATCAGGCTCTTTTAGCGGCTTTCCGAGAAATGCCGCGACCTCGCGCGCTATTCCCAGAACGCTCTGACAGTCGGGGCGGTTAGCGGTTATCGAAATATCGAAAACGTAATCGTCAAGCTCCAGTGTCGTCTTGATGTCCTCGCCGACCTTCGCATCCTCGGGAAGTATCAGTATGCCGTGAACGTCCGCGCCTTTTATCCAGTTTTCGTCAACGCCCAGCTCCTCGCCCGAGCACAGCATTCCGTAGCTCATCATATCAGCCATTTTACGCGGCGCGATCTTTATCCCGCCCGGGAGCTCGGCACCTACCACCGCGGCGGGAACCTTTGCTCCCTTGAACACATTGTCCGCGCCCGTGAGAATAACGTTGTCCGCGCCGAATTCTCCGCAGTTCACGTGGCAGACGTACAGATGAGTGCCCTCGTACTTCTCGATAGAGGTGACCTCTCCGACGACCACCTTTTCAATATCCCTGCCGAGATATATCGTCTCCTCGACCTCGAAGCCCGCGCCGAAGAGCTTGTCCTCAAGCTCCTGCGCCTTGACGTCTATATCCACATAATCCTTTAACCAGCTAAATAATATTTTCATCTTCACTCACCCCTTTTGATCAACCCTTAAACTGCTGCAAAAGATCAAGATTATTCTCAAAGAACAATCCCATATTCGGAATACCGTATTTCAGCATTGTAATGCGCTCTATACCGATACCGAACGCCAGACCCGAATATTCCTCGGGATCGATACCGCAGTTTTCAAGCACCTTTTTGTTGACTACTCCGCCGCCGAGAACCTCTATCCATCCCGTGCCCTTACAAAGCGGACAGCCCTTGCCGCCGCACTCGAAGCAGCTCACGTCGACCTCTACCGACGGCTCGGTAAACGGGAAGTACGACGGACGCAGACGCGTCTTTGTATCGCCGCCGAATATCTGACGGACAAACCTGTCCAGCATACCCTGCAAGTCGCACAGCGTAATGCCCTTATCGACCACCAGACCCTCCATCTGCGAGAACATCGGTGAATGTGTAGCGTCGCTGTCCGAACGGAACACCTTGCCCGGCACAAGCACCTTGATCGGCGGCTTTTTCGCGTCCATAGTGCGTATCTGTCCCGGGGAAGTGTGCGTTCTCAGCAATAAGTCCTCGGTCAGCCAGAACGTGTCCTGCATATCTCGCGAGGGGTGATCCTTCGCAACGTTCAGTCTCGTGAAATTGTGATCGTCGTCCTCGATCTCGGGTCCCTCGTAGATATCGAAGCCCATACCCGCGAAGACCTCGATCATCTCCTGCTTGATGAGCGTTATAGGGTGCAGATTGCCCGGAGCACGTTTCATCGCGGGCATTGTCACGTCCACGGTCTCGCGCTCGTAGCGGCGCTCCAACTCGCGCTGCTTTATCTCCGCCTGCTTCGTCTGATACAGCTCCTGCGCCCACACGCGCACGTCGTTGACCGCCTTTCCGAAAAGCGGCTTTTCTTCGGGCGGAACGCTCTTCATTTCCTTCATAAGCCCCGAGATAACTCCCGTTTTTCCGAGATAGCTCTGCCAGAATTCCGACAGCTGAGCGCCGTCCTTGACCTCGCCTATCCTGGCTTTTACCTGCTCCTTGATCTCACTGAAATCTTTCATAGTATCCCCTTTCTTCCAAAAACAAAAAATCCGTCCCAAAATTGGGACGGAATAATAATCCGCGGTACCACCCAAATTCGGAGCGGACGCTCCGCACTTGAAAGCCTTAACGCGGCAAAACGGCTCTGCTTACTTTCTCGCAGGCAACTCCAATGCTGAAATTCACACCTCGCCCGACAGAGCGCTCTCAGCCCATAGACGCTCATTCTCTGAAATCGGTCTTCCGAAATGCTACTTACACATATTCACAGTCATTATCAGCATTATAACATCTTTTTCCGCGTTTGTCAAGTACTTTTCCACAACAATTTGCATCCCTCGAAAACGCACCCGACCTCGCCTTTCTCCTTTAGCCACGAAAGATAGCTGCGCGCCGTCGAGCCGATAAGCTCGTACTGCATAAGATACAGCTTTATGCCGAATTCCGCGAACAGCTTTTCAATAAGCCCGTCTATGGTCAGCGGCGTTTTAAGCAGTCTCTTTATCACCGCGGCGACCTCGTGCACGTTGCGTATATTTTCCTCCGCAAGCTCCGCGATATTCGTCAGCGGCTCGGAATGCGACGGTATAAACAGTCTGCCCCCGAACGATTTCAGCCGCTCGAGCGATCTCAGATGCTCGGCGATATCGTACAAAAACGATATCTTATACCGCTCGATAACGCTCCCGTCGACCGCGCAGTCCGCCGTAAACCACACGCCGTCGCTCGTCCCGAACGCCGTCTGCTCGAAATCGTGACCGTCAATATGCTCGAACGTCAAACCCGCGGGCAGCGCGCTTTCGGTCAGCTCCATGCACTCGCACGGCTTTGCCGTAACGAATTTGGAGCGCATTTCCCTCATCGGACAGCCGCCGAACAGCGTGACGGGCTGCAAATAGGAATACCGCAGGACGGACGCGCAGACCCCCGGAGCGTATACCTCGCAGCCCGTCCGCTCGCGAAGCGTCGAGCAGCCGCCCGTGTGGTCGGCGTGGGAGTGCGTACAGAACACCTTTTCGAGCGTCCAGCCGCGCTCGGAGATAAGGCTGAGTACCGCCTCCGCCGCGCCGCTGTCGCCGCCCGCGTCTATCAGACAGCACCGTCCTCCGTACTCATAGACCCCGATATTGGTCGGTGCGGCAATGTAATAGGCATGCTCTCCGACCCGCTTCAATTCGTACATTTTTTATCTCCGAACGGTTATCACTTCAGTTCAACTACGGTAACTCCCGCCTCGCCCTCGCCGTACGCTCCGAGACGAAAGCTCTTTACGGGCATTCTGCGCAGCGCGGCGTGTACCGCCTCGCGGAGCGCTCCCGTACCCTTGCCGTGGATTATAACCACCTGCGACAGTCCCGACATTATAGCGCCGTCGATAAACCGCTCGACCTCCATTACTCCGTCGTCGCCCATATAACCGCGGATATCCAGCTCCATTCCGCCGCGGCGGTTCATATTCGAGGTGACGGATTTCTTTATTTTGCCCGACGGCTTGGACGGCTCCTTTTTCTCGACAAGACGCAGATTTTTCGCGTTGGTCTTGACCCTCACAGAGCCGACCTGCACAAAGCACTCGCCCTTGACGTTCGGCACGGAGAGCAGACTTCCCTCGCGGCCCGTATCGGCGAGCTTCACCGTGTCGCCCTGCTTGAACGGTCGCGGCGGCACGTAATTCTCGAGCTTCTTCTCTATCACGGGATTAGCCTCGTCCTGCAATTTGTTGAGCCTGTTGCCGACCTTGGACTTAGCGTCCGAAAGCCCCCTGCGAAGCTCCTCCCTGTCCTTGACCTTTTTCAGCTCCTCAAGCTCGTTGAGCAGCATATTGGACTGCGTTCTCGTCTGCTCGATTATCGACATAGCGCGCTGACGGGCGTTTTCAAGCTCCTTTTCCTTTTGAGCCTCCAGCTCGGAGAGCTTCTGCTTTAATTCGCTCTCGGTGAGCTTTGCGTTGCGCTCGGATACGGCTACGCTCTCGCGGAGCTGCTCAAGCTCCTTGCGCGACTGCTCGAGCTGGTCGATTATCTTCTCGAAACGGCGGTTCTCGGTGCTTACCAAGTCCTCCGCGCGGGAGATAACATAGTCGCTCATACCGAGCTTTTTCGTTATCGCGAACGCGTTTGACTTGCCCGGAACGCCGACTATAAGCCGATATGTGGGCTTCAGCGTCTCCACGTCGAACTCGCACGACGCGTTCTCCACGCCGTCCGTTTCAAGCGCGAACATCTTGACCTCTTGGTAATGCGTGGTCGCGAGAACTTTCGCGCGGTAGCCTTTAAGCTGCGTGAGTATTGACACCGCGAGCGCCGCGCCCTCTACGGGGTCTGTGCCGCTGCCAAGCTCGTCTATCAGCACGAGCGAGTTCTCGTCAGCCGCGTCGATTATTTTGATGACATTCGTCATATGCGAGGAGAACGTTGACAGGCTCTGCTCGATGCTCTGCTCGTCGCCGATATCGACGAAAACGCGGTCAAAGCAGCCGATGACCGAGCCATCCTGCGCGGGTATCATCAGTCCGCACTGCGTCATTAACGTAAGCAGACCGACCGTCTTTATCGCGACGGTCTTGCCGCCCGTGTTGGGTCCCGTTATGATAAGGCAGTCGTACTTTTCGCCTATCTCCATGCTTATCGGCACGGCGAGGTCGCGGTCGAGCAGCGGGTGACGCGCGTTGTTCAGTATCACCTTAGGCTCGTTCACGATCTTAGGCGTGACCGCGCGCATTTTAGCGCCGAGGTTAGCCTTTGCGAAGTACAGCTCGAGTATCTGCGACAACCTGAAATTCTCCGCGATAGCCGCCGCGTTCGCGCCGACCTCCGCAGACATCTCGCGCGTTATACGCTCTATCTCCGCCTGTTCGCGCGCTTTCAGGACGCGTATCTCGTTGTTCGCCTCGACCACGCTCATAGGCTCGATAAAGAACGTCTGCCCCGTCGCCGAGGTGTCGTGGACCAGACCGGGAACGTCGTTCTTATGCTCGCTGCGGACGGGTACGACGTACCGTCCGTCGCGCATAGTCACAACCGCGTCCTGCAAATAGGAACGCGTGTTCTTGTTTTTTATCATGCCGTCGAGCTGCTCTCGGATATTCAGACCCTGTCGGGTAATGCGCTTGCGGATAGAAGCCAGCTCCGCGCTCGCCGCGTCGGACATCTCCTCCTCGGAGAGAATGCTCTCGGAAATGCGCCGCTCCAGAGGCTTTACGGGCACGAGCCCGCGGAAATACTCCGCGATAGAGCTTTCCATATTCTCGCACTGCGAGAACCAGTCGCACAGCGCCGCGGTCTCGCGCAGCACAGCGGCGACGTCCAGCAGCTCGCGAAACGAGAGCATACTCCCCGTCTCGGCGCGTTTGAGCGAACCCGAAACGTCCTTTATCTTTCGGAACGCGGGCGTGCCGAATTTCGAGGACAGCGTGAACGCGTCGTCCGTCTTTTTAAGCTCCTCCGTTACCGTCGTAAAATCCGTGACGGGCTTTAATTTCAGCGCTCTCTCGCGGCAGCCGTCGCTCACCGTCTGCTCCGCTAGAAGCTCCAGTATTTTATCCAGTTCCAATTTTTTGTAATATTTATTCATAATTGATACCTCATTTGTATTTTCCGCATGATTTACATTCATTGTCAAGATTGCCGTTGATAAATCCGCAGTTATCACAGTACCACACATCTCCCTTATCAACGGGATTTTGCGCCTTGTGAACGTTACGCATACGCGCGATTTGCAGCTTATCGCTGCCGAGACGCGCATTCAGTTTATCCAGATAAACGAATGCGTAAATGTATAGTCCCAGACTTACCAAATTTACCGATATGATGACAGACGGAGCTAACTTTTCCAGAAACCACATCAGCGCGATCACCGAATAATCCATATCGGCAAGCACCCCGATACTCAGTGTGATACCGACCAGCGACAATAACACGAATGCCGCCGCGATTAAAATTCCAAGACCGTTAGCAAACGCAGGGATATCCTCAGCGAACTTCTTCAATACACCGTCGATAACTCCCGTCAGCATAAGCAGAGCTATCAGCGAATACCCGAGATGGATAACGCTCGCCGCACCCGCTATCGCCGCCGCCTTTTTCAGAGCGTTCCTGTCCTTTTTTTCAATGGAGCCGTCAAATTTCAGGCGCTTGTTGATATTCAGCGCCGCGGTCTTCTGTCCGCATACGGGACAGGTACCGTCAAAGCCTCCTTCAAGTATCTCGTAGCATTGATCGCAGTATTTCAGAGCGAAATAATCTTTCCGCTCCCCTTCAAAATAGTTTTCCATTTTACACCAGACCCTTATAATATTCCAGCGCGGTAAAGCTCCGCTCAGTCCTGTACAGAAAATAGTCCTCCGTTATCGCCGAGAGCTGCTTTTCCGCGTCGCGGCTCACCGTGAACTTAAAGCACCGCTCAAGCGGCGAGAACACCGCGCACCGCATAGCGAACAGCGTTTCGGGGTACAGCTTTATATGCTCCCCCTCGTATTCGGAATTTATACAATCCGCGCAGAGAAGCATTGCCTTTCGCAGAAGAAAGTACATTCCGCGCTCGCACTCGTATTGACCGCAGTTGTCGCAGGCTACGAGATTGGGCACAAAGCCGAGCATTGAGCTGTAACGGAGCTCAAAGGCGCTCTTGACCGCGTTCAGCGAGCGGCTCTCCCCCGCGTGAAGTATCTCGTACAGCGCTATCGCGAAAAAGCGCACCACGCTGTCGCGCGTGTTCTCGGACTGTACCTGCTCCGAGGGCGTGCAGTACTTTACCGCCTGCGCAAAATACGACGCGAGCGCGAGCTTTACTATATCGCTGCCCAGCTCGTGAAACCCGAATTTCGGCTTTGCGGAATTGACCGTATACCGCAGCTTTGTCTTGTTAAGGCAGAACGTCGAATATGAAAACAGCGCCGCGGACGACAACAGGCTGCTGTTTATCTTCTTCGCGCCGTGAGCAGTCGCCTCGACTACTCCCCGCTCGTCGGTCAGTATGTCGATAAAGCAGCTGTTCTCGCCGATCTCGCGCCTGCCTATCACTATTCCGTCGTATGTTACAAGCACGTCCTCACCCCTGTATTCCGGCTATAAATTTCGCCACGCCGTCGTTATCGTTGGTTTCGGTTATAAACGCTGCCGCCGCCTTTACCTCATCCAGAGCGTTCCCCATTGCGACTCCCGTGCAGTATTCCAGCATTTCGAGGTCGTTACGGTCGTCGCCGAACGCCAATATCTCCTTTGGCAGAATTCGCAGACAGTCGCAGATATGCTCCAGCGCATTCCTCTTGGTCGCCTCGATATGCGCGAACCTGCGCCATATCTCGCCGCGGAACGAGAGCGTTCCGCAGTCGGGAAGCTCGGCGGCGATCTTCTCCGCGTCCTCCCCGCGCTCCACCTCTGCCGTTACCTTATAAGCGGATTGACGGAAATCCGAAAAATCATCATAGATCACATTATCAACAGCCTCATACCACGAAAAATCGCAGTCGGGCTTGTAGTTCCAGAAGTAGCCGCGGTCGGTCTCTATCGTTATCTCGCACTTGCCGTCCGACAGCTCAAAGCAGCGCTTGATAATATGCCGCACGCTCTCCGCGGAAAGCCGACGGCTGAAAATGACCTCGCCGTTACGCTCGACCAGTGCGCCGCCGTTCGATATCAGTATGTCGGGCTGCACGGCGGCTATGTATTCCCTCATCGCGCCCGCCGAACGCGCCGTCGAAAACGCGATGAGAGCGCCGTCCCCGCGCGCCTTTTTCAGCGCCGCGAGATCGCCCCCGGATATCTCCTTTTTTGAATTTAACAGTGTTCCGTCAAGATCGAGTACTATCAGTTTATATGAAAACATAAAAAATCCTTTCGGTAAAACAGCGGTACATTTTAACCATTATACCACTATTTGACCGAAAGGTCAAGCGTTATTCGCCCAAAATTTCATTTATCCGCGGCAATATCCCCTTGCCGTTGTCGTTGTAGCGGAAATTCTGACAGAGCGTGTAATTCGGCAGAGCGTTGCCCTCGATAAGCACAGGCTTGTCGGGAGTTATCGCGACGTCCCAGCCGACGTAGCCCACCTGCGGCACAACCGCCGCCGCGCGTATGCAAAGCTCCAGCGCCTCGCCGAACATCGGTATCTCAAAGCCGACGAGAATAGTTCCCGTTGTCGGGTGCTTTTCAAAATACTCGCCCGTGCTGTCGCGGAACGCGGGCCTAGATATCGCGCCGCCGCTGCATATCGGAGCGTATATTCCACCGCTGCACGTATTGTCGACGCAAGAGCCGCCGACCCCCATTCTCACCACCGCGTACAGCACCTCGGCTTTTCCGTTGTAACGTATGGTCACGATACGCAGCGTGTTCACCGAGCCCGGAGACAGCAGCTTCATCCGCTCGTGCTGCTTCAGCTCCTCCTCGACGAGGAATTGACCCCTGCCGCAAAGATGATCGTAAAGCTTTCCGAAATCCGTCCCGCCGCCTATCCTCACGCGGGAAATGCCGCTCCCGCCGAAATCGTTCACACGCTTTGCGAATACGGTGCTCCTGCCCTTGCAGAACTCCGCGAATTCGCTTTTGTCCGCCTTGCGGAGGTCTGTGTAATCGCGCCCGATATACTCCGAAAAACGCGCGTTGAACATCGCCTTATCGTCAAAAAGGTACGTGAATTCCCGCGAATTCAGACGCTCGCACAGCTCGAGATTTTTGTTCATGGTAAGGAACGTCAAGCGATATTTTCCGCGTATCTCCGAAAATCCGAACACCCTGTAATCGCGGTAGCCCACGCCGTAGCGCATTATGCACCACGCCATATCCGCGAAGATCAGCGGGCGGCTTCGTCCCGTTTCACCGCGGACAAGTTCTACCTGCGCGAGCATTCTCCTAAAGCTGCCGCCCGCCAGTCTCCTTAAAAACACACTTTTATTGTTCGTCATAGCTTTTCCCCATTTCCGTCGTTGTTCCTAAAATAAACTATTCCGACCCTCTGTTTATAGTAACGGAAAAAACGGGAAAAGTCACGCTTTTAAAATAATTGAGCGGTTTTATCGGCAGGCTTGTATAATTTGTCACTATCTTCGGATCGTTTTAAATTATACATCGCCGACTTGAAAAATAAGGAAAATAAATATGTATTTTATATGTAAGAATTATGAAACATTTACTTCACAATTCTTTGTCAAAAAGTGTCTGTTTGCCTTTTTTGAAAAACTCCCCGCCGAGCACCGCCTTGAATTTCGGCAGCACGCCGATCTTGTTGTCGATATGTCCGTAGTTCTGACACATATCATAGCTCGGGAGCGTATTCCCCTCGACGAGCACGGGCTTGTCGGGCGTTATCGCGACGTCCCAGCCTATATATCCGACCTGCGGATACACCGCCGCCGCGCGTTTGCACAGCTCCACAGCCTCGTTAAAAAGCGGTATCTCAAAGCCGTCGAATACCGTTTTCGTAAACGGGTGCGCGGCGTAGTACTCGCCCGTCGCGTCGCAGAAAGCGGGCTTATGAATAATTCCGTCGCCGCCTATCGAGACGTACATTCCGCCGCTGCAAATATTGTCGACGCAGTTTTCGCCGTTGCTCATGCGCACGAGCGCGTACATAAAATGCGCCGTATCATTCCAATAAAGCGTAACTATGCGTATGGTGTTTATCGACGACGGCGACAGCAGATCCATCTTCCCGTGCTGCTTCAATTCGTCCTCGACAAGGTACTGCTTGTTGCCGCAAAGCCGCTCGTACAGCGCCGCGAAGTCGGTATCGGCGGTTATCTCCTCGCGGGAGATACCGCTGCCGCCGAAGTCGTTGGTATGCTTTGCGAATACCGTCTCCTTGCCCTCGCAGAAGCGTTTCAGCTCCTCCGCTCCGACATTGCGCAGGTCGATAAAATCACGTCCGATATATTCGCGGAACCGTTCGTTGAACTCCGCCTTATCGTCGAAATAATGAAAATACTCGCGCGAATTGAGAAGGTGCGATATCGCGGAATTATCGTTCATGGTCATAAACGTGCGGCGCTTTTTCCCGCGTATCAGCGCGAACCCGAAAACGTGATAATCCTGATATCCCACGCCGTAGCGGAAAATACACCATATCATATCGAAAAACATCACGAAACGGTTAGCGCCCGTTTCCTTGTGTATAAGCTCTATCTGCTTGAACATACGCTTGAAGCTGCCGCCGAAAAGCCGCCTGAAAAATATTTTTATCCTGTTCATTTTAACGCTCCCCCAAAATTACTACCGATTGTTATTATAGCATTTTATAGCGGAATTTTCAAGTATATTTGCGAAAAAAGAAAACCGCCCCGAATATAGTGTGGTAGCGATATAGAAGTTTTCTCAAAATATCGTTATCAAAGACAAATACAGCGTTTTTTTATTTTTTTCTGTATTCACTTGGTGTGACACCGAAAAGATCTTTGAAACTGCGGCAGAAGTAACCGACATTTTCAAAGCCAGTGTCATGAGCAATTGAGTAAATACTGCTGTCCGTTGAGGCGAGGAGCTTTGCGGCACGTTTAAGTCTGTAGTTTATCAAATAGCTCACGGGGGAAATGTGCAGATATTTGTTGAATATATTCAGCGCGCTGCTTTTGCTGACAGACACGGTTTGCGCTATGTCGGCAAGAGTTATATGCTCCGCATAATTTTTATTTATGTACTGCATCATTATCTGAAGCTGCGCCTGCGTGTGGGCGGACGCTTTTGCTGTGGGAATGCTTTCCGATATATTTATATTTTCGTATATGCTTTCCCATATTTTTAGCAGAAGTTCAACTGTCTTTATTTCGCAAACAGCTGCCCTTTCCTGAACGTCAAATACTGACAGCAAGTTTTTCAGAACGTCATTCTGCCATAAAATTTCGGGTGAAAATATCAAACACTCAATCGACGAATCAAGCAGGGGCTGGATATACTTGCGGTATATCAGGCTGTCCTCCGAGGAAATCAAGGACGGCGAAAATACGATATTTGGGATAATAACGCTTTCGGACGCTTCAAAACGGTGAATGACCTGCGAATTTATAAATATGCCGGTACCCTCGGTCAGAACGTGTCTGCCGCTTCCGACAAGAAATTCAGCCGCACCCTTCTCAATAAATACAAATTCCACCTCGGAATGCCAGTGCCAGTCAATGCAGTGAAAATCAAACAGCCATATATCCTCCTTATAATATTTGAAAGGATATTCCTCGCTGCCGTGATAAACCGTTTCTCTCAGAGTCTCGTCGGTTTTTATCCTGCTGTAGTTGTTGTCCGCATTCATTGCCGCGCCTCCTCTTTACGATATTGTGTAATAAAATTGTGAAATAGTGTCTTGATTTTCCAACACACCTGTGATATGATACAATTACATTATAACAATAAATCGGAGGGAAGTCAATATGACAAATAATTATAAAAAAACTTTGGCGGCTTGCTATCTGGGCTTTATAACTCAGGCAATAGCGGCAAACTTCGCGCCGCTGCTGTTTCTTAGATTTCACAGCGATTACGGTATACCGTTGGGAAAAATCGCTCTTATATCCTCTGTGTTTTTCGTAACGCAGCTTATTACGGACGTTTTGTGCGCGAAATTTGCGGACAGGATAGGATACCGTCAATGCGCTGTGGCTGCCGAAATATGCTCTGCCGCAGGACTTGTGGGACTTGCATTTTTACCCGAGCTTTTGTCCGACCCGTTTGTCGGGATAATAACAAGCGTTGTAGTCTATGCCGTAGGCAGTGGACTTATAGAGGTGCTGGGCAGTCCTATCGTCGAGGCGTGTCCTTTTGAAAACAAGGATGCGGTTATGAGCCTGCTGCACTCGTTTTACTGCTGGGGCTCGGTGGGAGTAATACTTATATCAACCGCTTTTTTCGCGTTATTCGGCATAGAAAGCTGGAAATGGCTTGCCTGCGTTTGGGCGGTGATACCCGTTGTCAATGTGTTTAATTTCGCGGTCTGCCCTATCGAAAAGCTTACGGACAACGGCGAGGGAATGAAAATAAGCGGTCTGCTCCGCATACCGTTGTTCTGGCTGGCTATTATCCTTATGGTCTGCGCGGGGGCTTCGGAACTGTCCATGGCGCAGTGGGCTTCTGCGTATTCCGAAGCGGCTCTCGGTTTGTCAAAGGCGGCGGGAGACCTTGCGGGTCCCTGCATGTTTGCGGTAACAATGGGCATAAGCAGAGCAATTTACGGAAAGTACGGCGGCAAGCTGAATTTGATGAAATTTATGCTTGGCTCGGGCTGTCTTTGTCTGATGTGCTACATAGCCGCTTCACTGTCGGACTCGCCCGCAGTAGGCTTGGCAGGCTGCATCGTCTGCGGTTTCTCGGTAGGAATTATGTGGCCCGGTACAATAAGCATATGTTCGGAACATATTCCTGCCGGAGGTACGGCAATGTTTGCCCTGCTGGCTATGGCGGGAGACCTTGGAGGAGCTTTCGGTCCAGGCTTGGTAGGCGGCGCAGCGCAGAGTGCAAACGATAATTTGCAGAGAGGAATGCTTGTTGGCTGTATATTCCCGCTAGTGCTGATAATATCTCTTGTTTTGCTGAAAGTATCGGGAAAACATAGAATGGATTATAAAAACCGTGTTACAATTGCAATTGAAAAATGGAGAAAAAGGAGAAAAAAATGATGATATCTGCTGCGGCGACATATCAAACATCTTTTCGATACTCATTATCTTGATATTGTCGCTTGCGGTGTGCTCGGGCATTCTCACCGTGAATCTGCCCTCGCAGTAGTTGTTGTAAATTACCTCTAAAATACCCATTTTTAAATTTCCTTTCTTAAAATACTTGACAAGAAAGCTATCTAATGGTATAATAGATTTTAGATAGGATTTTCCTGTCGGGGCATAATAAGCTGTTGTAATCTTTGGTCGGAGGGCAACAGCTTATTTTTTTTGCTCCAAAAGGAGATCAACCCCGCGGCGTATCGCTTCAGCTCTGGTGATATTATGTTCTTCACAATAATCCAACAGCCTGTTATTGGTAGCTTTGTCAAAACGCACCTTTACGTCAATTTCCTTGGGATTATCCGATTTTGGTCTGCCTGTTCTCGGAGACATATTTCCACCTCTTTTCGGGTCTCACAATATCATTATACATCAGGGAACTCTAAAAGTCAAGTACTTTTTGTAAAATCGTTTTTTTAGCAAAAATATCAAACAGCACTTTGTGAAAAAATGCCAAAAATCGGGATTCCAAAGGGACAGGTCCCTTTGGCGGGGGCGCGGGGGCAGATGCCCCGCCAGTGAGTGCCCCCCCCCCGCGGTTTGTTAGTGGGGAACATAGGGGGGGGCCAAATGGGCGGCCCCA
>CANDVA010000018.1 GCA_947389015.1 uncultured Clostridia bacterium | reverse complement strand
AAAAAAGTGATCCGCGCTCTATGCAACACCTTACTGATATAAATTCTGATTTACCATACTTGACAAAAGCGCTGTTTGGAATTATAATTGTATTAGTACGCAATACGCTTAATTTTTAGAAATTTACACAGAGGACAAAAGAATGAAAAGAATTGCAACTATACAGGATTTCTCCTGTGTTGGGAAGTGCAGTCTTACCGTCGCACTGCCTATCATTTCGGCGATGGGGATCGAGTGCTGCGGTATACCGACCGCGGTACTGTCCAATCATACGGGCTTCCCGAGCTTCTACTCGCACGACCTCACCGAGGATATCCCGAGGATCTGCGAACAGCTCAGCACGCATAAGATAACGTTCGATGCTATTTCGACGGGCTACATAGCAAGCATTTCCCAGATGTCGCTTATCGGAGAGTTTATCCGCGAGTTCCGCGGTGAAAATACGCTTGTGTTCATCGACCCTGTAATGGGCGACTACGGCAGACTGTACTCGCAGATAACGGAGCAGTACGCCGAAAAAATGCGCGGACTGTGCGCTCACGCCGACATTATCGCGCCTAACCTTACCGAGGCGTATATGCTGCTCGGGAGACCTTACCGTGACAATCCTGACAGCGGGGAGCTGCACGATATGCTGAAAGGATTGTCGGAGCTCGGCGCAAAGAACGTTGTCATTACCGGAATACTTCGCGGCGGCAAGATAGGCTGCGCCGCCTTCGACGGCAAAGATTTCTGCGAGGTGTACCGCAAACGGCAGGACGTTTTCTGCAGCGGCACGGGAGATATATTTTCGTCGGTGCTGCTGAGCGCGATACTCCGCGACAAGTGCTTTGAAAGGGCGCTCGAGATCGCCGTGGAATTTACCGCCGAGGCGGCGCGGCTGACCGCAGCAGACCCCGACAGACCGTTCTACGGCGTGAACTTCGAGCAGGCGATACCGTATCTGATAAGGCTGCTGGAGAGTTGATATGGAGCGCAATAAACGCCTCGGCAAAGCCATTTTGCTGATAATACTGTCGGCATTTTTCTTCGCGCTGATGAATATGTTTGTGTCGCTTTCGGGAAACGTTCCCGTCGTGCAGAAAACTTTTTTCCGAAACCTTTTCGCAATGCTTATCGCAAGCGGCGCGATGATAAAGAACCGTCACTATATATTGCCGAAAAAAGGCGAGCGCATGGGGATTTTTCTGCGTTCACTGTTCGGCTTACTGGGAATGTTCGGCAATTTTTACGCGCTGTCACGGCTGGCGGTCGCGGACGCGTCGCTGCTCAATAAGATGTCGCCGTTCTTCGCGATAATCTTCTCGGCGGTTTTGCTGAAAGAGCGCCCCGACAGGGTGCAGATCGCGTGTATACTTACGGCTTTTTTCGGTGCGATGTTTGTGCTCAAGCCGAGCTTTCAAAACGCCGACTTGCTGCCGTCCTGCGCGGGATTTCTCGGCGGAGCGTGCGCGGGACTGGCATATACGTTTGTCAGAAAGCTTACGGGCGGCGGTACTAAGGGTTATTATATCGTGTTCTTTTTCAGTGCGTTTTCAACGCTGTGTACGCTGCCCGTGATATTATTCGGCTACTCGCCGATGTCGTGGGGACAGCTTCTGTGCCTGCTCGGAGCGGGCGCGGCTGCCGCGGGCGGACAGTTCGCGATAACCGCCGCTTATACATTCGCGCCCGCTCGGGAGGTCTCGATATACGACTATTCGCAGATAATTTTCGCGGCTGTCCTCGGGTTTGCCGTGATGGGTCAGGTGCCCGACTTGTGGAGCTTTATCGGCTATTTTATTATTGTCGGCGCGGCATTCGCGATGTTCAGGTATAATAACAGAAAAGCGAAGTGAATTATTTGCTCGAAAATACTTGAAATTTTCCGCAAAATGTGGTATAATTATAAAGTTAAATATGTTTAATAAGAGGTGAGATTTTATGAACGCAGACCCGGGCAGTTGCCGATGTCGAATAAATACCGCAGAGGGCTTATGCGTTCATAGCTTGAGCTTTTCCGCGTAAAGCAGAGGAGTGACCTTATTTGGTAAATTATTACAGGAGCATTGATGGAAAAATACGCGAGATCGAGAACGCCGAGGCGGGCTGCTGGATCTCGCTGATAAATCCGACCGAGACGGAGATATCCGATATCGAGGACGATATGGGTATCGACCGCGATTATATCCGCGCCGCGCTTGACGAGGAGGAGCCTTCGCGTATTGAGAGCGACGACGGCGTTACGCTGATAGTAGTCGACTATCCCGTGGCGGAGCAGCAGGACGATAATCACGACAATACGCTGCAATATTACACGACTCCTATGTCGATAATCATTACCGACAAGAACGTCATAACGGTAAGCGCCAAGGAAAACGCCGTACTTGACGAGCTGTCAAAGGGTATCGTCAAGGGTATACAGCCGAATCTTCGCACGCGGTTCGTGTTTACGATACTTCTGCGCATTGCTGCGCGGTATCTGCAATATCTGAAACAGATCGACAAGCTGTCCAACTACGTCGAGGGAAAGATGTATCTTTCGATGAAAAACAAGGGGCTCATCCAGCTGCTGGGTCTGGAGAAGTCGCTGGTTTATTTTTCCACCTCGCTCAAATCAAACGAGGCGGTGCTCGAAAAGCTTATGCGCGGACGTTATCTTAAGCTCTACGAGGAGGATCAGGATCTGCTCGACGACGTGCTTATCGAGGTCAAGCAGGCGATCGAGATGACTAATATCTACTCGAATATCCTGAACGGAACGATGGACACGTTTGCGAGCATTATCTCCAACAACCTCAATATAATAATGAAACGTATGACGACCATTACGATAATCCTTACTATGCCGACTATCGTGTTCAGCTTTTACGGAATGAACCTCGGCGACGCGGCGAACGGTCTGCCGCTTGCGAACGTCTGGTTCCCGATAGCGTTAAGCGTCGCGTTGGCGGCGGGGGTTGGTGTACTGATGAATATTATTCAGAAATTCAAGTAAGAACCCTTATGCAAAAAATATGTGCGCGTATCTTCGATAAGTAGGAGGGTTATATTTAAAATTAGGTATTTAGTTTTTCTCTCAGCGGTGCTTTTGCTGCTGACCGGCTGCTCTCCGAAGGACGATTTTGACGATTATAAGATTGTCGAATATCCGCCTGTCGAAAATGTATCTGCAAAGACCGAATTTGACGAATATGACGGAGATACGGAATCGATCGTTGTATTTATAACGAATGACAGAGACGAACGTTTTTTGTTTGATTATTACATCTCGCTTCAAAAAGATGTTGACGGCGTGTGGAGACCGATAAGGATAATAAAAGAGGTATACGATCTCGTTGCGCGTTATATGTCGGAGTGCTCTACTATGCCGCTGGAATTTGGTCTGAAGGAATATGTCAAACTCCCGCTGCTACCCGGAAGGTATCGAATATGGGTCGGCAATGAAAGAGAGAGGCTTCCCGCCGAATTCACAATTAAATAACACCACGGGAGTGGTGCAATTCCGCTCCAGATACTTTTGTCAAAATGGATGCAAAAAAATTCGGTTTATTCTTGAAAAAATTAACAGTATATTGTAAATATATATAGACGTAATAGATTTTGGAGGAATATGGAGTGAAAAAAATTATTTGTGCCGCACTTGCGGCTGTTATGCTGACGGGGTGCGCGGCAAGCGGAAATTCCGAAAACACGCCGACCAAAGGCGAAAACTCATCTTCGTCGGGTGGCACGGGCAGCTTTGTTGTGTCAACCGATACGAGTACGTCAACCGATACAAGCGTATCAAGCATTTCGAGCACGTCGAGCACTTTAAGCAGCGCTCCGTTCTCGTCGTCAAGCTCGTCCTCGGATAGCGCTTCGATTATAGTTGCGTTTCCCGAGAACTTTAAGCTGGGCGATTATGTGTCGGGATTTGACGATGTTCAGCCTATGGGATATACCGTGACCCCGCTCGCGGACAATACCTGCGGGCAAGCCGTTATCGATAAGGCGATTGAAGCATACGAGAGCTCCGTTTATATCAAAGAAGCGTTTGAGACCGCATATGAGCGTTTTCATGTTGAAAACGGAGAGCTTATTCCGAATGTGGACATAGATGCAGAGCATATAACGGACTATCTGTCAATATGGGGATACGGGCTTTCGGTAAACGACAACGATGAAATAGATATAGAAACAAAGGCAATAAGCGGCGTCACGGCAAAATTCGACGGAGTGAACAACGAAAGCATAGTGATACTCATATCCTTTATGCCGTCAAGTTTTTTTGAATGGTCGGGAGGCATGGCGTACTATCCCGTCGTATATATAAACGGCGTCGGGGAAGCGTCGTTTATCGGAACGCTGAGCAGACAAACGCTTTATTCGATAGATATGATAGAATACGAGGACGGAACGATACATTTAATGGTGAGTTCGGGTCATACCGACGGTACGTCGCGCTGCTATATAGTCTCGTTCAGGGACGGCAAGCTCAATTGTGAACTGCTCTTACACTACGTTCTGTGCGGGGACGGAATATTTTACAGCTGCCCTTATCGGAGTTTAAGGAGTCCGTTTTTTTGGAACGGCGAGGAATACTGCGGCATATCGGGCGTTAAGCCCGACAGGGAACTTGCCGAAATAATATGCGGAAATAAGAGCGTTTTGGAGAGCGTTCCCGACGCGCAAAAGGAGTATGACAACGGAACGCTGTTTATCGTCGGCGGAAAATACATTACGTTCGCGGGTCGGGATGTTACATTCACGGTGAGCGACCGCGGATTTGAAGAAAACGATTCGATGATATATTATTCAAAAAGTTGTTTCTTTGATCGTGTGGAGATCGGAGAAAATACCGGGCAGTATGATATGGGAGAGGAGACGGAGCTTCCCTTGTACAATATAGTTCTCGATTAGCCGAGTCGGGAGCGGCATAGACCGCTCCCGACTTTTTTGTTAAAAAATATACAAAAAATTTCTTTTTCCTCTTGAAAATATTAACAATATATTGTATAATATATTTGTATGGTTAGCAGATTTGGCGAATTGCACAAAAACTGCGGCTAAATTTCGACAAAGGAGAAAAAAAGTATGACTTATTCTCATGAAGTTGACGCTATGTGCCCCGTAGCACAAGGCGTGGCTCACGGCTGTGCCCCTATCCCCGAAGAGGCGAAGTGGGTAAAGGCAAAGGAAATCAAGGATATTTCGGGATTTACACACGGCGTGGGCTGGTGCGCTCCTCAGCAGGGTGCGTGCAAGCTCTCGCTCAACATTAAAGAGGGCGTTATCCAGGAGGCTCTGGTCGAGACTTTAGGCTGCTCGGGTATGACCCACTCAGCGGCCATGGCGGCTGAGATACTTCCCGGCAGGACTATTCTCGAGGCGCTCAATACCGACCTCGTTTGCGACGCTATCAACACCGCTATGCGCGAGCTGTTCCTCCAGATCGTTTACGGACGTTCGCAGTCCGCGTTCTCCGAGGACGGTCTCGCTATCGGCGCGGGTCTTGAGGATCTCGGAAAGGGTCTGCGTTCGCAGCTCGGCACTATGTACGGTACTCTCGCAAAGGGACCGCGCTACCTCGAAATGACGGACGGATATGTTACCGACCTCGCTCTTAACGCCGACGATGAGATCATCGGCTACAAGTTTGTAAACTTCGGCAAGATGATGGACTTCATCAAGAACGGCGATGACGCTAATACCGCGCTTGAAAAGGCTCGCGGTCAGTACGGCAGAGTTGCGGACGCGGTCAAGTTCATTGATCCGAGAAAGCAGTAAGGAGGTACATAAGAATGGCTTTATTTGAATCTTACGACAGAAGAGAAAAGCAGATTCTCGCTGTTATCAAGGAATACGGCATAAACTCCATTGAGGAATGCGCCGAGGTGTGCAAGGCTAAAGGTCTCGACATCTACAAGCTCGTAGAGGGTATTCAGCCTATCTGTTTTGAGAACGCCAAGTGGGCGTATACCGTCGGCTGTGCTATCGCCATAAAGAAGGGCTGCACCCGCGCTGCGGACGCTGCCGCCGCTATCGGCGAGGGCTTGCAGGCGTTCTGCATTCCCGGCTCCGTTGCGGATCAGCGCAAGGTAGGTCTTGGTCACGGCAACCTCGGCAAAATGCTGCTTGAGGAGGAGACCAAGTGCTTCTGCTTCTTGGCGGGTCACGAGAGCTTTGCGGCTGCCGAGGGCGCTATCGGTATCGCGGAAAAGGCGAACAAGGTACGTAAGGAGCCGCTCCGCGTTATCCTGAACGGTCTGGGCAAGGACGCAGCTCAGATCATCGCTCGTATCAACGGCTTTACTTATGTTGAGACTGAGATGGACTACTATACCGGCGAGGTCAAGGAAGTATTCCGCAAGAGCTACTCCGAGGGTCTGCGCGCTAAGGTAAACTGCTACGGCGCGAATGACGTAACCGAGGGCGTTGCTATCATGTGGAAAGAGGGCGTTGACGTTTCCATTACCGGTAACTCCACCAACCCCACACGTTTCCAGCACCCCGTTGCGGGTACCTATAAGAAAGAGTGCGTCGACAAGGGCAAGAAGTACTTCTCCGTTGCTTCGGGCGGCGGTACGGGACGTACCCTCCACCCCGACAATATGGCGGCGGGTCCCGCTTCCTACGGCATGACCGATACAATGGGACGTATGCACTCCGACGCACAGTTCGCGGGGTCGTCCTCCGTTCCCGCGCACGTTGAGATGATGGGTCTTATCGGTATGGGCAACAACCCTATGGTCGGTGCTACGGTTGCTTGCGCTGTCGCAGTTGAAGAGGCGCTCAAGTAATTCGCGGTTAAATTGACGATATCCCTCCGAGACGTTTTGTCACGGAGGGATTTTTTGTTTCCGTCTTGCATTTTATGCCGTTATATGCTATAATTAACGTAACGGTACAAAAAGGAGGCGGGACATGAAAGTACTTAAAAAAATACTGCTGTTTATTTTCAGCGCCGCGGTCATCGCGGTAATTATCGGGTTTTCCGTGTATGCGTGGGGGTTTATTGTTCTTTTTCAGTCGGGAAGCATTTTCCGCCCGAAGCCGCCCGTATATTGGATGGTCTTTGATTATATGTTCCTGCTGCCGTTTAATATCAGTCTTATCGTTCTTGCGGCGATCCTGCTGTCGCGTATCGGCGAGGACAAGAGCACCGCTGAAAAAAGCCTGCCGAAAAGGACGGCAAAAAGAGCGGTAAAGTCCGCTGCCGTCATTGCTTTGGCAGTCGGAGCGGTCGTTCTTTACTCGTATAAGGATACTATCGAATACAAGATGACGGACGCTAAGGTGAACGCTTATGTCCGGCAAGCCGACGAGATAATATGCTATGAGAATTCCGGAGATAAGTACATGGACGGTATGTTCGATACGGATATCAAAAGGACCTCAATGCTGCTGGACTATGACGGTATGACCGTCACTTTTCTGTACAGAATGAGTGGGGATATATACAAGAGAGTGGAGCTTTCTGAGGGCGGTTTTGTTCCCGACGAGGATCATATACTGCAATTCAAAAATCCTCTGGAGGACGGCGGCGAGGTGAGGGTCTATTACGACAAAAACAACGGCGACAGTCGGCGCCCGTCGATAAGGTCGTGCGCCGTTACCGTGGAGCATAACGGAAAAGTATTCGGCGCACATTTCGTTCCCGAAAATCTCGATTTTGAATCCTGTCTGGAGAGTATCTACGCGCTTGAGGACAGCGGGTTGGAGACGCTGATATATCACGACAACGAGCTGCTTCCGTATACGGGCGGCGTGAAGTCGGAAACGTTGTTTATCGACTACGATAACAAAAAGCTGCATTTCGTTTACTTCAATGATTCGGGATTCGGCGTTCCGAGGGTCTGCTGCTACGAGTATGAGCTGACCGAAACGGATAAGGTGGAAAACGTTTATCTTCAGGCGGAATATACCCTTGAAAGCGGCACAAAGCTCTACGCTTACGGAAACGAGGACTACACAAAATACGCTTATGATACGGTATTGAAATGGCAGACCGCCACGACTGACGGGTTGGTTCTCGAATATGACGGAAAGCTGTATCGCGTCGATATCAATACTCTTAACGGACATCACTATGATTTTCTGCACAGCACGGGCGCGGTCAAGTTCTGCAGGAGGTGGAGCATAGGCTGAATATTTTGCCCGCCGTTTTTGAAACGGCGGATCAGACTGTTGAGAAATCCTCAGATGCGAGGAAACCGTTTCGCGGCTAGCCTTAATGGCTGCCGCGAGGCGGTTGACCTACTTTGCTTCGCAAAGTTGCAGATGAGGGTTTATCGACAGTCTGTTTTTTTGCCCCCAAACGGATTTTCCTGTGTTATAATATACGAGGGGTGATGAAACGGTGAAGTTTGACAGACTGTACAAAAACTACAAGCGGCTTATGTTCGGGATAGCGTACGATATCCTTAAAAACGAGCAGGACGCGGAGGACGCCGTTCAGGAGGCGTTTATCAGGTTGGCGGACAATATTGATAAGATAGCAGACGCGGACAGTCCGCAGGCGCGTAATTTCTCCGTTGTTGTCACGCGGAATATCTGCTTTAATATGCTCAAAAAGCGGCATATCGAGATGGATATCGACGACGAGGTCGTGTGCTCGGACAATAGCGCCGAGGACGATTTCCTCGCGGCGCAGGGCGTTGAAACGCTCGAACGGGCGCTCGAGAGCCTTCCCGAAAAATATCGCGATATATTGTACCTTACGGTCTACGAGGAGCTTAGCCTGCGCGAGGCGGCAAAGCTGCTCGGCATAACCTACGAGAATGCGAAGTCGCGCGTAAAGCGCGCACGGAAGAAGATTTCCGACTTCCTGAAGGAGGTAAGCTATGAATAATTTTAAAACTGCACTGGAAAACGTTATGCAAAAGGATATCGAACGCTTTGAAAACAGCGCGGAGCACGAGTTCTCGGCGGAGTTCGAGAAAAATATGACGGAGCTGTCAAGACACGTCTCGGGCAGAAAGCGCCCCAAGAGAATGCGTATCGGCAGGGTGATCGCCGCCGCTGCCGCCGCGGTCGCGCTGTTCGCCGCGGGAACGCTGGCGGGGGCGGTGTCAAGCGGTTTTAAGGTTGTGAGCGGAGTGCGTATGGGTCTGCCGTCAAAGTTGTTTACGGCGGCTGATACGGAGGACTGTCCATCGACCGTTGAGACGATATATATGCTTGACGGTTTTCCCGATAATCAGATCAGTATCTCGGACTTCGACAAGAACGGAACGTTTGTATCGTCAATGTATTTTCCCGCTCCTTGGAAACCGGACGACGAAGGCAATATGCGTATGCCATGGGACGACGAGTTATATTTGCCAAAGACGATACACCTTTTTCAGGAGACCAAGGAAACGTTTAAATTTGAGTATACCGATATGGAATACGTTACCTACGAGACGCTGACGGTAAACGGCGGTCAAGCGTATTTTATTACGCGTGAGCGGTTTTACGGACTGGAGTCGTATTTGTTCTGGGAGAGTGAGAATTATATTTTCACGCTCAAAGGCAGCTTTTCCGAGGAGAGAGCGCTGGAGCTGGCGAACTCGCTTAAGGTCTATGACGGCGAAATACCGTTCTACGGGGTCAGGGGGGTGTGAATATGAAGAAAATAGTATTGTTCGTTTTGACGACGGTTATCGGTGCGGCGCTGCTGCTGGGCGGCGGAGCGGCCGGGGCGTATATGTATAACGCGAGTATCCCGCATTTTGACAATTACGACATCGATCCCATTCGTTTCGGTATTGAAGAAGGCATAGAGGAAATGCAGGCGGCAAACGGATACGGTGTATATTATCCCGACTTCTGGTATGCGAACACCTGGGCGGATGAGCTTATGTATTGTTATGAAGAGGTACAGGAACCGATGATGTCCTACGCGCAGTATGTTGCCGCCCGCTATAATAACAGAGCAAGGCTCGACCCCGAGGTGGAGTACACCAAGACGCGGCTGACGATAAAGTTTGCGGGTTACGGGGTGCTCGAGGACGGCACAAGAGAAGACCTCGCGCGAACCTACATCTTCGATATTGAGGGCGTTGGCATAAACAAGCTGCCCAAGCTGCTCAATAAGACGGAGATATACCCCGAGATACTGTAAAAACATCGGCGCGGAGAGCAATATCTCCGCGCTTTTTGGTGTTTTCCCGACGCTAAAAGTTTTTTGGTGAAAATTGCGTTAATACCTTGACAAGCGTGGGAAAATGTAGTATTATGTTATATAGGAGATTTTTCTCTTGTACCGCTCGGGAGTACGAAAAATAATTTCTCGGGTGTGAATGATTTGAATATAAAAGCGATCTCGGACTTACCGTGCGCCGCGTATTATGCGCACGTTATATATAATACAGAGATAATATTTTGGGGAATGGCTCGCGTGAGCCGACAATATTCTTATGCATAAATATAAATAACGTTCGGGTTTGTTTTTCTGCACATACTTTACATATAAATATAAAAAATTGGGGAGTGTACAAATGATATTTTCCAGCCTTATTTTCATGTACCTTTTTTTACCGCTTTGTCTTATCGTGTATGGACTTGTAAAGCCGCTTAAAGGCAAGAACGTTGTGCTGATCGTTTTTTCACTGATGTTCTACGCCTGGGGAGAGCCCGTGAGGATATTGTTTTTGCTGCTTTCGGCGGTGATAAATTATTTCGTCGGAATAGGTATCGGCGCGGTCAAGAGTGAAAAGCTGCAAAAGCTGATCGTGGGGGGCGGACTGGTCTACAATATCGGAATGATCGTTGTGTTCAAGTACAGCGGCTTTCTGGTCGAGAACGTCAACGCTATATTCGGAGCAAAGTTCCCAGTGCCCGAGATAGCGATAATGGCGGGTATCAGCTTTTACACGTTTCAGATAATCTCGTATATCGTGGACTGTTATTGGGGAAAGGTCGAGCCGCAGAAAAGCTTCCCGAAATTACTTCTCTACATCTGTCTGTTCCCGCAGCTTATCGCGGGACCTATCGTGCGTTACAGTACTATCGCGGAGGAGATCGATAACCGTAAGACTACCATGAAGGATCTCAGCGAGGGACTGACGAGACTTGTCGTCGGACTTGCGAAAAAGGTCGTGCTTGCCGATCAGCTTTACAGGATCGTCGAGAACACTATCGGCGAAAGCATTGACAGACTGACCGTCGCGGGTACATGGTACGGTATCATAATATATTCACTCTATATCTACTTTGACTTTTCGGG
The DNA here is from genome assembly GCA_947389015.1 of uncultured Clostridia bacterium. GTDB lineage: Bacteria > Bacillota > Clostridia > Oscillospirales > Ruminococcaceae > CAG-115. The sequence goes on along the minus strand of CANDVA010000018.1, from coordinate 47,478 downwards.
CTATTCCGACATGGCTATCGGAATGGGTCGCATATTCGGCTTTCACTTCAACGAAAACTTCAATCATCCCTACATCTGCAAGGATATTCAGGAGTTCTGGCAGAGGTGGCATATCTCACTCGGGTCGTTCTTCCGTGACTATCTTATGCCGATAACGTTTTTCGGTCACAGGAACAAATATTTCAGCCTGTTTCTGGTGTGGTTGTGTACGGGTGTCTGGCACGGCGCGTCATGGAATTACGTTATCTGGGGACTGTATTACGGCGCGTTTATAGTGTTGGAGACGGTCATCGGGAAAAAGCGCATGAACAAGATACCTATCGTGATACGGCATATTTACAGCAAGCTTGTAATATTTATCGGCTACGGTATTTTCTTCTTTGAAGATTTCGATCAGCTGAAGCTGTTTTTCCGCAATATTACGCCGCTAAATCCCAACGGCTGGAGCAGCTCGTTCGAGGCTATGTCGCTGAGCTCAAATCTGTGGCTTATTATCGCGGCTATTATCTGTACGTTCCCGCTTATTGATCTCGGGAAGAAGCTCGCGGCTCGCTCGCTTGAGGCTAAGACCGCGCTGTCGATATCGGGCACGGCGGTGTGCGCGATATTGCTTGTGACGAGCAGTATATTGATGGTGGACGCGACCACAAACGCGTTCCTGTACTGGAACTATTAAGGGGGTGTTCGGGAATGGCAGAGAAAAAGAGCGGCAGACAGCTTGCCGCTGAAAGGGAGGATCGCGAGCTCAGGCTCGAGCGCCGGAAAAGGCGCGTTCTGGCAAAAACAAGGCGGCGTGAAAACAATTTGTTCAGCCTGAATATCGCCGTTATTATCGCGATATTTGCGTTTGGAGCTCTGTTTATGACATTCGGAGAGCGCCCGAAGATATCCGAGGAGGAAAACCGCGACCTTGCGAAGTGTCCGACGTTCACTTTCGAAAGCTACTTCAAGGGTGAATTCACCAAGGATTTTGCGGAATTTTACAACGATACCGTGCCCATGAGGAGCACTTTCAAGTCTATGATCTCGGCGTTCAGGGCTAATCTCGGTATCAAGTACGGCAGCGGCGAGACGCTTCACGGTCCGCTGCCGAATATCGAGAGCAGACCCGATCGTCCAGACAACTCAAGCTCGTCGTCGAAAAAGCCGCCCGTCGTCGTTGTTACGCCTCCCGAGACCTCGTCGACAAGCTCCGGCACAACGACTTCATCAAGTACGACCGTTACAAGCTCGTCGACAAGCTCCGAAAAGCCGAACGATATCGACCCCAACGGCGGAATGATGTCGGGCACGGTGTTTGTGCTGAACGACGGACGCGCTCTTGCGCTTTCGGGCGGCAGCTATTCGGGAGGTCAGCACTACGCGGAGACTATCAACCAATACAAGCAGATACTCGGCGACGGCGTGAACGTTTATTCGTTAGTGTCGCCGACGGCGGTGTCGTTCTATATGCCCGAGGAGCACGCCGACCTTGCGGGCAACGAGTGGGACGTTATCGACTATACCAACGGCTTTCTTGACGGAGTTATTCCGATAGACGCGTATTCCGTCTTTGACCGTCACACCTCCGAGAATATCTTTATGCGCACCGATCATCACTGGTCGTCGCTGGGCGCTTACTACGCGGCGCAGGAGTTCGCGAAAGTGGCGCAGGTCGATTTTGCCAAGCTGAACGATGAGAATTTCGAGAAGATCTCGCGCGAGGGCTATGTTGGCACGCTGTACGGATACAGCGGCGAAAATCAGCTTATTAAGGACAATCCTGAGACGTTCACCTATTACAAGCCGCGGAACGAATTCACGACCGATTTCTACACTCACGCGCTGGAATATCAGTATACGGGCGCGCTTATGCTTGATATCGACAGTCTTGACGTGGTGAGCTGGTATCTCGTGAATATCTGCGGCGACAATTACGCGGTCAACGTCAACACCGACTGCCATAACGGTCGCAGACTGATGATAGTAAAGGACAGCTACGGCAACGCGCTGCCGCCGTTCCTCACAAACTCGTTCGAGGAGATATGGGTGGTGGATATGCGCTATTTCGAGAGAAGCGTGACCGAGCTGTGCAAGTCCGAGGGAATTACCGATCTGCTGTTCGCAATGAACCCGTCGAGCGCTACTGGCGTTAATCAGGAAAATCTTTCCAATATAATCTGAGACCAAAACATCCTTAAAAAGGAGGCGACCCTTTAATCTTCATAAAATCGTAAGAATATTGTATATAATACTTCAGACTTTTTTGATGCAAAATTGACATTTTAATGTTATAATAAATATGTAAATAACAAAAAGGGGGAATATGTTTTGAAAAAGACCGTTTGGTCGCTTTGGGCGCTGACGGCGGCTATGCTGTCGTTTACCGCGTGCGGCGCGGAGCAGCTGGACGTTTCGGATGCGGGTCGGAGCGTATTTATCAGAGAAACGGATATTCCGGACGGCTGTTCGGAAGAGCAGCCCGGGAGAAGTCCGCCCGGGAACAGCGGCGAAAACAGCGCCGAAAGTACGCAGAGGCGCTGACGCCGTTCGTTCCGCTTTCCGACTGTGAGACGGCGAAAATCTGCTTGTGAGAGATAATCCTGACGGACGCGCCGTTTTGTATGAATACGTTCGGCGCGGCGGGAATTGAGCGGAAAAATCTTGTCAATATTATATGATAAATTCGGTTTAATCAGCATTCTTATGCTATACTATACATATTTCAGGGGGAATATATAATGAAAAAGGTAATTTCAGTGTTGGTAATGACGGCGGTTTTGTTGTCGCTGACGGCTTGCAATAACGAACAGGGCGGCAATTCGGGAATATCCGCGCCTAATCCCGTTTCTTCGGGCGGCTCGACCGATAATAAATCGGACACGAGTACCACGGACAAGGCGGACAACTCCAACAGCTCGGACAGCGCAGCCACTTCCGAAAGCACGGATAGCGTTCCCGAGAGCACGGGCACTCAAAGCACAGATGAGAGCACCTCTCACGATAAGCCTGTAATTCCGACCGATAATCAGGGCGGCGAGATGTCCGGCTCGGTTCTGGTACTGGACGACGGGCGCGCCATAGACCTTTACGGCGGCGGTTATGAAAGAGGTCAGAACTACGCCGAGACGCTCAATCAGTTAAAGCAGATGGTCGGCGACGGCGTAAACGTGTTCTCGCTCGTAGCTCCCACGGCGGTGTCGTTCTATCTTCCCGACGACCTTGCGTATATGTCGGGCAGCGAGTGGGATAATATCGACTATCTGAACGGCTATCTGGACGGCGTTATCCCCGTGGACGCTTATTCGGCTTTGGCTCAGCACGTTGATGAGGATATCTACTTTCGCACAGACCATCACTGGCAGCCGCTCGGCGCTTATTACGCCGCGGAGGAGTTTGCCAAGACCGCGCAGGTGCCGTTCGCTCCGCTGTCCGATTACGAGACGGTGACAATGGAGGGCTACGTCGGTACTATGTATGGTTACAGCGGCGATAATCCTCTTGTAAAAAACAATCCCGATACGTTCACATATTACAAGCCGAAGAACGAATATACGGTCACCTATTATACGCAGAGCCTTGAAAATCCGTATGAGGCGGGAATGTTCCTTAAAACGATTGACAATCTCGCGGTGGTACAGTGGTACTTGGTATTTTTCGGCGGTGACGGCGAGGTCGCACATATTCATACAGACGTCGGCAACGGGAGAAAGCTCGTTATCGTCAAGGACAGCTACGGAAACGCTTTTGCGCCGTGTCTCGCAAATTCATTCGAGGACATCTGGGTGGTCGATATGCGCGGCTTCGAGAAGAGTATTTCGCAGCTCGTAAAGGACGAGGGACTTACCGACGTGCTGTTCTGCATGAATTCGTTCAGTGCTACGGGCGATAATCAATACAAGCTCGCCGATAAACTTTGATTGGAGGACAACAAATGCTGCCTGAGCTTAGCCGTCCTTTTGACGGGGATATGATAATGCAGACCAAGAGAAAGCTGCTGCGTGTTCTGAAAGAGCGCGGGCAGGGCGCGGTGCCGCTGAAGATAGCGGTGCTCGGCGGGTCTACCACCTCCGATATCATAAAGATACTGGAGCTGTTTCTGCGCGACAGGGGGATAGCGCCGAGCTTTTACGAGTCGGAGTACGCGCAGTACTGGAGCGACGCGGTCTTCGGGAACAAGGAGCTTGACGAGTTCAAGCCCGAGCTGGTGTTCATTCACACCACCTCGCGCAATATCGAGGAAAAGCCGCGCGTCAACGAGGACGCGCAGTCGGTCGCCGACAAGCTCAGCCGCGAATACGAGCGGTACGAGCGTATGTGGACGGCGATTTCGGAGAAATTCGGGTGTGTTATCATTCAGAATAACTTTGAGTTGCCGAGCGAGAGACTTCTCGGCAACCGCGAGGTCGGCTGCGCATACGGGCGTATCGACTTTATCACGCGGCTCAACTGTAAGCTCTATGACTACGCTCGGTCGCATAAAAACTTCTATATCCACGATATCAACTATCTTTCGGCGGCTTACGGTCTGGAGCGCTGGCACGAGCTGCGGCACTGGCATTTGTACAAGTACGCGATGAGCGTTTCGGCGATACCCGAATTCGCGTACAGTCTCGCGAATATCGTCTGCTCGGTCATGGGGCGGAACAAGAAGGTTCTCGCACTCGACCTTGACAACACGCTCTGGGGCGGCGTTATCGGCGACGACGGACAGTCGGGTATCGAGATAGGCAGCGAGACTTCCGAGGGACAGAGTTTCCTGCGTTTGCAGCAGTACGTCAAGGCGCACAAGGAGCTTGGCGTGTTGCTGACGGTGTGCTCGAAGAACGATCATGAAAACGCGCTCGAGGGGCTAAATCACCCCGACGCGGCGCTGCACCCCGATGATTTCGCGTGTATCAAGGCAAATTGGGAGGAGAAATGGAGAAATCTCGAGGAGACGGCGCGGGAGCTTAATCTGCTGCCCGAAAGCTTTGTTTTCGTTGACGATAACCCCGCGGAGCGCGAGATAGTCCGCACGCAGCTCCCCGAGGTCACGGTTATCGACTTCGATAACCCCGAGGAATGTATCCGCGCGCTGGACAAGTGCGGGTTCTTTGAGGTGACCTCGCTGTCCGCGGACGACGCGGCGAGAAGCGAGATGTACCGCGCCAACGCCGAAAGAGCCGCCGCCGAAAAGAAGTTCGCGAGCTACGGGGAGTTTTTGCAGAGCCTTGAAATGAGAGCGGATATACGCGATTTCGATCCCGTGCATATCCCGCGTATCACTCAGCTTACCAACAAGAGCAATCAGTTCAATCTGACGACAAAGCGTTACACGCAGGCGGAAATGGAGGCTGCGGCTGCCGACGACGGCTATATCAGGCTGTGCGGCAGGCTCGTTGACAAATTCGGCGACAACGGCATCGTGTCGGTAGTTATTGGCAGAAAGGACGGCAAGTCGCTGCACATCGATCTGTGGCTGATGAGCTGCCGCGTACTCAAGCGCGAAATGGAGTTCGCAATGCTCGATAGGCTTGTTGAGGAATGTCAAAGGGCGTGTATCGACGAGATAATCGGATATTATTATCCCACCAAAAAGAACGGTATGGTTGCAAAGCTATATGAGGAATTCGGATTTGCGCAAGTCTCCGCGGACGCCGCCGGAAATACCGTTTGGCGGCTTGAAACGGCAAATTATACGCCGAAGACTACGGCGATAAAAATAAATGAAAGCGAGAATTGAAATGGACAGAGAAACGGTCAAAAGCAGGCTTACAAAGGTGTTCCGCGACGTGTTTGACGACGATGATATCGAGCTGAAGGACGGAACCACCGCGGACGATATCGAGGCTTGGGACAGCTTGGAGCATATCACGCTGATCTCGGCAGTCGAGAAGGAGTTCAAAATGCGGTTTACCATGAAAGAGGTAAGCGGCATGAAGAACGTCGGCGAGATGATAAATATCGTTGCCGAGCGCGCTAAAAAATAATTTCATACTGATCACCGTTAAAAAACTTGACAAGATTTGCAGCGATAGATGTAAGATCGCGCAAAGATGTCAAGTTTTTAACGGGTGATTAGTAGCAGCCCCCGTATTCCAAAAACGGGGGCTGCTTTATTTATCCGTTAACGCTTATTGTTTCGGGCGCGGCGTGTACGCGTACCCACGAATTTACGCTGCCCGTGTCGTAGGCAAGGCTTTTGAACGTTATCTCCGCTTCGGCGGGAGCGTCCTTTTGGTAGCTTTCGGCTGTATCGTCAAGGAAGATCATCATCGAGCTGAGATATTTTTCGGTACCGTCGGGCATTTTTACGGGGAAAATATTTCCGCCGTAAACGGGGCTTATGTAAAAGCTCGGTATTCCCGTCTCTTTAAGGCTTTCGGGATACGGGCAAAAATACGGCGAGCCGTCGCCCTTTGCGCTTAATATGCCTTTAAGCGTGATATCGCCCGTTATTACGCCCTCCTGATAAACGCTTTTGCAATAGCCCGAGTAATACGCGAAAACGGTCTTGCAGCTCTCAAGCGTTACCGTTCCGAGCGCGCCCGCGTTGTAGCGCTCCTGTTTGCCGAGACTTTCGTCCGCGGGAGGTTCGGGGGCGCTGAAGCACGGGTTCTCCGTGCCGAACGCGCAGTCGAGCGTTACCGTGTAATCCTGTTCGGCGCTCATATCGACGATTATTCCGTTCTCGGTAAAATCGCCCGTAAGAACAAACGGCGCGTTATCGTTATTCCCGACGGGGAGCAACGACGGATTGCTGTCGGTCGTCTCGTCACGTTGGTTCGAGCAGCCCGTTAAGAGCACTGTGCAGATAATAAAGATAAGGATTTTTTTCATTGTTGGTACCTCGTCGGACAGGCTTTATTTGATCGTTCCGCTCTCAATATGAAAGCTTAATATTATTGTATCATAAATTTAATACTCTGTCAATAGATGAGTGTGTAAGCGCCCAAAAAACAGTTGCATTTTTCGGAGAATTATGCTATAATATTAAAAAAATCGAAAGTGAGAGAAGTATGAAAAAGACCATTAAGAAGTTTGCGGCGGTGACTTTATCACTGTCTTTACTGTGCGGCTTGGCGGGGTGCGATAAATCGGAGCAGGGAGTATCCTCCGACATTTCGGACAGTACGGGTAATTCCGAGTCGTCCGACCAGACAGTTGAAACCGAGCCGGAACAGCCCCAAAAGCTCCTCGGGCGCGTCAGTGTCGAGGGAACTAAGTTTATGGTCGGGGGGAAAGAATTGTGGATAAACGGTACAAATACGCCGTGGCAGCACTGGAACGACTTTACCGATGGAATGGACGAGGAGTTCTGGAATACCGAATTCGCAAGGCTTGTCGCGGACGGCGTGAACTGCACGCGTATCTGGCTGAACTGCAACGGTGAGAGTATCGTTCGGCTCACCGACGACGGAAAGGTAAGAAATATCAACGAAACGCACTGGGAGGCTCTCGACAAGCTGTTCGATCTCGCTGACAAGCACGGCATTTATATTATGCCGACGCTGCTGTCTTTCGATCATTTCAAGGCGCCTGTAAAGAGCGGACAGCGGTGGCAGGGTCTGATAAAGTCTAAGGAGTATTCGGACAGATTTGCTGAAAAATATGTACAGGTTTTCTGCGAACGTTATCGTGACAGAAACTGCATTTTCGCCATTGACGTGATGAACGAGCCCGACTGGGTATTTGAGGAATCGGAATGCGGCAAGATTCCGTGGGATAATGTTTCGTATCTGCTCGGAAAATGTGCTGTGGTAATTCACGAAAACAGCGATTTTCCCGTTACCGTCGGAGTTGCGATGATCAAGTACAATTCCGATAAATATCAGGGCAACAAGGTCTCGGACGAGTATCTTAAGGAGCTGACGGGCAGCGAGAACGCGTATCTCGACTTTTACAGCACGCACTATTACAATTGGATGAAAGAGCATTTCGGGTTTCCGTGCGACAAATCGCCGTCCGAGTTCGGTCTTGCGGAGGCTAAGCCGTGCATTATCGGCGAAACCGGCAACGACGACGCGAAAGAGATCGGAATGACGCTCACCGAGAAGTACAAGTCCGTGTACGATAACGGCTGGAACGGGATAATGGTATGGATGGATCCCAACGAGGAGACCGTGTGGTATGAGTACGGGCTGACACGCGAAGCGACCTCGGCAATGGCGGAGCTTATTCCCGAAAAGGTATTCCCGCTCGGGGAGGGCTGATATGCTGGAGTTCAGGATAGCGGTCAGCGAGCTTGACTACGGTGCTGTCGCGGAAATGCTTCTGCCTGTCATAAGGGAGAAAGCGGAGCCGTCGGGAAACAGGGCAGTGAAAGTGCTTCTCGGTATGGTGAACGCGGCGGGAGAGCTGCCGAAAAAGGCGATAAACGCTCTGCCGCAGGATATCAAGGACGAAATGGTGGTCGCGCTCGTCAACAACTACAAGGACAGGTTCATTGAATTTGTGCAGAACAAAGCCGCCGCGAAAAATATCGCGGTGACCGTTGAGGACATTGCCGCGAGGAATGTTAAATAAAATAAGCCGCCCGCTCGGAGGGGCGGCATTTTTTATTGCTGCGCGTTCGGGGCGAGGTTTATTATCGGCTTCTTTTTCCTTTCGGCGAGCGCGGTAAATTGCTGCGCGCCGCCGTATGAGCGGTTTACATATGCTACAACAAGGTCGGAATTCTCGACCATCCATTTGTTTCGGAAGTTGATCGCAAAGCGTTTCGGTACGGTCTCGACGCCCTCGGGGAACAGGGTGGGGGAACTGCTTTGCTTGGTGGGGAGGTAGGCGAGGACCACATAATATTTTATGTGCGGATAATCGGCGCTCAGCTCGCGCAGAACGCCCTCCGCCATTCGGTCAAAGCCGCCGTGATTGCCGACGTAAAAGAGGTCTGCGCCTCGTGTCTCGATAAGGGTTATCAGCGTGTCCTTTAACTGTCCGCGCACTGTGGGCGGTGTGTCGCTGTGTCCGAAAAATGTACAAGTCATAATTTTATCACCTTCATAAACTTTTGATTGCTATTATAAGCATTTTACATATAATATTATACTATTGTTTATGAATTTAGTCAAGTGCTTTTATCTATATGCTGAATATTTTTTATGTAACGGGTATAATTAAATTATAAAATTCACTATATGCAGAGGGTTTGAAATGGGTAAAGAAGTATCTTTTAAGAACCGTGACCGTTTTATTCAGCTTGGTATTGTCATATCGACTTTAAGACGAATACGCGGTCTATCACAGGAAAAGCTTGCGGAAAAGGCGAATATAAGCCGTTCGCTGCTTGGTCTGATAGAAGCACCCAACACGGCGAACGGTTTTTCAATGGAAGTATTTTTTAATATTGCGGACGCATTGGAGATCGCTCCCGCCGATCTCCTGAACGCATCGTTGTTTTCTGACGGGATACTTAACAAGAAACCAAAGGAATGAAAAACCGCCCTCTTGGAATTTAAGAGGGCGGTTTTAAAACACAAAGCCGTCGGGCAAAATGCACGACGGCTAGTGGAGCTGTTAATCAGAGTCGAACTGATGACCTCATCCTTACCAAGGATGTGCTCTACCAACTGAGCTATAACAGCATTTATTTCGGTGATGACCTCATCCTTACCAAGGATGTGCCGGCGTTGTCGCGAAGCGACAACACGACCAACTGAGCTATAACAGCATTTATTTCGGTGATGACCTCATCCTTACCAAGGATGTGCCGGCGTTGTCGCGAAGCGACAACACGACCAACCGAGCTATAACAGCAATTATTTCGGTGGTGACCTCATTGTTATAACAGCACAATTATCACAACGTAATTATTATATCACAGCACTCGAAATTTGTCAATAGGTTTTTAAAAAAATTTTTTTATATTGATTTTTTTAGGAGTTTATGTTATAATTTATATATATGTTCACAAACGGAGGAGGGAGAAAAATGCGGCTGATAAATATCGGCTTCGGCAACGCCGTGAACGCGGACAAGATCGTGGCTGTGGTAAGCCCCGAGGCGGCTCCCGTAAAGAGGATCGTTCAGCTTGCCAAGGACGGCGGAACCGCCGTGGACGCGACCTGCGGGCGCAAAACGCGTTCCGTTATCGTCTGCGACAGCGGTCACGTTGTTCTCTCGGCGCTCCAGCCCGAGACCATTACGGGAAAAACCGAGACGGAGAACGGAGGTAACGCATGAGGGGTCTGCTTTTCGTGGTCTCCGCGCCCGCGGGGTGCGGTAAGGATACCATTCTTAACGAGCTTTTCAAGAAAACCGATACGGCGGGCTATGCCGTTTCGGCGACTACACGCGCGCCGCGCGAGGGCGAGGTCAACGGCGTTCACTATCATTTCCTTACGCGCGAGGATTTTATACTGAAAATCGCCGAAAAGGAAGTCCTCGAATACACCGAGTACTGCGGAAACTACTACGGCACGCTCCGCAAGAGCGTCGACGACCTGATAAAGCAGGGCAAGGACGCCATACTTAAGATCGAGGTGGAGGGCGCGATGAATATCAGACGTATGTTTCCCGAAGCCTGTCTGGTGTTTATCCTGCCGCCGTCGTGGGAGGTTCTCGAAAAGCGTCTGCGCGACAGGGGCACCGAGACCGAGGAGAAGATCGCCGAGCGCACGAAACAGGCTCGTACCGAGATAGAATACGCGAAAAATTACGATTACCTTATCGTCAACGATAAGCTGGACGAGGCTGTGGACGACCTGTTGGCGGTGCTCCGCGCGGAGAAGCTGAGACGTTCGCGCGGCGGCGAGCTGCTGAACAGCTTCGCGGAGGGCGGTAAAGCTTGATAGCGCAGATAGCCGTTGAGAATACGCTCTACGCGTTTGATATGCTGTTTTCGTATGAAATTCCCGTTGAGCTTGAAAGCACGGTGATTCGCGGGGTGCGCGTTGTAGTGCCGTTCGGGCGCGGGAACAGAAAGCGTATCGGAGTGGTTTTCGGGATAAGTCCGGAGCTTCCCGAGAATAAGATAAAGCCTGTCGACTTTGTTATCGACGGCGAGCCGGTGCTCTCCGACGAGCTTATGGACTTGTGCGTGTGGATTCGCGAGAACACGTTCTGCACCTACTACGACGCGTTTCGGGCGATTTTGCCGCCGGGGCTGGGGTTCTCGCTGAAAAGCGGGTACAGGCTTGCGGAGGATCTTTCGGGAGAGCTTTCGGACAAGGAGCGCGGGCTGGTCAAGCTGCTGAAAAACGCCGATAAAAACGCGTTTTCGGCGCTGATATCGGGCAATCCCGCCGTTGTCAGGAGCCTTGCCGAAAAGGGCGCGCTTGTCGAGGAGAACGTCGCGAAGCGGCGTATCGGCGACGAAAGCGTGACTATGCTGCGGCTTTCCGACGCTGACGCGCTCGAAAAGCCTACCGCAAAACAGCGCGCGGTCATTGCGTTTCTGGAGGCTGCCGAGGCGGCTTCGCTCCACGAGGTCTGCTATGAGTGCGCGGTCACTCCCGCGGTCGTTAAGCGGCTGGTCGAGAAGAACGTCGTCGAGCGGTACGAGAATGTTGTGTTCCGCACCGAGAGCGGCATTGAGGCAACGGAAAGCCCCGAGAGCATTGTGTTCTCCCCGAAACAGCAGGAGATCTTCGACGGGCTGCTTGCGCTTATGCGGTGCGGCGAGCCGAGATGCGCGCTGCTGCGCGGCGTTACGGGCAGCGGCAAGACTTCTGTGTTTATTCGCCTGATAAACGAAGTCGTCAAGAGCGGTCAAAGCGCGATAATGCTCGTGCCCGAGATATCGCTGACGCCTCAGATGGTGAACAGGTTCAGGGCGCTGTTCGGCGGCGAGGTCGCCGTTATGCACAGCTCGCTGTCTGTCGGGGAGCGCGCGGACGAGTACCGCCGTATCCGCGACGGCAGGGCGCGTATCGTTATCGGAACGCGCAGCGCGGTGTTTGCGCCCGTAAAGAACCTGGGAGTTATCGTTATTGACGAGGAGGGCGAGGGGACATATAAGTCCGAAAGCTCTCCGCGCTATCACGCGCGGGATATCGCGAAGCAGCGCTGCTTCGCGCATAATTCGCTGCTGCTGCTTGCGTCGGCGACGCCGTCTTTGGAGAGCTGCTATTTCGCGAAAACGGGGCGGTATTCTCTGTTTGAGATCGATGAGCGCTACAACAACGCGGTGCTTCCCGAGGTATACATCATAAATATGCAGGAGGAGCGGCAGAACGGCAATATGTCGACGTTCTCGATGCCGCTTATCGGCGAGCTGGAGAGCAATCTCGAGCGCGGCGAGCAGTCTATCCTGCTGCTGAACAGGCGCGGTTATCACACGAGCGTACGCTGTCTTGCCTGCGGAAAGCCTCTAGAGTGCCCCAACTGCGCGCTGCCGCTGACATATCATAAGGCTAACGGCTGCGTTATATGCCATTACTGCGGCTATATGCGGCGGGTGGATGCGGTTTGCCCAAAGTGCGGCGGGCGGTTCTTCGATATGAAGGGCGAGGGTACGCAGCTTATTGAGGACGAACTGTCGCAGATGTTCTCCGAGGCTCGGATACTGCGCATGGACGCGGACACTACGTCCACTAAGAACGCGTTCGAGAAAAAGTTCAAGGCATTCTCGGACGGCGAGTACGACATTATGGTCGGCACACAGATGATAGCCAAGGGACTGGACTTCCCGAACGTTACGCTCGTCGGGGTATTGAAGATAGACAATTCCCTTTATGCCGCTGATTTTCGCGCGTATGAGAGAACGTTCTCGCTGATAACTCAGGTCGTCGGCAGGGCGGGACGGAGCGGAAAAAAGGGCAGGGCGCTTTTGCAGACGTTTTCACCCGAGCACTATGTGATAAATCTTGCGGCTCATCAGGATTATCCCGATTTCTACGCGGAGGAGATATCGCTGCGCGAGGCGCAGTTTTATCCGCCGTTCTGCGACCTTGTGACGTTCGGATTTTCGTCGCTCGAGAACGAGCGCTGTCACGCGGCGGCAAGGAAGTTCGCGGGGATACTCGCGGAGAGTGCCAAAATTTATGGAGACCGCGTTCCAATGCGGATACTCGGACCCGCGCCCAATACCGTCGGGAGGATCAACGGGCGGTATCGCTATCATTTAATAATAAAATGCAGGAACAGCAAGACGCTCAGGAGCGTCGTCGAGGCGGCTTTAAAGCAGGCTTACGGCGACAAGGCTTTTGAGAACGTCGGGTTTTACGCGGATATAAACGGAAATGCCGATTAGAATAAATTAAAAAGGGGACAGCGAAATGGCTTTAAGAGAGATAGTTAAATTCGGGGAGGATATTCTCCGGAAAAAATGCAGAGATGTCACGAGCTTTGACGAAAAGCTCGGCATATTGCTGGACGATATGACGGAGACCTTACAGAGCGCGGACGGGGTGGGTCTCGCCGCGCCGCAGGTCGGCTTGCTCCGAAGAGTGGTCGTTATCGACGTGCGCGACGGAAAGGGAACGATAGAGCTTGTAAACCCCGTTGTAGTCGAGCAGCACGGCGTTCAGATCGGCAACGAGGGCTGTCTGTCCGCGCCGGGGGAATGGTGCGAGGTGGAGCGCCCGATGAAGGTCACGGTCAAGGCGTTTGACCGCCATGGCAGCGAGTTCACTGTCAAGGGTGAGGGATTGCTCGCGAGAGCGCTTTGTCACGAGCTTGATCATCTGGAGGGAATTCTGTTCATCGACAGGGTGAAGCAGGATATTCCCGAACGCGCGGAGGCGAGAAAATGATATGTGATATACTGCAATTCGGCGATCCCGTACTGCGCGAGCGCTGCGATGAGGTCACGGAATTCGACAAGGAGCTCGGTATCCTGTTGGATGATATGTACGAGACTATGTGCAGCGCCGAAGGTATAGGGCTTGCCGCGCCGCAGATAGGCGTGCTCAAGCGCGTTGTCGTCATAGATACGGGCAGCGGTAAGATAGAGCTTGTGAACCCCGTCATAACGGCAATGTGGGGCAGGCAATACGAACCCGAGGGCTGTCTTTCCTGCGAGGGTAAGCGCGGTATTGTAAAGCGCCCCGCGCACGTTCGCGTAAAGGCGCTCGACCGTTTCGGCAGACCCGTGAAGTACCGCGGCAAGGAACTGCTGGCGAGGGCGTTCTGTCACGAGATAGACCATCTGAACGGAATTTTGTACGAGGATAAGGTTATTGAGTGGGTCGAGGACGAGGAGGACGACGAATAATGAATATGAGATTGGTTTTTATGGGCACTCCCGAGTTTTCGGTAAATACACTCGAGGTGCTGAAAGCGGTCGGAAACGAGATATGCGCGGTATTTACGCAGCCCGACAAGCCGAAAAACCGCGGAAAGCAGATAATGACCTCGCCCGTCAAGGACTTTGCTGTCGCGAACGATATCCCCGTATATCAGCCGCGCTCGCTGCGTAAGGGCGAAGACGCGGAGGAGTCGCTGAGAGTGCTTCGCGAGATAAACCCCGACGCTATAATCGTCGTAGCTTACGGGCAGATACTGCCCAAGGAGATACTTGAGCTGCCGAAGTACGGATGCATAAACGCACACGCCTCGTTGCTGCCGAAATACCGCGGAGCGGCGCCGATACAGCGCTGCATTCAGGACGGCGAGACCGAGACGAGCTTATGCACTATGATGATGGACGAGGGGCTTGACACGGGCGACATCATCATGCGGCGGGACGTTGTAATAACGCCCGAGATGACGGGTACGGAGTTGGCGGCGATACTCTCTAAAATCAGCGGAGAGCTTATGGCGGAGACGCTTGTACGGCTTGAAAACGGCACCGCGGTGCGGTCGGCGCAGACCTACTGCCGCGAGCCTAGCTATGCGCAGATGATCACCAAGGAGGAGCTGAATATCGACTTTACGCTGCCCGCGAAACGGGTCTATGACCTTATCCGCGCAATGGCGGATGTGCCGTGCTGTTATACGTTCCTCGATGGGAAGAGGCTCAAGGTGTATAGGTCGCGGCTGACGGAGAGGACGAGCGGACTGCCCGCGGGCGCTGTCGCCGACGCGAAAGCGTTTGCGGTAGTATGCGGAGACGGAGTTTGCGTGGAGCTTACCGAGGTTCAGCCCGAGGGCGGAAAACGTATGCGGACCGAAGCGTTCCTGCGCGGAAAGAAGCTTTCCGAGGGCATGGTTTTGGGCGAAAAATAGCGGCTGTTTTTTTACCGCTTTTTTTACGTAATTTTACTGTCGATTCCGGAGCGGATTTTTGAAGGTTTTTTTCGTGTTTTGCAATGCTAGTATTTTGTGTTGTAAAGCGGTTTTGAAGCTTTTTATATACTGCTTTTTTATTGGGTTTTAACGTGTTAAAAAATGCCTCGTTTTCGGTTCAGAAAATACCGCTTTTTTGAGGCGGATCACAAGTAATTTCGGAGGTATGCTATGGCTGACGCTCGGCTTACGGTCATCAAGCTGCTGCTGAGAATGGAGAGCAGCGAATCATATTCCAATATCCTGCTGGACAACGCGCTGACGGAATCGGGCTTGTCGGAGCGTGACAAGGCTTTCGCGGCGGCGTTGTTCTACGGCGTGACCGAGCGGAAAATGACGCTGGATTACATTATCGCGCAGAACAGCAGGCTGCCGTTTTCCCAGATCGACCCGACGGCTGTTTTGATACTCCGTGCTGGGTTATATCAGATATTATATATGCCGTCCGTGCCCGAGAGCGCCGCGGTCAACGAGAGCGTCAAGCTGTGCAAAAAGCTGCATTTATTCAGCGCTCAAGGTTTTGTAAACGGTATGTTGCGCAACTTTATCAGGAACGGAAAAAAAGTGGATTACGACGGGCTTGACCCCGCCGAGAAACTGTCGATCGAGTATTCCTGTCCGCAGTGGATAACGCGTAAGTGGACTGTTGAGTACGGTGAGGATTTCGCGGCTAAGGCGCTGAAGGCGTCGCTGGGAGCGCCGCCGATATTCGCGAGGGTAAATAATACTAAGGTCACCGACGACGAATTGGTGAAGCTGCTGAAAAAAGAGGGCATAAAAGCGTCCGTAAATCCGCGTCTTTCGGGGTGCGTAAGATTGGAGAAAACGGGCGATATCGAAAAATCCGCGGCGTATAGGGACGGGCTTTTCCACGTTCAGGACGTGTCGAGCCAGCTCTGCTGTCTGACGCTCAAGCCGATAGTCAACGAGACGGTGCTGGATATCTGTGCGGCTCCGGGAGGGAAATCGTTTACAATGGCGGAGCTTATGGGCAACAACGGGCGCGTTATCTCAATGGATCTGTACGATGCGCGCGCGGGACTTATCGCAAAGGGCGCGGAACGTCTCGGACTGCGCATTATCGAGCCGCGGCAGAACAATGCGGCAAAGTTCAACGAGGAGCTTCCGCAGGCGGACAAGGTGTTGTGCGACGTGCCGTGCTCGGGACTTGGTGTGATACGCCGCAAGCCGGAGATAAAGTACAAGGACGAGAAAGAATTTGAGGAGCTTCCACGGCTTCAGAAAGCCATTCTGGACGTCTCGGCGCAGTATGTAAAAAAGGGCGGCACGTTGGTGTATTCGACCTGTACGCTGTCCCGCGCGGAAAACGACGAGGTGGCGCAGGAGTTCGCAAATACTCATCCCGATTTCTCGCCTATTGTGCAGCCTATTCCTTACGCGGGCGCGGATAACAGCCCGATGAGAACGTTCTTTCCCGAGGAGGACGGCGGCGACGGGTTCTTTACCGCGTCGTTCAGGCGTATCAGATAGCGTTTTGGAGAATTTATGGAAAAAATTGACATACTGTCCCTTGACAGAGATGAGCTTACGAGCGAGATATGCGCAATGGGCGAGAAGAGCTTTCGCGCGAAGCAGATTTACGATTGGCTTCACGTGAAGAAAGTAACGGAATTTTCACAGATGAGTAATCTTTCTGCACAATTTCGAGAGGAGCTATCAAGAAAATTTTGTATAAAGTCACTAAATATCAAAAAAAGACTTGTAAGTCGGATAGATAATACGGTAAAATATCTATATGGGCTTTTCGACGGCGAGGCGGTCGAATCGGTCTTAATGGAGTACAAGCACGGCAACAGCCTGTGTATCTCAACGCAGGTAGGCTGCAAAATGGGGTGCAGGTTCTGCGCCTCAACGATAGCGGGCTGGGTGCGCAATCTTGAGCCGAGCGAAATGCTCCTCCAGATATACGAGAGCGAGCGCGACAGCGGGAGAACCGTAAACAGCATAGTGCTTATGGGTATCGGAGAGCCGCTGGATAACTTTGATAACGTGGTCAAATTTTTACGAATACTGAACTCCGAGGGCAGCGGAATGAGCCTGCGTCATCTGTCGCTGTCGACTTGCGGCGTGGTGGACGGGATATACAGGCTCGCGGAGCTTAAGCTCGGGGTCACGCTGTCGATATCTCTTCACGCGGCGACCGACGAAAAGCGGAGCGCGATAATGCCGATAAACAACCGCTATAACCTCGCGGAGCTGATGATGGCTTGCGACGATTATTTTTCGGCGACGGGGCGGCGTATCAGCTTCGAATATTCGCTTATCGAGGGCGTGAACGACACGGACGAGTCCGCGGACGAGCTGATAAGGCTGCTCGGCGGAAAAAACTGCCATGTAAACCTTATACCGATAAATGAGATAAAGGAACGGGAATTCAAGAAAAGTCGCTATGTGGAGCGCTTCCGAAAAAAGCTCCTCGGAGCCGGTATAAACGCGACGGTTCGCAGAACGCTCGGCGCTGATATCAACGCCGCCTGCGGTCAGCTTCGTCGCGACGACAGAACGGATAACAGTTAACTTTGAATATTAACAGACTGTCGACTTTACACTAAAATGGGGTGTGTTTTATGAACATCTTTACTAAGACGGATATAGGACTTGTACGCACGGAAAATCAGGACAACGTTTGGGGTGAAATGCTCACCGAAAATGCCTGCGCGGCGGTGCTGTGCGACGGTATGGGCGGCGAGAGCGAGGGCGGTCTCGCAAGCAAGCTCGCGGTCGACCTGATATCGGATAGGATAAAGCGGAACTTCTCCGAGAAGATGAGCAGGAACTCCGTCAGAAATCTGCTGATAACGAGCGTCGTCGCGGCGAACAGCGTGGTTTGGGATACCGCGAAAATGCACGCTCACGAGGTAATGGGCACGACCTGCGTCGCGTGTATCGTGTTCGGCGGTACGGCTTATATCGTCAACGTCGGCGACAGCAGGGGGTATCATTTGTTCGCGGACGCGGACAACGAGTGCATTCGGCAGATCACCAAGGATCACTCGCACGTGCGTGAGCTTGTCGACCGCGGCGAGATCACTGAGGAGCAGGCGAGAAATCACCCGAAGCGCAACAAGATAACCCGCGCGATCGGGGCGGAGAGCGACGTTACTCCCGACTACTTCGAGCTTCCGCTGGGAAAGGACGATATGGTGCTGCTGTGCAGCGACGGACTTTCGGCATACGGCGACGATATGGACTTATTGGATATCTGCTTCGATTCCGATCCCGAGGAGTGCTGCGATAATCTGGTTAAGTACGCTAACGAGAACGGCGGTCACGATAATGTATCTGTCGCGCTGCTGATACCTTAAAATTTGTTAGTTTGTACAAATTTCCTTTGTATATTACTTTTCATATTATGAAAAATAAGCGAAGAACAGCTAAAAATTCTTTGAAATAATACACATTTTGTTTAAAATCCGTGATTTTTCGAGGCGATTTTTCCTGCCAAGGGATTTTATGTGTATTGACAATTTGTTGAAATAGTGGTATTATTTAATGTGGGGTTTTCTCCAAACATTATTTTATATTTCCAAGTATTAAGCTTAACCAACATCGGCAAGGGGACAACGGCGTCTGTACCATACGGCGGGCGCAGCGGGATATTTCCCGACAGAGAAGTATGGAGAAATGGCGGATAGAAATGGATAACAACATCGGAAAAAAGCTGGACGGACGCTACGAGCTTTTGGAGCTTATCGGCGTCGGAGGTATGGCGGATATTTACCGTGCGCGCGACGTTCAGGAGGACAGGATCGTCGCGGTGAAAATTCTTAAAACCGAGTTTGCGGGCAGCGAGGAATTTCTGCGCCGTTTCCGCAACGAGAGCAAGGCTATCGCGCTACTCAGCCACCCGAATATTGTGAAAATTTACGACGTGGGCTTTACCGATAAGGTTCAGTTTATCGTTATGGAATATGTCGACGGGATAACGCTGACGGATTATATCGAGCAGCAGGGAGTGCTGAAATGGCGCGACGCGGTGCATTTTACCGTGCAGGTACTGAAGGCTCTTCAGCACGCCCACGACAGGGGTATCGTTCACCGCGACGTTAAGAGCTCCAATATCATGCTGCTGCGTGACGGCACTATAAAGGTCATGGACTTCGGTATTGCGCGCTTTAACCGCGAGAACAATAAGACGATGTCCGAGAAGACTATCGGCTCGGTTCATTATATCAGTCCCGAGCAGGCTCGCGGAGATATCACCGACGAGAGAAGCGACATTTATTCGGTGGGCGTTGCGCTGTACGAAATGCTTACGGGAAGAAAGCCGTTTGACGGCGATACGCCCGTCGCGATCGCGCTTAAGCATATGCAGAGCATCCCGAAGAGACCTACCGAGATAAACGAGACCATTCCCGAGGGACTGGAGCAGATCGTGCTCAGGGCTATGCAGAAGGAGCCCTCGGCGCGTTATCAGACTGCCGGCGAGATGATCACCGATCTGGAGGACTTCAAGAAGAATCCGGGTATCGTGTTCGACTACAAATATAACTCCACCGACGGCACGGCGAAGTATGCCGACCGCGCCAATCCCGCCGTTGAGACGGAGACGATGCGCCGTAAAAAGGTTGCGGAAAACGCCGATTATTACGACGATGACGACGAATATGATGACGATGACGATGATGACGACGAGTACGAGGAACGCCGCAGTCCGCTCATACCGATATTGTTCGCAGTGGGTGCAGCGTTTGTTATCGCTACGGTATTCCTTGTGCTGACGCTTGTGTCAAATCGGCTCAATCTGCTGCCCAACACCTCCGTGCCGGAGAGTGACAACAGTCTGGGGATAGTTGTTTCGCAGAACGGTGAGTTCCCGATGCCGAATTTTCTCGGAGAGGATTGGGATGAGATCTACTTGAAGTACGCCGATAACGAATTTTTCATCCTTGAACCCGTACAGCAGTTCAGCGAATACGAGGAGGGTCAGATATTCGAGCAGTCGGTGCCCGAGGGCAGACGCGTCAAGGTGGGTACGACTATCACGCTTAAGGTAAGCAAGGGCATTAAGCAGGAGGAGATACAGGACTTCACTAACAGGACAGTTACCGCTGCCGATCAGCAGCTTCGCAGAGACGGATTTATTCCCACTATACGTTATGAGGAAAGCGAGGAAGTCGCAAAGGATTATGTTATCAGAACAAGCCCCGCCGCTCACGAGCGCGCGCCGGTAAATTCTACGGTAATAGTAATCGTAAGTCTCGGTCCGAAGAACACACCCGTTTATATCGAAAAGTTTGTGGGGCTGCCTATTGATGAGGCACGTAAGCGCTGCGATGAGCTGAGGATAAATCCCATAATCGAGATGAAGGACAGCGACGCTCCCGAGGGAGAGGTCATAGCGCAGGATAAGGAGGTCGGCACTTATCTCAATCAGAACGAGGATATCAAGCTTACGGTAAGCTCGGGTAAAACTCCCGAATTTACACAGCCCGTTGAGATAAAGATACCCGACGGCGCTTCGGGCGAGTTCAAATTCAAGTATTACGTTAACTCCGTGCTTGACGAGGCGGCTTCCACCGCTACGATGGATATCGGTCTCAGCGGCTCGAAAACTCTGAGATACGACGTTAAGGGCAAGCCCGGAGAGACTAAGGTACTGTCTATCAAGGCGTTGTCTACGGCAACTAGCAGAGAGGATTTGTTTATTGAGGTAACGGTTGTATTCACCGATGACGGTCCGAAGTCTCCGAGCCAGACGGCATATAATCCGAATGTGTTTGCGGAGCTCCTGAATAGCGGTAATTCGTCGAGCAGCTCAACTACCACATCCGAGCCCGCGTCAAATCCTGCGGAATCATCAAGCTCGGGTCCCGTTTATGTTGATCCGAACGAAAGCAGCAGCCGTACCGAGAGCGATATCGTCAGCAACATCTCGAGCATTTTGCAGGGTGTGAACTGATCCGACGATCGGGGGTAATTGAAATAGTATCCTTAGCTTTTGAGGGAATAATTACAAAAGCTGTCGGGGGCGTCTACTATGTGGACGCCCTTGACGGCTATGCGGAGGAAAGCGTGAAATGCGCCGCGAGGGGCATTTTTCGCAACAGAGGGATAAGCCCCGTGGCGGGAGATCGAGTGCTTGTCGAGACGGGAGAAAACGCCGAGCCCGTTATTTTCGAGATACGCGAGCGGAAGAATTTTCTGGTGCGACCGCCGCTTGCCAATCTGGATAAGATAGTGTTCGTGAACAGCGTCGCGGAGCCTGCGGTGAACCGCTTTATACTGGATAAGCTCGTCGCTATCGCGGACAGCAAGGGAATTGAGCCCGTTGTCGTGTTCACGAAGATCGACCTTGAGACCGCGGGAGATCTGCCGGATATCTACCGCGGTATCGGCATTGATGTCTGCACGGTCGACAATCTCACGGGCGAGGGCGCGGACGAGGTGCGCGGGCTGATCGAGGGGAAAATAACCGCGTTTGTCGGCAATTCCGGCGTGGGAAAGTCAAGCCTGCTGAATGTGCTGTATCCCGAGTTGGCGTTGGAGACGGCGCATATCAGTAAAAAGCTCGGGCGCGGACGGCATACCACGCGTCAGGTGGAGCTGTTCAGACGCGGAGGCGGCTACATAGCGGACACCCCGGGCTTTTCAACGGTGGATACGGAGCGATACTGCCGTATCCCAAAGGGCGAGCTGGACGGCGCGTTCCGCGAATTCGGAAAGTATCTGGGAGACTGCGCGTTCGCGGACTGTGCTCACGTCAAGGAAAAGGGCTGTGCGGTGCGCGCGGCGGTAGAGGACGGAAAGATAGCGGGGTCGCGCTATGACAGCTATCTCAGAATGTTTGAGGAGGCAAGCAAGATAAATGACTGGGAACGATAAAAACAAAAAAATCTGTTCGATAATCTGCGGAGCACCCTGCAACGGGCTGCAAAAGGAGCTTGTGGAGGGCTTCGTCATCGCCGCGGACAGGGGACTGGATATCGCGCTGGAGGCGGGGATAACGCCCGATCTTGTCGTCGGAGATTTCGACAGCGCAAAGTCCGCGGTTCCCGAGGGCGTAGAGTGCGTGAAGGTCTCACCCGTAAAGGACGACACCGACGCTATGCTGGCGGCGGATTTCGCGCTGAAATACGGCTGCAGCGAGCTGCGTTTCTTCTGCGCGCTCGGCGGCAGGATAGATCACACCGTCGCAAATATACAGATGCTGTATCACTTCAAAATGCGCGGGATAAGCGGGGTTCTTTTCGGCGACGACACAAGGCTTTTTCTGATGTCGGATGAGAGCGTCGAGATACCCAGATACGACGGATATCTGTCTGTTTTTGCGTATGAGAAGAACGTTATCGTCACCGAGAACGGCGTGAAATATCCCATTACCAACCACCCGTTGACAAACGATCTTCCCGTCGGCGTAAGCAACGAGATAGTTGACGAGAAAGCGGAGATAACCGTACATTCGGGTACGGCGCTGGTGCTGGAGGTTCACGGAAAGTGAGCATAATGGATCTGGACTTCAAGGGCGACCTTGAGACGATGAGCGCGGCGTTCCATAAGAACAAGGGCAGAATACGGCTTCCGTCCGAGCCGCCGTGGCTTGGCAGCGGCGACGAGCTGAGCAAGCTTTACACGGAGCTGCCCGTGCTGATGAAGTGGGGCGAGGTCTATTACGCGTGTCTGGTGCAGGCGAACAGGACGCTGTTCAACAAGCCCGCCTCGAGGAGCGTATCGGCGAGCGTCGCGGAGGTGGTGTTCAACCATAAGCGTCCGAAAACTTCAATTTCCGACCCGCTGATAATGAAGTCGTTCGCGCATTATCTGTTCGAGTGCAAGGAGAAAAAGCCCGAGGAAAATCCGGAGTGGATACGCGATGCGGCTGCTGTCGCTGCGGGCGAGATCGACCGTTCGCGCGTTATCATCAAGGCGGACGACGGCGACGATTTCTCTATGAATTTAACCATGCAGAGCGTTCTCGTGTTCCGCGAGCATCTGCCTAAAAAGGTATTAAAAAGCAGTATAATCCCGATAATCGCTGCGCCGACGAAATGCTTTTCGATAATGGTGCTGCCGTGTAAATACTGGTCGAAGGGATTTTTGAAATACTGGAATAAGCTGTAAAAATAAGCCGCATACGGATGTGAACCATATGCGGCTTTTGTTATGCCTTATTTACTTTATTTCTTTTATCGGTCTGCCCTCAATATATCCGCGCCAGCCCATTGGCGCGAGTTGAAATCTCGGCGCGATATCGTCGTCAAAGGCATAGCCGTAGACCTTGGGGTCAAAGCGTTCAATATTCGCCATACAAGCGCCGACGGCCTCGCCGTACTTTTCGTCGTCGTAAGGCTCGCCTTGAAATGTCAGGTATTTGCAGGGCGGCAAATCAAGCAGGTCAAAGCCCTCGGGAATGTCCTTTGAATAGTCCGTCGGCACTTCGACGGCGTGAGCGTAAATTCCCTTTTCGGTAAGGCGCATTGTCTCGGGCAGCCATACTCCCACGGGTTCGTAAAGCGCCTCCTTCACGCCGCAAAGATAGTCCCACGGGTGCATACCGTTAAGACTTGCGGGCGGCTCCTTCGCGATCTCCTCGTTGTACCCGAAGTATTCCGACGCGTTCTTGCTTCTGTATACAAGCAGCTTGCGTGCGGGACGTTCGATTATCTGCGTGAATATTACCGTTGATTTTGTTTCCATACTGCGTTCCTCCGATTTGTTTTTTTGGCGGTCAAGGTAATGATAGGGAATATGCCATCCGTTTGGCTCGTGAAACTTTGCGAACCGTTTCGGCGAGATCCCGAAAGCGTTGGAAAACGCTCTCGTGAACCCCTCCTGCGAGTCAAACACGAAATCCAGCGCGACGTCAATGACCCTTAGCTTCTTGCGGCGAAGCTCAAAAGCGGACGTGATCAGCCTTTTTTGTCGGATATATTCAAACGGCGACGTTCCTGTCTCCTTTTTGAATATCCTGATCGCGTGGTATTGGGAATATCCCGCCGCTTTCGCAAGTTCGTTTGCCGTTATTGATTCCTGCAAATGTTCGTCGATGTAATTCATCATTTTTACCACGGCAGCCGAATGACCGTTTTTTTTCATTTCTCCTCACCGCCTGTAACAATAATATCACAAATATCGGAGCGTTTCTTGACCCGTATTGCTGTTTTTTCTGTATATTGCTTGTTAATGCCGCGTTTTAACGTAATTATACCATATATCGGTAAATATGTCAACGGCGTATGTGTTCTATTTTTAAAGCGGGCGACATAGAATTTATCGAGTGACGGACAAGTACTGCGGAGGTCGAAATGATAAGCACGATGAAACTGCCGCTGAAGTCGGCGGCGAAAATTCGCATAACCGAGCCGATGTCGGGCATTGCGGAGATTCGGCTCAGAGCGGGCAGACCTAGCGTCTGCGTAAATATTCTCGGCGATATGCGGATATGCTCCGAGCCGTTTTCGGCGGCGGAGATAGCGGACTGCTTTGCGGAGATATGCCGCTATTCGATACACAGCTTTCAGGAGGAGATCGCGCAGGGCTTTGTCACGCTCGACGGCGGTCACCGCGTCGGGATATGCGGAACGGCGGTCACAAACGGCGGAAAGATCGAGATGTTCAAGGATATCTCGGGGCTGAATATACGTATCGCACACGAGATCAAGGGGTGTGCGGACGAGGTGTATTCGCGTTTTTTTTCCGGAGGAACGCGCTCCGTGCTTATCGCGGGGAAGCCTCTCTGCGGCAAGACGACCGTGCTCCGCGACCTCGCAAGGCGTCTCGGCGAACAGCATAGGGTAACGCTTATCGACAGCAGGAACGAGCTATCCGCGTCATTTCACGGCACTCCAACGCTTGACATAGGTCTGAACACTGACGCGCTGTGTGAATGTTCAAAGACCGACGGGATAATGCTCGCGCTGCGTACGCTGAGCCCCGAGGTCATTATCTGCGACGAGATCGGAAACGACGGGAGCGCCGTTGAGCAGGCGCTGTTCTGTGGCGTGAAGATAATAGCCTCGGCTCACGCGGCAAGTCTCGACGAGCTGTACAGACGTCCTCAGACGCGCGGTATAGCGCCGTTTTTTGACTGCTGCGCGCTTATAGGCGAGCGCGGCAGACTTCTGGATTATCGTGAAAAAGGGTGATCGTATGAGATTATTGGCGGCGCTTATTGCGTTGGCGTGCTGTATGCTGGAGGGATACCGGCGGCGTGCGGAGCTGAAAAGCCGTGCAGTGCTTCTGGGTGAGATATCGCAGATGCTGAGCGGGTTTCTGATAGAGATACGCTGCTCGGGGTCTACGCTGGACGAGCTTATAAGCCGTGCGGACGGTCGGTTCGCGGACCTTGTGCGCGGACATATCGAGGGCGGAGAGGACGCGAGGAGCGCGTGGGAGCGCGCCTGCTCTCAGCTGTCGAAAAAGAGCGGCGCAGCGGAGCTGCTTGCCGAACTGGGGCATAGCTTCGGAACGTCTGACAGAGAGGGCACACTGCGTCTTGTCGAGCTGTACGCGGAGCGCTTTTCAGAGCTTGAGCGCGAGGCGAGGGAGACATATTCGCGCAAGGGAAAGGCGGTCATGCAGGTGGGAGCGCTGTGCGGCGTTGCTGTCGCGATAATGATCATTTGAGGGATAATATGGAACTGGATCTGCTTTTCAGAATAGCCGCGGTGGGCATTATCGTGGCAGTGCTGAATTTAATTCTCAAGAAGACTGACCATGACGAGCAGGCGGTAATGCTGACGGTGGCGGGGCTTATCATCGTGCTTATGATGATCATTCCCGCGATCGAAGAGCTGTTTGAGACGATACGGAACGTTTTCGGGCTGTGGTGAGTATATGAATATCGTTACGCTGTGCGGATTTGGAATATTGGCGGCGGCGCTATGCGTTATCGTGCGGCAGATAAAGCCCGAGAGCGCGGTGTTCGTCGGGATCGCGGCGGGGATAGGTATTCTCGCCGCGGTCGTGACCGCCGCCGCGCCGTCGGTCGGGGCGATATCGGAGCTTGCCGAGAACGCGGGTATCAGCGGGGAGTTTACGAAGGTGCTGCTGAAGGCGCTTGCGGTGTGTTACATTACTACGCTCTCGGCGGATTGCGCGAGAGACGCGGGAGAAAGCGCGGTTGCGGCTAAACTGGAGCTTGGCGGCAGGATATCTATCGCCATGCTGTCGCTGCCCGTATTTGTCGAATTGGCGAATATGGTTACGGGGCTTATCGGGTGAAGCTCATCATAAAGGAATGTGACAAAATGAAAGTAATAAAAAAAATTATCATTGCCGTTTTAACGGTTATCTTAACATTGATAATTTCCCCGACCGTCAGCGCCGAGTCTGTCGACTTTGGTCGGGAGCAGATAGCGGAGGCTCTTCCCGACAGCGCCCGTGACGCTCTGGAGAGCGAGGGAATAACTCCCGATAACTCGGGTGCGCTGAATTTGTCATTCGGCGGAGTGCTCGGAGAGATATGGGAGCTGTTCAGGTCGAACGTCACAAAGCCGTTTACACTTCTGTGCTCGCTGTGCGGAGTGGTCATATTCTGTGCAGTTGCCGAGAGCGTGTGCGAGGAGGGCAGCATGAAGGGAGTGCTGTCGGCGGTGGGAGTGTTGTGCGGCGCGGGAATAGCCGCGTCGGCGGTTTACGAGGTTCTCGACGGTACCCTCGGACTGCTGAGCGCGGCGGCGAATTTTATGCTGGTGTTTATTCCCGCGTTTACGGCGATAGCGGCGGTGCTCGGTCACGTCACGACCGCGACGGCGGTCAACTCGGCGGCGCTTGCGGCAACTCAGCTGTTTTCACAGTTAGCCGTGAACTTTTTAGCGCCGCTTTGCGGAACGATAATCGGGGTATCCACGGCGGGAGCGGTCCACCCGCAGATGAAACTGGACAAGCTCGGCGAGCTGATAAAAAAGTTCGTGGTCTGGGGCTTGACGCTGATAATGACGGTGTTTATGAGTGTACTCTCGGCGCAGACGCTGGTGGCGTCTGCGGCGGACAATACCGCGATAAAGGCGGCGAAGTTTATGGTCTCGCAGGGCGTACCGATAGTCGGTGGAACTATTTCGGACGCGGTCAATACGCTCGGCAGCAGCCTGACTATGCTCAAAAGCAGCGTGGGAACATACGGTATAATAGCGGTCGCGGTGATGATACTGCCGACGCTGATAAGCCTGATATGTTACAGGGCGGCGCTTGCCTGCTCGGAATACATGGCGGAGATGTTCGGACTTAAGGAACTGACCGCGCTGCTGAAAAGCTGCGGAGCGGCGGTTACGATAATAATTGCGGTGACGGTGTGCTTCCTGCTGCTGAATACCTTGGCAGCGGCGCTGCTGTTGGCGATAACGGGGACGGTGTAAAATGAAATTTTTGTCGACTATATGCATTTCCGCAATATGTACGGCGATGTTCAGAATGCTGGTACCAGAAAACAAGTATGCCAAGCAGATATCGCTGCTTATCGCGGCGGTGTTCCTGCTTACGGGGATAACGGCGGTAACGGGCGCGGAAATTGACCTCAGCGTTCCGGAGTATGATATGAACACATACGGCGGCTATACGGACATGACCGCCGACGTGAGCGAAAATCTTCAAAAAAAGATAAGCGGGGATATGTCGGATAGGCTGTACAAGCTGTTGGGAGAGCACGAAATTTATCCCGAAGAAATTCACGTTATCGTTAATATTTCGGGTTTGTACAGCATAAATATTACACAGGTAAAGCTCGTCTTCGGCGAGGGAGAGCATGTGGCGGCAGCAGCGGCTGCGGAGCTTGTCTCGCGCGAGCTTTCGGAGGATATCAAAATAACGGCGGAGGTAAAGGAGTGAGGTTATCGGAGCGATTAAAGGAGTTTCTGCTCGGGGATAAGGGCAGAAGGATCGTTGTTGCGGGAGCGGTCGCGGTTATGCTGTTGTTGCTGCTGAGTACTGTTTCCTGCGGCGACGGCGGAAAAAAGAGCGCTGCCGAGCCTTACGCCGCAAGCGAAAACGCCGCCGAGATCGAGCGGGAGCTTGAACAGCGGCTGGCAAGTCTTATATCGCGTATTGACGGTGCGGGCGAGGTGACGGTCATGGTGACGCTGGACACGGTCTCGCAGAGGGTGTACGAAAAGGACACCAAGTCGGAGAGCTCGTCGAAAAGCGACGCCGACGGCAGCTCGCAGAGCGCGGGCAGCGAAACGGAGGTGGTGCTCGCGGGGAGCGCCAAGGAGCCGTTACAGGTCGGCACGGTGCAGCCGAGAGTGCGCGGCGCGGCGGTGGTGTGCTCGGGCGCGGGCGATCCCGTAGTCAAGGAGCGCGTCGCGAATACGGTCGCAAAGGCGCTGAATATCGGGCTGTCTAAGGTTTATGTGACCTGTTAGACGCGAGTAACTTTGATTTTAATTCATTTAGTTACTCACCTAAACGGGTCACAATTTAGACGCGTTCGATAAAATGCAAGGCAATAAATTCGCAGAGGCAAAGGCCGGGAGCAAGCAATATTGCTTGGCTAAGTGAGCGCGAAGCGTCAGCAAGCCGACTCACCCGCGAACGCCACGAGCTTTTGCCATTTAAATCAGGAGGTTTTTATGAAGAGATTGAATTTGATCATCGGGAAGAAGCAGATAGCGATAGCGTCGCTGACAGTGCTGCTTGGTGCGGCGGTTGCGGTAAACTTTATCGTGTCGTCGGCGAAAAAGGACGAGGTCACGCCGCCCGCGACGCAGGTCGGCGGCAGCGCGAACTACGGGGATACGTCGTTTGTGTCCAACGACGCGGGCGGAGACGCATACTTCGCTCAGGCAAGGCTGGATAAGCAGCAGACCCGCGACGAGGCGGCGCAGGTGATCGCGAGTATGTACAACGGCGGAGATATGACCAAGGACGAGTTGACGGTAGTCGAGACGAACGCGCAAAATCTGAGCAGCGTCATTGAAAGTGAAAACAAGATCGAAACGCTGCTGAAGGCGCAGGGCTTTGCGGACGCGCTGTGCTATCTCAGCGACAGCGGCGCGAATATTATCGTCAAGACAGACGGACTTGACGCGGCGGGCGCGGCGAAGATAAAGTCGACGCTGCTGTCGGAGGTCGAGGTCGCGAATGACAATATCACTATCGTTGAGGTGAAATAAACATTTGCCGCAGCCTGTACGGGGCTGCGGCTTGCGTTTTACTGTCATTATGTCATCTCGGATTTTTTTATGCCAAACATCAGCCTCAAAAAGCCGACAAACATTTTCGGGCTTTTCACTACTACTACTTTCATATGTAACGCTCCTCTCACAGTTTTAAAAGGAAGATCCCCAGCACTATCAGCAGAACGGCGATAACGAACAGCATTACCTTGAGCGAAAAGAACGACAGACACATAAGCGCTCCCAGAAACGCCGCAATGGCAAGCACAACGCCCGCTCCCGCGCCGCAGCGTTTTCTTCGTCTTTTCGGTCCGCGCATACCGTTCACCCCTTTCAACTGATTTTGCCTGTTCTAATCGCATTTTATTCCTAAAAATGAATTTGGTTACAGTTTTCTTTAAAAAAGGACTTGTTTATTATTGGCATTTGTGGTATAATAGTAAAGTATAAGGAAAAGTGTGTCGATTGTCGGCTGAACGCCGGCAACCGCTGTGTTGCGTGACTGTTTGTCAATAGGGCTCAAATAGGTGTGCGGGCAAAAGTCTTTTGGCGACAAGCAGGGTGGCGAAGCGTGGTACGCCGAAATTGCGGAGCTTTTAAATCAGGAGGAAATATGGAAGCATCTAAAAAGCATACACCGGGGAGCATAAAGGTCTCCGAGGAGGTAATTCTGAAGATCGCGGAGACCGCCGCGTGCGAGATCGAGGGCGTTGCCGTAAAGGGTCAGCGGCTTGAGGCGCCGTCGGCTATGTCGAAGTTCAGGGGTCCCGTCCGCGCGAGGATACTCGGCGAAGCGGCGGTAATAAGGTTCGATATCTCGGTTATGGACGGGTACAACGCCGTAAAGGTTGCGGAGAGCATACAGCGCAGCGTAAAGAGCGCCGTGCAGAATATGACGGGCTTTACGGTGACAAAGGTGGACGTTAATATCGCGGGAATAAGCTATAATAAGGAAAATGAAAGCCCCGACGCGGAGGAAAATTAAGATGAGTGGAAAGCTTAGCCGCCCCGAGATTCGCGAGGGGGCGTTTCTGGTGTTGTATCAGCTGCTTTTCGGTACGACTCTCGAGGAGATCGACGAGCTGAACGCCGAGGCGTTCGATATGGCGAAAAACGAACAGACGGACGAGATCGTAAAGGGAGTTCTCGAGCACGACGAGGAGCTGCGGGATATAATCGCGAGGTTTTCGACGTCGAGATCCGTGTCGCGTATCGCCAAGGTGAATATGATAATACTTAAAATTGCCGTTTACGAGATGAAATATTGTGAGAAAGTTCCGAACGCCGCCGCGATAAACGAGGCGGTCGAGCTGGCGAAAAAGTACTCGCTTAAGGCGGACAGCGGATTTATAAACGGAATTCTCAATTCATATATGAGGGAGCTTGAAAATGCTTGACAACGGTATTGAGGTTTTATCCGTAAAGGAGTTTACGGAGCAGGTCGAGGACGCGCTGACGGGCTGTCCGTCGTTGTGCGGTATCGGTGTGTGCGGCGAGGTAACTAAGATCACGGTGCAGCATAAAAGCGCGTATATGGACTGGATATTCTTTTCGCTGCGCGAGGGCGAGGGCAGGGAAGAATGTTCCCTGCGCGTTGCGGTGTTTAAGAGCGCGGCAAGGCTTACTTATCTTCCGCAGGAGGGCGACGAGGTCATCGTGCTCGGGAGCGTGTCGATAAGCCGTAAGCAAAGCTCGTATCAGATAAAGGGCGAGGATATTATCCCGTACGGCGAGGGCGCGAGAGCGGCGGCTTTGCAGCTTCTGACGGAGCGGCTTCGCGGCGAGGGTCTGTTCAATCAACACCGTCCTCTGCCGCGTTTCCCCAAGAGAATAGCGGTGGTGACTTCCCCTACGGGCGCGGTGTGGCACGATATATGCGACAAGGTCGCGGCTACATTTCCCGCGGTGACGCTTGTGTGCGTTCCCGCGCAGGTTCAGGGCGCCACGGCCGTGCCGTCGCTGGTGGCGGCGGTGCAAAGGGCGCAGACGATAGGCGCGGATGTGATTATTATCGCGCGCGGCGGCGGCTCAAAAGAGGACTTGGACTGCTTCAACTCGGAGGAGCTTGCGAGAGCGATATACGCTTCGGCGATACCGACTGTGAGCGCCGTGGGTCACGAGGTCGACCATTCGCTTTCGGATGACGTCGCGGACGTAAGCGCTTCTACGCCTACGTCGGCTGCGGTCATCGTAACTCATGAGGCTGCAATGGAAGCGGCAAGACTGGACGGGATAGAGCAGTATTTTCACAGCGAGATGAAAAAGCTTATCGACCGCCGCGAGAGACAGCTCGTGCTGCTCGAAAAGGATGTTCGGCTCAACTCCCCGAAGAACCGTATACTGCGGTGGGAGCAGAGTTTATCTCAATTTTCGGAGAGTATTTCGCAGTCGATACACAGAAAGCTCGACAATGCCGAATTCGCGTTGCAAAAGAATGCGCAGTCGGTGTCAGACCTTAATCCGATGTCGATATTGTCGCGAGGATATTCGGCTGCAAAGCACAACGGGAAGATGATAAAAAGCGCCGGCGAGCTTACGGTCGGCGATATAATCGACGTAAGGTTCGATAAAGGCAGTGTTTTGGCTGCCGTAAAGGAAGTAAAGGACTGATATTATGGACTTTGAGAAGGAAATGAAAAGACTAGCGGATATATCGGAAAAAATGAAGGCCGCCGATCTGCCGTTTGACGAGTCTATGAAGCTGTATACGGAGGCTGTCGAGCTTACCAAGAAGCTCAAGGAATACATCGACGGAGCAAAACTCACCGTTGAGAAATTAGAGGAGCGGTAATGAACGTTAAGGAAGTGCTCGCGGAATACGCGGAAATGACCGAGGAGGCGCTGA
Source organism: uncultured Clostridia bacterium (assembly GCA_947389015.1). GTDB lineage: Bacteria > Bacillota > Clostridia > Oscillospirales > Ruminococcaceae > CAG-115. Next base: position 15,432 of record CANDVA010000018.1, on the reverse strand, counting down.
AAAAATACCTCCCCGAGGTGGATTGTCTGCAAAAAAGCGTTGCGGACGCGGCGCGGTACAGTCTGTCCGCGGGCGGAAAGCGTATCCGTCCCGCGCTCGTTATGGAGTTCTGCCGCGTGTGCGGGGGAGAGCCCGAAACAGCTCTTCCCGTCGCGTGCGCTATTGAGATGATGCATACGTTCTCGCTTATCCACGACGACTTACCGTGTATGGACGACGACGATATGCGCCGCGGAAAGCCGTCCTGTCATAAAGCATACGGCGAGGCGGCTGCGGTGCTCGCTGGCGACGCGCTGGCGATACTTCCGTTTCAGTTGATCGCCGAGGCGGGCTTGAAGAAAACGTTATCGCCAGACGCGGCGCTGAAGATAACAAAGCTGCTCGCGGAGCTTTCCGGGATTTCGGGAATGATAGGCGGTCAGACCGTCGACCTCGAAAACGAGGGAAAGCAGCCGCCTGTCGGCGTTATCCTCGAAATGTACCGAATGAAAACGGGCGCTCTGCTCGAATTCTGTTGCAAGGCGGGGTGTATCGCGGCGGGTGCGGGAGCTGATAAGCAGCTTTCGGCGGGGAGCTACGGTCAGCGGCTGGGACTGGCGTTTCAGATAGTCGACGATATCCTTGACGTGACCGCCGACGAAAAGCTGCTTGGAAAGCCCGTCGGCAGCGATAAGGCGGAGGGAAAGTATACCTATGTTACCGCGATAGGTCTCGAAAAGGCGCGTGAACAGGCGCGGTCGCTGACGGCGCAGGCAGTGGAGCTGCTTGCCGGTTTCGACGACAATGAATTCCTTATCGGATTTACAAATTTGCTTTTAAATCGTCAATATTGACGGAGGATATTGCTTAAAAAATGATGAAATTGTTAATGCTGAATCCCATTATCTCGGTGGGATTTATATCGTGGATAGCGGCGCAGATACTGAAAACCGTTCATTATTCGATAAAATTCAAGTCGTTCAATCCTGAAAGAATAACAGGCGCGGGCGGTATGCCGTCGTCGCATTCGTCGCTGGTGGTATCGGTCGCGATATATACGCTGAGGCTGAAAGGCTTTACAAGCACCGAATTTGCGTTTGCGGCACTGCTTATGGCTATCGTCATCTACGACGCTATGAGCGTGCGGTACAATGCGGGACTGCACGCTAAGGAGCTTAACAAGCTGCGGCATATCGTCGATAACCTCGACGACGAGATATCGCAGTTAAGCGGCGGCGACGAGGATCCCGACATAGACGAGCTCGTCAACCAGAAGGATCTTAAGGAATTCCTCGGTCACACTCCGATAGAGGTGCTCGCGGGGTCGCTGCTCGGGATATTGATAGCTCTGGTATTTCCGCTTAAATGATCTCTGTGAATTTCAGGGAGGATACAATGTTTCTTAATGACAATATAAATCACGACATTATTTCAAATATGACCGCTCCGCAGCTTAAAGCGCTTTGCAGGGAACTGCGGAGTTGTATTATGCGCACGGTAATGAAAAACGGCGGGCATTTGTCCTCAAATCTGGGAACGGTGGAGCTTGGAGTCGCCATTCATTATGTTTACGACGTTTTCGGTGGTGATAAGGTCATCTGGGACGTGGGTCATCAGGCGTATGCTCATAAGCTGCTTACGGGTAGATTTTCACGTTTTGAGACGCTTCGGAAAAAGGACGGGATTTCGGGCTTTACTCGCCGCACGGAGTCGCCAGCAGACGCGTTCATTTCGGGTCACAGCAGCACTTCCGTCTCGGCGGCTTACGGTATTTCCACGGCAATGAGGCTGAAAGGCGAGAGCGGCGCGGTGGCGGCTGTTATCGGCGACGGAGCGCTTACGGGCGGAATGGCTTACGAGGGGCTTAACAACGCGGGAAAAACCGCGTCCAACCTCACGCTTATACTTAACGATAACGCAATGTCGATAAGCAAGAGCACGGGCGCTCTAGCGAGATATCTGGCGCAGATACGCTCGACAAGGAAGTACTATTGCGCGAAGGAGCGCGTTAAGACCGTGCTTTCGGCGGTGCCTCTGGTGGGCCGGTCGCTCGAAAAGGCCATTGCGGCGACGAAAACGCTCGTCAAGGAGGCGCTGTACGACAGCAGTAACCTGTTTGAAAATCTGGGCTTTGCGTACATCGGTCCCGTGGATGGTCACAATATTGAGGACCTGACCGAGGCGCTGTCGGTCGCTAAGCTTATGAAGCGCCCGTGCGTGGTACACGTTTTCACTCGCAAGGGCAGGGGCTACAAGCCAGCCGAGGAGAATCCCGGGGAGTATCACGCGGTCGCTCGGAACGGCGTTGTGGAGGAGTTCGTTTACGACGATCTTCCCGCGCAGAGCGACGGGAGCTTTTCGGAGGCGTTCGGTCGCGAGCTGGAGCGGCTCGGCAAAGCGGACAGCCGAATTTGCGCGATAACGGCGGCGATGAAGTACGCGGTGGGTTTGAACTACTTTAAGAACAGCTGCGCTCCGAGATTTTTCGATACGGGTATTGCCGAGCAGCATTCGGTGACGTTCGCGGCGGGGTTGGCGGTTCAGGGAATGCTGCCCGTGTTCGCGGTGTATTCGACGTTTTTGCAGCGCGGCTTCGATCAGATTATCCACGACTGCGCCATTGAGAAAACGCACATCACGCTCTGTATTGATCGCGCGGGCTTCGTGGGAGCGGACGGCGAAACTCATCAGGGAGTTTTTGACGTGCCCATGCTCCGCGCCGTACCGAATACCGTAATTTACTGCCCTGCGACGTTTGAGGAACTGCGGCGTTGCCTGTCCGAGGCGATCTACCGCACCGAGGGTATCGCGGCGGTGCGCTATCCCAAGGGCGGCGAGCCCGATATCATGGGAAGGTCGGAGCGCTTTAGAACGGCGTTTGAGCCCGTAGTGGATTTTTATTGGTCGGGGAGGTCGTCGGACGTTCTCGGGATAACCTACGGAAGGATATCCGCCAACCTGGCGAAGGCTTGCGAGAAAACGGGAGCGGATATGCTGCGTCTCGTGACGGTAAACCCGTTTCCCGAGGGGATTTTCGGTATCGCACTCGGCTATAAAAAGATAGTGTTCTTTGAGGAGGGATCGATTCGCGGCGGCGCTGCCGAGGGATTTCTTGCGGAGCTTGCGCGGCGCGGTTACCGCGGTCGCGCGGAGTGTGTCGGAGTTGCGGACGGGTTTGTCCCCGCGGCTGACGTTGAAGAGCAGCTTGTGATGTACGGGCTTGACGTTGACGGAATGACCGAGATATTGAGGGTATAAAAATGTCAAAATACAGTGATGAGGAGCGTCGTTTCCGCTATGAGGTGCGCAATGAAGCGGAGCAGTCTGTAAAGGACTTGAACATAGACCGCGCGACTTTTCACGAAGCGCCCAAAAATGAATGGGAGCGGGTTATCAAGCGGTTTTACTACACGTTTATCGACTATGAGAAACAACCGAAAATACATTTGCATTATTTATGGCTGCACTTCCGCGAAAACCTGATCTACACGGGGCATATTCAAAACGGAGTTCACGCGGCGAACTGGGTGGAGTTTGTCGGGAAAATCGACGAGCTTATTCCGCAGGATAACCGCCCTTCCGAGTATTATTACATAAACGACTGCGGCTGGGTCTACGAGGGAAAGCTGCCTGAGATAATTCGGGTCCTCGGCGACTGTTCGGGTATGGTCGAGGACTTTTACATACTGCCGAAGCGCCCGCGCTTTGATTGGGTTGTTTGCTATTGCGGCGACGGCGACGGTATGGGTATCTATTTGAGAGGATAATTATGCGTCTGGACGTGTATTTGACCGAAAGGGGAATATGCCGCAGCCGAAGCGTTGCGCAGCAGCTTATAAATATCGGCGGCGTGACCGTAAACGGAAAGACCGCCGTCAAGAATTCGCTTGATATCGTCGATACGGATAATGTCGTTATCGCGGAACCGAAGCTCCCGAGGTATGTGGGGCGCGGCGGACAAAAGCTCGAAAAGGCGCTCGGATTGTGGAGCGTTGATCTTAGCGGAAAGACCTGCCTTGATATAGGCGCATCAACCGGCGGATTTACCGACTGTATGCTGCAAAACGGCGCGGCGAGGGTGTTCGCGGTGGACGTGGGGAGTGGGCAGCTTGCGGAAAAGCTCCGCGCTGACAGCCGTGTGATATCGCTGGAGCGGACGGATATCCGCGACTTCTCGTTTGATGATTACGATATTACGGCGGCGGATTTTATCGGTACGGACGTTTCGTTCATCTCGTTAAAGCTTGTACTGCCTCACATTTACAGACTTCTTGCGGAGGACGGACAAGCTGTCGCGCTGATAAAGCCGCAGTTTGAGGCGGGGCGCGGGAGCTTGTCAAAAAAGGGAATAGTCCGCGATGAAAAAACGCGTCTGCGGTGCGTTGACGAAGTTAAAAGTTTTGCGGAGCAGTGCGGTTTCGAGGTGATTGGCACGGAGGTCTCGCCTATAACTGGCGGCGACGGGAACATCGAGTATCTGCTTGCGCTGAAAAAGTAGGGAGGGGAGCGGCAATGAGAGTATTGATAGGCTGCAATATCAGAAAGGAAGGCTCGGCGGAGCTTGCCGCGGAGCTTGTAGCGCTGCTGAAAAAAAGCGGGTTTGCGCCGTGCGTTTACGGCAATGATTCGGAGAACGCAAAAGTTATCGGTGCGGATATGATCGAAACGCCGAGTATATGCGATTTTGCGGTGACAGTCGGCGGCGACGGCACTATCCTTAAATGGGGAAAAGTCGCCGCGGAATACGACATTCCGCTGCTCGGCGTGAATATGGGCAGGCTCGGATTTATGGCGACGCTAGAGCCTCACGAAATTTCTTGTATTCCCGAGCTGCTGAGCGGTGATTTTTCGGTGAGCAGGCGTATTATGCTTGAGTGCAAGGTGTTCCGCGAGGAGCGGGAGATTTTTTCGGAACATGTGCTGAACGATGTTATTCTGTCGCGCTCAAGCGTCTCGAAGCTTCCGGAATACGTGGTGAACTGCGGAGACGCGGAGGTCTCGAGAGTGCGCGCGGACGGTATAATTTTCAGCACGCCCACGGGCTCGACGGCGTATTCGCTGTCGGCGGGAGGTCCTATTTTGTCGCCCGACCTGGAGTGCATTGAGTTCATGGCGCTGTGTCCGCATACGCTGTTTAACCGTCCGATGCTGTTTTCGGACAAGCAGATAATCACCGCGCGGGTCAATCATTATCAAAACTCAAAGGCGACGTTCAGCGTGGATGGCGGCAGCGGTATCCCGCTGCTGGAGGGCGATATACTGCAAATTATGCGTTCGCGGCTGTCGCTTGGGCTTATTGAAACGGGCAGCGGTTTTTACGGCGCTATCCATAACAAGCTTATGACACCGTTTAAGTAATATTATCAAAGAGGTCGGTTATGAGGAAAAAGGAACGGCAGGCGGCTATTGTGCGGCTTATCTCCGAGAACGAGATCGAAACACAGAACGAGCTGAAAGCGCTTCTCGAGCGCAATGGGATAACCGTCGCACAGGCGACGCTCTCCCGCGATATGCGCGAGCTGAGTATCAAGAAGAGCGTTTCGGACGATGAGGTCAGCCGCTACTTTTTGGGAATGAGCGCGGGGAATATTGAATACAGCAGCATTTTCGCGCAGTCGGTCATCTCAATGAACTACGCGCAGAATATGGTCGTGCTGAAATGTCACGCGGGACTTGCTAACGCCGCGTGCAAGGTAGTAGACGAGCAGGAGTTCGGCGCGGTCGTCGGGACTATCGCGGGCGACGATACCGTTTTTATCGTCACAAGATCGGAAAATCACGCCGTGCAGTTAATATCTCAGCTCGCGCGGCTGATAGATAAGGATTGAGGAAAATGTTAAGGGAACTTTCAATTGAAAATCTCGCCGTTATAGAAAAAGCGTCCGCGCGTTTCGGCGAGAGCTTTAACGTATTCACGGGAGAGACGGGCGCGGGTAAAAGTATTCTTATAGGCGGTATCAACGCTATACTCGGTCAGCGAACCACGAAAGATATAGTCCGCACGGGCGCACAGAAGGCGGTCATCACCGCGCTGTTTGACGAGCTGTCGGACGAGGTCAGAAGCAAGCTTTCGGAGCTTGGTTTTTCGGCAGAGGACGATCTGCTGCTGTCTCGTGAGATATTCGCGGACGGAAAAAGTGCCGCGCGCATAAACGGGCGCACGGCGACCGCGTCTATGCTCAAAGAGATCGGCAGTATGCTTGTGGACGTTCACGGTCAGCACGAGAACCGTATTCTGATGTCAAACGACAATCAGCGCGATATTCTTGATAATTACGCGGGGCTGTCGGGCGAGCTGGAGGAATACCGAGTGAAGTATCGGGAGTTCGCGAGGACTTCAAAGCGCCTTAAGATCTTGCAGAACGAAGCCGACACACGCGCTCTGAAGATCGAGCACCTTACCGCCGTTATCGAGGATCTGAAGTCGCTGGAGCTTGAAAAGGGCGACGGCGAGCGTCTGGAGCAGGAGCTGGCGCGAGCGCAGCGCAATGCGGATATCGTAAAGGCGGGGATAGGCGCGTATAACTGCCTGAGCTCCGACGGCGAGCCCGCGGCATGCGATATGCTTCAAAGCGCGGCAAAGCTGCTGGCCGGTATCTCGGACGTTGAACCGAGGGCAAGGGAGCTTTACGAGCGGCTTATGGCGGTCATTCCCGAGGTGAACGATATCGCGGACGAGGTGTTTTCGCTCGGCGGCGACGATACGGAGCTGCAAATGCAGGAGCTTACCGATAAGGTCTCCGCGATAAAGCACGCCAAGCGTAAGTACAATATGGATGCGGACGACCTTGTCGACTATCTCGGCGAATGTCGCGACGAGCTTGCGGAGCTGTCCACCGCCGACGATGAGATCGAGCTGCTCGCCGAGAAAAAGCGCTCGCTCGCCGAGGAGGTAAAGTCGCTTGCGGAGGGGCTTTCCGAGCGCCGAAAAAAGGCTGCCGACGAGATTTCCGAGGAAATATGCAGACAGCTCAGCTTTCTGGATATGCCGAACGTGCGGATAATCTTCGCGCTGAACGCGGAAAAGATCGCCATTAACGGTAAGGACAGCGTGGAACTGCTGATATCGGCGAACGCGGGCGAGGAGATGCGTCCGTTGAACAAGATCGCGAGCGGCGGCGAGTTGTCGCGCATTATGCTCGCAATCAAGAGCGTTCTCGCCGACCACGACAATATCCCGACTCTTATATTCGACGAGGTGGACGCGGGTATCAGCGGACGCGCCGCGCAGAAAGTCGGCGTAAAGCTCTCCGAGACCGCGGCAAAGCGGCAGGTTTTGTGCATTACGCACCTCGCGCAGATCGCCGCCAAAGCCGACACGCACCTGCTTATTGAAAAGCGGACGGAGGACGGACGGACGTTTACGCACATTACCGAGCTCGATTTCGACGGAAGAACGCGCGAGCTTGCGCGTATCATAGACGGCAGCGGAGAGAGCGAGCGTGCGCTTGCCGCAGCCGAGGAAATGCTAAAAAAATAGCCGTAAAACATAAAACGGGAGTGAAACGCTCCCGTTTTTTAATCCAATTTAATATTATCCGGCAAATCGCTGAAATGCTCATTGCGGAAATTGAGCAGAAAAGCCGTGAATTCGACGGCGTTCTTCTTTGCGGCGTAATCGGCGATCTCGGTTATGTTATCCTCCATCAGCACAAATTCAGCGATCCGCGCAAAATTTTCAAAATCACGCGCTTCGATATATCGTGTGATAATATCCTTTCCGTTTTTTTGCAAAATATCGGTAAATCTCCTCTGTGCATCAGGCTTGGGCGTGGGTGGATTTTTCAATCTGTACGCGGCGCAAAGCGTCATTTTTATAGGGTTTTTTATCTGTGGTAAAAAACGGTCAAAACGATCATAGTCAAAATTCCAGTCCTTATCAAAGCAGCTGCGGAAAATATCCCGCGTTTCCATGGTGTTGAGATCGAGCCATATTCTGTGCCTTATCTCACCTGTTTCCGCGCTTCTGACGATCAGCTCTTCTTTGTGAATGTGTATTACCAACGGCCGGAAAAGAAAATCCGTGTCGGCTTTTAGAGTATCGTAAACGGTAATGCTTCGCAGCGGGCAGAACGCGTTCTCTCCTATATCCTTGACGCTTTTCGGAATGGTCACGTCCTGCAAACGACAGCTTGAAAATGCTTTCTTTCCGATATACTCCAAGCCGTCATGAAGAACGATCTTGTTAAGCCCCTCACACCCGTTGAACGCGTTTTCGGCGATCGTGCGGACGCTCTCCGGAACGTCAAAAACCGACGGTACGACCCTCGGTACTCTGACAAGCACTGTCATATCCTTATTGTAAATAACGCCGTTTTCGGAGCGGAAAAAGCGGTTTTCTTCGGATACAGTATATTTGCCGATACTGTCCATGTAGTCGGCAGCCATATACTCCGATATATGCTCCACTGACGCGGGAATATAAAGCTCCGCCAGTTTAAGCTTTCTCAAAAGCATAAATCCGAGCGTTTTGATACTATCGGGCAGATGCAGCGACCTCAGGCTCCGCATATCCATAAACGGCATTTCGCCGATTTCGGTAACGCTGTTTGGAATGATCAATTCCTCAATGCCTGTGCATAGGTTAAAGCAGAGCTTTTTTATTTCCCGAACACCGTCGGGAAACTCGATACGCTTTAAATCGTTATGACCTGAAAACGATTTTTCTTCAAGTATCTCGGTTCCGTCTTTGATGGCGTATTCCTTAATATAGCGCGGAAAAAGTCTGTACAAAATTTTTCCGTCCTTGCTGTAAAGCGCCTTGCCGTCTGAGCTGAAATAAGGATTGTTATCGTCGACAATGATATTCGCCGCAAATATGCCGAACGTGGTGTTTGTCATGTTGATCCGCCTGATCGTGGCGGGGATATGCAGACTGCTGAAATTCGCGTCAAGCGTTCTGCCAAACGTGATCTCGGTCACGGGCACGCCGTTATGGCTTTCCGGGATAGCGACTTCCGAGCTTGCGGTGCCGTGCTTTCCGTAGACCTTTACCGAATATGATCCGTTGTCAAGGGGCGTGTACTTGAATGATACCGTATATTTTCCCTCCGTTCGCGGCGCTTAAATTTAACGGCAGATATCCGAGAACATCTGCCGTTAAAGCTCATATCTGCGATTCGTCTATCTCGGTCATCTTGTCGATAGTCAGCGGCTCGCTCATCTCCTTTTCCTCGGCGGTCTCAGGAGTTTTCACGTAAACGAGCACTTCGTCTCGTAATTCCAATTTATAGTTGTAACTGAAACGGTCACTAAGCTCGTACAGCTTTCCGTTTGCGAAATCGTAAGCGTAAATGCGCTCGTCTACAAATCCCGAGCCCATGCTGACGGCGGAGCATATCTCCCGTTTGCCGTCTCCGTTAAGGTCTGCAAGGTATACGTTCCAGACGGGCATACCCCAATAAAGCGAGGTTTCTTCTCCGTCATCTATCGCCGTGACGTCAAGGTCGCTCCATTGAAATTTCACATCGGGATATTCGGGAACTTCAAACTCTTTGGTCTCGCCCCACGGCATATCGTCCGAGTAGTCGAACAGCATTTCGGCGTGGTAAGCGCCGTTCTCGTCGGGAAAGGCAGGTTCATTCCGCGCACACCCCGTCAGCAGAACCAGCGCCGCCGATAACGCGCAAGCTGCCCGTTTCATTATATCTCCGCGATAAGCTCGACCTCGACCAGAGCGCCCTTGGGTATCTGCAAGCCGCCTACGCAGGAGCGCGCGGGCTTTCCCGTGAAATACTCCGCGTACACCGCGTTGAACGCCGCGAAATCGCCGATATCCTTTAGGAAACAGTTGGTCTTGACCACCTTATCGAGCGACGTGCCCGCTGCCCCGAGAACAGCCTTGAGGTTTTCGCAGACGCGTCTTGTCTGCTCCTCGATACCGCCCTCCACGAGGTTTCCCGTCGCGGGGTCGATTGGTATCTGTCCCGATGTAAACAGCATATTGCCGCTTATCTTCGCCTGCGTGTACGGACCTATCGCCTGCGGCGCATTGTTGGTGTAAATGTCTTTCATTGTGATTTCTCCTTTCGGTTAAGACTGTAAAAAATTCAGCCTGTAATGCTCGTAAATATCTATCGTGCGAACGTCGTGCTTTTCGGTTTTAAACTCCGCGCTCCACTGCGGCGGAATAATATGCAGCACACTGTTGAAACCGACGTTCATCTTTGGTGTATTGCAGAACTATCTCCTGAATATATAGCATCACGCGTTATCCAAGACCTTGAAGCCCGCGTTTTTCAGCGCGGCTCTTATCTGTTCCAGATGCTCGAAGTTGCGCGTTTCGAGCTGAATACGCAGGAAACAGCCGTTGACATTGTCGTTCGCGTCGGCGCGTTCGTGATGAACCGCGGTGACGTTGCCGCCCAAGTCCGCGATTATCTTCGATACTCCCACAAGCTGACCGGGCTTGTCCACAAGCTCGATAGTCAGCAGGGAAGCACGTCCGCTCTTTACAAGACCGCGACGGATAACGCGGCTGAGTATCGTAACGTCGATATTGCCGCCCGATACCAGACAAACCACTTTCTTGCCCTTGACGGGTACCTTGTCAAACATCACCGCCGCCACGGAAACAGCGCCCGCGCCCTCCGCTATCAGCTTTTGCTGTTCTATAAGAGAGAGTATCGCGCCCGATATCTCGTCCTCGGTGACGGTGACTATTTCATCGACGTACTTGCTCACCAGCTCAAACGTATTCTCACCGGGCTCTTTTACCGCGATACCGTCCGCAATCGTTGCTACGCTATCCAGACGCCCGATCTTGCCGTCCTTGACGGAGTTGTACATTGACGGAGCGCCCGCCGCCTGAACGCCGTACACCTTGATATTCGGGTTCAGCGACTTTATCGCAAACGCCACGCCCGAGATAAGTCCGCCGCCGCCGATAGGCACGACCACTGCGTCCATATCGGGAAGCTGCTCCAGCAACTCAAGACCGATAGTTCCCTGACCCGCGATAACGTTTTCGTCGTCGAACGGATGAATGAACGTGTAGCCCTTTTCGTCGCGGAGCTGAAGCGCCTTATTATACGCGTCGTCGTACACTCCCGGAACAAGGCATACCTCCGCGCCGAAGCCCTTTGTAGCCTCGACCTTTGAGATAGGCGCGCCGTCGGGCAGACAAATCAGCGATTTTATCCCAGCCTTGGTAGCCGCGAGCGCGACACCCTGAGCGTGATTTCCCGCCGAGCACGCGATAACTCCCTTTTCGCGTTCCTCCGCCGAAAGCGTGGAGATCTTGTAGTACGCGCCGCGGACCTTAAACGAGCCGGTTACCTGCAAATTTTCGGTTTTAAGGTAAACGTCCGCGTCGGGGTTTATCTTCGGCGCTTTAATCAAGTCCGTCTTTCGGATAACCTCTTTAAGTACGTGCGAAGCCTTGTAGATCGTGTCCAAAGTCAACATAATTTTTCCTCCTAATTATTCGCTGCACAGGAGATTAAAAAAGACCCCACTCCAACGGAATAAGGTCATAACATACAATTCAGCCTGTACATCCGTCAATGCACTTCCCTCTAACGGTGGAACTCCGTACAGCCTTACTTCGCATAACGGTTCGGGCGGTCTGCTCCGAGCGGATCATATAAGAAAAGTCTTACCGACTCTCACCAACCGTCGGCTCTCTGAAAGGACTTTATTCCCATACGGCGCCTTAAATACTTATCCCGCTGAAATTTTTTTACAAAACTACGGACGACCTTGTAAAACGATCCGCGAACAAAAAGGTAATCAAAATGGGGATAAGTTTTGCGCACTCATCATCACATTTATAAAATTATTATACACCAAACGTCACTGCTTGTCAATAGTTTTTTCGGGAAAATTTCTCCGAGGCAATTCAGGCGTATTGACAAACCCGTCCGAATGTGTTAAAATATAAAGGAAAAAACAACAAAAGGAGACAAAGTTATGTATATAACCTGTTTGGACTTGGAGGGCGTACTCGTCCCCGAAATATGGATCGCGTTCTCGCAGGAGAGCGGTATTCCCGAGCTGAAGCGCACGACGCGCGACGAACCCGATTACGACAAGCTGATGAAGTGGCGTCTCGGAATACTTAAAGAGCACGGTCTCGGATTAAAGGAAATTCAGGACACTATCGCGAAGATCGACCCCATGCCCGGCGCAAAGGAGTTTCTCGACGAGCTGAGAACGCTTTCGCAGGTCATCATTATCAGCGATACGTTCGCGCAGTTCGCGGGTCCGCTTATGAAGAAGCTCGGTCTGCCGACTATCTTCTGCAATTCGCTCGAGGTTGCGGATAACGGCGAGATCACGGGCTACAAAATGCGCTGCGAGAAGTCCAAGCTCACCACAGTCAAGGCTTTGCAGTCTATCGGCTTTGAGACTATCGCGGGCGGCGACAGCTTCAACGATCTCGGAATGATACAGGCGTCGAAGTTCGGTTTCCTGTTCCGCTCAACCGAACAGATTAAAAAGGATTACCCCGAACTCCCCGCATTCGAGGAGTACGGCGAGCTTATGAAGTTCCTTAAAGAGTGCCTTGCGAAGTAAATAAACAACGGCTGCCCGTCATTAACGAGCAGCCGATTTTTTACGCCTTTGTGACCTTTAAGAACACCTTTTTGCCCTTACGGACGATGACCTCTTTCGCAAGGTCTATCTGTGCGTTGGGGTCGTCGATGACCACGTCGTCGACCGCGATACCTTTGCCCGAGATAAGATTTCTCGCCTCGCGCTTGGACGGCGCGAGCTTGGTATTCACGAGCAGATCGAGTATGCCGATATTTCCGTCGGGAGCCTCTACCGCCGCGGACGGCATATTGTCGGTGTTGCCCGCTCCCCCAAACAGCGACTTCGCACCGTCGAGAGCCATCTGCGCCTCTTCTTCGCCGTGAACCAGCTTGGTAAGCTCGAACGCGAGTATCTCTTTTGCCTTGTTGAGCTGCGCGCCCTCCCATTTCTCCATTTCGAGTATCTGCTCGACAGGCAGGAACGTGAGCATTTTTAAGCATTTGATAACGTCCGCGTCGTCGACGTTTCTCCAGTACTGGAAGAAGTCGAACGGCGAGGTCTTTTCGGGGTCGAGCCATACCGCGCCCTTTTCGGTCTTGCCCATTTTCTTGCCCTCGGAGTTGAGCAGCAGGGTAATGGTCATTGCGTGAGCGTCCTTGCCGAGCTTTTTGCGGATAAGCTCCGTACCGCCGAGCATATTCGCCCACTGGTCGTCGCCGCCGAACTGCATATTGCAGCCGTAATCCTTGAACAGCTTATAGAAGTCGTAGCTCTGCATTATCATGTAGTTGAATTCGAGGAATGTCAGACCGCGCTCCATACGCTGCTTGTAGCACTCGAACGTCAGCATTTTGTTGACCGAGAAGCAGGCTCCGACCTCGCGGAGCACGTCGATGTAGTTCAGATCGAGCAGCCAGTCCGCGTTGTTTACCATAATAGCCTTGTCGTTCGAGAAGTCGATAAAGCGGCTCATCTGCTTTTTGAAGCACGCGATGTTATGGTCGATATCCTCTTTCGTGAGCATTTTGCGCATATCGGATTTTCCCGACGGATCGCCGATCATTCCCGTGCCGCCGCCGAGCAGCGCTATCGGCTTGTTGCCCGCCATTTGCAGCCGCTTCATAAGGCAGAGCGCCATAAAATGACCGACGTGCAGCGAATCCGCCGTGGGGTCGAAGCCGATGTAAAACGTAGCCTTGCCCGCGTTTATCATCTTGCGTATCTCGTCCTCGTTAGTCACTTGGGCGATAAGTCCTCTTGCAATAAGTTCATCATATAATTCCATCGTTATATTTTTTCCTCCATTATTATAGTACGGGGAGCAAGCCCCATTTCATTGTAAAACGCGACCGCGTCCGTATTGCACGCAGTCACCCCGAGCTGTACGCTCGTGCAGCCGCGCTCCTTTCCGAACGCTTTCACCGCGCCGAAAAGCTCCGTGCCGATACCTTGACGACGGCAGTCCTCCGCGACCGCAAAGCAGTCGATATAGCACACTCGGCGCGGCTTTTTCTCCTCGGCGTTCACGTCTGTTATCTTCACGACCGCGTAGCCGTCGATAACGCCGCTATCGTGTACGAGAATGGTCTGCCCGTTGTCGTTCAGTATTTCGGTTATCCGTTCCGAGAACCACTCGCGTTCGGGCATTCTGAACGTCTCGGGCTTTATTTCAACATGGCGGTGGTGAAGCTGTATAAACAGTTCCGTCAGCCGTTCGCGATCATTGATATCTGCAATTCTGATCATGCCAAACCTCCTGAAAATTTTCGGAAAGTCCGCACATAGCCGATGAGATGTTGACATCTCACGGATAACACCCCCTTTCAAAAAAATAACAAAAAGCCCTCTCCGAGCCGAAGCTCCGAGAGGGCGCTGAAATTCGTACAACGCGGTACCACCTCAATTTGCGGCATTATCGCAACGACAGACCGCCTTAAACAGCTTTAACGGGCTTACCCGTGCCCGCTACTTGTTCCCGTTTTGTTCCGTTCGCGAAGCCGCTCGGGGAGGTAATTCATAAAACGCGCCCGCTGTCTCGCACCTGCCGACAACTCTCTGAAAGGGCATTCCCGTTTTGCTACTGCTTTCCCGTCAACGCTTTTAACATATTGCTTGTATTATATCACACTTTTTCCGATTTGTCAAGCGGGTATTTCAAAAGTCCCTTTTCTCTTTCGTGTTGAAAAACGCTTATAAAATTCTCCCGTCGTCAAAATGAGGGAATGGGCAGCGAGCAATGATGGCACACTGCCCGATAAACTGAATCTGTATCAGCTTTGCAGATATTCAATCAGCTTATTTGCATATTCATCGCTATGTTCGTGTAAATACTGCCCATGTCCCATATATTCAATCTCTATATCTATTATAGCGGGCAGATATTTCTTTAACAAAGCAACGCTCTTCTTTGGATATTGCTCATTGGAGCCTCTCCAGAACAAAATAACCCCCTTGTAATTTCTTATACTCTCAGGAATATGATACCTATACACAAATTCACACGCTTTTTTTATAGTATTTGAGGTGATGCCCATATAAAGCATTTCGATAATACTGTTGTTATCTTTTCCCATAACGGCGTCCATCATATATTTAGGGATTGCTTTTCCGTTTTGAATCCGCTTGACCGCTTTGCAGAACATATATTCATATGGCTTTGTCAACAAGCCCATCTTTGTCAGAAATGCCGCATCCAAATGTGTTTTAGCAACATTAACATTGCCTCTTCCAATAATTTCAACAGCCATTGTCGCCCCCATAGAAAATCCAGACAGACAATACAAATTACCAGATAGATTATTTATGATGTAATTTTCTATCTCGTTGCAATTGTTCTTAAGACTGACAAGTTCATCTGTTCTTTCACTGTGACCATCCACTTCTGCTAATATCACATAATAATCTGACAAATGTTTCAAAATTGGTTCATAGCAAAGCATTGCTGTGGAAGCCATTCCATGTATAAATAGTATTGAC
>CANDVA010000017.1 GCA_947389015.1 uncultured Clostridia bacterium | reverse complement strand
TTCATTATAATTCTATTACATGGATTGTGTCAAGTTTTATTATACAACATCAGTTTTTTATATGCGCCCGTAGCTCAGCTGGATAGAGCAATAGCCTCCGACGCTATGTGTCGTGCGTTCGAATCGCATCGGGCGTACCAGCGGCAGACTGCCGCCACTGTTCCCACTGAAACGTTGGTTTTGGTGGGAATGTTATTATCCATACTGCTGAAGCGCGTAATATCTTTTTGGCAACGGTCAGATATAAAATTGCCTTTACGATCCGTAATGTTATTCGGTTTGTAGAGGTTTTTTGATTTAATAAGGGTAATTGTAATGTTATACAAAACGTGTAATATACAACATTAAATTTTATTTATGAGGTGATTTATTTTGGGAGACGGCGAACTTCACAAGGGACACAGACAAAGAATGTTCAAAAAATTTGTCCAAAACGGCATCAATTGTTTTGAGGATCATGAAAAGCTTGAGGTACTCCTCTTCTCGGTCTACACGAGGTGCAATACAAATGAGATCAGCCACAGACTGATCTCGCGCTTCGGCTCGGTCGAAAAGGTTTTCGAGGCGGGTATCGACGAGCTTAAGACCGTAAAGGACATTGGCGAACAAGCGGCTGTACGTATCCGCTATTTCGGTGATTTTTTCAGAGGATTGACTGCGAAAACACCGAAAAACATATCACTGAACTCATCACAGAAGATTATTGATTATTGCTGCTCGCTTTACATCCTCCCGACGTCCAGGGAGGTAATCTACGCCCTTTATCTCGACAGCAAGCTAAATCTTATATCGCAGTCCGAGGTCGGCAGAGGGAGCACGGACTTCGCTAACCTTGACGCAAGAACAGCCGTTCGCGACGCGATCGCTGCCGATTGCGTAAATATCGTGCTCGTACACAATCACCCTTCGGGGAGCAACATTGTCTCGAACGCCGATATCAACGCCACACGCGAGTTTGCAAATCTTCTCCGAAAGCTCAGGCTGACGCTCACCGACCACATTATCGTATGCGGAGATACGGGGCATTCCCTGCGCTCAATGGAGCTTATGAAAGATATCTGGAGCTGATCTCAAAAAACCCCTTGACAAATCCAATGTTCACGAGTATAATATATTTATGAATATGATTTCAAAAGGAGAATTATTGATACGTGGACACGTCAAAAACGTTAAGGAAGTTTGAGCTTCATTCCGAATACAAGCCTACGGGAGATCAGCCCGAGGCTATTTCCATGCTGTCCGAGGGAGTGCTCCGCGGCGACAGGGAGCAGACCCTGCTCGGAGTTACGGGCTCTGGCAAGACGTTCACAATGGCGAATATTATCGCGAACGTCAACAAGCCCACGCTCGTGCTTGCGCACAATAAAACGCTCGCGGCGCAGCTCTGCTCGGAGTTCCGCGAGTTCTTTCCGAATAACGCGGTGGAATTTTTTGTCAGCTATTACGATTACTACCAGCCCGAAGCCTATATTCCCTCCACCGACGCTTATATCGAAAAGGACAGCGCGATAAACGACGAGATAGACCGTTTGCGCCATTCGGCTACCGCTTCGCTTGCGGAGCGGAACGACGTAATTATCGTGTCGTCGGTGTCGTGTATCTACTCGCTCGGAAGTCCCGAGGATTACCGCTCGAATACGCTTTCGCTGCGTCAGGGGCAAGAGATATCACGCGAGGAAGTCATACAGAAGCTCGTTGAAATGCAGTATGAGCGCAACGAGCTGAATTTCGTGCGCAACAAATTCCGCGTCAAGGGCGATACTCTGGAAATATTCCCCGCGGGAAGCACCAACGAAACGGCGGTGCGCGTGGAGTTCTTCGGTGACGAGATCGACAGACTGAGCGAGTTCGAGGTAGTTACGGGGAACACCCGCGCGACTATTCTGCACACAATGATATTTCCCGCTTCGCACTACATTATCGGCAGGGAGAAAATGGAAGAAGCCCTGAACGAGCTTGAAGCCGAAATGGAGGAGCGCGTCAAATTTTTCAAGGATAACAACAAGCTTGTGGAGGCGCAGAGAATAGAGCAGCGTACGCGCTACGATATGGAAATGCTGCGCGAGATCGGCACCTGCAAGGGCGTTGAGAACTACTCGCGTGTTCTTGCGCGCAGACCTCCCGGGAGCACTCCGATAACGCTTATCGACCACTTCCCCGAGGATTTTCTGCTTATGGTTGACGAGAGCCACGTTACTCTGCCGCAGGTTCGCGGAATGTACGGCGGCGACGTTGCTCGAAAGAAAAACCTTGTCGACTACGGATTCAGACTTCCGTGCGCTTATGACAACAGACCGCTCAATTTTGACGAGTTTTACGAGAAAATACCGCAGGCGGTGTTCGTCTCGGCGACGCCTGGCGACTTCGAGCGCGAGCGCTCCACGCAGATAGTGGAGCAGATAATCCGTCCGACCGGACTGCTCGATCCCGAAATTATAGTCAAGCCCACCGAGGGACAGATAGAAGACCTGATTTCCGAAATAAACGTGCGCGTCGAGAAAAAGCAGCGCGTTCTCGTCACGACGCTCACCAAGAAAATGGCGGAGGACTTGACTGAGTACCTTGACAAGGCGGGGATACAAGTCCGTTATATGCACCACGACATTGACACTATCGAGCGTATGGAGATAATACGCGATCTGCGTTCGGGCGAGTTTGACGTATTGGTCGGGATAAATCTGCTCCGCGAGGGTCTGGATATCCCCGAGGTCTCGCTGGTGGCTATTCTCGACGCGGACAAGGAGGGCTTTCTGCGCTCTGAAACGTCGCTCGTGCAGACAATAGGACGCGCCGCGCGCAACGCCGAGGGCGCGGTCATAATGTACGCTGACGAGGTCACGCGTTCAATGGAGCTGGCTATCACGGAAACGCAGCGCCGCCGCGAGATACAAAAGCGTTATAATACCGAAAACGGAATTATCCCGAAAACCATTATCAAGGATGTTCGCGACGTTCTGGAGATAACCAAGAGAGACGACAAGAGGCATAAGGGCAAAAAGTCCGACCTTAAGAAGCTTCCGCGCCGCGAGCGCGAAAAACTGATAGCGCAGTACACCGTCGAAATGAAAAAGGCGGCAAAGCTGCTTGATTTCGAGCACGCGGCATATCTGCGCGACAGGATAAAGGAGCTGCAGGAATAATGTATATAGCCGACAACATAATCAGAAACAGGCTGGCGAAAGTGTACTTTATCTGGGGACGGGGAAAGACTACCGTTTCAAACAGACTGCGTGATAAATACGGCTTTTATGTTTACAGTACAGACGACAGCAGAGATCGTCACCGCAAGGCTGCCTGTCCGATTTATCAGCCGTATATGTGCTTTGATTTTAAAAAGGAATACGGCGTCAAAGACTTCTGGGTGTTGCCGCGCAAGGTTATCGGCGAGAGGGAGAAGCATTTTCTTGTCGAAATGACGCCCATGATCATTACCGACCTTATGGTTTTGTCGGAAAAGCATGACGTAATAGTATGCGAGGGCGATATTGATTATGAGGCGGTAATTCCCGTTGCAGTTCATACGGTTCATCTGTGCAACCGCGGAACAAAGTTCGACTTTTTTAACCGCCCCGACCACGAAAATCTTGATTTAATAAAAGAGCGGAACGACCTATCCGAATTCGAAAAGGAAAGCATTATTCAAAATGCATACGCCTCCGTGGGCGGGAATGAAGGAATAATTCCCGAATGGGTCGTCAAAAACGGCGTTAAGAATATTATGTGGGACGATAGTACAACTATTGAACAGACCGTTTCTGAGGTCGAGGAGCATTTTGCGTTGCACCTTTAACGCAATGTCCGAGGAGTGAAAAGTTGGATAGTAAGGTTATATCAACGGATTTTTCTAAAATTACCCCCTGCGGCGGCAACTGCGAGCAATGCGGATTTTTCCACGACGGCGGCTGCGCCGGATGCCGCGAAAACGGCGGAAAGTGCGTTAAGATGTGGGAAAACGGCTGTGCGATATTCAAGTGCTGCGAAGAGCACAACGCGTATTTCTGCGGCGCGTGCTATGAATTTCCTTGCGGGTTTCTCAAGGACAAGCTAGCCGAATGGGATAAAGACGGTATTGTCAAGCTCGAAAAGCTGGCATTTGAATACCGAAACGGATAAATGTACAAAAGAAACAGGAGAAAGAAAATGGCTAACGATAAGATAATTATAAAGGGCGCGAGGGAGCACAACCTCAACAGCATCGACGTGACGATACCGCGCGATAAGCTGGTCGTGCTGACGGGCGTTTCGGGATCGGGAAAGTCATCGCTCGCGTTCGACACGATATTCGCGGACGGTCAGCGGCGCTATATGGAGAGCCTTTCCTCCTACGCGCGGCAGTTCCTGGGGCAAATGGAAAAACCCGACGTAGACAGCATCGACGGGCTTTCCCCCGCTATCTCGATAGACCAGAAAACCACCTCGAAGAACCCGCGCTCCACGGTCGGCACGGTGACGGAAATATACGACTACCTGCGACTGATGTACGCGCGTATCGGTATTCCCCACTGCCCCGTGTGCGGTCGTGAAATAAAGCAGCAGACCGTCGACGAGATAGTGGATCAGGTGCTCGCGCTCCCCGAAAAGACTAAGTTTCAGGTACTCGCGCCGGTTGTCCGCGGACGCAAGGGCGAGCACAAAAAAGAGTTCGAAGCGGCACGGAAATCGGGTTTTTCGCGCGTCCGCGTCGACGGGATAACCTACGACCTTTCCGAGAAAATTTCGCTTGAAAAGAACATCAAGCACTCAATTGAGATAATCGTCGACCGTCTTGTCATCAAGGACGGTCTGAAAACGCGCCTTTCCGAGAGCATTGAAACGGCGGGCTCTCTCACGGGCGGGCTAATTTATATCGACATAATTGACGGTAAGGAGCTTCACTTTTCGCAGAGCTACTCTTGCCCCGAACACGGCGTTTCCGTGGACGAGCTCGTGCCGCGTATGTTCTCGTTCAATAACCCGTTCGGTGCTTGCCCCGAGTGTACGGGTATCGGCAGCTATCGACGAATAGACCCCACGCTGATAATCCCCAATCCCGACCTGTCAATAAAAGACGGCGGTATAAAGGGCTACGGTTGGACATACAACGAAGGCACTATCGCCGCGATGTACTTCGACGCGCTTGCGGAGCGCAACGGATTTTCCGTCGAGCAGCCTATATCCGAGCTTCCGAAAAAGGCTATCGACGAGCTTTTATATGGCACAAAGGGCGAAAAAATTCTTGTCAAGCGCTCACGCAATCAGGGCGGCGGACAGTACTACACCGACTTCGAGGGCGTTGCCAATAACTTGCAGCGCCGCTACAACGAATCTAACGCCGCAATGTATTCGCATGACGCGCTCGAAGACTTCATGAGCGACGCGGTCTGCCCGAAATGTCACGGCGAACGCCTTAACGACGCGGCGTTGGCGGTCACGGTCGGCGGTCTGAACATCAGCGACTTCTGCAAGATGTCGGTGGTGAACGCTCTGGAGTTTATCGAAAATCTGGAGCTTTCTCCGCGCGACAAGATGATCGCGGGGCAGATACTCAAAGAGATCAAGGCGCGGCTAGGATTTCTGCGGAGCGTGGGTCTGGAGTACCTTACGCTGTCAAGATCGGCGGGAACGCTCTCGGGCGGCGAGAGCCAGCGTATTCGCTTGGCAACGCAGATAGGTAGCGCTCTGACGGGCGTTCTGTATATTTTGGACGAGCCGTCTATCGGGCTTCATCAGCGCGACAACGACAAACTCATAGCCACGCTGAAGAACCTCCGTGACCTCGGCAATACGCTGATAGTCGTCGAGCATGACGAGGACACCATGCGCGCGGCGGACTGGATAGTCGATATCGGTCCCGAGGCGGGCGTACACGGCGGAAACGTCGTGTACAGCGGAAGCGTCGACGGTATCCTTAAATGCAAGAAGTCGATCACGGGGCAGTATCTCAGCGGAAAGAAAAAGATACCCGTTCCCGAAAAGCGGCGCGATCCCGACGACAGGTGGCTGAGCGTTATCGGCGCGGAGGAAAACAACCTCAAAAAAATCAACGTCGATATTCCGATAGGCGTGTTCACGTGCGTTACGGGCGTCTCCGGCAGCGGAAAAAGCTCGCTTGTCAACGAGATAGTGTACAAGCACTTGTTTGGCAAGCTGAACAAGGGACGTGTCCGCGCGGGCAAATTCAAAGATATGAAGGGCTTGGAACATCTCGACAAGGTGATTATGATCGATCAGTCGCCTATCGGCAGAACGCCGCGCTCCAATCCCGCGACGTATACGGGCGTGTTCACGGATATACGCGACCTGTTCGCGCAGACTAACGACGCCAAAACGCGCGGCTACGCGGCAGGGCGGTTCTCTTTCAACGTCAAGGGCGGCAGATGCGAAGCCTGCGAGGGCGACGGGATCCTCAAGATCGAAATGCACTTCCTGCCCGATATCTTTGTGCCGTGCGAGGTCTGCAAAGGTCACCGCTACAACCGCGAAACGCTTGAGGTCAAGTACAAGGGCAAGAACATCTATGACGTGCTTGAAATGACCGTATCCGAGGGCGTGGAATTCTTCGCCAATATTCCCAGAGTTTTCAACAAGTTGAAAACTCTGGAGGAAGTCGGTCTGGGTTATATCAAGATCGGGCAGTCCTCAACTACACTTTCCGGCGGCGAGGCGCAGCGAATAAAGCTTGCGACTGAGCTGTCAAAGCGCTCCACGGGAAAGACGATATACATTCTTGACGAGCCGACGACGGGTCTGCATTCCGCAGATGTAAAGAAGCTGATAGATATATTGCAGCGGCTTACCGACGCGGGCAATACCGTGCTTGTTATCGAGCATAATCTCGACGTGATAAAAACCGCCGACTATATCATCGATATGGGTCCCGAGGGCGGCGACAAGGGCGGAACGGTGATAGCAAAGGGCACTCCCGAGGAAATTGCCGGGAATAAAAAGTCTTACACGGGCAAATATTTGAAAAGAATGTTATAAAAAGGTTGACAAAAGCCGAAATTTATGGTAAAATCTGTATTGTAATGTTTTTTTAGAAAGGAAGATCTTTTAATGGCAGACGAACAGAAACCTCAGACCGAGAAAAAGCCGAGCGCTTTCGGAAAGGTACTTAAAGAGTTCCAGACCTTTATTTCCAGAGGAAACGTTTTGGATATGGCGGTCGGCGTTATCATAGGCGGGGCGTTTACGGCTATCGTCAACTCGCTCGTTAACGATATCATTATGCCGATAATCGGTATAATAATGGCGGGTATCAATCTTCAAGCACTTGAAATTGTGTTGCCGTGGTCGTTCTTTAATCAGCCGCCTGTTCATATTCCTGTCGGCAGCTTTTTCCAAGCGATACTTACGTTCTTGCTGACGGCTATCTGCGTATTCGCTATCGTTAAGGTAATGAACGTTATCAAGGAAAAGACGAACAAAAAGAAAAAGGAGGAAGCACCCGCGGCTCCGCCCGCTCCCGATCCTCAGATCGTGCTGCTCACCGAGATACGCGATCTGCTGAAAACTCAGGCGGCTTACTACGAGACCGACGAAAATGCCGAGAAAACGGAAGAATAATTATGCTCTGCCCGCTGTTGTCAGTCGGGCAGTCCCTTATTGGAGGCACTTATGATACGTGAAATAAACAGCGGCGACTATCGGCAGCTTATGGAGCTGTATCTTCATCTGCATGAAACGGATATTCCCGACTACGAAACAGCGGCGGAGACATGGGAGCATATACTTGCGGACGGTAATTATCATATTATCGTCGCGGAAGAGGACGGGAAGATCGTTTCCTCCTGCACCGTCGTTATCGTGCCGAACTTAACGCACGGTTCGCGCCCGTATGCGCGCGTTGAAAACGTCGTTACTCACGCCGACTACCGAGGAAAAGGACTGGCTACCGCGTGCCTTGACCGCGCGAGGGAGACAGCCGTCGCGGCGGGGTGCTACAATATCGCGCTGCTGACGGGCTCCAAGAACGAAAGTACGCTCAAATTCTACGAGAACGCGGGATACAAGCGCGGAGAGAAAACGGGATTTATTCAATGGCTGTGAACGCGAAAAGGCAAAATAAAACGCTTTCTCAGCACCGCATAAAATGTGACTGTTCATACATTGTTTTCTGAGTACAACGAGGTGCGATATGATCTCAATAGAGATAAAGAATGTAAACTTGAAATTTGAAACAGACTCTTCGAACTTTTCCCCAAATGATATTGATACCGGCACACTTGCTATGCTTTCCGTAACAGACTTTTTACCGAGCGACAAGGTATTGGATCTGGGCTGCGGATATGGCGTCGTCGGAATACTGGCGGGCAAACTGATAGGTCAGGATAATATTATTATGTGTGATATTTCCGAAAGCGCTGTGAAACAGGCAAAAATAAATGCGGAACTGAATGAAGTTCCAAATATAGATATCAGATTAAGCAATGGATATCAAAACGTACCGGATAATGATTTTACTTTGATCCTGTCAAATCCTCCGTATCATACGGATTTTTCCGTTCCAAAGCATTTCATTGAAGTCGGATTTAATAAATTGGTTCTTGGCGGAAAGATAATTATGGTCACAAAAAGACTTGATTGGTACAAAAACAAACTTACTTCAATTTTTGGCGGCGTAAAAATATATGAAATAAACGGGTACTATGTTTTTTTGGCGGAGAAGCGAAAAAATACAGTAAAAAAGAAAGAGAAAAAAATCAATAAGCTTTCAAAAAAATTGCAGCGAAAAAAAGCTGACCATTTAAGCTAAAAAATAAGGGGCAAGTTTCAGCTTGCCCCTTATTCTTACATTTGCTTTCTGACCTTGATATGAACCTCGCGGAGCTGCTGCTCGGTGACCTCGGTAGGCGCGCCCAAAAGCAGATCCTGCGCATTGGAATTGAGCGGGAACGCGATTATCTCGCGAATGCTCTCCTCGCCCGTGAGGAGCATTATCATTCTGTCCACGCCCGGCGCCATTCCCGCGTGGGGAGGCGCTCCGTACTTGAACGCGTTGTACAGCGCGCCGAACTTGCTTGCCACGTCCTCCTCGGTATAGCCCGCGATCTCGAACGCTTTTATCATGATATCCAAGTCGTGATTGCGGACAGCGCCAGACGACAGTTCCACGCCGTTGCAGACGATATCGTACTGATACGCGAGAATGTCCAAGGGATTCTTGTTCAGCAGCGCGTCGAGACCGCCCTGCGGCATGGAGAACGGATTGTGCGTAAAGATGATCTTCCCCGTTTCCTCGTCAAGCTCGTACATCGGAAAATCGACGATAAAGCAAAGCTCGAAACGGCTCTCGTCGATCAGGTTCATACGCTTTGCGACCTCGGTGCGTATCTGACCCGCGAACTTCGGCGCGTTCTTGGCGGTGTCGGCGATAAAGTACAATACGTCGCCGATCTCAAGCTCGCAGCGCTTTGCAAGCTCGTCACGCTGCCCGTCGTTGAGGAACTTGTCGATAGGACCGTTATACTTGAATTTTCTGCCGTCCTCGCCCTCTTCTACCTTAAAGTAGCCCAAGCCCTTCATTCCGACCTCGTTTGTTGCGAAGTCCTCCATATTCTTGAAGAAGCTCTTGGATTGGCTCGCCATTTTCGGAACGCGTATTCCGCGGACGGTCTTGTTGCAGAAAGGCTTGAAATCGCTGTCCACGAACAGATCGGACAACTCCTTGATAACAAGCGGATTGCGCAAATCGGGCTTATCCGAGCCGTAGGTCAGCATAGCCTCCTCAAACGGTATACGGCGGAACGGCGCGGCGCTAACCTGCTTGTCGGAGAACTTCGCGAACGTCTCCGAAAGCACCTCCTCGGCTACCGCGAAAACGTCCTCCTGCGTCGCGAACGACATCTCAAAATCGAGCTGATAGAACTCGCCCGGCGAACGGTCGGCGCGCGCGTCCTCGTCGCGGAAGCAGGGCGCTATCTGGAAATACTTGTCAAAGCCCGATACCATATATATCTGCTTGAAGATCTGCGGAGCCTGCGGCAGCGCGTAGAACTTGCCGTGGTGCTTGCGGCTCGGGATAAGGTAGTCGCGCGCACCCTCGGGGGACGACGTGGACAGAATGGGAGTTTGAAGCTCGAGAAAGCCCATTTCGGTCATCTTATTGCGCAGGAACGAAATAACCTGCGAGCGGAAGATGATGTTATCGTGCATTTTTCTGTTGCGCAGGTCGAGGTAACGATACTTCAGACGCAGATCCTCTTTTGTCTTGCGCGACTCGTCAACGTCGAACGGGAGCTGCTCGGGTATCACCTTGCCGAGAATGCGGACTTCTTCCGCCTCTATCTCTACCGTACCCGTCTCGATCTTGTCATTGTAGGTGCTCTCGTCGCGCTTGAGGACGGTGCCCGCGATCGATACCGCGCACTCCTTGCGGATACCCTCGAGAAGCGACTCGTTGTGGAACACAATCTGCACCTGACCGTAGTGATCGCGCAGATCGACAAACATAATTCCGCCGTGGTCGCGGATATTCTCCACCCAGCCCGCCGCGCGGACCTTTTTTCCGATATCCTTTTCGCTCACCGCGTTGCAGTACTGCGTGCGGTACTCATTTTCTCTGAACAAAACATTCAACCCTTTCACTAACCTCTACGGTTATTTATTGCAAAATAATCTCAAAATATACAATATTTAGCATTTCGGATAACTCCGAATTATTGTATTTAACAATTTATTATACCACTTATACGCCAAATTGTCAAGTTTAATAAGAGCTTTTTTGCAAATTTTCGGTATAATTCGTCCCATATTACGGAATTGTAAGAAAAAATCCCTTGACAATCGCGGCGGATTTCGTTATAATAAATAATGTATGTGGCGGAAAATATGGGGTACTTTTATTATGAATAAACCTGATAAAGTTAAAAAGAAGAAAAGCAACAAATTAAATCTTATCATCTGCGGTATCGCGTTTATCGTCATGATAGTTTATCTGCTGTTTGTGGACAAGCTTGAGAACGTATTGAACGCGCTTCGTAACATCAACCCGATCTTCCTTATCGTGTGTATTCTGTTTATGCTGGGCTACTGGCTCTGCGAGAGCGCTACCGTTCACGTGATACTGAAAGAGCTCCACCCTAAAGCTCGTTTCCGATATACGTGGCTCGATACCATTATCGGGCAGTACTTCAACTGCATAACCCCCTGCGCGTCGGGCGGTCAGCCTATGCAGGCGTATTACTTCGTGCAGTTCGGCGTGCCGCTCGGGGCGGGGCTTACGGCTCTGCTATCGCGGTTTATCGTGTACCAGTTCGTTTTGACGGTATACTCGGTGTTTACGCTTGTCGTGGGATTCAATCAATTCGGCGGCGACCTTTCCGCAAAGGGACTTATGCCGTTCGTGCTTATCGGTTTTGTTATCAATACAGCGGTCATCGTGTTTCTGCTCAGTATTGCGCTGTGGAAGAACGGCACGGTCAAGGCGGCAAACTGGATAATCACGCTGCTCACGAAAATGCATAT
Organism: uncultured Clostridia bacterium; assembly: GCA_947389015.1. GTDB lineage: Bacteria > Bacillota > Clostridia > Oscillospirales > Ruminococcaceae > CAG-115. Next base: position 47,792 of record CANDVA010000017.1, on the reverse strand, counting down.
CGTCAAAAAGCCCATGCACTGGCGGCTTTATTTCACGCGCGAGGTAAACAAGTTCCACGAGAATTTCAAGTTCCTCAAAAAGAACGTGTGGATAATCGTTAAATCGTGCTTTTTCACGTTTATTCAGCTTACGCTGTATCTCAGCATTTCCTTTGTGCTGTATAAAGGATTCGGTCTTGAGGGCGAGAGCCTTCTGAAAATAATCTCGTATCAGGCGTATGTGCTGATGATATCGTCGTTTATCCCGCTGCCCGGAGCTATGGGCGCGGCGGAGCTGGGATATTCGGGATTTTTCAAGGATATGTTCGGAGCGTACACGGGCGTGTCGACCATGCTGTGGAGAATATTCACGTTCTATCTGCCGATACTGGTGGGAATGGGCTTTATGCTGACCTTGAAAAACAAGGGCATTGACGCGCCCGATAATGTTGACATGGATAAAATGGAGCAGGCGATCTCGAAAGAGATCGGCGGCGACCAATAACAATATTCAACGGGAGAAACAGTGATGTAGAACATAATAACCGACGAAGCAAATAAAAATAAAGGAAGATCAACAAATGGCTGATTTAAAGCATGAAATTGAAAGGCGAAGAACCTTTGCGATAATCTCACACCCCGACGCGGGCAAGACCACGCTGACGGAGAAGTTTTTGCTGTACGGCGGAGCTATCTCGCTGGCGGGCGCGGTCAAGGGCAAGAAAAACGCGCGTCACGCGACGTCCGACTGGATGGAGATTGAAAAGCAGCGCGGGATTTCCGTCACCTCGTCAGTAATGCAGTTCAACTACGAGGGGTACTGCATAAACATTCTGGACACCCCGGGACATCAGGACTTCTCGGAGGATACCTACCGCACGCTTATGGCGGCGGATTCGGCGGTTATGGTCATCGACGCGGCAAAGGGCGTTGAGAACCAAACGCGCAAGCTGTTCAAGGTCTGCACGCTGCGGAATATCCCGATATTCACATTTATCAACAAAATGGACCGCGAGAGCCGCAATCCGTTCGATCTGCTGGAAGAGATCGAAAACGAGCTTGGAATAAAGACCTATCCCGTCAATTGGCCTATCGGGTCGGGCAAGGAGTTCAAGGGCGTTTACGACCGCGGGAAACGTCACATAATCTCGTTTGAGGCGAACAACGGAACGCGCGAGGTCGCTAAGACAGAGGTAGATCTGAACGACGAAAACCTCGCAGAGCTTATCGGACAGACCAACTACAATACACTCCGCGACGACGTTGAGCTGCTCGACGGCGCGTCGGAGGAATTCGATGCGGAGCTTGTCAACAGCGGAAAGCTGTCGCCCGTGTTCTTCGGATCGGCGCTCACGAATTTCGGCGTTGAGCCGTTCCTCGAAAACTTCCTGAAAATGACAACTCCACCCCTGCCCCGCACTACCGAAAACGGGATCGTCGACCCGTTTGACGAGAGCTTTTCGGCGTTCATTTTCAAGATACAAGCGAATATGAACAAGGCACACCGCGACAGGATAGCGTTTATGCGTATCGTCAGCGGTAAGTTCGACAAGGATATGGAAGTGCTGCACGTTCAGAACAACCGTGTAATGCGCCTGTCGCAGCCGCAGCAGATTATGGCGAACGACCGCGAGGTCATTCAGGAGGCGTATGCGGGCGATATTATGGGCGTATTCGACCCGGGAGTATTCTCGATAGGCGATACAGTCTGCGCACCAAAGAGCAAGGTCATCTTTGAGGGCATACCGACGTTCGCTCCCGAACACTTCGCGCGTATACGTCAGAAAGACACGCTGAAAAGAAAGCAGTTTATCAAAGGTACCACGCAGATAGCTCAGGAGGGCGCGATTCAGATATTCTCCGAGCCGCAGAGCGGCTTTGAGGAGGTGATCGTGGGCGTTGTCGGAGTGCTTCAATTCGAGGTGCTGGAGTACCGCTTGAAGAACGAATACAACGTCGACATAATCCGCGAGGATCTATCCTACGAATATATCCGCTGGATAACGAGCGAAAAACACCTTGCGAGCGGCTTGGACGAGCTTCGGAAGCTGATACTGACCTCCGATACCAAGCTTATTCAGGACGTAAAAGGCAACTATCTGCTGATATTCACAAGCGAATGGAATATCAAGTGGGCGCTCGACAAAAACGACGGACTGGAGCTTGCGGAGTTCAATCGCGACTGACCGACATTTTTCCCGTTGTCGCGGATAAAAGCGTCACAAATTTAATAAAAATTGCCGGATTCGACGACCGAATTCGGCATATTTTTTGCCCTGTTTGAATTATAATTAAAGTACAAGCGAGGTGATAATGTTATACCGTGACTGTTTATATTGACGTTTTGGTTATACTTAACCTGTACATAAATTACTTTCTGATAAGGTCAAGCGCGCTTGTTATGCGGAGGAGCGTTTCAGCGAAACGGTGTCTGCTTGCCTCGGCTGTCGGCGCGGCGGGCTCGCTTGTAATACTGCTGCCCGAGCTGCCGTTTATCGTTATCGCCTTGGAAAAGATAGTTATCGGGGCGCTTATCACGTTCGCGGCGTTTGGCAGACAGAAGCCCGTTGATTTTGCGGTGTGCGCGCTGTTTTTTCTGCTGGTGAGCTTTGTATACGCGGGACTTATGACGGCGCTGTGGACGTTCTGCGCGCCCTACGGAATGGTATTCGGCAACGGCGTGGCGTACTTCAACATTCCGCTTACGGCTATTATCGCGTTCACGGCGGCGGCTTACTTCGCGGTGAGACTGGTCCGATACTTCGCGGACAGGCGGCTGAGGTGCGGTAAGATATGTAACGTGAAAATATCCGCGAACGGCACGGAAATACAGCTCAGAGGTCTCTGTGACACGGGAAACGGACTCTGCGATATATTCAGCGGAAAGCCCGTTATCGTATGTAAATATGAAAAAATTGCCGAGATAACCCCGAAAAACGCCCGCGATTTCCTCGACGGCACTCTGGATGAAAGCGGCGGGCTCTACGCGAGCTGCGGACTGCGGCTTATTCCATGCAGAACAGTGACCTCGGAAACGCTGCTGCCGATATTCGGTGCGGACGGAATAACGGTCGACGGGAAAGCAGCGGACGCGCTTGTGGGAGTAACGAAAAATTCGCTTGGAAATGATATCGACTGCATTTTTGACCCGAAAATAATATCGATTTAAATACGGAGGAATGGCTATGCTAAAGAAATTTTTACGGCAAATTCTGCTGCGGCTCGACAAATTATTCGCCAAGAAAGCCGAAAATTACATTCACTACATAAACGGCTCGGAGCAGCTCCCCGCGCCGCTCACCAAGGACGAGGAGGAAGCCGCGTTCAAGCTTATGGAGACCGATTTCGACAAAGCCCGCGATATGCTGATAGTTCACAATCTGCGGCTTGTAGTGTATATTGCCAAGAAGTTCGAGAACACGGGGATATGGCTTGAGGACCTGATCTCGATAGGTACTGTCGGGCTTATCAAGGCGGTAAATACGTTCAGCGTTGGGAAGAATATCAAGCTCGCCACATATGCTTCGCGGTGCATTGAGAATGAGATCCTGATGTATCTGCGCAAGTACTCGCAATACCGTTACGATATCTCCATAGACGAACCGCTGAACGTCGATTGGGACGGAAACGAGCTGCTGCTTTCGGACGTCCTCGGCACGGACAGCGACTGCGTAAACTCCCATATCGAGGAGGAGGTCGAAAAGCAGCTCCTCCACGACGCGGTGAACCATCTCGGCGCGCGTGAAAAGAAGATAATGGAAATGCGCTTCGGGCTGAATGGCTGTAAGGAGAAAACGCAGAAGGAGGTCGCGGACGAGATCGGCATTTCGCAAAGCTATATCTCGCGGCTTGAAAAACGTATAATCAAGCAGCTTCGCGAGGAATTGGAAAAAGTCTGCAATTAAATACGGTTCTTGATCTTGTTGAGCGCGCCCTTTTCCAATCGGGATACCTGCGCTTGGCTTATGCCGATTTCCTTGGCGACCTCGACCTGTGTTTTTCCGCGGAAAAAGCGCAGATTGAGTATCCTTTTTTCTCGTTTGCCGAGCTGTGCTATGGCTTCCTTGAGTGAAATCTCGTTAAGCCAGTTCATATCGTCGTTGTGGTCGCCGAGCTGATCCAGTACGTAGATCGTGTCGCCCGACTCGGAGAACACGGGCTCGTACAGCGAGATCGGCGCGCTTATCGCCTCGAGCGCGATAACAACGTCCTGCCTCGGCACGCCTATCTCCTTGGCGATATCCTCAACACGCGGCTCGCAGCCCTTTTCCGCGGTCAGCTTCTCCTTTGCCTGCATTGCCTTATACGCCAGATCGCGAACGGAACGGCTCACGCGCACGGGGGCGTTGTCGCGAAGATATCGGCGCAGCTCGCCCATTATCATCGGCACGGCATACGTCGAGAACCGCACGGGCTGAGTAATGTCGAAGTTATCTATCGCCTTGATAAGCCCTATACAGCCCACCTGAAACAGATCGTCCGCGCTCTCTCCCCTGCCCATAAAGCGCTGTATAACGCTGAGCACAAGGCGCAGATTGCCGCGGATAAGCTCCTCGCGAGCCTGCATATCACCCTGCTTCACGCGCTTTAACAGCTCCATTTTCTCCGCTTCCTTGAGCACCTTCAGCTTAGATGTATTGACCCCGCTTATCTCGACCTTGTTATAATACATATTTCCGACCTCCGACTCCGAACCTATACACATAATCCGAAATGCCTGGATTTCGAAGCATATTTTTTTCGAGTGAAAAGAGCTTTGACGCGGTACTCGGAAAAATTGCCGAAAAACAAGCGTTGAGCGACTATGTGTACAGGTTCTTTTTGTACAAGTATTATTGTCGGAAATCGGGCTTGATATTCTCCAAAAAATGTGTAAGAAAAAATTTCACATAAAAAAACACAGAGCGGGACGCCCTGTGTTTTTTATTCATTAAAGCTGTATGCCTTTTCCTTTTCGGTCAATACGCGCAGCTCCCTGCCGTCGCTTACTATCACGATATTTCCGTTTGCGGCGGTGGAATACGCCTCCTCACAGCCGACCTCCGCGAGCCTGTCAAGCACCTCGCTCCTCGGGTGACCGTAATAATTTATCGCGCCCGTCTCGAATACCGCAATTCTCGGCGTGACCTTTTCAAGAAATTCGGCGCTGCTCGAACCCGCGCTCCCATGATGACCGACCTTGAGTACGTCCGCCCGCAAGTTCAGACCGGCGTCTATCAGGTCAAGCTCTCCCGCGCGTTCAAGGTCGCCCGTGAAAAGAAACGACGTTTCACCGTAAACCAGCCGCGCTACTGCCGAAAAATTGTTTTCCTCGCCGTAATCGAAATAAATCGGCGCGATAATATCAAGAAATATGTCCTCGCCGAGTGTCAGACGTTCGCCCGCTTTGGCGTACCGAAAACGGATATTTTTGTCGTTTATGACCTTGCTCAGCCGCTGATATGTAACGCTGTTCACCTCCAGCCGGGGCATTATCACCTCGCCGACCTCAAAACGGCTTAACAGCTTGTACATTCCGCCGTAGTGATCGTCGTGAGGATGAGTTATTATCACCGCATTGAGATGCTCAACGCCGCTGTATTTCAGAAAGCCGATAACGCTGTCGATCTTGTCGGTGTCGCCGCAGTCGATCAGTATATTACAGCCGTTGACCGAAATAAGCTCGCAGTCGCCCTGCCCCACGTCTATAAAGCTCACCGCCATTTCGTTATCGGAAAGCTCCGCATACGGTCTCGCGCCGCCGCCGAAAAATCTGATAACGTCATAAGTCGACGGCACCGCTTGGATATGGAGATAATGGTCGTTAATATACAGAAAAAGCACTGCCGCGAGAATAGCCGACGCGGCAATGCTTATCAGCGCGGAAACGAATTCTTTCCGCCTTATTATCTTATCGCGCCTTACCTTGCGCTCAAGCATTTTGTCATTCCTCCGAGCCGCCGAGCTTTTCAACGAGAGTAGCCGCCATTACGCCGAACAGCGCGCACGCGAAACCGTAGCCCGTTTGCAGATTGAACCCGAAGCCGTCCGGAAGTATCGCGTAGACCGAGCCGATAACAAGCCCCATAAGCGCCGAATATACCATGAGCTTGTTCTTCTTTATCAGCATCGATATAAGCTTCGCGCCGCCGATTATTCCTATGACCGCGCCAATCGCGAACGGGATAATGACGTAGAAGTTCATATCCTTGATAGCTCCGATTATCGTTTCGTAAACGCCCAGCAGCATCATAACGAACGAGCCCGATATGCCCGGGATCATCATTGTCACCGCCGCTATCACCGCGCAGACGATAAGCTTAAGTGAGATAACAAGGTCAAAGCCCGTCACAACGTCGGGCGCGAGCTTGAACACGTCCATCTTTTCCAGCACCGTCAGTCCGATAACGACCGCCATTGCGATCACGAACGGGACAGCGCAGGAGGGCTTTACCTTCTTATCCTCGGTGCCGAATTTGTATATAAGCGGAACGCCTCCGAGTATCAGTCCGATAAAGAACATGTTCGTCTGCACACCGAAATTCTCGAACAGCGAGGAGATAACAAACGCCGAAAGCACTATTCCCCCGCCCGCTCCAAGCGCAAACGTAAACAGAAACCAGAAGTTTTGGAATATCTTTTTAATACCCGATATAGCCTCGGTCAGCCTGTCGAACACCCCGAAAACGACCAGCATAGTGCCGCCGCTTACCCCGGGGATAACGTTTGCCGTGCCGAAAACCAGTCCGCACAGAAAATATCTAAGATACTCAATAAATTTTTTCATGACAGCTCCTTAAACCCTAGTCTTTTCACACAGCCGCTTAAAGGCGGCTTTCGGGCTATGTGGAAAAGTTCTTAAAAAAATGTCTTGCGAAATAATACGCGGCAGCGGGCAGAATTCCCGTCGCGACGCTTATCAATAGCGCGAAAATGTCGATTTCCTCAAAGCCGAACGCGGAATTCACAAACGGAACATACACAAGAAATACAGGCGCTAACGCGAATACCGCCACGGACGCCTTTGCAAGCATTCCTGCCCTGCCGAATTCCCTGAACGGCTCGTCGTCCGAATGACGGAGCACCGCAAACGCCGCCGAGCAGAACGCGTAGGATATCAGCGCACAGCTCCTCGCGGAATTAAAATTGGTACCGTTGAACATAAACAGATACGAAGCAATGGCAACCGCGCCCGAAAGCGCTCCGAAAAGCGCCGCGCCGCCGATAAAGCGGTAATTTATCTTCCTTTCGGCAACGAACTCCGACGGCGGCATTACCGAGCGAATATCCGCGCGACAGTCAACATATCCCAGCGCCGCCATAGGCAGAAATATCATGGAAACGAGCGCGATTATAGCTGGCGTGAGCATAAGCTGTACGTCGCTGAAAAGATTTATCATTATCAGCACGATAAGCCCGATATAGCCCGATATCATCAGCGAGACCGCGCGCTTTATGTTTCGGTGTATCTGCCTTGCCGCGGCGATCATATCAGCGATAGTTGAGAAGTTGTCGTCGTTCATTATCACGTCGGCAGCCTCGTATGCGCTGCCCGCGGAGTGCTGCGAAATGGTAATTCCCACGTCCGCCGCCTCAAGCGCGTCAGCATCGCCCGTGCGGGTGCCCGTCATAGCGACCACCTCGCCGTTTTCCTTCAGTTTTCCGATAACGTACAGCTTCTGCTCGGGGGTAAGCTTGGCGTAGATATCTGCGTCAAAATCGAGGTGAGTGCCGTACTCAACCGACTCCTCGATCTGCTTGCCCGTAATAACGGAGCTTGTGGACAGCCCGATCATCTTGCCCGTCGACTCGGCGACGCTCGGGTTTTCCTCGGTCAGCATAACGACGCGTACTCCCGAGCGGCGGCATGTCTTAACAGCCGACGATACCGAATCGCGCAACGGAGCGGAGAACGCCACAAATCCCACGAACGTATACGAAAATCCCGCCGTTACGTCCATATCCTCATTATCCGCGTCGACGCACGCAACAGCCATTACGCTGCACCCTTTGGCGTAGTAGTCCTCGTACTTTTTCTGCGCGGCAAAAAGATCGTCGCCATTCAGTCTGCACATCGGCAGTATTTGCTCGGGAATGCCCTTTATACAGCATATCTTAGCGCCGCCGACGCTCCATACCGCGCCGTTCATCGACTCACCCTCGGCTACTTTCTCTATGAAAACGTTGTCGGTGTAAACGTCCGCGATCTTGTCGTCAAAGAATGTCGCCTTTACCATAAGAGCGCGCTCCGCGGGATCGATAGTGTTAGGCTCACAGGCAAGCGCCGCAACCTTGTACAGCAGCTCCTCGCTTTTGGCGTATACTCCCCTTACCTCAAGTGAGTTCTTGGATATCGCCCCCTCCTTTTCCACGCAGAGCACGGACAGAGAGTTGAGCTTTTCGATATCGGACAGTGACTTTACGACCGCGCCGCCCTTTATAAGGCTCATAGCTCCCTTGGTGTAATACATTCTGATGACCGAGCCGATTCCCGTAGGGATAAAGCACAGTCCGAGCGTTATGCCGCCGAGCACGGACGGTATGACCTCGCCGCCCGATACGGTCTTCAGAACTGCCGAGACGGCTGCAAGAACCACCGCGATCGCGCTGCACATCGGAACTATCGAGCGCACTACCTTTTCGAGGTTGGTGTAATACGGATGACGGTCGGCGGATTCGCCGTACTTGCGGAAATATTTGGTATCCACGCCCGTAGCGCTTACCTTGCATATCGCTATACCCGAAATTATCATAGTACCGCTGTATACGAACGTCGGCTTAAGGTCGTTTTTGGACATCGCTCCGACGTATTTTGCCACGGGAGTATTGTCGTCCGTGAATATCCCCTCGTCAACTGTAAGGTCGCGTGACTCGAGAATGAACGCGTCCGCGGGAACTCTTTCCCCCGCCTGCACGACTATAACGTCCTCGGGAACTATAAGCTCCTTTTCAATAAGCTCGGGCTTACCCGAACGGATAACGCGGAATTTCGTGGCGGTGGTCTCCTCAATCTCATCCAGCCTGTCGTCCTCGGTCTTGCGGAAATGTATCTCCATACACACATAGAACGCGTCGATAAGCAGCACGGCTATGCCCATACCGATGCCGCCCGCGCCGAAAAAGCACAGCACTCCCGCGATAAGCATCAGCAGCACCGACGGCGACAGAAAAATATCGGCATACGAAAAGCCCGTAAACGCGCGCGGCGCTCCTGTATATGTATTCAAGCCGTACATCGACAGCTTTTTTTCGATCTCGTTTTCGGTTAGTCCGAAATACTCCTCGTCAAAATTAAAAAACTTTGCCATATAAAAACTTCTTTCTCTACATTAGATGCATGTACACTCTCTTTTATTATCTCATATTTGCGTCAAAAAATCAATACATTTTGCAAATTTTTACCTAATAATATGAAAAATTTACTTTGTTCGACCGAATCAGTCAAAGCCCGTCCCACAAATACTCATCAAGGTCGACGGTATTGTCGGCGCGGACTTCTATCCCGTCCGCCCTCAGCATATCCGCCTGCACGTTTATCCCGCCGAACGCGAACGCGGGTGCAAGCCCTCCGAATCGGTTCACCACGCGGTAGCACGGTATTCCGTCGGGGTCGGGATTGGCATGGAGCGCATAGCCGACCGCCCTCGCCCATTTTGAATTCCCCGCGAGCTGCGCTATCTGCCCGTAGGTCGCGACCTTGCCGCGGGGAATCCTCCTAACAACCTCGTAGATCTTTTCAAATGTTGTCACGGTCACACTTCCCTCTTGTCATTGGTATAAAGTATCCGCCGAAAATCACCGTCACGCGTGTCCATATCGCCAAGATAGCAGCGCTCGTGCTCGGGAACCGCCTCGTAAGCCTTGCGCAGCTCCTCCTTGTAAAAATCGGTAGGCTCGACGAGATACGCGTGATACGCCTTTATACAGCGCTCATGAGCGTCCGGCTTATTTTGCACACGGAGAGACTTGTTTTCCAGTTCGGCAAGCTTTTGCTTCGGCGAAACAGGCTTGTATACGACCTCAACGACCGCCTCGCCGAGTGTGCCAAAGCTCACCGTCTCCCCGTTTTCGGGCGCGGTACGGAGCGTTTTATCCTTGAACAGCCTCGTAATATCCTCGAACGACAAGTACTCCCCGTCCAAGCCGTCCACCGAGAACGTGCCGTCCTTGTAGGCGTACACCTCGGTCAGCAGCAGCTTTCCGTTCTTATGGAGGAAAATATGAGCGTTATCGCCGTCGAGCAGATCATAGCCTATGTTTCCCTTGAGCTTGCACGGCACGGGGCTTGCGGTAAAACCTACGCGGTATTTATCCCACTTGTCGCGCTCGCGCCGAGTGGTCTTGTAGATATTTTCCATTTCGGGATTTAACGAGCGAACCGTGTCCTTTATATATTTAAAGTAGCTTTTCCCGCTGAACAGCCACTTTGACGATACTATTTTCAGGCAGCAAAGCTCGAAAACGCTTAGCTCTTTCCCGTCGGGAACTGAGAATTGAAGCCACCCCGAGGAAAGTATCTGCGGAACGTCGTACAGATCGGTCTTTTTCCAGCAGCTCACCGTGCCGTCCTCGTATACCGCCATGCTGTGCCAGAAGTAGCTGCTGTTTTTGATTATCGCGGGGACGGTCACGCCCTCCACCGTTTGCTTTCTGTAAACCTTTCCCATTATATCCTCACTTTCTTGTCCAGCCCAGATCCCCATAGACTGCCTCGATCTCCTGCAGCAGCCTTTCGCCGAATATCCACACCTCCCGACGCCACGGGTGACCGAGCCAGCCGAACGAGAAATCCTCGGCGATAAAGAAAAAGTAGTCGCCGTCGGGATAGAACGACGGGAAATATACGTTATAGCCGCCGCCGATATAGCGATCGTCATCTACCCAAAAATCGCGCTGCTCGCCGGGGTTCTTCGGGTCGTACAGCAGAGCGCTGTGCTGCCAGTCAAGCGCGTAGACCATGCCGTCGGATATCCTCGCAAATATTTCCTTGGCAATATTTTCCATATCATTGATCTGCGCTTCGGTCATATTCTCGATGCCGTAAACCGCATGCGGCACTTGAATGTCAAACGGCGAAAATTCGCGCATTGAAGGACGAAATCCCAGCTCGCCGTAAACCCTGTCCCAGACCTCCCTGTATCGCTCCGTATTGTCAAGCAGCATACGCGCCTCCTCTAAAAACTAAAGGCAACACCATTCGGCATTGCCTTGTAAAATCAGCCTATTTTCTTAATGCTCTTTTTTGACGGCTTGGCGATAGCCCTCGCCTTTCCGTTATCGCGTGTGATAAGCGGTTTTCCCGTGCCGTTCACGCAGTCGACCGTTATAGTGACCTTGGAGATCGTTACATCGCTCGGCGCGGTAAACATGATCTCGCGCAGAACATCCTCGACTATGGAGCGCAGTCCGCGCGCGCCCGTCTTGGACGCGATCGCCTTTTTAGCGATCTCGCGCTTAGCTTCCTCGTCGAACTCCAGCTCGATTCCGTCAGCCATAAACAGGCACTTATACTGCTTGATAAGCGCGTTCTTCGGCTCGTCGAGAATTCTCACAAGAGCGTCCTCGTCAAGCGCGTTGAGCGGCGTTACGATAGGCAGACGACCGATAAGCTCGGGAATGATACCGAACTTCATCAGATCCTGCTGCGTCACCTGCTTGAGCAGTTCGGCGCTCTCCTTGTCGGCTGAGCTCTTTACGTCGGCGCCGAAGCCGAGCGCTGAGCTCGAAACCCGCTGCGCGATCATCTTTTCAATGCCCTCAAACGCGCCGCCGCATATAAACAGAATATTCTTGGTGTCGACCTGAATAAACTCCTGATGCGGGTGCTTTCTGCCGCCCTGCGGAGGAACGTTGGACACGGTCCCCTCGATTATTTTCAGCAGCGCCTGCTGAACGCCCTCGCCGCTTACGTCTCTGGTAATGGAGGTGTTCTCGCTGCGGCGGGATATCTTATCAATTTCGTCAATGTAGATTATGCCGCGCTCAGCAGCCTCGATATCGTAATCGGCAGCCTGCACGAGCCTCAGCAGCACGTTTTCGACGTCCTCGCCGACATAGCCCGCCTGCGTGAGCGTGGTAGCGTCAGCGATAGCAAACGGCACATTCAGCAGTCTCGCAAGCGACTGCGCAAGCATTGTCTTGCCCACGCCCGTAGGACCGAGCAGCAGAACGTTGGACTTCTGAAGCTCAACGTCGTCCGCTTCCTTGCTGTTGAGGAATGTACGCTTATAGTGATTGTAAACGGAGATCGCGAGAACCTTTTTGGTCTCATCCTGACCGATTATATAGTCGTCGAGATACGCCTTGATCTCCTCGGGGGTCATAAGCTCGTCGGCATTGGAAAGGAAGTTGGAGTTTTCCTTTCCCGTGCGGACGTTTTTTCCTCCCTTGGCGGGACGAACGTCTCCGCTTTCCACGAGCATATTGTACGAAGTTACTATACAATCGCTGCAGATGACGGAATTCTCGCCCATGCCGTACAGAATACGGCTCACCTGATTTTCATTTCTTCCGCAAAAGGAACAAATCAACATTTTCGGTAATCCTCCGCTCAGCTCTTCTTTTCGTCGCGTCTGCTGTAAACCTTGTCGATAAGACCGTACTCGAGAGCCTCCTCGGCGGTCATGAAATTGTCGCGCTCCGTGTCGTGACATATGGTGTCGTAGTCCTTGCCAGTGTTTTCGCTCAGGATCCGGTTGAGCTTATCCTTGGTGCGCTGAAGGTACTTTGAACGTATCTGGATATCCGTTACCTGTCCCGATATGCCGCCGCCCGAAATAAGCGGCTGATGAATCATGATCTCGCTGTTCGGGAGCGCGATACGCTTGCCCTTAGCCCCCGACGACAGAAGGAACGCACCCATAGACGCCGCCATACCCGTACAGATCGTGGAAACGTCGCATTTGATATACTGCATTGTATCGTAAATAGCCATTCCGTCGGATACGGAGCCTCCCGGACTGTTGATATAGAGACAGATATCCTTGTCGGGATCCTGTCCCTCAAGATACAGCAGCTGAGCGACGATAACGCTCGCCGTCGCGGAATTCACCTCGTCGTGCAGCAGAATGATCCTGTCGTTCATCAGTCTCGAAAAAATGTCGTAAGAACGCTCTCCGTGACTGCTTTGTTCCACTACATAAGGGATATATGGCATTGTAAGCTCCTTTCTCCGCATACGCGGAATGCCGTTTAAACGCAATTACTCCTTGACTTCCTCGACCTTCGCGTTGTCCTTTACAAGGTCAAGAGCCTTTTCGATCATGAGATCGGTAGTAAGGGTCTTTTCGGAGATCGCCGATTTAACGTTCGCAACGTCGAGCTTGTACTGCTCCGCAAGCTCGTTGTACTCCTTCTCGATATCCTCCGCGGATACCTCGATGTTTTCAAGCTTTGCGATCTTCTCAAGGCAGAGACGCATATCCACCTGACGCTTTGCCGCGTCCTTGAAATTAGCGCGGAACTGAGCCATGGTCATGCCCGTATACTTCAGATAATCGTTGATGTTGATGCGGGTTCTCGCAACCCACTCGCGCGCGATCTCGTCGATACGGCGCTCGTACATTACCTGCGGGATCTCAGCCTTCATATTCTCGAGCATCTTGTCCATGAGCTCGGTATCGGATGCGTCCTCAGCCTCCTCGGCATACTGCTTTTCAAGCTTTTCCCTGATCTCGGTCTTAAGCTCGTCAACGGTGTCCTTATCGGATACGTCCTTTACAAAGTCGTCGTCCAGCTCCGGCATCTCCTTAGCCTTGATCTCGTGGAGCTTGCACTTGAATACCGCGGGCTTGCCCTTGAGGTTTTCCGCCTGGTAATCCTCGGGGAAAGTTACGTTTACGTCAAATTCCTCGTCAACGCTCTTGCCGATGACCTGCTCCTCGAAACCGGGGATAAAGGTGTGCGAACCGATCTCGAGCGGGAATTTTTCGCCCTTGCCGCCGTCGAACGCAACGTCGTCAACAAAGCCCTCGAAGTCAATAACGGCTGTGTCGCCGTCCTGTACGGCTCTTCCCTCAACGGTAATGATACGCGCAACTCTTTCGCGCATCTTGTCGATCTCCTCGTTTACCGCCTCATCGGTAACAGTCTTGACGGTTTTCTTTACGCTTATACCCTTATAATCGGAAACCTCTACCTCGGGCTTAACGATTATGTCGGCTTTCATCGAAACGCCGTTCTCCTTACTTACCTCGACTACCTCGGTATTCTCAACGTTGATCACCTCGAGACCCGTCTTGTCGACGATCTCCTCGATATTGTCGTTGTACAGAGTATTTACCGCGTCCTCATAGAAAACGTTAGCGCCGTAGTGTGTCTCGATCAGCTTTCTCGTTGCCTTGCCCTTGCGGAAGCCGGGGATAGTGATCTTGGACTTCTGACGGTTATAGACGGTATTGAGAGCCGTCTCGAATTCATCTGCGCTGAATTTTACTTCAATCGCATAAGTATTTGTCGCCGTGTTGTTCTGAGATATAATTTCCATATCAAATTCCTTCCTTGTCCGTAAGGACAATTTTATTTTTAATTTACTTTTATCGGATCAAATCCGAGGCTGTCCGCGGAAACAAGCTTATAGCTCACTCCCCCGCGTTCGCCGTTCAGCGCGCCCTTTATGCTGTACCCATGCAGGTGCGCGTAATAGCAGCGCTTTACATCGTATTTGCGGAGAATTTCCGTCAGCAGAACATTCTCCTCCGTGCCATAGATAAGCGGATAATGAATAAACGCCACGAGCTCGCCGCCAAGCTTTACAGCTTCTTGAAGCGACATCTCCAACCGCAAAGCTTCGTGATTAAGAATTTTCTGATCGGCAGGCTCGCCGTTTTCGCGAATCCAGCCTCGCGTTCCGCATATCGCTATACCTTCGGCAGCGTATGCATTGTTGTTCAGAAAGCGAATAGTATAAAAACCGTTTTCGCTCACAAAATCATTCATTTTGCTCAACGTAGACCACCAAAGGTCATGATTGCCTTTAACAAGAATCTTTTTGCCCTTTAGCTCTTTGTGAATGAATTCGAAATCCTTGTAAGCGTCTTTGAGCTTCAGCGCCCACGAATGATCCCCCACCAGCACCACCGTATCGTCATCGGTGATCTTGCTGTTCCAGTTTTCGCGAAGACGTTCAAGATAATTCGTCCACCCCGTGAAGATATCCATAGGCTTGTCGCACCCAAGCGAGAGATGAAGATCGCCTATTGTATAGATCAAGCGTCAGCCTCCTCTCGTCCGCCGCGCAAATTATTTGCCAAGAAAATCAAGTACGAAATCACCCATTTTCTGCTTCTCGACCGTTTGCGTAAAGCGAACCGCCTTGTCCTTGGTAGCCGCGAGCGGAGCGGGCATCTTCGTTCCCGTTTCGCTCTCAAGACGAGAGATAAGCTCGAACTCGTCCTCAATATCGCCCTTACCGCCGACAGCTTCATAAACCGCTCTGCCGAACTTGTAGGGGTTTGCTGTGGACGCGATTATCGTTTTGGTATCGTCGCCCGTCTTAGCCCTGTAATCCTCATAGACCTTGACCGCGACTGCGCTGTGCGTATCGAGCAGATAATGCTCCTCGGTAAATGTCTTGTGTATCTGAGCCTTGGTATCCCCGTCGGAGCAGCAGCCCGCGTAGAACAGCTCGGAAAGCTGCTTTTTTACATCGTCGCTGACCTCGTACTTACCAGACGTTTTCAGCGCGCTGAACCACTCGTTGATGAGCTTGTCGTTCCCGCCCGTGAGGTGATACAGCAGTCTCTCCAGATTGGACGAGATAAGGATATCCATAGACGGCGAAATAGTGGTATAAAACTTTCTGTTTCTGTCGTAAACGCCCGTGTTTATGAAGTCGGTAAGCACGTTGTTGCTGTTGGACGCGCATATCAGCTTGTTCACGGGGATACCCATAAGCTTGGCGTAATAAGCCGCGAGGATATTGCCGAAATTGCCTGTCGGCACTACAATATTCACCTTGTCGCCGTAAGCGATCTCCTTGTCATGTACAAGCTGAGCGTAGGTGGAGATATAGTAAATGATCTGCGGCGCGAGCCTGCCCCAGTTGATGGAGTTGGCGCTCGACAGCAGTATGTTCTTCTTCGCGAGCTTATCCTCGATCCCCTTATCGGTGAAGATAGCCTTGACCCCGTTCTGACAGTCGTCGAAGTTGCCGACGACCGCGCAGACGCTTACGTTATCGCCCTCCTGCGTGATCATCTGACGCTTCTGCATTGGCGATACGCCGTCCTCGGGATAGAATACCGAGATAGATGTGCCCGCAACGTCCTTGAAGCCCTCGAGCGCCGCCTTTCCGGTGTCGCCGCTCGTCGCGACGAGAATAGCAATCTGCCTTCCGTCGACCTCTTTCTTAGCCGAGGTCGTCAGCAGATACGGCAAAATTTGCAGCGCCATATCCTTGAACGCGCAGGTCGGACCGTGCCAGAGCTCGAGAACGTATCTTCCACCCTTTAACTTCGCGATCTCCGCGATATTGTCGGTATCGAAATTTTTGGTGTTGTACGCGCTCTCGACGCAGTGCCGCAGCTCCTCCTCGGTGAAATCCGTAAGGAACCTCGAGAACACCTCAAACGCGCGCTCCACATAGCTCTTACCGCAAAGACCGAGAATTTCCTCCTCGGACAGCGCGGGAACGCTCTCGGGAACATACAGTCCGCCCTCGTCGGACAGTCCCTTTACGATAGCGTGAGCGCTCGTCACTTTAAGGGAGGAATTTCTTGTGCTTGCGTAATTCATAAACCGTCATCCTTTCAGTTTATTGTGTATATGCCGTCGGTCGAAAACGCGTCCTCGTAAATATCGATCCGCGTTATCCTCGGGAAATCCCCGCGCGTGACCGTCACCTCGGCGATGTCGTAGCGCGGCTGCAATCCCGTCGGATTTTCCGTAAGATACGCGTCCGCCGTCAGCACTATTTTCTTTTGTTTGGTGAAGTTCACCGCCTCAAGCCCCGAGACCATACTCCCGAGCTTGCGCGTTTTCACTTCGGTAAACACTATATATCGGTCGATTTGAGAGATTATGTCGATCTCTCCGACCCTCTTGTGATAATTTCTCGCGATTATCGTGTGTCCGCGCCTTTCAAGCTCCGCGCAGACCGCGTCCTCGCCTAGCCTGCCCTTAGTCTGTCTGTCCATTTTCGGTTATATACTTTTTCAGGAACGTTTTCCTATGTATCGGGCACAAACCCAATCTGTCAATAGCTTCGTAATGCGCCTTTGTTCCGTAGCCCTTGTGCTTCTCGAAGCCGTAGCCCGGGTACTTCTCCGCCATTTCGCACATATATTGGTCACGCTCTACCTTTGCGAGAATACTCGCCGCCGCTATCGCCTCGGACTTAGCGTCGCCGCCGATAACGTTTTTCAGCGCACCGCCGACCTCAATATCGGGAAGAACGTCACCGTCGACAAGAACTATCCCGCACTTTTTCCCGATATTATCAAAAGCCCGTTTCATTGCCAGCAAATCAGCCGACAAAATATCCGTCCTGTCGATATCCTCTGCGGACACGAACGAAACAGAGCAAAACAAAGCCTTATCCCAGATCTCCTTATAAAGCGATTCACGCTTCTTCGGAGTGAGCTTCTTGCTGTCGTTCAAGCCGGCTATCGGATTTTCGGGGTCGAGAATTACCGCTGCCGCCGCGACCGGTCCGGCAACGGGACCTCTTCCCGCCTCGTCGATTCCGCAGACCAAGCCGTAACGCTCCGAAACTATCCCGTCAAACTCGCGGAGCGACAGCCCCTCAAACGAAACGCCCTCGATAACAAGCTGCGTTTCGCGGCTCTTTTTGTGCTTGCTCTGATAAGCCATAGTCACACTCCGTTCGTTTCGGGCGGCATTTCAAGCGTTATCCTGCCGAGCTTTCCGCCGCGGAACTCATTGAGCAGCGCCGCCGCCGCGCGTTCCGTATCGGGCTCGCCGCCCGAAACAAGCATACCGCGCGCCTTTGCGATCTCCGTGAGGATATCGCCCTCGCCCGCTATCTTATACCGCGCCTTTACAAGCTCGGGATAATCGCGCATAAGCACCTCGCCGAGCGCCCTCGCAAGCGCCGCCGTATCCATGACCTCATCCTTGACAGCTCCAGTGAACGCCAGTCTCTGCGCCACGTCCTTATCCTCGAACTTAGGCCACAAAATGCCCGGCATATCCAGCAGCTCAACGTCCCTGTCAATGGAGACCCACTGCTTTCCGCGCGTAACGCCCGGACGGTCTCCCACTTTAGTTTTCTTTGAATTCGCCATACGGTTGATAAACGAGGACTTCCCGACGTTCGGGATCCCCACCACCATCAGCCTCAGCGCCTTTCCTATCATACCGCGCGCTTTACGCCGCTCGATAAGCTCCGAAAGCAGCTGCTTCACGGTCGGGAGAAATCTGTTGATCCCCTTCCCGCTGCGGCAGTCGCAAACGATAACACATATTCCGCGGCTCTCGTAATATTTTCGCCACGCGTTCGTCGTCTTTTCGTCGGCGACGTCGCATTTGTTCATTATCATAATACGCGGCTTTGTTCCCACCAGCTCGTCCATTATCGGATTTCTGCTGCTCTCGGGAATGCGCGCGTCCGTGACCTCCACAACGGCGTCGACCATTTTCAAGTCGGCTTCGATAAGCCGTCTCGTCTTGGTCATATGCCCCGGAAACCACTGAATATTTCCCGCGTCACTCATAGCCACTTGAATTTGTCGGACGGAGCAACACGAACAAACGCCTTGCCCATAATGAAATCGGTATCGATAAAGCCGACCTGCGGAAGATTTCTGCTGTCGTTCGATACGGGACGGTTATCACCAAGAACGAAAACACAGTTCTCGGGCACGGTATACTCCTTATTGCTCTCCATCCACGTATCATTGTGGCGGAAGAAAGTCAGATCCTTTATATAATCCTCCTCCAGGAGCTCTCCGTTGCGGTAGACCTCGCCTCTGTCGAAATTTATCCGCACCGTATCGCCCTCAACGGCGATAACGCGCTTTATTATCGGCTCGCCCCACATATCGGTAATATCGTTTTTCAGCTTGTTCGCCTGAATTATCACGATATCGCCGTACTTGGGAGTATAGCAGAAATTGGTCGCGACGACCTGATCGCCGTCCTCAAGCGTATCTAACATAGACGGTCCCGAAACGGTTATCGAGCGGAAGAAAAACAAATTCAGCACAAGCATAGCCGACACCGCGTAAACGATGCTGCTCACCCAGTCAAGAGCGTCGGAAAAGGGCTTTTTAGGCTTCTCTTCATTTTCCTCGGGCTCACCATTCTCGGGGATCTGCTCTGTCTGCTTTGTCTGCTTAAGTTCCTCATTGATCTCGTTCATGACACATCTCTTTTCTCAAAATTATCCCCAAAGCATTCCCGTAAAGCGGAACACAAACGGCTCAACAACGCGATCCCGCAGTCAAGCGCTGTCCGCAAACGGGAATTCCGGGGATTTTCGGGGATTAAACTCTGGACTTAACCTTTGCAGCCTTACCGACTCTGTCACGCAGGTAATACAGCTTAGCTCTGCGAACCTTACCGTTTCTTACGACCTCTACCTTGTCTACGGACGGCGAATGAATGGGGAATACCCTCTCCACGCCGCAACCGTGAGCCACGCGTCTTACGGTGAACGTCTCGTTGATGCCGCCGTGCTTCTTGGCGATAACGGTGCCCTCGAACATCTGGATACGGCTCTTGTCGCCCTCCTTGATGCGCACGTACACCTTTACGAAGTCGCCGATCTCGATCTGAGGAGCGGTCTCCTTCATGCTGCTCTGTTCAATCAATTTTAATGCGTCCATTTTTTCCTCCTGTTGATTTTCGGATATTCTTGAACCCGACGTTTTCGGACTTGAAGCCTGTGCGCAGGCTTTTTGATCTGCCGCGGGTCGGTTCCCGCGCGTTCAGCGGACTACCCGTTTTTAATGTTTGAGAGTGCCGATGCTGACACCCGCGCGCATTAACACACGCCTTACCGCTTACCCAAACCCACATATTGCGGTTTGAATTTGGGCATAGCAATACCGGCGGATACTAAATGCCCTATTATTATAACACTATTGATAGAAAAAATCAAGTGCTTTTTATCAATTTTTCACAATTTTTTCAAATGCTTTCCTAATTCGGGTTTAAAATGAAAGATTATCGAAGTAGCAATTGTCAAATTCTTCCACAAGCTCCTCGGTAATGTCGCGGGCATTGTGGACAATATCGACGGCTTTTTTCCGCGTTTCAGCGCTTTCAATATACATTATTATACCCTGCTCCGCCGAATTGCGGCAGAAGCCCGCGCCGCGGAACAGCTCGGGGAGCGCTCCCAGCTCGAGCATTGTCCGCAAACCCGTTTCGGTCGCAAACGGCTCGCCCGACAGGAACGCCCTCTCCGTCCTCGGAAACACCTCAAACGCCGCTCTGCACCGCGCCTTGTCGGACTGTATCGCGCGAACGTCGCTCTGTGAGACGAAAAAGTCCTCTCCTATATAAAAGAGGTCGCGGTCGGTCATTATGCCGTCGCTGTCGACGCTGCCCGTGCCGCGCATCACGTTCACCGCCATAGCCGCTCCGCACGGCGAAACGCCTATGCTGTCGCCGTCTCCGACCACCTCGTAGACTATCGAACCGTCATCTTCACGCCGTACCGCGTCGATAGCGCCGTTCTCGGCGGGCATTCCGCTCTCTATGCCAGAGCCGTCGAACGCTCCCGTCAGCGGAAACGCCGCGCAGACAATGCCGTCGGTGCTCTTGCGCGCGATACAGAGCGACTGCCCGATATCCGCCGCAACGCACTCACCGTCGGGCAGCGTAAGCAGCGACGCGGTGAACCGTCCGCTTATCCCCGCGGAGATGTACGGCACGAAAAAGATCTCCGTCTCGGGCGGCAGATGCAACGCGTCCGCGGACAGCTCGCCGTCGAGAACGCTCTCAATATGCACGGGCGCGGCAACGCCGACGCTTTTTATCACCGACGCTCCGATATTATATTCACTCATTGACGTTATCAGCAGCCGCGCAAGCTCCTTATCGGCGTTGAGCGCCGTCACCGCCGTACCGACGAGCGCAGTCCGCGCGTAACGGCGTTTCAGCTCAAGGTCGTAGTACACAACGCTTATCGAATTCGCGGTGATATCGCAGGCGGCGGCGATATCCGCACTGCGCTCCGTTCTGTATTTTTGGTTTATTATGTGGATTTGTGAGATCAAAATATTTCTCCGATCACGTTTTTTCTTTAACGTACCGCATTATATCGTCATAAATTGCGCGGTATCCTTCCTCGTTGATATGCAGACCCTCAATGGTGTATTCCGCTTTCAGTCTGCCCTGTTCGTCTTTAAGATTCTTATTGATATCGATATACCTTTGTCCGTGCTTTTCGGCGAGCTTTTTCACCTCGGCGTTGGCTGCGGCGATCTTCCCGTTATTGCGTATCCTCAGACATTCCTTCATATCCTCCGCCGCCGCATCGTAATTCACGGGATAATACGCCATAAAATATATCTTGACTTCGGGCAGCGCGTTCTCTATCGCAGTGACGATCTTATCATAATTATCCGTAAGCTCAGACATCGGGATACGGCTGTCGCTGAGATCGTTCGTGCCTATGTTGATAAACACGCGCGAGGGCTTCAGATCGATAACGCACACGTCAACGGCCTCCAGCAGCTCGCGCGAAACAAAGCCGCCTATGCCCCTGTTATATATAACTGTATCGTCGCCATGCTCGGCGAGAAGCTTGTTTATAGGGAACATCTCCATAAGCGACGAACCCGCGAATACGGTTTCTCCGTGCTTTACGGTCATGTTATCCGCGCGGTACCGCTCAAGCTTCATTTCCTTGTCATTCATAATCATACCCCCGTATTTTATTATCTATAATTATAACACACCATACCATTTTTTTCAAGTTATTTTGTAAAAATGTATTGCAATAAGCCGCGGATTGTGTTATAATTATTAGGTATACTGTTAATAAAGGCGGGGATTTGGTTTGGAGCTTAATATCGTTCTCGGCGAACCGCAGATACCGCAGAACACGGGAAATATCGCGCGCACGTGCGCAGTCACGGGAGCTCGGCTGCACATCATCAAGCCCATGGGCTTCGAGCCGACCGATAAGCAGCTCAAACGCGCGGGGCTGGACTATTGGCATTATCTGGATATAAGCTACTACGACGGCTTTGAGGACTTTTTCGCGAAAGCTGACGGGCAATGCTTTTTCTTCACGACCAAGGCGCAAAACCGCTACACCGACGTGAAATATCCCGACAGGTGCTATATCGTGTTCGGGCGCGAGGACGCGGGACTTCCCGAAGAGCTGCTTTTCCGTCACAAGGACGACTGCGTCCGAATACCGATGATGCCCACGCTACGAAGTCTCAATCTGTCAAACAGCGTGGCGATAGCGGCATATGAGGTCTTGCGGCAATGGGATTTCCCCGAACTTCAGAACTTCGGCAGCCTGACAAAATTCGACTGGTCGCAGGCGGAATAAATTTTAGGAGAGAACATTTGAAAATTCAGATAAGCGACAATTTAATAAAGCACTATCTTCGTAACGTGTATTTTATCAACGGGCACAGCTATGCGGGAAAGTCGACTATGGCGAAGCTGCTTTCCGAGCGGTACGATATGATATTATGCGGCGAGAACTATCACGACGCGTTCCCTCGTGAAAAGCTGTCGCGCTGGAAGCAGCCTGCCTTATGCTATTTCGACACGATGTCGGGCTGGGAGGAATGGCTGAATATGACCCCCGAGGAGCATTGTGAATGGACGTATAACGTATCACAGGAGTGCGTTGAACTTGAGATACTTGAGCTGATAAGACTGTCCGCGGACGGACGGAAGATCATTGCCGACACGAATATCCCGCCGGATGTGCTGCGCGGGATATCCGATCACGATCATGTCGCGATAATGCTCTGCGACCCGCCCGACATCTGCGCGACGCGTTTTTTCGACCGCGACGATCCCGACAAAAAGTTTATGCTGGAGCAAATAAAAAAGTGTAAAGACCCCGATGCGGCTCTGAAAAATTTCAACTCGTGGGCGCTGTATCACCATCCCGTCGAGATAGATTGGAGCAATACGGGATTTTTCAGCGTGACGCGCTCGGATTTCGAGACCGATACGCGCGAGGAAACGCTTAAACTTCTGGCAAAGCATTTCGGACTGGCGAAGTAATTAGGGCGTGTTCACATTAACGCTCAACGCTCGTCTTTCGGCGGATTTTCCGCAGAACTCCGTTGAAAATTCTTGAAGTACATACAGTACATCTGCGAATTTTCGCCTTGTTCTGCAAAAAATCCGCTTCGAAATCCAAGCATTTCGGTTAATGTGAACACGCCCTAAGTAAATTAACCAACAGAAAGGGTAAAAATATGAATGAAAAAGTAAGAATTATCACCGACAGCGGCTGCGATATCTCGCCCGAAGCGGAAAAGGAATGGGCTAAATATCTGGTAGTAATGCCGTTTGCGGTCACTATCAACGGCGAGACCTATCTTGACAGAATAGACATCACTCCCGACGAGTTCTACAAGGTTCTCAAGGAAAACGACGAGATACCCAAGCACTCGCAGATCACCGCGATACAGTTTGAGGACAAGTACCGCGAGCTGTACGCCGAGGGCGTCCGCGATATAATCGTCGACGTTATCAATTCCCACGGCTCGCAGACCTGCGCTCAGGCGCAGCTTGCCGCCGACAATCTTCTCGAGGAATTCCCCGATCTGGCAGTTTACGTTATCGACGGGCGCTGCTATACGCTCTGCTACGGCTATCCCGTGCTGGAGGCGTGCAAGAAGCTCTCCGAGGGTCAGCCCGTCGAGAGCGTGGTAAGCTACCTTAAGGATTGGGCGAGCCACACCGAAGCGTTCATTATCGGCTTTGAGCTGCGGCATATGAAGAAGTCGGGGCGCATTTCTGCGGCGGCTTCGTTCCTCGGCGAGCTTATGGGCTTAAAGCCGCTGATAGTCCTGTACGACGAAAAGACCGAGGTGCTGAAAAAGGCGCGCGGCGAAAAGGCTGTAATAGAGGCGGCGGTGGAGACCATCTCCTCGCGTATGATACCGAAAACCCCGTACAGCGTTATCACGACGACGCGTCCCGATCTCGAAAAGGAGTTTATCGACAAGATGACGAAAAAGGTCGGCTACGCGCCCACGCTGGTTGAAAAATGCGGCGTTGTGGTAAGCTGCAACGCGGGTCCCGAATTCATAGGCGTTATCATAAGGGGACAGGAGCGCAAGTAATCGGCTTCACGACATTCCGACATTGTAAAGGAGCATCGCTTTGGAAAGAGCAGTTGAATTTATCAGCGATATTTTTCAGAATTTCCTGCGGATAATCCAGTCGATCAATATTTTCGACGTGCTGGATATTTTAATTCTGACGCTGCTTGTATATTTTCTGATAAAGCTGATGCGCGAGACGCGCGCTATACAGCTTCTGAAAGGTATATTCTTCATAATCGCCATATTTGTGCTGGTCGAGATATTCCAGTTAAAGGTAATGGGCTTTATTATCGACAACTTTTTGCAGGTCGGGATCATCGCGATCATAATCGTGTTCCAGCCCGAACTGCGGCGCATCCTCGAAAAGGTGGGGCGCACAAAGGTGAGCACCTTCACGCAGTCGGTGGAAAAAAGCGCGGGGAACGCTTCTGCGCGTGACAGAGCCATTCTCGGCATAGCGGACGCTTGCGCGAGACTTCACGACAGCAAAACGGGCGCGCTTATCGTTATCGAACGTCAGACCAAGCTCGGAGACATCATCGAAAAGGAGACCACAAGCATTATCAACGCCGAGTGCGAGCCCGAGCTGTTCTGCAATATTTTCTACAACAAGGCTCCGCTCCACGACGGCGCGGTGATAATCCGCGACAACAGGATATACGCGGCGGGCTGCTTTCTGCCGAATACGCAGAAGGATCAGTATCTGTCGACGGAGCTGGGCTCTCGTCACAGGGCGGCGGTCGGCATGAGCGAGAACTCCGACGCGCTTGTCGTGGTCGTATCCGAGGAAACGGGAACTATCTCCGTCGCGCTTGACGGACAGCTCTCCCGCGATCAGAGCCGCGAGGGGCTTATAACCATTCTCCGAAAATATATGCCCGGAGCTGCGCTTGAAAAAAAGAAAAAATCGCGTTCCAAGAACAAGTGAGGAGGTAAAACGTGAAAAATCTTATTCTGAACTTTCTCAACGATATAAAAAAGAACTACAAAACGCTTATCCTCGCGTTTCTTGTCGCGTTCGGCTTCTGGGTGGTAGCATCCATACAGGTGTTCCCAACTACCGATATCGACATAAAGGGCATAGGGATACAGGCACAGCCCACGGAATACATGGTGCAGAACAACC
The DNA here is from genome assembly GCA_947389015.1 of uncultured Clostridia bacterium. Classification (GTDB taxonomy): domain Bacteria; phylum Bacillota; class Clostridia; order Oscillospirales; family Ruminococcaceae; genus CAG-115. The sequence goes on along the minus strand of CANDVA010000017.1, from coordinate 22,490 downwards.
TTGAGATAGTTACGGGTATTTCCGACCTTGCGAACATCAAGATCGAGGGACGGCGCTACGAAATAAGCGACCTCACCGAGGACGATTTCTTCGCCTCAGTCGACCTCTCGGGGGTGCGCTCGGCGGGCACGTATACGCTGCCTATCGAAGTTTCGGGAAAGTCCGACAAGGAATACGAACTCGTAAGATTTGAGCCGCGCGCGGTTACGCTGAAGATCGACGAGATAATTTCCAAAGAGTTTACGCTGACCGGTACGGCTCCCGATATCAGCCTGCCCGAGGGCTATTACGCCGACAGCATTACCGCAACGCCCGAAAAGATCACGCTGACGGGCTCGGCGGAAGCGCTCAACAAGATAACCCATATCGAGGCAAGGAGCTTTTATCACGGCGAGCTGTCCGAGTCGCGGCAGACCAACAGCGAGCTGTACATTTACAGCAACAATACAAGAATTCCCGTTGAGGATATCCTCGACGACGTTCAACTGTCCACAAACAATGTTTTTGTGAACATAAATATTCTCAAGACCAAGGAGCTGCCGCTCAAGCTCTCCATTGTCGGCTATCCGAGCAACTTCAACATAAACAGCCTTAAATACGAGATACTGCCGAAGTCGATAACCATTGCCGCTCCAGACGATAATATCGACAGTCTGAGCGAGCTGAATATCGGGACCATCGACATTTCGGACATTCAGCTCAACCGCAACTCCGTTATCCCGATAGTGCTCCCCGAGGGCTACAAGAACCTTTCGGGCAATAACAACGCGCGTATAGAGTGGGATCTCGAGAATTACGGAACAGTGGATATCGCCGTCAACCTGACCGAGGAGAACGTCAATATCTCCAATCCTCCCGACAACTACGACGTGACCATGATCACCAACGAGTTGCTGCTCAAGGTGATCGGTCCGAGCTCCAGAATAATGGGACTTACGGCGAACGATCTCACCGTCAACGTCAACCTGCTGGGAGTGACGCTGCACGAGGGCTCACAGGACGTAGGCGTAACCATTCAGACGCGGGGAACCAATCAGCAGTACTGGATATCGGGAGAATATAAGGTGACGATAAACGTCGCCGCAAAGCAAGAGCAGCAAGCCGAGGAGTCGGAATAATGGCGGTTATCGTTTCGCAGATACGGACAAGCATAGACGAGCAGCGCGATCGGGCAGTCTCAAAGGCGATCGCGCTGCTTGGGCTGTCCGAAAGCGAGGTTAAGTCCGCGAAAATTTACAAGACCTCCGTCGACGCGCGGCGCGAGGTGTTGTTCGTAAGCTCCGTGATAATCGAGCTGTACAGCGAAAAAAAGGAGCGCGTTCTCGCCGAAAAGCATGAGAACGTCAAGCCGTATACTCACGGAGAGCTGACCGTAAAATTCGGCGCGGAGACGCTTGACGGCGATATCGTCATTGCGGGGTTCGGTCCCGCGGGAATGTTCTGCGCTCTCACGCTGTGCGAATTCGGATACAAGCCCGTGGTTATCGAGCGCGGCGCGGCAATGGACGAACGTATCACGGCGGTCGAAAGCTACTGGAAAAGCGGCGTTCTCGACCCGCGCACGAATGTACAGTTCGGCGAGGGCGGCGCGGGAACGTTTTCAGACGGCAAGCTCACCACGCGTATCAACGACCCTCTTTGCTCGCGCGTTCTCGAAAAGCTGTGCGAGTTCGGCGCTCCCGAGGAGATACTAACCAAGGCAAAGCCGCATATCGGCACGGACAAGCTGAGAAGCGTAGTAAAAAATCTGCGCGAGCGTATTATTGAGCTTGGCGGAGAGGTGCGGTTTCTGTCGCCGCTGGAGGATATTTCGGTACGGGGCGGACGCGTCAGCTCGCTGCGCGTAAACGGCGGCGAAATGCGGTGCGGAGCGCTTGTGCTCGCTATCGGACATTCGGCGCACGATACCTTTGAAATGCTGCTTAAAAACGGCGTGGAGCTTGTCCCAAAGCCGTTTTCCGTCGGCGCGCGCATCGAACATCTTCAAACCGATATAGACAAGGCGCTGTACGGGAGATACGCAGGTCATCCTAATCTTCCCCCTGCCGAATACACGCTCTCCCATCGCGAGAACGGGCGCGGCGTATATACGTTCTGTATGTGTCCCGGGGGATTTGTGGTCGCGTCGGCGAGCAGCGCGGGAAGTATCGTCACCAACGGAATGAGCTATTTTGACCGCGCGGGCAACAACGCCAACAGCGCCGTGCTGGTCTCGGTCTCGCCCGAGGACTTCGGGTCGGAGCCGCTTTCGGGCGCGGAATTCATTCGGCGGCTAGAGAGCAGGGCGTATGAAATGGGCGCGGCGCGCGGCAAAACCGGCTCCGCTCCCGCAATGCTCACCCGTGAGTTTATCGGAGGCGGCACGGCGTTCTCGCTCGGGCGCGTCGTTCCGACCTATCCGCTCGGGGTTGAGCCGTGCGATCTGAGGGAGCTGTTTCCCGATTTCGTGAACGAATATCTAGCCAAGGGAATACGTCAATTTGAACGCCGCATACGCGGGTTTTCCGACGGCGACAGCGTACTTACCGCGATAGAAACGCGGTCGTCGTCGCCCGTGAGGATACCGCGCAACGAAGCCGCGGTCGCCGTGAACTGCGATAATCTCTACCCCTGCGGCGAGGGCGCGGGCTACGCGGGCGGGATAATGTCCGCGGCGGTGGACGGGATAAAGACCGCGGTCGCGATAATGGAACGGTATAAAGCATAAAAGCGGCTCTTTTGAGCCGCTTTTTAAAATTATTCAGCTATTTGAGGACTTCACATCAGCTCTAAATCGCTTGCGAACCAGTCGTCCTCGGGAGTGCGGTTGATCCACTTGGGGAAATTAAACGCGGACGCGCCTTTTACATCAAATACGAACTCCTTGCTGATGTTTTCCGCAAGTGAACCGTCCGCGTTGTACCCCGCACCGTCAAAACGCACGGTCAGCAGACCATCTTTCTTTTCGACGGTATAATTTACCTTTGCGCGACCTTCGTATTTGTCCGCGATCATAAATGTGTATGAGTCAAGTACAAAATTTATATTATTATATGCATTCATTATCTGCCAATAGGCGTATTCGACAAGTCCGCCCTCCATATAAACGGGAACGCTGTAGCCCATACCTCCGCCGTTGCCCGCAAGCAGCGTAGAATTACCAAAAAAAGGAAGGTTTATTTCATAAGAATTCTCTTTAAGATACGCATTGTAATCGGCGTCATGAGCTGGTCGCCGAGATGTGGCGTTCACGTAATCGGCGGTGAATGTCGTGGCGTGTATAAACAACGCCAGCCATATGAAAAACAAAGCCGCAATTGCGATAAGTACAACTCTTACGGTGATACCGACAGGCTTAGGTAACTTAGGTAAATGGATCGGTTTAGTTAGTATTGACATAAAAATCACACTCCTCAACTGATTGGGTACATAGCAAGCGCTTTTGCTTCAAACTTGTAATTAAACGAGGACAAATTATCACTTCCGTTTTTGTGAAAGCGCACAGCTATGCCCCTCAAAGTATTTATTTCAGACCCCACCAATATAACACAGCCACTCTTAACACCGTTAAAAGTGTACGGATTGTTGTAATCTCTCCAATACTGATCACGAGTGTTATAGGTGTAAAAAGTCATATTTATCGTTGTGTTAAATACAAAACCGCACTTTATTTTGTAGCTGACATTTGTCTCAGCATCACCATCAACAGGAAAAACCTTGAAAAGCGGGCTACAATAATCCCCTGCGCTTATATCCGCTGTATCCTCGCGCTCTGTATTATGCGGAGAATAAAGAATTCTGGAATTCGTCCAATCGGGCGGAAAGGGAACATCTTCGTTCAGGCTTACCGGCGCACATACCTCGTAATCGTCACAGTTGCCAACATCGATGACAAGACATTCATCTCCGTCGTCAATCGTCCAATATTGCCCATCCCTCTCGTAGCACTCATAGCCGCCGATGTTTATAGTTTCTCCGACCTCGTTTAAATCGCTCATGGTCGAAACATCGGCAGCGTAAGCTGATGTTGTTGCGGTTATTGCAGTAGCCAATGCAATAACCATCGAAAAAATTTTCTTCACAACGAAACCTCCTAAATGAATTTTGTGTAAAATGCTTGGTAGTTCATTATATCACAATTATGCAGATTTGTCAATGGAATATGTGAAAGTTTTGTAAAATATTCCATTTTTTATAAAAATAAATTCCGCGCTATTAACTTGCCGTTTTTCTTTTATCTTAGTAGCGGTAAACTTCCCGTGAGCCTGTTGACCTTTTTCTTCGCGCCGCATATCGCTATGCCGAAATACCGAAGCTCCTCCGCCGTTCCGATCTTGTCTATGAACTCGTCGTAGGTCTTGCAGCTCTGCGCTATGTCCGTGAAGTCGGCGTATTCGCCGCCGTAAAGCGACAGGCGTATGCTGTTCAGCGTATCGGAGGACGCTTTGAGTATCGGCACGGGGAGCTCGATTATACCCATATGACCGTTGCCGTCGCCGTCGCGGACGTCCGCGCCTACTACCCCGGGAAGTCGCGCGCCGAGCGTTATCCCAAGTATCGCGGCGGTGTTCGCTATCAATCCGAGAGGAAGAGCCTCATCTACAACAATTACACATTTTTCGTCATTCATCTTTATTCTCCTTATCTTCCGTGAACCTTCTGTATGCCGTGGGCGGTAATCCGATAAACGTTCCAAAATAATCGGTAAAGTGGCTCTGATCGGAAAATCCCGTTTGCAGCGCGACCTCGGCGGGCTTCTCGCCTTTCTCCAGCAGCTCCTTTGCCCTGCCTATGCGCACCGCCTGAAGGTATCTGTACGGCGTTACTCCCTTTGCTTTCGTGAACGACCGCAGCAGCGTCGACTTGCTTAGTCCGCTGCATTTGCAGAGCTGCTCCAGCGTGATATGCTCGGCAAAATGCCCGTCCATAAAACGGCAGGCGCGCTCTATCGGCTCGGAACGGCGCGAAACGCACTCCAGAAACGGCTTGCCCACAAGCTTTATCAGCGATGATATCAGGATCAGGAGCGCCTCCTCCTTTTCAAACCCGCTGTGACCGCACATTATCATATCGTGCAGCCTCCGAAAGCAGTCGGCGGTATCTCCGTCGTTCAATATGTTCTCAGAAAAGCACGGGACGCTCTCCCCCGTTATCTCGCGCGACAGCTCCGATATTATTTCCTTGGAAATGTTCAGAGCGCGGTAGTCTAGCGTACCTCCGTCCGTCTGCACGCAGCCGTGACTGTCCGAGGGGTTCAGCAGCAGCATATCGCCCGCCGAAAGCGTGTAATCGCGGTTATTGCACAACAGCCTCCGCGCACCGCCCTCGACCAGTCCGACAACGTAATAGTCGTGAAAATGGTTTGGGAACGGCTGCGCGATGCCCTCGAAACGGTATGCCTCAATACGCAGTTCGTCGTCGAATACCGACATTCTTGTTTCCTTTCTCATAATATCACCCCTTTACGGAATTTATTATAGCACAAACCGCGAAAAAAGTCTTGTAAAATATCTTCATTTTTCACCTAAAATACATTTCGTGCTATTGACTTATTGTGAAATATGTAGTATAATTTATTTGAACTACCACATTATTTTGTGGGCAACTCTAAAAGCCGGTTTGAAAAGCAAAAACGGGTAAAGTGCGACGGCAGCAAGGAAAGCCGACGAAGCAAGGCTTAACGCCTTGCGAGGAGGTTTGACGCAGCAGGCGGCGCGCTTTGCACGTTTTTGCTCAAACAAGGCTTTTAGAGATGCCCTGCGGATATTTAAGGAGAATTCACAATGAAAAATGTCACCGAGCAACTGATATTGTCGCTTGCCCCCAACTCCGCCGCCGCGGCTAACGGCAAGAAAATTTCCAAGAGCGGCGGCTTTCAGAAGCTGTACCGTTCCGCGGACGATACGCTGTACATGGGCGAGTGCAATGGTTCGGGAAAAAATCCCTACATAACCTCCGCGGACTATATCGACCCCGATCACCCCGTGTTCCGCTGCTCGTGTCCGTCGCGGCAGTTCCCGTGCAAGCACGCGTTGGGATTGCTGTACGAGATGATGTCGGACAAGAAGTTCGACGTCTGCGAGATACCCGAGGATATTCAGCGAAAGCGCGGAAAGCTCGCGGCTAAATCCGCGCCCGCAAAGGCTCCCGAGGATATGACCCCCGAAGAGCTTGAAAAGGCGGAAAAGAAAAAAGCGTCGGCGGAGAAGTCGGCAAGATCCGCGAAAAAAAAGAAGCTGCAAAAGCAGCTCGAGGGTCTGGACTTGGTGGAAAAGGCGGTCAAGGACTTGGTCTCGGCGGGTCTGGGAACTATGGGCGGCGCCTCCCTGCCGACCTATCAGAACCTCTCAAAGCAGCTCGGCGACTACTACCTTAACGGTCCGCAGAGACTGTTCAACCGACTGATGATCGAGATCACCGAATTCCAAAAGGACAACCTTGAAATACACTACAACAACGCGATAGACACGATAGAAAAGCTGTACTCGCTTATAAAAAAGTCGCGCGGGTATATCAATACGAAGATCGACAGCGACGACGTTGCGAACGACGATACGATACTCTACGAGGAGCTTGGCGGCAACTGGAAGCTCTCCGAGCTTGAAGCGCTCGGCAAGTGCAAAAAGGACGCGCATATGGCTCAGCTGTCGTTCTGGGTAACGTTCGACGAGGCTCGCAAGGAGTACGTCGACACGGGCGCTTGGTGCGACCTCGACGACGGGAATATTTATCTTACAAAGAACTTCCGTCCGCTGAAGTCGCTGAAATACGTCAAGGCGGAGGACTCCGTGTTCGGCGCGGCGGACGTTCCGTCAATGGCAATATACCCCGGCGAAATAAATCCGCGCGTGCGCTGGGACGGCGCTTCTATTCGCGAGCTTTGCGGCGGGGATTTCGACAAAATACGCTCGTTCGCCGCTCAGTCGATCTCCGCGGAGCTGAAAACGATCAAGAATAAATTGCAGAACGCTATGGCAAGCCCGATTTTGTATAAGCTCGCGGCGTTCTCGAAGATAGGAAAATGCGAGGACGGTATCGCGCTTAAAACGAAAAGTGGCGACACGATACTGCTCGAAGACTTCCCCGAGCTTGAAGCTACCGTCGGACGGCTGGAAATTCTCCCGAACGCGAGACTCGCCGAAAACGGCGTTATGCTGTGCGGTTTCTGGTACAACGCCGAAAAGCGCCGAATTTCCGCGCAGCCGCTGTGCATTATTCCCGACGATGAAAATTCTATCGTTAGATTGTTATATTAAGGAGGTCTCAAAATGGATATCGCTCCCGTATATGAACTCAGAACGCGTCTCCGCGCGGCTATGATAGCGGGTACAAATCTGCTGTCGGAGGACTTCCGACTGAAAAAGGCGGCGGAGAATTTCTCGGCGCTTTCGGCGGCTTCTCCCGTATTCGCGAAGATAAACGCTATGACCGAAAAGCTGCTCGCGGACGGTTCGCCCGAGTGTCTGCTCGATACGATAACTCTCGTTGACGCGGTAATAACCACGCTCGGCACTGCCGAGGTCAAGGGTGAATTGAACGACCTGCCCGACAACGGCGTTTCCTCGGTAATCGTGAACGCGCCGTATTCGCAGCTTTCGGCGGTGCTTGACGCTTTGACCTCCACGGGCGGCGGGCAGTTCAACACGATAATTACCGCGCGTAGGGAAACCCCCGAGCTTTTCAATGATTACCGCATAAAGCCCGCTCTGGTAAAGGGTTTGAACGCTTCCTACGCGGAGCTTGCGGATACCGTCGCAAGCATTCTTAAAGGAATGGGAAAAGAGATCATCCCGCTTTTGAAAAAGGATTTCGACCCCAAGGGCAAAAAGGATACGATACGCCGTCTGCATATTATAGAAGAGCTTTGCGGCGCGGAGGAAAACGATTTTTACCTCGAACAGCTTGAAAGTTCCGAGAAAGATATCCGCAAGGCGCTTATATACGCGCTTCGTCACGACGAGGGCAACGCTGACAGACTTATCGAGCTTACGAAAACCGAAAAGGGCAAGCTGAAAACGGCAGCTCTCTCGGCGCTTATTTCGTTCGATTGCAAGAAGTCCGAGGAGTTCTTCGGCGAATACGCGAAGAAAAAGCCCGCCGAGGTCATTTCGGTACTGGAAAAAGTCTCGTCAAAATGGACGAGCGAGCTTACCGCGCGGCTCATCAACGAGGCTCTTGTGGACGATAAGGGAAACAAGGTCACGCTCTCGCAGGCGGCGGACGGCGATAAGGTCAAGCTGAAGGTAAAGACGAGCTTCTGGGATATGAACGCCGCGCTCTGGGGTAAATTCGGCGCGGAGATAGAGGAACTTTACCGCGGTTTTACCAACCCAAACGGCGCGGCTTCAATGGATATGCGGCTCGAGGAAACGATACTTGCGACGGACGACGAGGGTCTGAAAACGCTCGCAAAGGAGCTTAACAGCGCGCCGAAAACCAAAGGTCTCTACGTCAGCGCGGAGGCGGCAACACGGCTTTTAAGCAAAGACGACAGCTCAAAGTGGTTTGCGGAGCAGATAACGGCGGCATACAAGTTGCGCGACAAGGACAAACAGTCCGTCAACAACAGCGGAATAATTAAAATCCTGCGTAAAATTTTCTTTGAGAACGGGAAGTATTATCTGGTGAACAGGTGCTACGACCCCATAAACGACGGGTGGATCGTAAACGCGTCGCGCGAGGTGGTTCAGCCGTTAAAGGGTGCGGTGTCAGACGCGCTTATAAAGTGTTCGTGCTGGGAATACGACAGGCTGCTCAGCGACTGGATAGACCCGAACGACAAGGAATACTGCGAAAAGGCAGGGCGGCATTTCTGCCGGCAGCTTGCAAGCTACTCCGGCACGGGATTTTCCGACGTCGCGCTCTGGTGCGGCTGCATTAAAAGGTGCGGACTTAACAACGTGAAAAATCTCGCTGTCGATTATTTTAAAAACATTAAAGGCAAGTGCTACACGGCGTGGGTGCAGAGAGTTGTGCAGGACGTTCCCGGAGACGATAAGTACAGGCTTGAAGAGGCTCGCGCTATCATTGAGATCGCACGCAAAAAGAAGCACGACTGGTTCAACATCGAAGAATTTGAAGCATGGGCAAATACCATGTTTGATCATGATTAAGGAGTTTATTTATGGAACAGCAAATTTTAAGACTGCCCGCGGAACAGCTTTTTGAGGAAGAACTGAACGCGCTTATCAAAGCCGAGACAGACCCCGTGCCTCAGGGCTGGAGAATGTCGCCGCGCTCGGTAAAGACCTACATCTGCGGCGGCAAGGTCGGGAAAACCAAGATCACGCCGAAGTACATAGGTCACGAGCGGCTTGTCGAGATCGCGATATCAACGCTTGTTACCGACCGCGCTCTGCTGCTTATCGGCGAACCGGGAACAGCCAAGAGCTGGCTTTCGGAGCACCTTGCGGCGGCGATAAACGGCAACTCGGGGCAGGTCATTCAGGGAACGGCGGGCACTACCGAGGAGCAGATACGCTATTCGTGGAATTACGCAATGCTGATAGCAAACGGTCCGAGCGAGCAGGCAATGCTGAAAAGCCCCGTGTTCACGGCTATGGAAACGGGAACGCTCGCGCGCGTCGAGGAGATATCGCGCTGCGCCTCCGAGGTTCAGGACACGCTTATCTCGCTACTTTCCGAGAAACGGATCTCCGTGCCCGAGCTGGCGATAGAAGTTCCCGCGAAAAAAGGGTTCTCAATAATCGCGACCGCGAACACCCGCGACAAGGGCGTAAACGAGATGTCAGCCGCTTTGAAGCGCCGTTTCAACATCGTAGTTCTCCCCGCCCCAGAAACGCTCGAGGAGGAAATGGACATCGTCAGAACGCGCATTGCGCAGCTTTCGGAGAACCTCGACCTCAACGCGGCACTCCCCAAGGACGCGGTCATCGAGAAGATATGCACGATTTTCCGCGAGCTTCGTCAGGGCGAAACTCTGGACAAGAAGCAAAAGGTGAAAGCTCCGGGCGGCGTTCTGTCGTCCGCGGAGGCTATTTCTCTGCTCTGCAACAGTATGGCGCTTTCCGGCAGCTTCGGAAACGGCGAGATCTCCGACGAGGACATAGCGGCGGGCTTGCAGGGCGCTATCGTCAAGGACGACGACAAGGACTCTCTCGCTTGGAAAGAATACCTTGAAAACATAATGAAAAAGCGCGGCTCGTCGTGGAGCGGCTTGTACAAGGCGTGTCGGGAGCTGAACGAATGAGCGGCGTACAATTTTTCGGAATTCGTCATCTCTCCCCCGCGGGCGCATTCTATCTGGAGAAATTCCTTGACAGCGCCCGCCCGAAGCTGGTGCTTATCGAAGCGCCGAGCGACTTTGCCGATACCGCCGACGATATAGTCCGCGCGGAAACGAAGCCGCCGTTCGCCGTGCTCGCGTACACGAATCACGCGCCCGTAAGGACGATTTTGTACCCGTTCGCGGAGTATTCTCCCGAGTATCGGGCTATTTTGTGGTGTCGGGAAAATAAGGTCGAGTTCCGCTTTATGGACTTGCCGTCGGACGTTTTTCTGGCGCTTTACGAAAAGCGTATCGCGGAGGAAGCCGCCGAGAGCGAAAATGACGGCGAAGATATGCTCAACGAAAATTCGGGGGAGGAGCGCATACTGTCCGTTTACGACAAGCTTGACGAGTTAAGCGGCGAGGGTCACGATACGTTCTGGGAGCGCACTCTCGAGCATTGCGCGGACTTTGAAAGCTATAACGAGGGCGCTAATTTATTCGGCGCTAATATCCGCGAGTTTTCCGAGAAAACAGGGCGCGACCTCGAGGAAACTCGGCTACGCGAGGGGCATATGCGCTTGTGCATACGTTCGGCGGTCGGGGACGGTATCGTTCCCGAGGACATTGTTGTTGTTACGGGCGCTTATCACGTCGAGGGTCTGAAAACGTGGGAAAACGAGGAAAACGTCCCCGAATTACCGCATACGGATAGCCTGCACACGCTTATGCCCTACTCCTACTATCGCCTGTCCACGCGCTCGGGCTACGGCGCGGGAAACCGCGCGCCCGCCTACTACGAGCTTATCTGGGAGAGCTATCGGCGCGGAGACCCTCGGTTCACCGCAAACGCGTACCTCAGCAGGATAGCCGAAAAGCAGCGCGAAAACGGGAACGCGGCTTCGTCGGCGCAGATAATCGAGGCTGTTCGGCTTGCGAATTCGCTGGCTGAAATGCGCGGCGGAAAACTCGGAAACGTACCCGCGCTGCGCGATCTCCGCGACGCGGCGGAGACGTGTCTGGGCGAGGGCAGCTTCGCGGCGATAAGCGTCGCGGTCGCCGATACCGAGATAGGAACTAAGATCGGCGCGCTCCCCGAGGGCGTTTCGCGGACGAGTATTCAGGACGATTTTTATAGGCTGTTAAAGGACTTGAAGCTTGAAAAATACCGCTCCGTGACCGCGCAGGATCTGCGGCTCGATCTGCGTGAAAATCTGCGCGTTAAAGGTGAAAAATCGGCGTTTCTCGACCTTAACCGCTCGTTCTTTCTCCACAAGCTCCGCGTTCTTGGAATAGCGTTCGCCGAGCCTCGGATATCCGATCAGGATAACGCGACGTGGAGCGAATCGTGGGTCGTCTGCTGGACTCCGGAATCGGAAATTCAGCTTGTTGAGTCGGCGCTGCGCGGCGATACCGTGGAGCTTGCCGCGTCGTTCGCGATAAAGGAGAACGTCGAAAAGTCGGCGAATATGTCCGAGGTCGCCGAGGCGGTCGAGGACGCGTTTCTTTGCGGAATGCCGACCGCGGCGAGCTATGCGGTAAGCGCGCTGCAGGCAATGGCTGTGGACGCGGCGTCGTTCGAGGAGCTTGCGAAAACGGCGTTCCGGCTGTCGTCCATTATCACCTACGGCGACATAAGAAAAGCCGACGGCGCGCCGCTTATCCCCATTTTACAGCAGATATATTACCGCGCGTGTCTGATACTTCCAGGCTCGTGCGTTTGCGACGACAACGCCTCGCAATCGATATCCGAGGCTATGAACCGATTAAATTCCGTCGAGCTGGCGCAGGAATTTCTCGAGATGGAAAGCTGGCTGAACGCGCTTAAAGAGATAGCCCGCCGCGACGACCTGAACACGCGGCTGTCGGGATTTGCGTCGGCTGTGCTTCTCGAGCGCAATCAAATGACGAACGACGAGCTGAAAACCGAGGTCTCGCGGCGGCTCTCAAAGGGCGTTCCCGCCGATCTCGGCGCGGGGTGGTTCGAGGGTCTGACGCTCAAGAACCGCTACGGACTGATAGCGCGTTTGTCGCTCTGGGAGAGCCTTGACGAGTACATTCGGTCGCTCGACGACGAGGAATTCAAGAGGGCGCTGGTGTTCCTGCGCCGCGCGTTCGCGGACTTCTCCTCGGGCGAAAAGGACAGTATAGCGGAAAATCTCGGCGAGATATGGGGGCTTAACGGCGCGGAGGTCAGCGAGGCAGTCAACGCCGTGTTGGATACCGCCTCGCAGGAGCAGATATCGGCGCTGGACGATTTTGATTTTGACATCTGAACTTGGAGGAATTTATGAACATCGAAAAAATCACAAAACCCGCCGTTACCGTTATCGGGAAAGAGGGCTCGACTAAGGACGGCGAGGGATTTATCGGGCGGCTGTGGGAGGATGCGAATTCCCATTTCGGTGAGATAGCTCACCTCGCGAAGAAGGACGAAAACGGAGTTCCGCTAGGAGTGTGGGGCGCAATGTCGGACTTCTCGCGCTCATTCGAGCCGTGGGAAAACTTCAGCGAGGGGCTGTATCTCGCGGGCGCGGAATGTACCGACGGCGCGGAGGCTCCCGAGGGCTGGGTCAAATGGACTGTTCCCGCTTACGAATATCTGCGCGTGGAGTGCGAAAATGAGAGTACTTTCACCGATATGATACGGTATCTTGATGAAAACGGGATCACGTTAGCGGGCGCGGTGCATGACTTCACCTGTCCGCAAACGGGTAAGAGCTATATACTTTTTCCGATAAAAAGGCTGTAAATTATTGGATACGTAAGGAGAATGAAAATGCCGTACGTTAAACTTGATGAGTTAGGTATTTTTTATGAGGAATTTGGCAGAGGCGAGGTCGTATTGTTTCTTCACAGCGCTTTCAGCCGCGGACTGCTTGCGTTTTCGGGGCAGATACTTCCCTTTTCGGGACATTACCGATGTTTGTTTCCGGATTTTCGCGGTCACGGTCGGACAGTGTGCAAAAGCCTCGATTGGAACAGCCGAATGATAGCAGACGATATGTCGGATTTCCTTGACGCTTTGGATATAACACAGGCTCATTTGATCGGGTACAGCCTCGGTGCGTATGTCGGCTGTTATATGGCGGCAAAATATCCCGACAAAGTTAAAAGCCTTGTAACTATTGGCGGCGGAGCTTATCCCAGACCAGGCGGAGCTGATGATTTTCTGCCCGAGAACCTTATAAGCAGAAATGACACAGATTTCATTGAGGATATGAGGATCAGACATTATGAAGCTCACCGCGGCGACTGGCAAACCTATCTGAGAACGACTGTTGCGGATTGGAAAACACACCCGAACCTTACCGACAATGAATGGGCTGCAATAAGGTGTCCCACGCTTTTTATAAGCGGAGAACACGACCCGTTCGGAACTTGTGCGGAGTTACAGGAAAAAGTACCTCACGCAAAAATCTATGAAGTCAAAGGTGGCGGACATCGCCCGCACTTTGTCGGAGAGCAGGCGAATGAGGTCAACGCGGTAATACTTGATCATTTATCCAAAGCCGCAGGAGGCATCAATGAAATCGGCGCTTCCTTAATTTCGGAGGAATAAATAATGATTTTCAGAGAATCCGACGGCATAAAAATAACGCTTACTAAAGAGCAGGAAGATATGCTGCAAACAGCGGATAATATAAAAATATGTATCGGTTATTCCACCACGTTAGCGTTTGATATTTATAACCATTACGATCTAATCGGATTTGCGCTGCTGAATAAGTTTGACGAGGGCTGTTACTTCCTGTGGGATTACGCTATCGATACGGATTTTCAAAACAGACATTACGGTACGCAGGCGCTTATCGAATTGATAAACTTCATGAAAAACAGCTTCGGAATGCACACAATGACGACGACATATATTTACGGCAACGACCACGCAAAGCACGTTTATGAAAAGGTCGGATTTGTTGAGACCGACGAGGTAAACAATGAAAACACCCATGAAGTAAATATGATCTTAAAATTGACCGACTAACGCAAAGGAGCGGACTATGGAACAAACACAACAATTACAGCGCTGGCGGCTTATCCTCGGTCAGGAGAGCGACAAGCGCCTTTCGGGAATGAATATGCCATCGCTCAACGAGGAGCAGGACTTAATGGACAAGGCGCTGGCGTCGATCTACAATAAAAGCGAAAACGGCGGCTTCGGGAACGGCGGCACAGGTGCCGGTCATGGTCCCTCAAATCCGCAGATATCGCGCTGGCTTGGCGATGTGCGCACACTGTTCGACAAGGATCTGGTCAAGGTCATTCAGAACGACGCTATGAACCGCTGCGGTCTGAAGCAGCTCATCTTCGAGCCGGAATTGCTTGAGAACACCGAGCCCGACATCAACCTCGCCTCGACGATACTCACGCTGAAAGAGATGATCCCCAAGCGCTCCAAGGACAGCGTCCGCGCGTTTATCCGCAAGATCGTCGAGGAGATAAACCGTCTGCTGGAACAGGATATCCGCCGCGCCGTGACCGCCGCGGTCAACAAGCGCGCACATTCGCCGATACCGTCCGCGGCGGCGCTCGACTACAAAATGACGATCAGCCGCAATTTAAAGCATTATTCCCCCGAATTGAAAACGATCGTTCCCGAGCACTTCTACTTTTTCGACCGCGCGTCAAAGACCGCCGCGAACAAGTGGACGGTCATTCTCGATATCGACCAGAGCGGTTCCATGGGCGAATCGGTGATCTATTCGTCGGTGGTGAGCTGTATACTCGCGAGCATGAGCGCGCTCAAAACTCGTATCGTCGCGTTCGATACGAGCATTGTCGACCTCACCGAAAAGAGCGCCGACCCCGTCGACCTGCTTTACGGTTTTCAGCTCGGCGGCGGTACGGATATCGACAAGTCGGTGGTGTACTGTCAGCAGTTCATCGAAAACCCGAAAAAGACGCTGTTCTTCCTCATCTCCGACCTTATGGAGGGCGGAAACCGCGCGGCGTTCGTACGTCGAATGGAGGAAATGAAGTCCTCGGGCGTGACCGTGGTCTGTCTGCTGGCGCTCGCCGACAAGGGCAAGCCGTACTACGACGAGCAAATGGCGCAGAAGCTTTCGGGCTTCGGTATCCCCTGCTTCGCATGCAATCCGCAGAGGCTGCCCGAGCTGCTTGAGCGCGTGCTGAAAGGGCAGGACTTGGGAGAGTTCGTAAAATCCTTGGAGGGGAAGAAAAAATGAACACACCGACGCTTATGACGGAACGTCTTATTTTGCGAAAATTCACGGAAAACGATGCGGAAGCCTTGTTTAAAATTTACGGCGACGAGGAGGTCAACACCTTTCTGCCGTGGTTTCCGTTAAAAACATTGGAGGAAACAAGAGAATTTTACCTGAAACGATATGAAAACGTCTACAATCAAGAACGCGCGTATAATTATGCCGTATGTTTAAAAGAAGATAATTATCCGATAGGATATATAAATGTTGGCACGGAGGGAGCAAATGACTTCGGATACGCGCTGCGCAAGGACTTTTGGCGTAACGGATTTATTACCGAGGCGGGCGTGGCGGTCATTGAACAGCTGAAAAGGGACGGTATACCATTCATTACCGCCACGCATGATATCAACAATCCGAAAAGCGGCGAGGTAATGAAGCGTTTAAAAATGACCTATCAATATTCATACGTGGAGCAATGGCAGCCGAAAAATTTTCCCGTAACGTTCAGAATGTATCAATTAAATCTTGATGGAAACGGCGGCAGAGTTTACAAAGAATATTGGGATAATTCCACCGTTCATTTTATTGAAGAAAATATCTGAAAACAAAGTCCGTGAATGTTGCTTCACGGACTGTTTTGTCAGATATATTCGCTTACGGCGCTTTGGAGAAGCTCTTGAAGCTCCTCGTCCATATACTCGTAATCGTCGTCGATATTAAGACAGATAACCTTTTTGCCGCGGACGACATCGGGATATTTTTTCCTTGATTCTCCGCGCGTGTTTTTTCTCCATACAGAAAATAATATCCGCCCAGCCGAGAAGCCCCGACGTTACTTTAACTCTTGAATCGTTCTCCGTTCCCGCCGAGCGCGCGGAATGTCCGTTATATCCGTCGAAAATTTTCTCGGCGGTAAGACTTCGCCGCTTATTTCGGCTGCACAAGAAAAGCAGGTGCATTATAACCCCTTTGCGTCGGTAAGAGTGATGCCGTTTGCGCCGAGGGGTATCTCGTGGTCGAGACCGACGAACTTGCCGCCCTCCTGCCATAGAACCTCCTTGACGAAATTGTACTTCTCGGTGTCCCATGTGGTGAAATCGTCCAGAACAAGTCCGCCCGTGTCGCCCGAATTCGCGTTGTAGCACCAGAACGTGTGGTTAAGATGATACTCCTTTATCAGCTTACGCATACAAGTCATCCACGTGAGATTCGGCTCGCGCATAAAGCCGCCCCATTCGCCGATAAGTAGCGGCGCGGTGTTGTCCTTGTGAATGTACAGCCAGTTGTCCTGCCAGCAGTCGCGGATAAGGCTGTCGTAGCTGTAACCGCCTTGGAACCACGGCTGTTCGTAAACGGTAGGACCGTAATCATGCGGCGAGTAGACCAATTTGTTCTGATACTGCCCGAGATCGACGGGATAGTCCTTGACTCCGCGCAGATTACCGCCCCACCAGTTGAAATAGTAGTCCGCGGAATTTGACGAGGAATAGTCGCCGTTCTTCTTGGAATAAATTTCCGTGCCCTCGACCATTATCAGCAGATTGGGATTTTTCGCGAGGACCTTTTTCGCAGCGGTCTCGGCGGTGTATTTCCAGTTGTTCTTTGCGGTCGAGTTGTTCCAAATTGCGGCGGAGCTGCCCTCGTTGGGCTTGCCGTGCGGCTCGTTCTTGATATCGAGCGCTATCATAGTGTCGTTGTCCTTGTAGCGGTCGGCTATCCACTCCAGCGCATGATAATAATCGTCGACCGAAACCTTGTCGGTATACCAGAGATTTACGTTATGCCCCATTGCGTTGGTCTCGGCGCAGTGGATATCGGGCATTACCTTAAGCCCGTTTTCCTCGGCGAGTTTCAGGAAATAATCGAAGATCTGAAGGCTGTTCATATCGTTAAGCTCGGGATTTGAGGCGTTATTGTAGTTGGCTTTAGGATACTCGCCGCGCGACCACTGATTGAGCAGCTCCGCGGAGATCGGTACTCGTATCAGATTGAACCCGTGGTCTGCGATACCCTTTACCGAGGAGCGCAGATTGCTGTTCCACAAACCGTCAAACGTGTTCGTACCCGTGTTGTAGCCAAACCAGTTCACGCCTGTGAGCCATACCTGCTTGCCGTTCTTGTCGAGTATCTTGTTGCCGTCGGTATGTAACCAGTCGTCGCCCTGCTTTGACTTGTCGGTGCGCTTCAAAAGCTCCGCAACGGTTCCCGACGGCGCGGTATCTACGGGATTTTTGTCGTTGTTCTGATCGTTATTTTGATCGTTTTGATTATTATCGGAGTTATTATTCTGACTATTGCTGTTATTCCCGTTGTTATTGCTCGGCGCGCTTGACTTCGTTCCGTTGAAATCCACGTTCTCGGGCGGCGCGAACGTTGTCGGGCTGCTGTAATTGAACCCGAAATTCACGCTCCCGCCAACGGGGATATCGCCGTTATATTCAACATTGCCGACGGTCACCTTTGTACCGTTCACGCTGAAATTGCCGTTCCAAGAGTTGGATATATTAAATCCGCTCGGCACGTCAAAGCTCACCGTCCACCCTCCTATATTGCTTGACGAGCTGTTTTTGATAGTCAGCTCGCAGGTTCCGCACTTATTGCCGCCCTCCTCCCATGAGTTTCCCGCGCTCCACGAGAATTCAACGCTGCCCGCGGGCTGCTGAACGCTTGACGAGCTTTGAGGAGAGCTTGCCGAACTGCCTTGCGGCGTGCTGCTCTGCGGAGTTGAGCTGCTTTCCGCCGACGTGCTCTCAGCACTGCCCGATGAGGTCGCTGAACTTGTCGAGTCGGAAGTGCTTGAAGTGCTTGAAGCGTTTGTCGAGCTTGAAGATGAGCTTGACGAACTTGAAGAGCTTGAACTCTCCGACGAGCTTTCCGAGGAAACGGACGAGCTGTCGGAAACGTTCCCCGTGCCCGACGTCTCCGAGGTGACGTTCCCGTAGCAGCCCGTACAAAGCAGCATAGCCGCCAGAATAAACGCCGCCGATTTGGATATCAATTTTTTCATAATACGCTCCTTCAATTAGGTCTAAAACGTTATCTATATTGTAACATATTATACAAAAAATGTCAACAAAAAAGCCATATGCAATATATGGCTTTTTTTGATCTTAGCCGTCCTTAACGTCCTCCTTAGGCATATGAAACAACGTCACAAGCGTGATAATGCCGATCATTACCGCACACGCCGTCCAGATTATCGGCTCGGAGATCACCACGCCGAAATAGCCGCCTATCTGCTCGACCGTACCGCCGACCGTGCCGTTTTTGCCGCCGAAAAGCGGTATCATCACCGCCACCGTGACCACCTTCCACAGCATTTCGATAATACTGCATATTATCGGCACAAGGCTTCTTCCCAAGCCCTGAAGCGCGCTTCGCAGCCCGAGCAGTATCGCAAGCGGATAAAAGAACGCCACCGCCCATTTCAGGTACAGCACCGCCGTATCCGCTATCGCCGCGCCCGTCGGCGTGTCCGTATCGGTGACTATCATCCCCACAAGACCGCGCCCCGCGAGAAAGATCGTTACGACAGCGAGGGTCGCCCAAGCGAGCATTATCAGCATACAATCCCTGATACCCTTGCGGATACGGGTATACCTGCCCGCGCCGAGGTTCTGCGAGCAATAAGTGATAAGCGTCGCGCTTACCGACGAAAACGGTATCATCAGAATGCTGAATATCTTGCGCGCGGCGGTATGGGCGGTTATCATATCCTCCCTGAAGCCGTTTATGCCGTTCTGCAGAACGATAGAGCCGATATCCACTATCGAGTACATAAGCGCCATTCCGAAGCCCGCGCTGAGCAGCTCCGCAGTGCTCCCCGCCGTGAACACGAAGTCCTTTTTCCCGACGAGCAGAAACGGACGGCGCTTTATCAGGTAAACCAAGCAAACCGCCGCCGATATCGCCTGCGCCGCTACCGTAGCGAGCGCCGCGCCGACTACACCCATATGAAATACGCACACCATAAGCAGGTCGAGCAGAATATTCAGTATGGTCGAGATAACGAGAATAACGAGCGGCACAACGCTGTCGCCGACCGCGCGGAGAATTCCCGCCTCAAAGTTGTACAACAGTGTCACGACAAGCCCGTACGCCACGATAATCAGATAGCTCCGCGCCTCGGCAAATATTGACTCCGAAACGTCGAGCGCGTGCAGAAGCGGGTCGATAAACACAGCCATTACCGCGATTATCAGCACCGTAAGCCCGCCGGCGAACACCGCCATACGCGCGACAGTCCTGTGCAGCTCGTCGTGGTCGCCCGCTCCGAAGCACTTGGCGACGATGATCGCAAATCCCGTTATAGAGCCGTTTATGATATTGAACATCAGCGAGACGACGGGCGCCGTCGCCCCTACCGCGGCAATGGAATTGTTGCCGAGATTTTTGCCTATAATCATTATGTCCGCGAGACTGTACATCTGCTGAAAAATATTGCCTAACAGTATCGGCAGCGCGAAAAGCACTATCAGCTTTATCGGTCTGCCCTTGGTCAAGTCTTTCATGTTTTAATGGCAAAGCCGCGCTCTGCCCCTCCCCTCGAACTTGTTTCCGACATTGCAACGATAATTATAACACTTTCATATACAAATTTCAAGAGGATTTGAAAGATTTTTTAGCGTGTTGCGCTTGACTTTTTCCTTTTTATGATATATAATGAAACAAGTATTGTAAAGGAGCTTGTCAATGGAAAAACTGTTTAAATTCATCAAAGTGTTTTTCGGCGTTATATGGGTACTGATATTGGCTTTCTTTCATCTGGGGATAGCCGCGTCGTGTGATAACGAGGACGGCGACTGGTTCGTTGCGGTGGTTTTCATACTTATCTGGTGGATACTGTCTGTGGGTACTTATATTATTTACGATAATTTCCCCGGCGCGGTATACGGCGGAACGTACTATAAAAAGCCTCGTCCGTCAAAGGCGGCGACGGTCGGCAGGACTGTCCTGTACGTGCTGTGGATGCTGGCGCTCGCCGCCCTCCACGTCGGCATTATCGGCGCATATTATAACGAAGGCGGGTGGCTTATATGGACCGTTCTTATAGCGGTCTGGTGGGCGGTCACGATCGCGACACATACGGTCAAAAGCAGGCGCTCCGCCAAAAAGGAATCGGATGCAAAGGCGGAATACGAACGGGAATACGTTTCCGAGATCGTTATCGAGGACGAGTTCCTCGGCAAAATGAAGTTCCGTTTCGACAGCAAATTCAACGAGCTCAGATCCGAGGAGATAACACTGCCGCCGTTTGGCGCGTCCGATCCCGCGGAGCTAATCGTTGCCGATTACAAGGAAAGCGACCGTGAGAGGATATTCCGCGCGGTACGCGGGATATACGAGCACAAGGACGAGATACTGGAGCGTGTCTGTCCCGATCTGCTCGAGATAGCCGAGGAGTACGAGGAGACCGACGAAAACGGCGAGCCGTACACTCTCGAAACGCTCCGCGAGGTGCTCGCGGTATACAGCCTTACGGTCTGCAATTCAGATAAGCTGTTTTCCGTCGACCTTGAGCTTATCGTAACAAAAGGAACGCTTGAGCTCGGAGGTCACGCGGCAAGCGCGAGCGTCGACTTCAATGAAAAGCGGATAGACGTCGGCTGGGAGTAAAAATTTCCACTCCCCTATTGCATTTTGGACAAATATGTAGTATAATAAAATTGTGTGGCAATACAACATTATAATGTTGAATTTTTTTATTCCGAGGAGGAAAAAATATGTCTGTAAATCTTCAAAAGGGTCAGAAGGTCGACCTTACAAAGAGCAACGCGGGATTGAAATCCCTTGTTGTCGGACTGGGCTGGGACGAGGCTCCCAAGAAGTTCTCGCTGTTCAGCAAGCAGGAGGATATCGACTGCGACGCGTCCGCTATCCTTATTACAGAGAGCACGGGCAAGCTGGCGGGTCCAATCGACGTTGTTTATTACGGTCAGCTTCAGCACAGAAGCGGCGCGGTGCGTCACTGCGGAGACAACCTCACGGGCGCGGGCGACGGCGATGACGAGCAGATAATCGTCGAGCTGAACAGAGTTCCCGCCGATTACAACAAGATAGTTTTCGTGGTTACTATCTATCAGGCAAGAGAGCGTAAACAGCAGTTCGGCATGATCCGCAACGCGTTCATCAGGATCGTTGACGCGGACACTGGCACGGAGCTCTGCAAGTACAATCTCTCCGAGAACTACGAGGGCAAGACCGCTATGATCTTCGGCGAGGTTTACCGCTACAACGGAGAATGGAAGTTCGGCGCTGTCGGCGAGCCCACGAACGACAACGGCATAGCGGATATCGCGGCGCGTTTCCAGTAAGCTTTTCTATAACGTAAGGGAGGAATTATCATGACTAAAAAGATCGTTATTATCTCGGGCATTATCGCAATCGCGGCAATGGCGGCGGCTGCCGTCGCTTACTTCCTGCTCGGCAAGACCGAGCTGCTCGATAAGTGGGATCTCGATATTGACGACGACGAGATCTGATCGCATCAAAACGAATAAACGCACCGCCCCAAGCGGCTTTTTGAAAGCGCGAGGCTTTGGGCGGTGTTTGGTGTGGGAGAAAACAAATGGCAAAGGACAATAAAACCAACGCAATGCGTATGCTTGATAAGCTTAAGATACCGTATGTCTCACATACCTACGAATGTGAGAATTTTGTGGACGGAGTACAGATAGCGGAGCTTTTGGGCGAGGATACGGCGATGACGTTCAAAACGCTTGTCACGGTCGGGAAGAGCGGGAAGTATTTCGTATTCTGTCTGCCCGTCGACCGCGAAATGGACTTGAAAAAATGCGCCCGCGCGGTCGGAGAGAAAGCGCTCACGCCCGTACACGTCAAGGATATACTCACCGTGACGGGATACATACGCGGAGGGTGCTCACCTCTCGGAATGAAGAAGCCCTACCGCACGGTGATTCACGAGAGCGCGCGGGAATTGGAGCGTATCATAGTAAGCGGCGGACGGCTGGGCTTGCAGCTAGAGCTTACTCCCGAGGATCTTGTCAAGGCCTGCTCGGGGGAGTTTGCGGATATCGCGGCGGAGTAAAGTAAATCGGAATTTATATTAGCAGCACTCTCCGCGCGAAGCGCGGAATAAAAGTTTTTCGTCA
>CANDVA010000016.1 GCA_947389015.1 uncultured Clostridia bacterium | reverse complement strand
TAGTTTTTTCTGCCGGTGGCAGAAAAAACTAATCAGCGCCCCAAACAACTCTTTGATAAGATAAATTCTGATTTATCAAAAACTTTTTTCAAAAAACGCTTGACAAAATAAAAATAGTGTGATATAATGGTATTACCTCGAATGGGGTCTATTTTTTTGTGCGTTTTTATAAATGTACGGAATATCAAAAGTTCCCGTTAAATCGCAATTCCGCGTCGAGGGAGGCAATAATGCCCGCAAAGGGCGAGAAAATAGGAGGTGCCGAAAGTGAGAGTAAAAATTACATTGGCGTGTACAGAGTGCAAACAGCGCAACTACAACACCATGAAGAACAAGAAGAACGATCCCGACAGACTTGAAATGAACAAGTACTGCAGATTCTGCAAGAAGCACACTACTCACAAGGAAACCAAGTAACAGGGAGGAGCAAGGATGGCTAAAGATTTAGAGCTTGAAAAAAACTCTCCCGATGTTTCTTCCGATAAGGCTAAGAAGTCCAAGGACGATAAGTCCGCTAAGGATAAGAAAAAAGCCGGTAAGAAGAAAAAAGGTTTTGTGAAGTATTTCAAGGACGCAAGATCCGAGTTCAAGAAGGTCGTATGGCCCACTCCGAAGGAGACTACCCATAATACTATCGTCGTACTGGTAATGTGCGCGCTGGCGGCGGTTCTCATATTCGGAATTGATTCGCTTTTCGGATTGCTTAACGGACTGCTGTTCCATTGATTTGGAGGGAAATATGGCTGACTCAGAAGCAAAATGGTATATTCTTCACACTTATTCGGGATATGAGAATAAGGTCGCAGCGGATATCACCAAGCTCGTTGAAAACAGAAATTTACAGCACCTGATCGAGGACGTTACCATCCCGACCGTGACCAAGACCGTTGAAAAGGAAAACGGCGACGTCAAGGAGGTCGAGGAGAAAATTTACCCCGGTTACGTGTTCGTGAAGATGGTCGAGACCAACGAGTCGTGGTACATCTGCCGCAATACCAGAGGCGTTACGGGATTTGTAGGTCCCGAGGGCAAGCCTACGCCGTTGAGCGAAAACGAAGTGAGAGCCCTTGAGCAGGGCAGAAAAGAAACTACGGTATCCTTTGAGGTCGGAGACAGAGTCGCTATCAAGCAGGGCGTGCTTGAGGGCTTCGAGGGAGAGATCACCGAGATAGACGAGGATAAGAAAACGTTGGTCGTTGCGGTCAACAATATGTTCGGAGAGGTCACTCCGACTAATCTCGATATGTCCGCGGTGAAAAAGATTTGATCATCGTTTAAATGTTTTTTATGGAGGATTTTTGTCATGGCACAGAAGGTTACAGGATTTATTAAATTGCAAATTCCTGCCGGCAAAGCAACGCCGGCACCGCCCGTAGGACCCGCGTTGGGTCAGCACGGCGTAAATATTATGTCCTTTACTAAGGAGTTCAACGAGCGCACCAAGGATAAGGCGGGTCTTATTATCCCCGTTGTTATCACGGTCTACGCTGACAGAAGCTTTACGTTTATCACCAAGACTCCGCCCGCAAGCGTACTGATCAAGAAAGCTTGCAAGATCGAGCACGGTTCGGGTGTTCCCAACAAGACCAAGGTGGCTAAGATCACCAAGGCTCAGCTCAAGGAGATCGCCGAGACCAAGATGCCCGACCTGAACGCGGCTAACATCGATACCGCTATCTCCATGATCGCCGGTACCTGCCGTTCGATGGGCGTAGAAGTTGTCGACTAATAATACAGTGGGAGGAATATTTCCGCTTGACCACAAGGAGGATATTTAATGAAACACGGAAAGAAGTATGTTGAGAGCGCAAAGCTCATTGATTCTGCTAAGGTTTACGAGTCCGGCGAGGCGCTGGATCTCGTTTGCAAGACCGCTAAGGCTAAGTTCGACGAGACCGTTGAGCTGCATATCCGTCTGGGCGTTGACTCCCGTCACGCCGATCAGCAGGTTCGCGGCGCGGTAGTACTGCCTAACGGTACGGGTAAGACCGTAAGAACGCTCGTATTCTGCAAGCCCGAGAAAGAAGCGGACGCTAAGGCTGCGGGCGCCGATTATGTAGCGGACAACGATACCGTCGCTAAAATTCAGGGCGGCTGGATGGACTTCGAGGTCGTTATCGCAACTCCCGATATGATGGGCGTTGTAGGTCGTCTCGGTAAGGTTCTCGGTCCGAGAGGTCTTATGCCTAACCCCAAGGCGGGTACCGTTACCCCCGACGTTGCTAAGGCTGTTCAGGAGGCTAAGGCAGGTAAGATCGAATATCGTCTGGACAAGTCGAACATTATCCACTGCCCTATCGGCAAGGCTTCGTTCGGCTCAGGCAAACTCGAGGAGAACTTTAACGCGCTTATGGAAGCGGTAGCTAAGGCTAAGCCCGCGGCTGCCAAGGGTCAGTATATCAAGAGCTGCACCGTTTCTTCCACAATGGGTCCCGGCGTTAAGGTCAACACGCTGAGATTCGGCGTGTAAGAGCCGAGTTATCGAATAATTATGACCGCCCGAGCGCTTTCGGGCGGTTTTCATTATAATTTTCGCGTAAAAATGCGGAAAAAATTACAAAAACCTCTTGATTTTTGTCAGCTGTTGTGGTATAATATATTATGATAGTTGACAAAGACCGGAGATAATTTCTCCGGTCTTTAGGTTTAGAATATGGAATGAGGTGGAAAAATGGCGCTGGCTAAAGGCTTCGGCGCGATCGAGGCGGCTGCCGAGAAAGTGGTGCGCCCGATAGTTGAGGAGCACGGCTATTCGCTGTGGGACGTGGTTTTCATCAAGGAGGGCGCGTGCCGGTATCTGAGGATATTTATCGATAAGCCCGGGGGAATCACGATAGACGATTGCACGTCTATCGACGGCTTGATAAATACCGAGATCGACAAGCAGGATTTTATTGACAAGGTGGATTATCTCGAGATAGGCTCGGCGGGACTGGAGCGACCGGTA
Source organism: uncultured Clostridia bacterium (assembly GCA_947389015.1). GTDB lineage: Bacteria > Bacillota > Clostridia > Oscillospirales > Ruminococcaceae > CAG-115. Next base: position 68,189 of record CANDVA010000016.1, on the reverse strand, counting down.
AGGCGTATCGAGCAGCTCCCGATGTCGATAGGAAAGCGGATAAAGCTGAAAACCTACAAGCTTGCCGAGGGGCTGGACGCAAAAAGCGTGAGGTGCGTTCTCGAGGATTTCGACGGCGATACGATAACGATAAAAGGAGATTTCGGCACGGTGAAGGTCGCCGTTTCGGAGGTCTCCGCAATAAATTACGACGATTTTGACGACTTTGATAAACTGATGGAGGGATAGGAAAATGGCTAAAAGAAAGACAGTAAAAGGGGAAGATTACGGCGATTTCTACGAAAATCTTGCCGCGCTCGCCGAGGAAAAGGGGATAGACAGCGAAATTCTCGCGGAGAAGATAAAGTACGCGATCGAGAAGAGCCTGAAATCAAATCTTCACTTCGACGACGAGGAAGAGGATTATGTACAGGTAGATATCGATATTGTGAACAAAAGGTTTGATGTTTCGATAATGAAGGAGGTTATCGAGGTCGTTGATACGCTGTACGAGCCCGAAAAGGAGATAGTTCTCGAGGAGGCGCGCAAGATCGACCCGCGGCTAGAGGTCGGCGACAGGGTCCGTTGTCCGATAGACACCAAGGAGTTCAAGCGTATCGCCGCGAAGAACGCGAAGGACCTGATACGTCAGGGCTTTTCCAACGCCGAGAGACAGCACCTCAGCGAGATATGGGGCGAGTACGAGAACGAGGCGGTCTCCGCGACGGTAACGAGGATAGAGCCGAAAACGGGTCACGCCACCGTGGAGATCAACCGCAACGAGGTAATGCTCCCGAGAAGCGAGCAGATACCCGGGGAGGTCCTCGAGGTCGGTCAGGTCGTCAAGGTGTACATTTCTGGCGTTTCCAAGGAATACAAGGAGGGCGACAAAAATCAGTACCTCAAGGTATCGCGTACCGATAAGTGGCTGATAAAGCGACTGTTCGAGCTGGAGTGCCCCGAGATCTACGACGGCACGGTCGAGATCAAGGCGGTAAGCCGCGCGCCCGGCAGCCGAAGCAAGGTGGCCGTTATCAGCAACGACCCGAACGTCGACGCGGTGGGCGCGTGTATCGGTCCGCAGAAGAGCCGTATCAACGCCGTCACCAAGGAGATCAAGGGCGAAAAGGTGGACGTGGTGCTGTACAGCGACGTTCCCGAGGAGTTCATAAAGCAGGCGCTCAAGCCCGCGGACGCGGTAAAGGTCGTCGTTACCAATCCAAATCCCGACAAGCGCGCGTGCAAGGTCGTAGTTCCCGATAATCAGCTCTCGCTGGCCATCGGCAACAAGGGTCAGAACGCGTGGCTCGCGGCTAAGCTCACGGGCTACAAGATCGACATCAAGTCGGAAAGCACGGTCACTCCCGAGGACTTCATCGTAGCGCCGCTTGAGGTACAGCCCGAAGAACCGGAGCCCGAGGAGCCTAAGCCGGAAGAGACCGCCGCAGAAAATATGAGCGAAACGGCGGAGTAAGGAGCGGCCATGCAGAATAATCGGGAAAAACGAGTTCCGCTGCGGAAATGCGTGGGGTGCGGCGAAATGATCGGAAAAAAGGGCGCCGTCCGCGTCGTCCGCGACAAGGACGGAAACATCTCCGTTGACCCGACGGGAAAAAAATCGGGAAGAGGCGCGTATATCTGCAACGACGCGAACTGCCTTGAGTCAGCAAGAAAAGGCAGAAAGCTGGAGCGTTCGTTTAAGTGTCAAATTCCCGCTGAAATATACGATATCATTGCAAAGGAGCTGACCTCAGATAAATAACGCGTTATCCACGATCTGCCTTTGCAGACGCGCGGGAAAGCTCGTTATCGGGTTTGACGCGGTCGCGGGAGAGCTGAAAGCCAAGGGCTTCGGCGGAGTTATCTTAGCCGCCGACGTTTCCGCGAAAACGGAAAAGGAAATACGTTTCCATGCCGGCGCGGAGGGCAAAGAGGTCGTAAAAGCCGAATTCGTTATGGACGAGGTCCGTGACGCAATAGGCAAAAGAGCGGGAGTTCTGCTCGTGAATGACGAGGGACTGTTCGGCTCTGTCAAAAAGCAAATTGATAAGACATAATTGATTTGATTTGGAGGAATTTTACATTGCCAAGTAAACAGATAAAATATAAACTTCAGGACGTTGCCAAGGATCTCGGGATAGATAAGTCGGAGCTTATAGAGCTGCTCGACAAGGCGTTCCCGAGCGATACGCAGAGGAAGGGTCAGAGCTCCCTTACCTCCGACGAGGTCGGCTACGTTCTCGAAAAGTACACAAGGAAAAACGAGGTCGGCGACGTTATGAAGGTGTTCGCCACCACCAAGGACATAAAGACGGAAAAGCCCGCCGAGCCCGAGAAGAAGTCCGCGAAGAAAAAGCCCGCGGCTAAAAAGGAGGAGGCTCCCGAGGAGCAGACCGTTAAGGCCGAAAAGCCCGCCAAAGCCGCAAAGACCGCGAAGCCCGCGGCGGCTCAGGTCGACGCCGAGACCGCAAAGGTCAAGGCGGAGACTGTAAAGGACGATAAGAAGACCGCGGTCAAGGAAGAACCCAAGCCCGAGGTCAGGAAAGAGGTCAAGCCCGAAGCTAAGCCCGAGCCCGTCAAGGAGGAGGTCAAGCCCGAGCAGAAGAAGCCGCAGGAGAGTGACCGCGGCGATCAGCCCAAGCAGAATAATCGTCCAGAAAATCGGGATAATCGGGATAACCGCGACAATAAGGACAACCGTCCCGCCCGCGATAACCGTGAGAATAACCGCGGCGACCGCGACAACAAGGATAACAGACAGCGCGACAGCAGGGATAATCGTGATAACAGGCCGCGTGATAACCGCGACAACAGGGATAATAACCGCGGCGACCGTCAGCGCGACAACCGCGGCGGCGCGCCCAAGCCTCAGCAGAAGCCCGCGGCGGCTAAGGCTGTCATAGATTCGAGCAAGATAAAGGTGAACACTCCGCCAATGCAGAAGCATAAGGGCGAGGCTGTTCAGCGCGGCGAGCAGGTACGAAAGACCGTCGACACGCGCGGCAGCTATGTCGAGCTCGACAAGTACAACGAGCGCTATGAGACCATTGCGCCCGCTTCCAAGATGAACAACGACAACTTCCGCTCCAAGCAGAAGATAAATCAGAAGTCGCAGCAGAAGGGCAAGCCCTACGGCAAGCAGCGCGAGACCGAGGCTCAGAAGCTCAGGCGGCTTGAGCTGGAGCGCGCGAGAAAGCAGCAGCTCAAGGTTCAGATACCCGACGAGATAGTTGTCGGGGAGCTTGCGACGCGCCTTAAGGTAACGGCGACCGAGGTCATCAAGAAGCTGTTTAACCTCGGAGTAATGGCGAATATCAACGAGACTATCGACTTCGACACCGCGTCGCTCGTCGCGGAGGAGCTGGGAGCTAAGGTAGAAAAGGAAGTTATAATCACGATAGAGGAGCGTCTGTTCGAGGACGCGGAGGACGCGCCCGAGAGCCTGAAGCCGCGTTCGCCCGTCGTTGTCGTTATGGGTCACGTCGACCACGGCAAGACCTCGATACTCGACTATATCCGTCACGCGAGCGTACAGACCACCGAGGCGGGCGGAATCACGCAGCATATCGGCGCGTACCGCGTCAATCTCGGCGACCGTGACATCACGTTTTTGGACACCCCGGGTCACGAGGCGTTCACGTCCATGCGCGCGCGCGGCGCTATGATAACCGATATCGCGATACTTGTCGTAGCGGCGGACGACGGCATTATGCCGCAGACCGTCGAAGCGATAAACCACGCCAAGGCGGCGGGCGTTCAGATAATCGTCGCTATGAACAAAATGGATAAAGAGGGCGCTAACCCCGAAAAGGTCAAGGAGGAGCTTACCAAGTACGATCTCGTTTGCGAGGATTGGGGCGGAAACATCATATGCGTTCCCGTTTCGGCTAAGACGGGTATGGGTATGGATACGCTGCTTGAAATGGTCGGTCTTACCGCGGACGTTATGGAGCTTAAGGCTAACCCCGACCGCCTTGCGGTGGGCGCTGTTATCGAGGCGAGACTTGACAAGAGCAGAGGTCCTATCGCGACGCTGCTCGTTCAGAACGGCACGCTGCATACGGGCGACGTCCTTATCGCGGGAACGTCCGTCGGACGTGTGCGCGTAATGCGCGACGATAAGGGCAGGACCGTCACCGAGGCGGGACCGTCCGTTCCCGTTGAGATAATGGGTCTGTCGGAGGTGCCGTCGGCGGGCGATACGTTCGCCGCCGTCGAGGACGAAAAGCTTGCCCGCGAGCTTGTCGAAAAGCGCAAGCACGAGGCGAAAGAGGAGCAGTTCAAGTCCTATCAGAAGGTCACGCTCGACAATCTGTTCTCGTCTATCGAGCAGGGCGAGGTCAAGGAGCTGCCGATTATCGTCAAGGGCGACGTTCAGGGCTCCGTCGAGGCTGTCAAGCAGTCGCTTGAGAAGATCACCAACGACGAGGTCCGCGTTAGAGTTATCCACGGCGGAGTCGGCGCGGTCAGCGAGAGCGATATTATGCTCGCCATGGCTTCGGGCGCTATTATCGTCGGCTTTAACGTAAGACCGCACCCGTCAGCGGAGGAGAGCGCCAAGGAGAACGGCGTTGAGGTGCGTCTGTACCGCGTTATCTACGACGCGATAGAGGATATAACCGCGGCTATGAAAGGAATGCTCGCGCCTAAATTCCGCGAGGTACGGCTCGGACGCGTCGAGGTGCGTCAGGTGTACAATATCACGGGTGTCGGCAAGGTCGCGGGTTCGTATGTGCTCGACGGCAAGGTCGCGAGGAGCGGTCAGGTTCGTATCGTGCGCGACGGCATCATCGTCGGCGACGACCATATCGCGGGCTTGCAGCGCTTCAAGGACTCCGTCAAGGAGGTCGCGGCGGGCTACGAGTGCGGTATCAGTCTGGAGAAGTTCACCGATATCAAGGAGGGTGACATCTTCGAGGCTTATATGATGGAAGAATATCAGGAATAATTACAAGACTAAATAAAAGGAGGCTCAATTGGCTAACTTTAATATAAAAAGGCTCAGCGAAGATATTCGTCGGGAGCTTTCGTCGGCGGTAAGCGGCGTTAAGGATCCGCGCGTCGCGGAGGGATTTGTGACGATAACGCGCTGCGAGGTCACCAACGATATGAGCTACTGCAAGGTGTGGGTCTCCTGTATGGGCGGCGAAGAGCGCACCGCAAAGGCTGTTGAGGGCATGAGGGCGGCAGGCGGCTATTTCAAAAAGCAGATCGCCGCGCGGATACGTATGCGGAAAATTCCCGAGCTGATATTTCAGGCGGATAATTCGCTTGAGTACAGCGAGCATATCGAGGATATAATCGCGCACCTGCCCAAGCCCGTTGAGGATAACGGAGATGACGGAGGTGACGGCGGTGAAGATTGACGTTAAACAGGCGGCGGATTTTCTGCGCGAAAACGACGATTATCTGATACTCATGCACGCAAGTCCCGACGGTGACACTCTCGGGTGCGGTCACGCGCTCTGCGGCGCGTTACAGCGTATGGGCAAACATGCTCGCGCGGTCTGTCCCGAGGAGATACCTCACCGATTTGACTACCTTTTCAAGGCGGTCGCGGAGCAGGAGTTCGAGCCTAAGACCATTGTCTGCGCGGACGTTGCGGATACCAAGCTGCTCGGCGAGATGAAAGAGCTCGGCGACAAGGCGGAGCTTTGCATAGACCACCATTTGTCCAACACCGAGTACGCGAAGCGGACGCTCGTCCGTCCCGAATACGCAGCGGCGTGCGAGCTGGTGTACGAGGTGATAAAGGAGCTCGGCGTTCCGTTCGACAGGGAACTAGCCAACTGCATTTACACGGGAACGGCGACCGATACGGGCTGCTTCAAGTTCTCGAACACGACCGCGCAGACGCACATAATTGCCGCCGAGATGATAAAGTACGGCGCGGATTTCGCGGCGATAAACTACGTGAATTTCGACCTAAAAACGCAGGGGCGCATACGTCTCGAGCAGGAGGTGCTGAAAAATATCCGCTATTTCGCGGAGGGGCGCGTCGCAATGATATCCGTGCCGCTGTCGCTGGTGGAGAGTATTCCCGATATCGACAGCGACGACGTTGGCGCTCTCTCGAATATTCCGCGTCAGATAGAGGGCGTGGATATCGGCATTTGCATGAAAGAGAAGAAAAAGGGCGTGTACAAGGCGAGTATGCGTTCGAGCGACCGCATTAACGTTGCGGAGATATGTATGCGGTTCGGCGGCGGCGGTCACGAACGCGCTGCGGGGTGCTCGTTCTACGGCGGAACTATCGGTGAAGCCGAGGAAAAGATAGCTGAGGCGGCGGCAGAAGCGATAAAAAGGGCGGGTATCATATGAGCCCGTTAAATGGCGTAATTGTTGTGAACAAGCCCGCGGATTTCACCTCGTTCGACGTTGTGGCGGTCATACGCGGCTGTTATCATACGAAAAAGGTCGGTCACTCGGGAACGCTCGATCCTATGGCGACGGGCGTGCTGCCCGTGTTTATCGGCTCGGCGACAAAGGCGGCGTCGATACTGCCCGACAGCGATAAGAGCTACCGTGCGGGTTTCCGTCTCGGGCTTACCTCGGATACTCTGGATATATGGGGCAGATGCTCGGAGCAGCAGTCGGCGAACGTCTCCGCAAGCGCGCTGGAGAGCGTTCTGGAGCGTTTCCGCGGCGATATCGAACAGATACCGCCGATGTATTCCGCGCTTAAAGTCAACGGGCAGAAGCTCTGCGATCTGGCGCGGAAGGGTATCGAGGTCGAGAGAAAGCCGCGTCCCGTTACGATCTCGCGGCTGGAGCTGCTCGAATTTTACGGCGCGAACGGCGTTATCGACGTCGACTGCTCGTCGGGAACGTATATACGCTCCCTTATTGACGATATCGGCAGGGCGCTCGGCACGGGCGCAGTAATGACGAGCCTTGTGCGGACGCGCGCGTGCGGCTGCGGTATCGACGAGGCTTATCCGCTGTCGGAGCTCCGCGAAAAGCCCCTTGAGGAGCTTGAGCGTCTGCTGCTGCCGACCGAGAGCGTATTCAAGAGCTATCCCGAAATTCATCTTGACGAGGAGCAGAAGCGCCTTTATATGAACGGTGTGCGGCTTGACGTTAAAAGGCTGCATAACGCTCCCGAGGGCGTGATGTTCCGCGTGTATGCGGGGGATTTTCTCGGGATAGCGAAAATTTCCGATAATGAATTGATATCGGTAAAAAGATTTTGACGGTGAAGTAATTTGATAGATATAACGTATGGCGCAGCACCGTCGGAAAGAACGGCTGTCGCGCTGGGGTATTTTGACGGACTGCATCTGGGGCATATCGGCGTTATCGGCGCGGCGCTGGCGCGGCGCGATTTAAAGCCGGCCGTGTTCACGTTCAACTGCGATACCACGCTGCCCAAGTTCAGAAGTCCCGAGGACATCATCTCGTTTGAGAACAAGCGCGAGCTTATGGAGAAAATGGGCGTGGAGTACATCTGCGCGCCCGATTTCGCCGAGGTCTGCACGCTCACCGACGAGGAATTTGTCCGAGAGCTGCTGCGTGAGCGGCTCAACGCGGGGTTTGCGTGCTGCGGGCGGAATTTTCGTTTCGGGCTGGGCGGCTACGGCACTCCCGAACGGCTGACCGAGCTTGGCGAAAAATACGGTATTGACGTGCAGATCGTCGATGACGTGTGCATTGACGGCGAGATGATAAGCTCCACGCATATCCGCGAGCTTATCCGAAACGGCGGGATAGAAGAAGCGAACAGGCTGCTCGGCTATGAGCTGCGGTTCAAACTGCCCGTCGTATCGGGTAACATGATAGCGCGGACGATGTCGTTCCCGACCATTAATCAGATAATACCCAAGACCAACGTGATACCGCGCTTCGGCGTGTACGCGAGCTATGTGAGCGTTCACGGGAGAAATTACCGCGGCATTACGAATATCGGTATCCGCCCGACCGTCGTCAACGGCGGCGAGACCGTTATGGAAACGCATATTCTGAATTTTGCCGGAGAATTGTACGGTGAGAAAGTTGCCGTTTCGCTGACGAAATTTCTGCGCCCCGAGCGCAAATTCGCGGGTCTTGACGAGCTGAAGGAGCAGATCGCCAAGGATATCGCGGAGATAAATAATATTGAGAGGAATGGAAAATAATGGAAGTAAGAACTCGTTTCGCGCCCAGTCCCACGGGCTATATGCATATCGGAAACCTCAGAACGGCGCTGTATACGTATCTTCTCGCGAAGAAGAACGGCGGCAAGTTCATTCTGCGTATCGAGGATACCGATCAGGAGCGCTATGTAGAGGGCGCTGTCGACGTTATCTACAAGACCCTCCGCGACTGCGGACTTAACTGGGACGAGGGTCCCGACGTAGGCGGCGACTACGGTCCCTACGTTCAGAGCGAGCGTATGGGTATGTTCAATGAGTACGCGGAGGAATTGGTGAAAAAGGGCAACGCGTACTACTGCTTCTGCACAAAGGAGCGTCTTGAGGAGCTTGCGGCGGTGCAGAAAGCAAGCAATATAATGCCGATGTACGACCGTCACTGCCGTCATCTCACGCAGGAGGAGATAGACCGTAACCTTGCCGAGGGCGTTCCCTACGTTATCCGTCAGGCGATCCCCGAGGAGGGCTCGACGACGTTCCACGACGAGATATACGGCGACATAACCGTGGAGAATTCCATTCTGGACGACCAGATACTGCTGAAAACGGACGGTATGCCGACCTACAACTTTGCGAACGTAGTCGACGACCACACCATGAAAATAACTCACGTCGTGCGCGGCAACGAGTATCTGTCCTCCGCGCCCAAGTACAATCTGCTCTATGAGGCGTTCGGCTGGGAGCCGCCGATGTATATCCACGTCGAGCACATTATGAAGGATGCGCAGCACAAGCTCGCCAAGCGCGACGGCGACGCGTCGTTCCAGGACCTTATGGAAAAGGGCTATATGACCGAGGCGGTATTGAATTACATTCTGCTGCTCGGCTGGGCGCCCAAGGGTGAGAACGAGATATTCTCGCTTGACGAGATGATAGAGAATTTCGACATTTCGGGCATCTCCAAGTCGCCCGCGATATTTGACCCGCTGAAGCTCAAGGCTATCAACGCGCATTATGTCCGCGCGCTGGCGCCCGAGAAGTTCGCGGAGATCGCGAAGCCGTATATCCGCCAGACCTGCAAGCGCGAGGACGTTGATCTTGATCTGCTGTGCAGCGTATTGCAGCCGCGCGCGGAGCTGTTCACGGATATTCCCGAGCAGGTGGACTTTATCGACTCGCTTCCCGAATATTCGCTCGAGCTGTACAACAATAAAAAGATGAAGACAAACGCGGAGACGTCTCTCGACGCTCTGAAAAAGATACTCCCCGTTCTTGAGGGCGTTTCTGATTTCACTCAGGAGAACGTCCACGACGCGCTTTTCAAGCTTATCGAGACCGAGGGCGTGAAGAACGGCGTGATACTCTTCCCGCTGCGCGTGGCGCTCTCGGGAAAGCAGTTCACCCCGGGCGGCGGTATCGAGATATCCGTTATCCTCGGCAAGGAGGACGCACTCGCGCGTATAAAGAAGGGTATTGAGCTGCTTTCCGCGGCGCAGTAATTTTCATACGCATTACACTTAAATTTCACCGAGGAGATTTATAATATTATAGACAAATATCCCCGGAATTTTGGAGGACGTATGATCGAAGTAAGAAATCTCAGCAAAAGCTACGGCAGCAAGCTCGCCGTAGATAACATCAGCTTTACCGCCAATGAAAGCGAAATACTCGGCTTTCTCGGTCCCAACGGAGCGGGGAAATCGACGACTATGAATATTCTCACCGGCTATCTGTCGTCGTCGGGCGGCGAAGCGCTTATAAACGGTATCGACGTGCTGGAAGATCCCGTCGGCGCTAAGAAGAATATCGGGTATCTTCCCGAGCAGCCGCCGCTGTATCAGGATATGACGGTCAACGAATACTTGAATTTCGTCTACGACTTGAAAAAGTGCAGGCTCCCAAAGCGTTCGCATTTGAACGAGATATGCTCGCTTGTAAAGATAACCGACGTTCAGAAGCGCGTTATCCGCAATCTTTCAAAGGGATACCGTCAGAGAGTGGGCGTGGCGCAGGCGCTGGTCGGAAATCCGAGCACGCTTATCCTCGACGAGCCCACGGTCGGTCTTGACCCGAAACAGATAATTGAGATACGCACGCTGATAAGAAAGCTCGGCAAGAACCACACGGTAATACTGTCGTCGCATATCCTGTCGGAGGTGCAGGCGGTCTGCGACCGTATCGTCGTTATCGATAAGGGCAAACTGGTCGCGAACGACACCGCCGAGAACCTCTCGCGCAGTCTCTCCGCCGATCACAAGCTGACCGTGCAGATAGAGGGCGCGAACAAGGAGGTACAGTCGCTGTTAAAGCAGATACCCGATATGGTGGAGGTACACATGAACCGCGAGGTCGAAAAGGGCGTGTTCGAGTACGAGCTTAACGCCAAGGATGGCGCGGACGTGCGCCGCGAGGTGTTCAAGCGCATGGCGGCGAGAAATTACCCGATACTGCTTATGCGCGGCAGCGAGCTGACGCTCGAGGAGATTTTCCTCAAGCTCACCACGGGCGACTTCTACGGAAATATCGAAAACGGAGGTGCAAGGTAATGCCCGCGATAATAAAACGCGAAATTTCGTCATATTTCACATCGCCGCTCGGTTATGTGTTTCTGGCGGTGTTCTACGGCTTTTCGGGGCTGTTTTTGTGGATGAACTGTCTTGCGACGGGCTCTGCCGAGATAGCGGGGGTGTTCGTGCTGATGTTCTTTATAATGATGATACTTATCCCCGTGCTCACCATGCGCACTATGGCTGACGACAAGCGGCAAAAGACCGATCAGCTCACGCTGACCAGCCCCGTAAGCCTGTTCGGACTGGTAATGGGGAAGTTCCTCGCGGCGTTCTTCGTGTTCTTCTGCGCGGTGCTGATACTGCTGATATACGCGGTGTTTATGTCCGCTGCGGTAGTGAAGTCGGGCAGCGAGTTCGCGTGGGCGACCTTCTGGGGCAACTTCGTGGGTATGATACTCATGGGCGGAGTGTTCATCTCGGTGGGCATATTCATCTCAAACCTTACCGAAAACCAGATGATCGCCGCTATCGGAAGCATAGGCGCGAATATCGTGCTGTGTTTGTTCGACATAATCTCGAACTACATTCCCGTCGAGGGCATACGCAACGTTATCAATTCGCTGTCGGTGTTCTACAAGTATGAGGAGTTCACCGTCGGCATTTTCAGCCTGAAGAACATTTTGTTTTTCGTGAGCCTTATCGTTATCTTCAATTTCCTGACAATGCGGTTTATCGAACGCCGCCGCTGGAGCTGAGGGGGTGTTTTGATTGAGTAAGGAAAAGAAAACTCCCGAGAGCGCGGAAAACGGGAAAAACGAAAATAACGGAAACATTTCCGAGGAAATAAAGGAGACCGAGACCTCCGAGGTCCGCGAAAAGGCGGAGGATAAGTCCGAAAAGCCCGTCAAGCCCGAAAAGGCAAGGCGCAAATTCAACGCGCGGAGCTTCAAGCACGGCTCGATGTCCGTGGTGCTGACAGTCGTGTTTATCGCGGCGGTAGTGCTTGTGAATATTATCGTCGGGCTGATATCGGAGCGCTTCGATACCACCGCCGACCTCACGAATTCGGGGCTGTACACGCTCGACGAGACCACCGAGGGTTATCTCGCGAACACGCTCAATACGGATATCACGCTTACCGTTCTGCGCACCGAAAAGGATTTCGAGGAGCAGAGCGCCGCGTACAAGCAGATAAACGAGCTGCTGAAGAAAATGGAAATGACGGGCGGTCATATCAAGGTGAACTACCTCGATCTCGATCAGAACCCGAATTATACCTCGCAGTTCAAAGGAGAGACCCTTGCCGCGAACTATATCGTCGTCGAGTGCGAAAAGACGGGGCGGCATAAGATATTGTCTCCGTATGAGTATTTTTCGTTCAATCAGAGCTATCTTCAGACCTACGGACAGTACGTCGTGGAGGGCTCGAATATCGAGCAGGAGGCTGTGTCGGCAATGCTCGCGGTCTCAAACGAGGACGTTATCAGAGTGGCGTTCACCGAGGGCTACGGCGAGAGCGACAGCACCGCGCTGCGCAATCTGCTCTCCAAGAACGGCTACGAGACCGAAACGCTCAACCTCACCACCACAGATACTATCGATCCCGATATCGATTTCGTGATAATGTACGCGCCGTCTATCGATCCCGACGCGGCTCAGATATCGAAACTCGACAGGTATCTTGACAACGGCGGAGCTTACGGCAAGAATATGTTCTATTTCGCCTCTACCTCTCAGCCCGAGACGCCCAATATCGAGAGCTTTCTTAACGACTGGGGCGTTTCCGTCGGCTATTCAAGGATAGGGCAGAGCGACACGAACTATCTTATCAGCAGTATGACCTTATTCGCGCATTTGCAGGAGATAGCCGACACCGAATACACGCAGGATGTGCTCGATTCGAGCCTGTATACGCTCGGCGCGGATCTCCGCCCCGTGTACGTTCTCGACAGAAGCTCCAACGACCGCGAGGTACTGATGACGACCTACGACAACGCTTTTCTGTATCCGCTCGGAGTGGGTATGGACGAGAATTTCAGCATAGACTCCGCCGAGAGCGGAACATTCAACGATATCGTAATGTCGTCGCACGTCCACACCAACGGTGCGAAGAGCAGGCTTTGCGTGACGGGCTCCGTGCAGATCTCGGGCGACAGCTTTTTGTCGTACAACAACGCGAACAATCCCGAGTTTTTCCTCGGAGTATTCAATACTATCAGCGGCAAGGACGACGGTATCACGATAAAGTCCAAGACGTTCTCTAATGTGACGTTCGAGATGAACGCCGCGACAGCGAACGTGCTTGCTGTCGTGCTCTGTATCGTTATCCCCGTGCTTGTTATCGTACTCGGTATCGTCATCTGGGTGCGCAGGAGGCATAGATAATGAAGCTTACCAAATCCGTAAAATCGGTGATAATCGCGGCGGGAGTGCTGCTCGTGCTCGGCGTCGTTATGATGGTCTTAATGCTCACCGCTCCCAAGGAGGGAGAGAGCTCCTCGTCCGATATCACCTCGGCAATAGTCGACGATACCGTGAACATCACGGGTCAGCAGACAGACAAGGTGCTGAAGCTCTCCGTTTCCAACGAGAACGGGAATTACACGTTCGAGCGGCAGAAGCGCGTGGTATCGTCCACCGACAGCGAGGGGAAAGTCTCCTCAAAGGACGAGTACTACTGGACGAGCGCCGACCTTAAAGGCGTTCCGCAGAGCGATACCACCGTCCGCAATTTCGTGAACAATCTCGCCGCGCTCCCCGCAAAGAGCGTCGTCGAGGAGAACGCGGACGATCTCGCGAAGTACGGTCTAGATGATCCCGCGGCGAGCGCGGAGGTAAGCTTTGAGGACGGCAGCGTGATAAAGCTGAACTTCGGCATACAAAACCCCGCAAACGCCTCTGCGGCATATTGCTGTACAGATGGGAGCAATACGGTTTATCTTGTAAACTATTACAGCGTTTCGGGAGCGTATTCGCCGATAAACCGATACGCTAACCTCGTGCTGACCGACGGCTACAACAACGACGGCACAAACGAGCTGGACTATCTGAAAATATGGCGCAAGGATATCGACGAGGACGTTGAGATACGCTTTATGTTCGACGTCGCGGAGGAGGCGGAGAACGAGGACAGCATTATCACCACGTTCAACACTCACCGCTTTGTAAAGCCGATAACCGCCGAGATAGACATAACCACGGGCAAGAGCGTGTGCAACGCCATGTATTCAATGACGATGGACGCGTGCGAATATCTCGAGCAGACCGAGGAGAATATGAAGGCGTGCGGTCTCGACGACCCGTTTTTGAAGATGACGTTCAAGTACGGCGGCAACATCAGGACGCTGCTGCTCGGAAACGAGATAGTCTCCGAGACAGAGGGCGGCACCGAAAGCTCGCCGTCGCTCACGAACGTAACGGGCTATTACGCGGTGCTCGAGGGTACTCCGGGTATCTATTCGCTCGCCAAGGACAACGCGCCGTGGTATACGTTCGACGTATCGACTATCATCTCCAGACAGCCGATCTCGCCGTATATCTACACCGTCGAGTACGTTACGGTGACATTGCCCGACGGCGAGTTCAAGTTCGATATCGACGGGGAAAACAAGCGGTTCTTCCACAACGGCAGCGAGCTTGACGGTGACGAGTTCAAAAAGCTGTATCAGCAGCTGATAAGCTCGATCGGCGAGGAGATGTACACCGAGCAGACCGATACCGCTCCAACCGCGTCGGTGAGGTTCCATTACAAGAGCGAGTACGTCAATACCTACGGCACAGAGGAGGACGTTGTCGAGTTCATCCCCGACGGCGGCAGAAAGTATATCATAAACCTCAACGGAAGAACGACATTCAAGGTTCGCGAGATATACGTCACTCGTCTTATCGAGAACGTTGACGCGCTGTTAAACGGCGGCACGGTCAGCTATGACTGGTAAGATACGGCACATTATGAAAATCAAACGCTACGGTAACGCACGATCAAGCTCGGTGAGCGGTGCGCGACCTGTTTATAATCAGGAGGTACACAATGGCAGACAGTAAGCTTTTATTTTACAGGGGTTTCCCTCTTATCCGCAGCGGCAACACGATCTTCTACGGCAGCGCGGGCGACGCGTTCGCGGCTAAGCTCACGATCAAGGAGACCAAAAAGATCGCCGACTCGGAGGTTCCGAATAAGATCATGGTACAGCTCCTCCCGAAAAATCCCGCGGATGCCGCGAAGATGCGCAGGGGCGATTATACGGGATTTTACGAGGCATTGGACGCGGCGCATTTGTGGCTGACCGACGTGCTGTTCGGCTGATACGAGACAAAAAAATCTCGGCACTCCCAAAGGGTGCCGAGTTTTTTATTTCACCGCAGACCGCATATCAGAGAACGCGCTCTATCTCGTCGGGATAAACAAAATCCGTGTCCGTTCCCGCAGCCTTGTCGATATCGCAGACATAGGAATGTGGGAGAGCATCAACGATATAAGCGGTCTCGCCTGTTTTCAATAATATCTTGTCGAATAATTTAAGCTCGGTCATTTTTAGTCAACCTCATATCTGTAACATATACGTCACGCCATTATTTGTCAAGTACGCCGGTCAAATTATTATCCACCACATGAACGTCGAGCTGATTGAATGGAATTTCGATACCGTTCTCGATGAACGCCGCGCGTACCTGCTCGGTGAGGTCGAAATACACGTCCCAATAGTCCGCGGTATTGCACCACGCTCTCGCGACAATGACGATCGCGCTCTCGCCGTGCTCCTTCATACGCACGGTAGGGGGAACGTCCTTGAGCGTCAGCGGGTGCTCCTCGATAAGCCCGAGGATAATTCCCTGTGCGGTCGCGAAATCGTCGTTATAGGAGATGGAGAACGTGAGGTCGACGCGGCGGGTATCGTTGCCGTTGTTGTTGATAATGGTCGCGTTTATCGCGAGACCGTTCGGCACGAATATCGCCTGGTTGCTCGCGGAATCCAGCCGCGTATGCAGTATCGAGATCTGCGAGACCGTGCCCTCGACGCCGTTGGTGATTATGTAGTCGCCGATCTTGAACGGCTTGGTTATCATCAGCAGAAATCCGCCCGCTACGTTCGCGAGCGAGTTCTGGAGCGCCAGACCGATAGCCACGCCCGCCGTGCCGATAACGGTGATTATCGAGGTCGCGGGTATGCCGAGAATGTTCAGCACTATCGTTATCAGCAGGGTATACAGCACGATCTTCGCCATCTGCGCGGTGAATTTCGTGACCGTAAGCTCCAGCTTGGTCTTGGACAGCCCCTTTGAGAGCAGCTTGATTACCAGCTTCGACAATATAAGTCCGACGACGAGGATAACGACCGCGAGGATTATCGTAGGTATCGCGGCAAGGAGCGCGTTGCCAAGCTCCCGAAAAAACTTCCCGAACGCCGACAGCGTTTCCTCGGGCTTTGTGACTAAGCCCTGCACCGCGTCGTTAAGAGTGGGCTCGAACGTCACCTCGGAGGTTTCCGTTAATGTCTCCGAGGTACCCGCAGCCGCCGTCATCAGCCAATTCATGCGAACTCCTTTTCAAACGCCGCGACAACAACGTCCGCGTCCGCGTCGCGGATAAGCATGGATATCTCGTCAACTCCCGTCGTTATCATAAGTATCATAGCGTCAAGACGGTTGAGTATCTCAAAAACGCGCGCCGCGAAGCCGACGGTCTCCGTCATTTCGCCCGTTTTGATAACGATCTTCCGATTTCCGCTGTTGATCATCGGCGCGACTACGCCGTTCTCGCGCAGCACCTTTGCCGCCGCGAGCAGCTTGGGCATATCGTCGTCGTTCACCGTAAAGCCAAAGCTGAATATTTCCGACGTCGGGGCGGTCATGGATATCATATCCACGTTTATCCCCGCGTCCGCGACCGTGCGGAGCGTGTCCTCCATTACGGTCTTGTTGAGCGGTACGTTGTTGAACGATACCGCGGATACGTTTTCCGTTACTTCAATGTTCATAGTTAATTCTCCTTGATCATATCGCTCATAGCGTACAGTCCCGCGGACTTCCCCGAGAGGAACACCGCCGCGTTGACCGCGCCGGCCGCGAACACCTCGCGCGACTGCGCCGAATGTGACAGAGTTATCACCTCGTCGTGACCCGCGAAAATGATATCGTGCTCGCCGACGATAGTGCCGCCGCGAACCGAATGCATACCGATCTCGTCCTTGCCGCGCGGTTTGCGGACGGAATGACGGTCGTAAACGTAATGCTTAGCATTGCCGAGCTCCTCGTTGATAGCCTCGGCGAGCATTATCGCCGTACCCGAGGGAGCGTCTTTTTTCCGATTATGGTGCTTCTCGACTATCTCGATATCGAATTGACCGCCGAGCACCTGCACCGCCTTTTTCGCCAGCTCCGCGAGGAGGTTGATACCCAGCGACATATTGAACGTGAAGAACACGGGTATCTGTTCGGCGGCGGCGGTTATCGTCTGCTTTTCCTCGTCCGAGTAGCCCGTCGTGCCGATAACCAGCGGCACGTTGTTCATCTTGCAGTAGGACAGCAGGTCGGGGAGGGCGGAGGGGTGAGAAAAGTCGATGATAACGTCGGGCTTTTCGGTCATGTCGAACACGCTCTTATGCACCTCAAACTCCGCGTATTTCTCGCCGAATTTGTCTATACCCGCGCAGACGGCGCAGTCCTCACGCTCGGCGATAAGCCCCGCGATAACGCGTCCCATATGTCCGCAAGCGCCCGTAATAGCAATTTTAGTCATGGTTTTTACTTCTCCGTTGTTATTTTTAAAACTGTCCACATAGCCGAAAACATGCCGTTGAGCCGCTACGTGGACAGATTATTTATTACTTTACACAGCCGACTAACCCGAGCGGCTCCATAACCGCCCTCAGCTTCGCGATCATCTCATCGCTCATAGAGCAGAGCGGCAGACGGCATTCACCCGCTTTGAAGCCCATGATGTTCAGCGCCTCTTTGACGGGAATCGGGTTCACGTCCATAAACATAGCCTTGTCGAGCGCGAGGAGCTTCTTTTGGATATCCAGCGCCTCGTCGTGCTTGCCGTCGAGGAACATCATAATCTCGTCATGCTTTTCGCGCGGAACGACGTTGGACGATACCGAGATCAATCCCTTGCCGCCGAGCGCGAGACAGCACAGCGCCTCGTCGTCGTTGCCCGAATAAATATCCAGATCGGTGTACGCGGAAAGCTGCATTACCGTGTCCATGCTGCCCGACGCTTCTTTAACGGCGGTGATGTTCGGGTGCTTTGCAAGCTCCTTGTACGTGTCCACCGCGATATTAACGCCCGTCCGCGAGGGAACGTTGTACAGCATATTCGGTATGCTCACCGCGTCCGCGATAGCCGTGAAATGCTTTATCAGCCCGCGCTGCGAAGCCTTGTTGTAGTACGGCGTGACCTGCAGAAGCGCGTCCGCGCCCGCCTTTTCCGCTTCCTTCGACAGCTCGACCGCGTAGGCGGTGTCGTTGCTGCCCGCGCCCGCGATAACGGGAACGCGGCGGTTTACGCGCTTTATCCCGTAGCGGATGACTTCGACGTGCTCCTCGTCGGTCATAGTTGCCGACTCTCCCGTCGTTCCGCAGACGACGAGCGCGTCTATGCCGTTGTCTATCTGGAAGTCTATCAGCCGCCCGAACTCGTCGTAGTTTATCGAGCCGTCGGCGTTCATGGGCGTTGCGATAGCGGTCGCGCAGCCCGTGAAAATAGTGTTCTTCATAAAATGTTCCTTTCTGAACTACTTTAAATCAATGGTGTAAGTCAGCCATTCGCTGCCGGAGAGAGCAGCGCCCGTTTTTACGTAGAAATTCCGCGCGGGTATGTTCCAATCAAGGCACTTCCATTCGAGACGCGCGCACTCAAGCTCCTTCGCCAGCCTTTCGGCTTCGGCGAAGAGCGCCGTTCCGATTCCCTCTCCACGTTTGTCGTTATCGATGAAAACGTCCTCGATGTAGAATATCCGCTTGCCCGAAAAAGTGGCTATTTTATATGTGTACCACGTCATCATTCCAGCGGGAACGCCGTTCTGCTCCGCGATAACGGCGCGCAGACCGTTTTCCTCGTTCATCAGCTTAACAAGCGCGTCGGGTGTGATATTGCACACGTCGCCCAGCTTTTCGTAATCCGCGAGCTTTTTCAGATAGCCGACGATCAGCTCCGCGTCCCCGCTCGTTCCGTTTCTTAAAGTAACGCTCATCAGTCGAGATAACCCTTAGCGGCAAGCAGCTCCGCCATTTCGACAGCGCCGCCCGCGGCGCCGCGGAGCGTGTTGTGCGACAGGCACACGAACTTGTAATCATACTGCGTATCGGGGCGCAGACGACCGATAGAGACCGCCATACCTCCCTCGAGATTGCGGTGCAGCTTAGCCTGCGGCATATTGTCCTCCTCGAAGTAGTTGAGGAACTGCTTGGGCGCGCTCGGGAGCTTCAGCTCCTGCGGCTCGGCGGCGTATTCCGCCCATATCTTCTTTATCTCCTCGATAGAGGGCTTGTTTTCAAATCTGACGAACACCGCCGCAAAGTGACCGTTCGACACGGGCACACGCAGGCACTGCGTGGTGATCCGAGGCTTGTCGCACTTTACTATTTCGCCGCCCTCGATGTGACCCCAGACTTTCAGCGGCTCCTGCTCGGATTTTTCCTCCTCGCCGCCGATGTACGGGATAAGGTTGTCGACCATTTCGGGCCATGTCTCGAAGGTCTTGCCCGCGCCGGAGATCGCCTGATAAGTGCAGGCGAGCACCTCCGTAATGCCGAACTTCCTCAGCGGCGACAGAGCGGGAACGTAGCTCTGAATGGAGCAGTTGGACTTTACCGAAATAAAGCCGCGCTCAGTGCCGAGACGCTTTTTCTGCGCGTCGATTATAGCCGCGTGATCCGCGTTGACCTCGGGGATTATCATAGGCACGTCGGGCGTAAAACGGTTCGCGGAGTTGTTGGACATTACGGGGCACTCCGCCTTTGCGTAACGCTCCTCGAGAGCCTTTATCTCGTCCTTTTTCATATCCACCGCGCAGAACACGAAGTCCACCTTGGACGCGATCTCGTCAACGTCGGCGGTCGCATCGTTCACGATGATATCCGCCATATTCGCGGGCATGGGGGTATCCATATACCACCGTCCGCCGACAGCCTCCTTATACGTCTTTCCCGCCGAACGGGGGGAAGCCGCCAGCGCGACGACCTTAAACCACGGGTGGTTCTCGAGCAGCGTCGCGAAGCGCTGACCGACCATTCCCGTCGCGCCGATAATGCCTACCTTAAATTGTTCTTTCATAAGTTCTCCCTTTCTTTCGTATACAAAAAATACCGATGATAAATCACCGGTGTTGCCTTAAAATGCCGCAATTTTTATGCGATAGCACTCCATCAAGCATTGCCGATGACAGCCGCACGCCTGTTGAACGTACAGCCGGATATGCACGCTGCGGATCGTACACTCCTCGGCGGTACTGCCTTTCCTGCCGCGCTCTCCGTAAAGCGTTTATGCGGCAATACTCTTCAGCCCCGCGCCTCTATCATTACACTCTCCATTGTATCATATTATGCGGACTTTGTCAATATGTTATTGTGTGATTTTCGGAGAATTTATTGCACCCTTTAAGTATCGCTTTGGTCGTTTTGCCGAGTTTCGGGTGTTTTGATCCGAAGCCGCTTAATTTCTCAACGATTCCGATTTGTCAAGTGATTTATTGACAAAATGCGGAATTTGTGGTACAATTAAATCGGACGAAAAAAGAAACGGAGATATACGGAAATACTATGTTAAAGAGCGATTTTTACTACGATCTTCCCGAGGAGCTTATAGCGCAGACCCCCGCCGAGCCGCGCGACAGCTCGCGGCTGATGAAGATAGACAGGAAAAGCGGCGCGGTGACGCACGACCGCTTTTACAATATATGCGGTTATCTGCGGGAGGGCGACCTGCTTGTGATGAACGACAGCAAGGTGTTCCCCGCGCGTATATACGGAGTTAAACGGAACACGGGCGTGCCGTGCGAGTTCCTGCTGCTGAAGCGGCTTGGGCTGAACGAGTGGGAGACCATGGTCAAGCCCGGGCGGAGATTAAAGCCCGGGGTCGTCGTGGATTTCCCCGAGGGATTGTCCGCGGAGGTTCTCGATACTCTCGAGGGCGGAAACAGGCTGGTGCGGTTCGATTACACGGGCGATTTTTACGATATACTCGACCGTATCGGTCAAATGCCGCTGCCGCCGTACATCACGGAAAAGCTGAAAGATAAAGACCGCTACAATACGATATACTGCCGCGAGACGGGCTCGGCCGCCGCTCCGACGGCGGGGCTTCACTTCACGGAGACGGAGTTCGCCAAAGCACGTGAAATGGGCGTCGATACGGCGTATGTGACGCTCCACGTCGGGCTTGGTACGTTCCGTCCCGTCAAGGAGGACGATATCCTCGACCACAAGATGCACACCGAGCATTACGAGATACCGCCCGAGACCGCCGGGAAGATACGCGCCTGCAAAGCCCGCGGAGGTCGCGTCATAGCCGTCGGGACTACCTCGTGCCGAACGCTGGAGAGCGCCGCGCAGACGGGCAAGGCGGTCGACGACACGAGCATTTTCATCTACCCGGGCTATGAGTTCAAATGTATCGACGGGCTGATAACGAATTTTCATCTCCCCGAAAGCACGCTGATAATGCTCGTTAGCGCGTTCCTCGGCAGGGAAAAGACGCTCGCCGCGTATAAGCTCGCCATTGAGGAGCGGTATCGGTTCTTTTCGTTCGGGGATTGTATGATGATAATTTAGCACAAATTTCCGGCTCGGATTTTGTTGACAATGCCGATTTTTGTGCCGTTCACGCAGTATTTGTGCCGTTCGCGCAAAGGGCGTAAAAAGCGCGTTGACATTTATATTCCGCTGTCATATAATATAGGTTAAGGGAAGATACTTCCTTTAAATCATATTGTTTAGGAGGAATTTAAATGAAAATTAAAAAGCGGGTCATACCAATGCTTGCTGGAGTGCTCACCGCCGTTATGCTGACAAGCACGGCTTCGGCGCACCCCGAAGATTATTGGGCAGGAAAATACATAGGATATGAAGATGCAAAATTCACCTTGAGAATCAGTAGGAGTGCACAGACAGATTTTTTAACTTCCGACATTTATCGGAGTGCTCGTGATTGGAATGGGATAAGCAGCAATGTGAGAGTAAACGTATCTTTTGTTATAAATGCAAGAACTACAATTGACGATGGAATAAATGTTTATGGTGATAATTTGGGAGAGCGGCTTTTAGGTTACACCACTCCGTATGATTCAAACGGTAAGCCGCTAGACACCTCAATTGATGGTTTGATCAGCGATTGGGCGTATGCCGATATAACGATGAATACAAATTCAAGTGTGTTTAGCGTTGCTTCTGATCCTAAACTTGCCGCACAAATGACGTTTGTTCATGAAGTGGGTCATGTGCTGAAGTTGACGCACCCCTTCATAAGCCGCGGTCTCGGCGGACATACGATAGACGGCAAACCGGTGGCAATTATGAATCAAGGATTTCCCGGGGATTACGGCGGTGCTGTGTCATCAACAATTACCGGACACGACAAGTCATGCTTAAAAGCGAAATGGGGGGCATAATGATGAAAAAAATTACAGCAATAATTACGGTGCTTGCGGCTTGCGCGTTGCTGACAGCGTGCAATAAATCTACTGAAAATTTTAACGACTTTGACGATATAAAGCTGGTGAGAACTGGTTTTGCCAATAGAAGAGTATTTGAGAACCTTGCCGCGTTGGAGGATTATGTTGATCTTGCGGTAGTGGGAAAATTTACGGGCGATCCCGAACAGGAGGAAAGATATCGTTACAACGAATTTTTCGGAAAAGATGTCCTTTATTTTGTAACCTCAACAAACACCATTGAAATTGAAAAGGTTCTGATAGGAGACGCGGAAATAGGCGATACTCTCCAAATCGTTCAGGATTATGGTATCGTCGACGGCGATTTGGTAACATTCAGCGATCTTACTCCAATGCAGAAGGGCGATGAGTGGCTGTTCTTCCTGAAAAAGGAGTCCGATTCGGACATATATTTTTGCGCGGGCGACAGTGACGGGCGCTTTCCTGTACCGAACGCTGAAAACGAACCAATGCCGCTTTCGGACTGCCCCGATCTAGGCGTATACGACGAGCAGAACTTCATGTGGAATACCTACAACGAGATATTGGAAAAGTACGATATATAAAAATACGCGGCGCGGCAGAAGAACCGCGCCGTTTTCCCTTGACAACGCGCCGATGTTGGTATATAATAATGGTAATACAGGCTATGAAGGATCAAGATTAAAAGCGAAATGGGGGCATAACAATGAAAAAACTTATCTCAATAATCACCGTATTTGCAGTATGCGTAACGTTGACAGCCTGCAACACAGCGGATGAAAGTACTGTTTCCGATAAATACGACGGACTGGAGCTGGTAAGATGGCACAGCGACAGAGTGGTATATGAGGACCTTGCGCAGCTTGAAAAGGACAGTCATGTGATCGTTATCGGAGAGTTTATCGGAGACGACAATCAGGATACCGATTATCAGTATGACGCCGACTTTCAGAAGGATCTGATTATAAACATTCAATCAACCAATACCATTCGTGTCAGCAAGGTGTTCAAGGGTGATATAGAGGAGGGCGACTGCGTTGATGTACACCAACGCTACGGTATCGCTGACGGTAGACTGATCTCTTTCAGCGATCTTACTCCTATGCAAAAAGGCGACAAGTGGCTGTTCTTTCTGAGGAACAGCACAGACCTCAACGGTTATTGGTGCGCAAGCGATACTTTCGGACGTTATCCCGTTCCGAGCGCCGAAAACGAGCCGATGTCGCTCTCGGAAAGCCCGGAGCTTGGAGTATACGCCGAGGGAAATTTCCAGCGGGATATCTACAACGAAATATTGGAAAAGTACGATATATAAAAATACGCGGCGCGGCAGAAAAACCGCGCCGTTTTCCCTTGACAACGCGCCGATATTGGTATATAATAATGATAATATAGGATATGAGATCATGCTTAAAAGCGAAATGGGGGGCTTAATTATGAAAAAAATTACAGCAATAATTGCGGTACTTTCGGCTTGCGCGGCATTGACAGCCTGCAATAAAGCGCCGGAGAATTCTTACGGTTTTGACAATATCAAGCTGGTGAGGACAGGTTTTGCCAACAGAAGAGTTTTCGAGGATCTTGACGCGTTGGAGGATCATGTTGATCTTATGGTGGTGGGAAAATTTATAGACGATTCTGAACAGAATGAAAGGTATCGTTACAGTGAATTTTTCGGAAAAGATATCCTTTATTTTGTAACCTCAAAAAACACCATTGAAGTGGAAAAGGTCTTAATCGGAAATGCAAATATCGGCGATACTCTCCAAATCGTTCAGGAATACGGCATCGTCGACGGCGATCTGGTAACATTCAGTGATCTTACTCCTATGCAGAAGGGCGACGAGTGGCTGTTCTTCCTGACAAAGGATTCCGATTCGGATGTATATTATTGCGCGGGCGACAGCGACGGACGCTATCCCATTCCAAGCGCCGAAAACGCTCCTATGCCGCTTTCGGACAGTTCGGATCTCGGCGTATACAGCGAGCAGAATTTCCAAAGGGATATATACAACGAGATACTGGAGAAGTACGATATATAAAAATACGCGGCGCTTTTTACTCCGTTTCACAGAAAATTGCGGTTTCAAGCTTTATTCTCGATACCGCAATTTTTTATGCCGCGCGCACCCAAAATCCGTGCCGTTTTCTCTTGACAACGCGTTAATATTGGTATATAATGAGAATAATAATTATTAAAAGAGGGAGAACTGGATGATAATAGACGCTCACGCGCATATTTTTCCCGATAAGATAGCCGAACGGGCTGTCGGGGGAATAGGCGGGTTTTACGGAATGAAGGTCGATTATGACGGCACTCTCGGGACGCTGCTCCGCGAGGGCGGCGAAGCGGGGGTAGACCGCTATATAGTGCAGTCCGTGGCTACCGTGCCGGAGCAGGTCGCGGCGATAAATAATTTCATAGCGGGCTGTGTGGAGAGACATCCCGACAAGCTTATCGGGTTCGGGGCGCTCCACCCCGATTTCGCGGATATCGCGGGCGAGACGGAGCGGATTATCTCGCTCGGGCTGAAAGGGATAAAGCTCCACAGCGACTTTCAGCGGTTCAATATCGACGACGAACGCGCGTTCCCGATATACGAGGCGGCGCAGGGCAGACTGCCGATACTGTTCCATATCGGGGATAACAGGTATGATTATTCGTCGCCCGAGCGGCTGATGAACGTCGTCAAGCGGTTTCCGAAACTGACGGTCATAGGCGCGCATTTCGCGGGCTGGTCGATGTGGGATAAGGGCGCGGAGCTGTTCGGGAATTCGGGCATCTACGTTGACTGCTCAAGCTCGCTGTACGCCATGACCCCCGAACACGCCGCCGAGCTGATAAGGAAGATAGGCGCGGACAGGGTCTTGTGGGGTACGGATTACCCGATGTGGAGCGCCAAGGACGAGCTTGAACGTTTTGATAAGCTCCCCCTTACCGACGTGGAGCGCGGGCTGATATTAAGCGGGAACGCTATGCGGCTGCTTGGCGAGATTGAATAAATTCCGAAGGAGAATTCCTTATGAAAATAAATTGGAACACAAAATATTTTACGATAGCGGTATATTCGACGATAAGCGTAATAGTAAGCTCTATCGCGATAATGCTGATATTTAACTTTGACAAGGTGTCGGAAAAGCTGACGTTTTTCACGACTGTGGCAACACCGCTGATAATCGGCGTGTTCTGTGCGTATCTGCTCAACCCGCTGATGATGAAGCTGGAGAACGGGCTTTTCGGGAAATGGGCGGGCTCGGACAGCGCAAAGGTGCGCGGACGCGCGCGAGGCTTTTCGCTCACGCTGACCATGGTGCTGGTGCTTGCAGCTTTGATGCTTATGATACTGCTGGTAATTCCGCAATTGGTAACGAATATCGTGGCGATATTCAACAATATGGACAGCTATATCGCGACGGTGCGCGGATTTATCGAGAAGATATCGGGCGACTACCCGCAGATAGCGGAGTTCCTCGGCAACCCACTCGACGATTTCAGCAAGTTTATAACGGGCATCTGGAACCAGTATTCAAACGAGCTGCTCGGCTTCGCGGGGAACGTCGCGAACGGCGTGTGGGCGGTCATCGACACGCTCAAGAACGTGTTTATCGGGCTTACGCTGTCGGTGTATCTGCTCGCAAAAAAGGAGATGTTCGTCGGACAGAGCAAAAAGCTCGTGTTCGCGTTTGTCAAGGCGGACAAAGCGCAGCGCTTTCTCGGCGTGTGCAAAGAGGCGAGCAAGAAGTTCCTCGGCTCGATAGTCGGCAAGATAATCGAGGCGTTCATCGTGGCTATGTTCGTGTTTATCGGATGTACGGTAATGCGTATGCCGTACGCTCCGCTTATCGCCGTGATAATGTTCGTATTCAATCTGATACCGTTTATCGGTCCGTTTATCGGCTGCATACCGTGCTGTCTGCTGCTTCTGCTGTCGGAGAACCCGCTCAACGCGCTTTGGTTCGCGATCTTCGATACGATATTGCAGACTCTCGACGGCAATATCATAGCGCCGTGGATACTCGGCGACTCCACGGGACTTCCCGCGGTGTGGATATTGATTTCGATCATAATCGGCGGCGGTCTTTTCGGTATGATGGGAATGTTCCTCGGAGTACCCGTCTGCGCGGTAATTTATATGCTGTTCAAGGATTTTGTCGAGAGCAAGCTCCGCAAGCGCGGACTGCCGCGGCATACCGATCAGTATGTCGGGAGCGTGGACTATATAACGTCGGATTACGTCTATGACGAGCCCGAAAACGTGCCGTCTCCCGAGCCCGATAACCCCGCGAAGCTTCCTTTCAGAGAGATCGTGAGGCGCAAGAGGGTCGAGATATCCAAAAAGCACAGGGAGAGGGATAAGGATATTTCGTCAAAGCATAAATGACTGCGCGGCGAGATTTACGATCATCTTTCGCAAAACGATCAACGCGCGGCTTTTGGCGGTTTTGCGCAAAGCGCAAAATGTCATTGCCATTAGGGCAATGACAAGCCAAAAACGCAGAGGGTTTCGGCGCAGCCGAAACCTAAGCGGACTTTGTGCATTTGTCGAATTTCCCACTTGACAAACGATTAACAATATGCTATAATATATCCGCAAGCGGAAAGCAGACCTCAGGGCGATACCGACGGAATGCGGTCTTGCGGATTTTTACTGACGGCAAAATTTTACATTGAGCCGAAAGAACGCCGAATGAATACACCGCGGCATTGCCGCGTTTTCCGCGTCTTTCGAGACGCGTTTTTTGCGTTCTTTGATTAAGAAAGGGAAGGTATTTACTATGAAATTGAAGAAGATTTTATCGAGCGTGCTCGCTGCGGCTATGTGCCTTACGTTCGCGGCTTGCTCGGACAACGGCTCGAATTCGGGTAATTCAAGCTCTGATAACGGCTCGTCCTCGTCCGAAAGCTCGACAAGCTCAAGCTCCGAGAGCAGCGCTCCCGAAAGCTCGGACAGCACCGTCGAGAGCGTTCCCGAGAATACGGCTCCCGACAATGCGCCCGTAAGGGTCGCGGCGCTCAAGGGTCCGACCGCAATGGGCATGACCAAGCTGATGAGCGACAGCGAGGGCTTGAATGAGTACGAATTCGAGATAGTGGCGGCGGTCGACGAGATATCGCCCATGATAGCGCAGGGCACGGCGGATATCGTGTGCGTCCCCGCGAACCTCGGCAGCGTGCTGTACAATAAGACCGAGGGCGGCGTTAGGGCGCTTGCCGTGAACACTCTCGGCGTGCTGTATATCTGCGAGAACGGCGATACGGTAACGTCCGTTGAGGACTTAAAGGGCAAGACGATATTCTCGTCGGGCAAGGGCGCAACGCCCGAGTACGCGCTTAACTTTATCTTAAAAAGCAACGATATAGACCCCGAAAAGGACGTGACCATCGAGTGGAAGAGCGAGCACGCGGAGTGCCTCGCCTCGCTGCTCGCGACGGAGAACAGCGTCGCAATGCTCCCTCAGCCGTTCGTGACCACCGCGCAGACCAAGAACGAGGGCGTGCGCGTGGCGATAGACCTTAACGACGCGTGGGACGACCTGAACGTTGACAGCTCGCTGCTGACGGGTATCGTTATCGCGCGCAAGGAGTTTGCGGACAGTAATCCCGAGGCGGTCAACGAGTTCCTCAGCCGCTATCACGCGTCCGTGGATTTCGTCAACAACAACGTCGACGAGGCGGCGGAGCTTGTTGGAAAGTACGATATAGTGCCCGCGGCGGTCGCGAAAAAGGCGATACCCGAGTGCAATATCGTCTGCATTACGGGAGAGGAAATGAAGACCAAGCTCGGCGGCTATTTGCAGGTGCTTTTCGACAACGAGCCCAAGGCGGTCGGCGGCAAGCTGCCCGCGGACGATTTCTATTACGCGTATGAGTTTCCCGGATAATGACTAAATAATGACTAAAGTAAAAAAAGCTCTCATTACCGCGGCGGGCATACTGTTCTGGCTTATCGTCTGGCAGATAGCCGCCGTAAGGCTGAACAGCAAAATATTGCTCGTGTCGCCCGCCGAGGTCGTGAAACGGCTCGCGGAGCTTGTCCCGACGGGCGGATTTTGGCGGAGCGTGCTGTTCTCCGCGGGGAGGATACTGCTCGGCTTCGCTCTCGGGCTTAGTTGCGGGTGTCTGCTCGCGTGGGGAATGGGCAAGTCGCGCGTTATAAGGGCGCTGCTTTCGCCGCTTATCAGCGCTATGAAGTCGATACCCGTCGCGTCGTTCACGATACTGGCGCTTATCTGGATAGGCTCAAAGGACTTGTCGGTGCTCGTGTCGTTTCTGATATGCGTGCCGATAGTCTGCGCGAATATGCTGGAGGGTATCGACAGTCTTGACCCGAAGCTGAAGGAGATGTCGGGGGTGTTCAAAATACCTCTCGGCAGGCGGTTTATCGGCGTTTATCTGTCGCAGCTGCTGCCCTATTTCCGTTCCGCGTCGCGGCTCGCGATAGGGCTTTGTTGGAAGTCGGGAGTAGCCGCGGAGGTCATCGGCATACCCGACGGCTCGATCGGCGAGAAGCTTTTCGAGTCAAAGGTATATCTGGAGACTGCGGACCTGTTCGCGTGGACGCTGGCGATCATACTGCTGAGCTGGCTCTGCGAAAAGGTATTCGTGACGCTTATAGGGCTTTTGCAGCGCCGCGTGGAGAGAATGTGAGGGGTTATGCTCAAAGCTGTAAACATCACCAAAAAATTCGGCGATAACACGGTACTGGACAATTTCTCCCGCGAGTTCGCCGACGGCAGGGTGACCGCCGTGCTCGGCAAGTCGGGCTGCGGCAAGAGCACGCTGCTGAACGTCCTTATGGGACTGATAAAGCCCGACGGCGGCGAAATCCTGCGCGGCGAAAACGAGCGTATAAGCGCGGTGTTTCAGGAGGACAGGCTCTGCGAGAACCTTACCGCGAGCGCGAATATAAGGCTCGTGACGGGCAGGCGTTACACCCGTGAACAGATCGCCGCCGAGCTTGCGGCGGTCGGTCTCGCCGACTGCGCCGACAAGCCCGTCCGCGAGCTTTCGGGAGGAATGAAGCGCCGAACGGCGCTGCTCCGCGCGCTGCTCGCCGAGTATGACACGCTTTTCCTCGACGAGCCGTTCAAGGGTCTCGACGCGGACACCAAGCGGATAGTTCTCGACTATTGCAGACGTAAAACGGAGGGCAAAACGGTCGTGTTCGTCACTCACGACAGGGACGAGTGCGCCGCGTTTGCGGACGAGATAATCGAATTGGGAGCGGAGGATTAGTCCTCCGCTTTTTTGTATTTGTCCGTTATCCTCTGCATTTCGTTTCTCATATCGAACGAGCTTTTGTGCGGCATTTGAACGTTGTCGGCGGCAAGCCACTTGGCAATGGTCGGGTACATTTTGGAGAAGTCGGTTATGCCCTTTTTTGACGCCCAATTGTCGAATTTCGTTTCGTAAAGCAATATGTTCTCAGCGCCGTATCGGGCTGTCAGCTCGTCCTTTGTAACGGGAGTTTCGGAGGAAATAAAAGAGGGAGGGGAGGGCGGCGCAGCCGCTTCTTCCCTTTCTTTTATTTCTTTTTCTTCTTTTCTTTCTTCTATTGTGGTCGCTTGTTGGTCGCTTGCGGGTCGTTCGTTGGTCGGCGGTTGGTCGTTGGTTGGGCGTTTGTTGGTCGTTTCGCTGTTGATATTCTCCGCGGGGTCGTAATTATTCAGCGTTATTATGCTGAATTTTGAGGTCGTTTTTATTGTTATATCGTTGGTCGATTTCAGGTGCTCCAGCGCCGTTTTTACTTGGCGAACACTCAGTCCGCACTTTTGAGCGAGACTGTCGCGCCCCGTGATAATTTGTCCGCGCTTTACCTTTATACCGTGCCATTCGCCGTCTTTCCAGTTCGCGGAAAGCAGCAGCACCAGATATACCTTTAACGTGTTTCCGTCGTAGAGCCAACCCCATTCGAGCATTGTTCTCGGCAGCTTTACAAATCCTTCCGTCGTCATCGTGATACTCCTTTCAAAACAGAGGTGAAGATCTCACCTTTTTCGGTTTTCAGAGTACTACGGGAACAACTGCAATTTACTGCACTGTTTTTCGCGCTTTGCGCGAAAAATTCTGCGTTTTTAGCTTGTCATTGCCCTAATGGCAATGACATTTTGCGCTTTGCGCAAAACCGCCAAAAGCCGCGCGTTGATCGTTTCTCGAAAAATGATCATAAATATTTTTCAAATTTTTTCAAAAAAGGTATTGACAAATATGTAATGGTGTGGTATATTGTATATATGAGATATACACAATGGTTACAAAGCTATATCTCAAACCGGTAAATCTTTGCAAAGGAACGCCGCAGAAACCGTCCCGGAAGTGCACATTCGGGCGGAACAAGCGGCGGAGAGGTATTTTATGAATATTATAATCACAAATTCGGGCGGAGTGCCGATCTATGAGCAGATCGCCGCGCAGATCAAGGGCTTGATACTCGGCGGCGAGCTGCACGAGGGCGACGCTCTGCCGTCAATGAGAGCGCTCGCGCAGGACTTGCGTGTAAGCGTCATCACGACCAAGCGCGCATATGAGATACTCGAGAGCGAGGGCTTTATCCAGTCGTTTACGGGGCGCGGGAGCTTTGTTTCGGCTGCCGATCCCGAGATGATGCGCGAGAACAATCTCCGCGAGATCGAGGAGCACCTCGGCAAAGCCGCCGATATCGCGCGGCAGAGCGGAGTGACCAAAGAAGAGCTTACCGAGATATTGGCGATGTTTTATGAATAACTCGGTATTTTTCGGGAGGATATTATGGACAATTGCATAGAAGTAAAGAATATAACGCGGACATATCCGCAGTTCAGCTTAAAGAATGTGACGTTCAGTGTGCCGTGCGGCTCGGTCGTGGGCTTTATCGGCGAGAACGGCGCGGGCAAATCGACGACGATAAGGGCGATACTCGGGCTGCTGAAAAAGGGCGAGGGGAGCATTACGGTGCTCGGCGAGAATGCCGACGAGCTGTCGCCCGCGACAAAGGAGAAGATCGGGGTGGTATTCGACGGGCTGTCGTTTCCCGAGAACCTTACGGTAAAGCAGCTTGACAAGGTAATGGGCGGTATCTACAAGACGTGGAACAGCGAGCGCTTTTTCGGGTATATGAGCAAGTTCGAGCTGCCGCTTGACAAGAGGTTCAAGAGCTTTTCGCGCGGTATGGTCATGCGGCTGTCGATAGCGGCGGCGCTGTCTCACGATACGCAGTTGCTGATACTCGACGAGCCGACGAGCGGTCTCGACCCCGTAATGCGCTCGGAGATACTTGATATCTTCCTGGATTTTATGCAGGACGAGAACCATTCGATACTGATATCGACGCATATCACGAGCGACCTGGAGCATATCGCGGATTATATCTGCTTTATCCACAAGGGCGAGATAATGTTCACCGAGGAGCGCAACGAGATGATGGAGCGCCATAGGATACTAAAATGTACCGACGAGCAGCTTATGCGTATCGACAAGGCGGATATTATCGGAGTGCGCAAGGGTCGCTTTCAGAACGAGGTCTTGACGACCAACGCGCATAAATATCCCGATATTCCCGCGGACGCGCCGAGTATCGAGGAGATCATGGTGTTCTATGTGAAGGAGTGAGCCGCAATGAAAGGTATTTTATACGGAAATTTCCTGTTAAACAAGAAATGGTTCATAGCGGCGGGGATAACCGCCGTATTGGGTACGGCGTTCTGCGCGTTCTTTAAGAGCTTTGTGCCGGACGACGGGGGCGTGGTGTCGATGCTGTTTACGGTTCTGCAAATGGTGGTCGCCACGGTAATGGTGGAGTGGCTCGGCAGAAATCTGGAGGCGAACATAAAGTGCAGATTTACCGATATTACGCTCGCGGGCGGAATATCGAGAAACACTTTCGTGATGTCGGAACTGCTGAAAAACCTTATCACGATAGGAATAAGCGCGGCGGTGTGCGTTATAATGCAGCTCGTTATGAGCGTAATAGATAAGAGTTTCTTTACGCTCGATACGGTAAAAATGATTTTGGTGCTTGTAATAATACCTTGCGGTGCGATAGAGTGGTGCGTAAATCCGCTTATCATCAACTTTAAAAGCTCGGAAAAGGCGGGGCTTACGGTAGGTTTGGTGCTTGGGTTCGGGATTGTAATGCCGGTAATGACAATGTTCAACATATTCTCCGAGGAAAATGAAACGTTTGTGAACTGCGTTATAAGACTGCTTGCGGGTGGTTGGCTGCCGCTTATCATAATCGGTATTTCCGCGGCGCTGTATGTTATTTTCTACTTTGTTCTGCTGGCGCGGGTCAAGAGGGGAGATGTTTGCTGATGAAAGGTCTGGTGCTGAAGGATCTCTTTGGCGTGAGATTTCAGATGTTGGGCGGGCTTGCGTTAATGCTTTTTCCCTCGCTTATGCTGATGCTTGCGGGCGGCGGAATGGCGGTCGACGAGAGTGCGGGTATGACCGAGATAGCCGTGCTGGTGTACGGTATCGTAAATTACGTTTCGATAACACTCTGCTCGTCGTTTCTGGTGAACACTCTCGGCTATGACGAGCGCAGCGGCTGGTCGAAAATGCAGCGCACGATGCCGGTCTCGGGCGGCAGGATAATCGGCGCGAAGTTTGTCTCTATGGGCTTTGTGCTGGCGGCGCTGACCGCGATATCGCTCGTTATCAACGTGATAAACGCGCTGCTGTTCGGGATACCCTTGGAGCCTATGATAACTATGCCGCTGTGTATGTGTATGGTGCAGGCAATTGCGCTCTCGCCGACGTTCACGCTCGGCTACCGCTTCGGCGCAAAGTCGACCTCGGCGGCGTATATCGGCTTTATGGTGCTGCTCGCGGCGGCTATGATAGCGGTGGTGTTTATGCTGTTTATGGGCGATATCGGAACAACGGCGCTCAGAATCATCTCCTACGCGATACTGCCCGCGGTCACGGCGGCGGTGGTCGCGGTAAGCTGGATCACGGGCAAGAAAGCGGTCATGGCGGATATTTAATGATTTATAATGATTGACAACCGAACGAAAGTATGTTATAATAAAGACAACGCTATAACCTTACAGCGAAAACGTTGGCGGAGTTTTCACATAATAATGGGAATAGCGGCGGCAGCTTGCCGCTATGATATAATATCCACGGGTGATCATATGGATTTTCTTGTCGGCGGCGCAATGGTCGTTATAATAATGCTGTGCATAGGCTTCGGCTGGGGAGATATCGTCGTGCTCGGGTTTGCCGTGGTGGGCGCAATGATAGTGCTTATCGGCGTGTTTTTCGCGGCGTGTCTGGCAATGCTGGCGATATCGAGACGCAAAACCGCCGTGTTTACGGAGTTCAGCGAGGAACGGCGGTTCCCGTGCGCGGTGTACAGGATAGACGGCGCGGACGTGCCGAATATGTTTCCGTGCGAGATGATCATGCGCGGCAGGCTGTACGTTCCCGACAAGGAGATAAAGGTGCTGTACTGCCGTCCGTTTCGTTCGGCTATCGACAAAAACGCGCTGCTCACGATAATTCTCGGAAGCATTATTTTTATCCCGTCGGCGGTATTCGCGGTCGTGAAGATGATCGAGATCGTCGGGGAGATAGCGGTGTCGGTGTAAATAAATATATCGGCGGCAGTTCCAAGCTTCCGCCGTTTTTTGTGTGGATCATAATTTCCCCGTCTTGACAATCTCTTAAGGAAATATTATCATAAAATTGACGGCAGCAATACAAAATTCCAAAAGACCGTCGGAAAGGATAATACTATGTCAAGAAGGGGCAATAACATTTACAAGCGCAAGGATAAACGCTGGGAGGGCAGATTTTACATCAAGGGCACGAAGAAGTACCGTTCCGTCTACGGCAAGACCTATACCGAGACGCGCGATAAGCTCCGCCGTCTCGCGGTCACAAATACTCCCGTCGGGTACGGCGGCATAATGTTCAATACCATGCGCATTTACGTCCACACCTCGCTCGACAGAAAGACCGCCTGTATGAATCTGCTCGCGCCGCTTGCGTAAATACAGTAATTGTAATGCAAATTGCCTAATAATTTCTTTGATTAAGTGTCAAAATTCTCCAAAAAACCCTTTACAAAAATTGATTTTTATATTATAATATAAAATAGAGAATTATATTTGAATTGTAAAAGGGAAATGATATAATTATGGGTATGGTGAGGAGCGTTACATTGCAGTATGATAACAGACCGTCCGGCGGCGCGAAAAGCTCCGCGGCGGTAAAGGAGCGTACTCAAGCCGTGAATACCGCTGTCGGGGAACGGCGTATCTCCGCCGAGCAGCACAGAGCCGCTATCGCGGCGAAGAAAAAAGCGCTGAAGATCGCGAGGGGTAAAAAGACCTACGATACCGTTAAGCGCGTGTTCGACGTCGCGGGTTCGCTCATGGGACTTATAGTGCTCAGCCCCGTGTTCCTGCTGATATCGTTGCTGATAATCGCGGAGCGCTCGGGTAAGCGCGTGTTCTTTAAACAGCGGCGGCTGGGAATGGGCGGAAAGCCGATATACATATACAAATTCCGCACTATGATCGACAACGCCGAGGACGTGACCCGCTGGCTCAGCGGGGAACAGCTCAAGCAGTATTACAGCGAGTACAAGGTCGAGAACGACCCGCGCGTGACAAGGGTGGGCAAATTCCTACGCCGTACGGGGCTGGATGAGCTTCCGCAGCTGCTGAACATCTTAAAGGGCGAGCTTAGCATAGTCGGACCGCGTCCGATACAGGAAAGCGAAACGGTGCTGTACGGCAAGGATAAGGATCTGCTGCTGTCGATACGCCCGGGACTTACGGGCTACTGGCAGGCGTACTGCTCGGGCGACACCACATACACCAACCGCAAGCGTCAGAGAATGGAGATACATTACGTTCTGCACAGAAATCTGCTGTGGGATATAAAGATATGTCTCGCGACGTTCGGCGCTATCGTCCGCAAGGTAAAGCGCGGACAGTGATCACGATATGTCACGATATAATAAAAAGGCGCGGACTTGAATGCCTGCGCCATTTTTATTATTCGTCGTCGTTATCGTATCCGCGGTCTTCCTCGTCGTACTCTTCAAGGTCGCGGGTGAGCTTTTTCTTGTAGCTTCTGTAAACCAAAACGAAAATGAACGCCGCGAGCGCTATCAGCGCGGTTTCGATAATTACGATAAGCACGCTGCGCTCCGAGCTTTCCTTGGGGTTCACGACGATGTGACAGGTAGCTTTTGCCTGTCCGCCGTTGAGCGTGACTGTGATGTCCGCCTCACCGGGCGCTTTCGCGATGATAACGCCGTCTATCTGCCCGACCTCGGCGGTGATCTCGTTGGAGGTCTCGTACAGTATTTCGGTCACGGCAACGTCCCGCGGCTTGTACTGATACGCCAGCTCAAAGGTCTCGCCCGCGGTAAGGATAACGTTCGCGCCGCTTACAAAGCTAACGCTGTTTATCGGCAGATGTCCTACAAGCTCCTCGTAGGATGACAGCCGCGTGAGCGGACTGCCCTTGCGGTACAGCAGATAAACGGTGGTGTCGCCCTGCGGAGTGACGCCGCAGACTGCCTTGTCGTCGCCCGCGACCATCACGGTAAGCTCGCGCTGCTCCACCTGCTCGAACGAGAAGTAGCCGCGCGTGTCAGTAACGGCTTTAAGCGCGTCGATAACGAGCTGAGCGCCCACTACGGGATTGCCCTCGGTGTCGTAGAGATACCCGTCCATTTTCGCGGTGTCGTAGGCGATATCGCTCGTGACGGTCACGGTGACGTACTCCCTGAGCCCAGCGCCGCTTACCGTTATCGTCGCCGTTCCCGTTTTCAGCGCGGTTATAAAGCCTCTTTCGTTGACCGACGCGATCTCGGGGTCGTCCGTTTCGTAGCTTATCGTGTAGCCGTCGGCCACCTCCTCGGGGAGAAGCTGCGCCTCTATCTGTGCCGAAGCGCCGATCTTCAGCTCGAAGCTTTTCTGCTTGAGCACGAGGAATTCGGGAACGACCTCGGGCTGTATGACCGTTATTGTCGCCGAAGCGGAAACGCTGTCGTAGAACGCCGTAACGCTTGCCGTGCCCTCGCCGACAGCCATGATATAGCCGTTGTTGTCGACGCGTACCACGCTTACGTCGGAGCTTTCATAGCCTACCGCGGGATTTTCCCAGATACTGTTGGTGATCGTCCAGTAAAGCTGAACGCCCTCGCCGATAACGAGCGTTGTCTGATAGAAATCAAGCGTCATCTCGGGCGGCGGAGGCGGAGGCGGCTCGTAGGTCACGGGAGGCTCCTCGGTAGTCGGGAGCGACGGCTCGTCGGTGACAGGGTAAGACGGCTCGTCTGTGGTGGGATAGGACGGCTCCTCGGTAGTCGGATAGTTGGGCTCGGAGGTTTCCGTGCTCTGCGGGTCATCGGGAAAATTCGGAAATCCCGGGTCGCCCCACGGAAACGCGAACGCCGTGACCGCAAGCGAGCAGCTTGTTATCGCGGCAATTGCCGCGGCTAATAGTTTCTTTTTCAGCATAATGAATTTTCCTTTACAGGTGGTTATTTTATGAAAAAAGTTTTAATGGCGGCTTCGGAAAGCTCGCATTTCAAGAACTTCCATATTCCTTATATAAAGCGGCTGCTTGGCGAAGGGGTCGAGGTACACACCGCGTCAAACGGCGAATTTACGCTTGACGGCGTTACTCACACGCGCCTGAGCTTCCGCAAGAAGCTGCTGTCTCCCGCGAACGTCGCGGTCATTTTCAAGCTCGCCAAGCTTATACGCAGGGAGCGCTACGACGCAGTCTGCACCAATTCCACGCTCGCGGGCTTCGCAGGCAGAATGGCGGTCATACTCTCGGGGCGCGGGCGGACAGAGTGCCGTCATATATGCCACGGCTACCTTTTCGACGACGACGGCAGTATGCGCAGCAGGGTGTATCTTATGTTTGAAAAGCTCGTCCGCAAACGGACGGCACTGCTCGCGGTGATGAACGCGGACGACCTTCGCATTGCCGAAAAATACCGTCTCGGCAGAGAGATAGTGTTCCTCGACGGAATGGGTCTCGACGAGGAGAAATTCCCGCCGCTCCCCGCGGAGGAGATATCGCGTCAAAGGGCGAGGTTCGGCGCGGAAAACACGCTGTTCCTGTGCGTGGGAGAATTCTCGCCGCGCAAAAATCAGTCAGCCGTTTTGAGAGCGTTCGCGCGGCTTAAACGCACGGACTGCCGCCTGATATTCGCGGGCGGCGGCGAGCTGCTCGAGGAGTGCGCCGCGCTCGCCGAGACTCTGAAAATCGCCGAAAGAACATTTTTTCTCGGTCACTGCTCCGAAATGAACGCGCTGTACCGCGCCTGCGACTGCCTGATATCCGCGAGCCGCTACGAGGGCTTGCCGTTCAACGTCATGGAGGCGCTGTACTGCGGCGAGACCGTGCTGTTAAGCGATGTAAAGGGCAACCGCGACCTCTCGGACAGCGTATACCCGTACAACGGCAGCGCGGAGCTCGCCGCGCTAATGGAGACGGTCAAGCCGATGCCGCACGAAAACAGGCTGCCCGAGCGTTATCTGCTCAGCCGCTGTCTCGAAAAAAACGCGGAACTGCTTCGCTATAAATTATAATGTATAAGCGGTCCGAAAAAAATGCCACAAGGTTATTTTACCACACCTCGGACGCGGTGTCAAGTGCTTTTCGGGCTCTATTGAAATTAAAAGATGACGGTCTTGAACTGCAACATTTTTTACAAAATTTTTTTCTAAAATTCTGTAAAAATGCATAAACGACAAAAGTTTCACGTTAAATTATACAAAATGCTTTGTTTGAAGTTGTAAAAATGTAATATAAATCTACAAAATTAACAGCAAACATAAAAAAACACTTGATAAATGAAATTGAGTATGATATAATGATTATGTTGAAAAGGCGAGGTGTGTCCATGGCACGGTGTGTCGTTGGTATATAATGCCTTTCAGTGCAAACTTATTTTGCGTCGGGTGGTAAAGCGGATGCTTGTATACTTAGTGAACATTTTTGCTGTTTGTGTATGGGCGATGATTTTCTGCACCGGCAAAAAACATATTGCAAAAAGAACGATCTTCGTGCTGATCTGCTTCGCGCAGTGTGTGCTTATCGCGGGAAACCGCTACGGAATAGGTTCGGACTACGCAATGTATGCCTCGGGCTTTTTCGATATGGCGCGTACAGGCTTTGAGGAGCTTTCTTACGAGGATTGGGAGATAGGTTTTATCCTGCTCAACAAGATAGTCGGCAAGTTTACGGCGTGGTCGTCGACGTTTATAATGGTCAGCTCGGTGCTGTCGCTTATCGGTCCCTTTTACCTGATATGGCGGTATTCGTCGGGTCCGTTTCTGTCGGTGTTCATGTTCTTGAATTTGTATTTGTTCTACCTCGATCTGAATTATATCAGGCAGGGTATTGCAATGTCTGTCATGTGCTTCGCTTACGGATTTCTTCGGGATAAAAAGTTCTGGAGGTTTCTGTTGGTCACGGCTATCGCGGCGACGTTCCATTTGACGGTGCTGTATATGATACCCGTGTTCATAGTGGCTCTGCTGAAGATAAGGCCGCAGTCAATGCTGCTGTATCTGTTCGGACTGCTGTTTTATTACATTCTGTCCGACGGTGTGCTGAATATCCTGCTCTCGAAGTTCCACACGGAATACGCGGGGTCGGTGTTCATAGAAAGCGGAGTTTTTTTCTACTACGCGCTTTTTCCGCTGCTTCTGTGCGCGGGGATGGTCGCGCTGTCATTCTATCTGAAGGAGATACCTCGTTCGCTGAATGTGCTTATGCATATGACGTTTATGATGGGCTTCTGGCAGATCGTTATGACAAAGCATTCTCTTTTCGAGAGATTTTCGTATTACACCATGCTGTTCGTTATCTTGGCTGTTCCCGAGGCGCTCAAGGCGTTTAGGTCGCAGCTTAAGGATAATCTGAGGGAAAAGTACCTCAGGGAAATGGGCAGCGACGCGGAGGATACGCGCGCGCTTACAAGACGTGTTTACTCAAAGACCTTTACGGTCATGGGTTTCGTATACACGGCTGTCGTGCTGCTGGCTCTCGCTTACAATCTGGTTGGTCTGATAATCCCCGAAAACGGAGTTCACGGAGTTCTTCCGTATCAGACGCAAAACAGAATGAACATACCCAATATAGATTGGTTTTTTAAAAGGTAAATATGGCAATGAGCCTTATTTATAAAAAACACATGGAGGAAATGAATAATGAAAAAGAAGATTTTTGCCGCTGCTGTGGCTTTTGTAGCAACTATGTCCTTTGCAACCACTGCTTTCGCTGCAGCTCCCGGCGGCACCAATGGTTCCGCTACCACTGAAGTAACCGTTAAGGCTGACGAGGCTACCGAGTTCAAGACCGAGAACAACCTCGTTCTTGAGGCTCCCGCAGGCGCATTCGAGGCAGGCGCTAACGTTAAGCTCGACGCTAACGTTGAGGCTGTTACTACTACTCCCGCTGCCGCTGCAACTGTTGAGACCGCTATCGCTCAGATCGCTTCCGTAAGCGGAGACGCTGCTAAGGCTACCGTAAACACCAAGCTCGAGATCTCTCTGACCTCTAACGGTACTGCTGTACAGCCCAACGGCAAGGTTAAGGTTACTGTTGCTTACGACGGCAAGTCCAATGTTGTTGCTTATGTAAACGGCGGCACTGTTGAGTTCTTTGCTCTTACCGTAACCGGTAACGTATGCTCTTTCGAGACCTCGCACTTCTCCGACTACTACATGGCTTCTGTTGAGCAGTCTGTTGTTGACAAGGTTGTAGGTCAGTCCGCTACCGTTAACAACAACGGCGGCAACAACCCCGGTACCGGTGTTGCTCTCGCAGTAGCTCCCGCTGCTCTGGCTGTTGCATTCGTTGGCGTAACCGCTATCGTATCCAAGAAGAAGAGAGGCTAATCCCTCACGAAAGCCGACGCTTTCAAAAGCAAATATTTGCTTACAAC
Source organism: uncultured Clostridia bacterium (assembly GCA_947389015.1). Lineage (GTDB taxonomy): Bacteria > Bacillota > Clostridia > Oscillospirales > Ruminococcaceae > CAG-115. The sequence goes on along the minus strand of CANDVA010000016.1, from coordinate 28,086 downwards.
AGTGCAGTGCATAAAGCATTGCACTGTTTTTGTTAAGGAATGAAAATGCGCACTATTGTAAAAGAGCACGTCGCCGAAACGGTGACGAACGAGATCTTCGCGCCCGTGATGTGCGATTTTGTCGGGTGGACGCTCCGCAGCGCCGCCGCGAGGAACATAACGCGGCTGTACTTTCTCGCCCGCGACGGGTGGATAATGTACAACACCGCCAAGCTCATCGCCGAGCGGAACGGTCTCGATATAGAGCTGCGGTACCTTTGCTGCTCGCGAATGTCGCTTCGAAACGCGGCATTGGGCGACCTCGGCGAGGAGGCGTACCGATATCTGCTTGAGGGCGGCTTTGCGGTCACGCCGCGGACGATACTCGGGAGATTACAGCTTTCAGACAGCGAACGCGCCGCGGTATACACGGATATCGGGTTCGCCGAGGATGAGAACATCGGGCTCGGCAAGGCAGCCGCCGCAGAGCTGTGCGGTAAATTGCGGAACAGCGCGGTGTATAACGATTACATACGTTCGGTCTCGGCGGCGAATAAAGCCGTAACGCTCGGCTATCTTGAGCAGGAGGGCTTGATGTCCGACGACAAGTACGCGCTGGTCGACAGCGGCTGGACAGGCTCTATGCAGCGAATGCTCCGAGTGCTGACGGGAAAGCGGCAGCGCGGCTGGTATTTCGGGCTGTACGCGCAGCCTAACTCCGAGGACGGCGAGTTTAACGCCTACCTTTTCGATAAGCATACCCCGACGCGGCTTGTCTCGACGTTCAACAATAACCTTTTCGAGACGCTCTGCTCCGCGCCGCACGGTATGACCACGGGCTACGAGCAGCGCGAAAGCGGCTTTTTCCCCGTGTTCAAGGCGCAGGATAATCTGAACATCGGCAGCCGATTATTGGAAATTCAGGAGCGCACGCTGTACGAATTCGCGAAAACCTATGAGCTGCCGACGAAATTCGGCGTTATGGAGCGGCGGCAGGAATTCGCGTTCCCGCTTCTGGCGCGGCTGATGTACGAGCCCACCGCCGATATCGCCGCGGAATACGGCTCTCTGCGGTTCTCGGACGATCCCTCGGAGCTGTACGCGTTCCCGCTCGCCGCGCCGCTTGAGAACACAAGCAGGCTGTATCTGCTTCCGAGAATGTTCGACAAGCTTTTCCGTAAGGGCAAGCTTGCCGCGCCGCTCTACTGGAGCTACGGAACGGCGGTGCTGAGCGGAAAGGGCGGGTTCTGCCGCCTGAATTTGCGGCTCTGGGAGATATTATGGCTTATTAAAAGGCGGAGATAAAACGGTGAGGAGGTTCGGAAGTGGTCGGAATTTCGGTGATAATGCCCGTTTACAATCCCGAGTCGTCGGAGCTGAAGCGCGCGTTAAACTCGGTGTTGAGCCAAAGTATGCGCGATTTCGAGCTTGTTGTCTGTGACGACTGCTCCGAGCCGTATGTTCATGAGATTATTAAAGAGTGCAATGACGAAAGGATAGTCTATCTGCGCAGCGAAAGGAACGGCGGGTGCGCGTATTCTCTCAACCGCTGTATCGAGGCGGCGCGGGGGGAGCTTCTGATACGTCAGGACGCGGACGACTACTCGCTGCCCGGTCGCTTTGCCGCGCTCAAGGACGCTTACGAGCGGACGGGAGCGGACATTATCGCGTCGAATATCCTGCTTTTCGACGAGAGCGGAGAGTGGGGGCACCGAGACTATCCCGAGCGGGTTGAAAAGCGCGATTTCCTGTTTGCCGTGCCGTTTATGCACGGTGCGTGCGCGCTCAAAAGGTCGTCGGTCGAGGCGGCGGGAATGTACCCCGTGAGCCGCGACACCGCGCGCTGCGAGGAATACGCGCTTTTTATGACGATGTTCGCCCGCGGCGCTCGGGGGATAAATCTTCGGGAGCGCCTGTACGCGTTCAACGAGAATCAGGCGGCGATAGCGCGGCGGCGGTACTCCGACAAGGTGCGCGAGGTAAAGGTCAAAGCGCGCGGCTTTCGCGAGCTCGGGCTGTATCCGCGCGGCGTCGTTTACCTCGCAAAGCCGCTGATAGTGGGCTTGATACCGTCGAAGCTGCTCGCGAAAATTAAGGACAAGGTATTTGACAGACGGGGAGAGACGAATGAGCTTTAAAAAGAAGGTCTACGATATTCTGGTGGCAAAACAGCCGCCGATACGCCGCCGATATGTGCGCTATAAGGAGCGCGGGAAATCAATGGCGGCGCGTTTTGCGTACCTTTTTCGTCTCAATTTCAGCTTTTATGTGTTGAATGACCGCACGCTCTCGCGTTTCGATAAGCCGGCAAAGCCGTACTGTAAGGGCGCGGAGAGCGGGCTGAGCGCTCGGGAGACCCCCGAGGAGCTTGCGGCGCGGCTTAGCGCCTTTGACGCGGTATCGTTCGATATATTTGACACGCTGATATACCGTCCGTTCGCGCGTCCCGCCGACCTTTTCAATATAGCGGGAGCGGAGGCGGGGCTGCTGAATTTTGCCGAGCTTCGCCGCGTATGCGAGCGTAAGGCGCGCGATAAGCGCTTTGCGGAGAACGGCACCTATGAGGTCACGTTCGACGATATTTACCGATATATGGAGGAGTACGCGGGCGCGTCGTTCGCCGCGGCTGAGGAAAAGGAGCTTGCCGCGGAGCTGTCGCTGTGCTTTGCGAACCCGTATATGAAGCGCGTCTGGGAGCTGCTCCGCGAAAAGGGAACGCGCCTTGTGGTCACGTCGGATATGTATCTCAGCGGTGAATTTCTGGGAACGCTGCTCAAAAAGAACGGCTTTGACGGCTTCGAGCGTGTGTTCGTCTCCAACGAGCACGGCGCGTCGAAATATCACGGCGGTTTATATGAGATCGTCAAAAAATATCTGAATTCCGCTAATATCGCGCATATCGGGGATAATACTCACAGCGACCTTGAGATGAGCAAAAAATACGGGTTTACGCCGTTTTACTGTCCCAATCCGAACACCGTCGGCAATACCTACCGTCCGACGGAGATGAGCCGTATCGTCGGCTCGGCATACGGCGGACTTGTCAATGCGAAGCTTCACTCGGGCTTGGAGAAGTACCCCATGCTGTACGAGTACGGCTACGCGTACAGCGGTATTTTCACGCTCGGGTACTGCCGTTTCATTCACGATATCGCGGAGAAGCGCGGCGCGGACAGGGTGCTGTTCCTCGCCCGCGACGGCGACCTGCTCAAGCGAGTGTACGATATGCTCTATCCCGAGAGCGACACCGCGTATTTTCTCTGGTCGCGGATGGCGGCGGTCAAGCTGTGTCTCGAGGACGACACCGCCGACTTTATCCGCCGCTTCGTGTATCACAAATGCGGCGGCAGCTTTACGGGACGCGGCTTGCTCGCGCAGATGGAGCTGCCCGAGCTTATCGATAAATGTCCCTGCCGCGACGAGATCATCACCGACAAGAATTATGAGCAGCTCGCGAGGTATATTATTACTAACCGCGGTAAGGCTGCCGAGCTTTACAAGCCGCAGTACGACGGCGCGCGGAGGTATTTCTCCGAGCTGCTGGACGGGTGCGGTCGCGCCCTCGCGGTCGATATCGGGTGGGCGGGCAGCGGCGGCGCGGCGATAGCGAAGCTGGCCGAAAAGTGGGGATTTGACTGCGATATCATAGGTGTTGTCGGCTGCGCCAACGACAGCTCCGCCGAGCAGCCGGACTGCTCCGAGGCGCTGCTGCAGAGCGGAAAAATGTACGCGTACTGTTATTCGCAGCGGCATAACCGCGATATCTTCAACGCTCACGACGCGGCGCAGGGTCACAATATTTATTTTGAAATGCTGCTCGGCTCCGAGAGCGCGTCGCTGAGGGGTTTCCGCGAGGACGGCAGCCCGATATTCGGCGGCAGCGAAAAGGATAACGCGAGGACGGTAAGCCTTATCCACGCGGGCGCGCTTGATTTTATCGCCGACTACACCGCGCGCTTTGCCGATTACCCGTATATGCTCGACATAAGCGGCAGCGACGCCTACGCTCCGTTCGGCTCGGCGGTGAGGGCGGGCGGAAAATACTTCCGCGCCGTGCTCGGCGAGTGCAGCTTCATTTCGGGAGTGGGAACGGAAGAAAGCCCGATAAACAAACAGATATAATAAACAGGTAAGGAAAGGAACGATCTTCGTGACAAAAATTGAGGAACAGATGAAATATCTCACCTTCTTAAAGGAGGTTGTTAAGCGCGATATCAAGCGGAAATATTACAAGTCCGCGCTCGGAGTTCTGTGGACGGTGCTGAACCCGCTGCTGTCCATGCTGGTAATGACGCTGGTATTTTCAACGCTGTTCAAAAGAAATATCGACAACTACCCAATTTATCTGCTTTGCGGACAGCTTATCTTCAGCTTTATGAGCGGCAGCTCGCGGCAGGCGCTGAACGCTATACTCGGCAACGCGGGCTATATCCGTTCGATATATATACCGAAATATATATTTGTTCTGTCGAGAGTGATCGAGGGCTTCGTCGATCTGCTGTTCTCGCTTATCGCGCTGGTTCTGGTAATGCTCTTCACTCACGCGAAATTCACGCTCAACCTGCTTATGCTGCCTACTCTGCTCGCGCTGGTGTTTATGTTCACGTTCGGATTGTCGCTGGTAATGGCGACCTACGGAACGTTTTTCCGCGATCTTCATCACCTGTACGGCATTTTCACAACGCTCTGGATGTGGATATCCGCAATATTTTACCCCGTATCCATAATTCCGAGCTCTTACAGATTTCTGCTCGACCTCAATCCCGCTATTCATTATATCGGAATAATGCGGGCTATCTGCTACGAGGGCGTAATGCCGACCGAGAAGTCACTGGTGATCGCGTCCTGCTACGCCGTGCTTATGCTGCTCATGGGCATTTCGGTGTTTAAGGCGAACGAAAACAAATTCTTCCTGTACGTATAAAGGAGCGGTGACAATGATAGACAGAAATATTGCAATAAAAGCCGAGGACGTTTCGATGATGTTCAACCTCAGCCGCGAGCGCGAGGAACGGCTTAAAGAATACGTCATCAATCTCGTTAAGGGAAAGCTGTTTTTCGATGAATTCTGGGCATTGCAAGATATCTCGTTCGAGGTGCGAAAGGGCGACAGCTTGGGACTTATCGGAGTAAACGGCTCGGGCAAGACCACGCTCTTAAAGCTCGTGGCGGGGATCATGAAGCCCACTAAGGGAAAGATATACACCGACGGCTCGATCGCGCCGCTGTTTGCGATGGGCTCGGGCTTTGATGCGTCGCTTTCCGCGCGGGAGAATATTTTCCTTGTGGGAGCGCTCCGCGGCTACACCAAGGAATATATGCGAAAGCGCTTTGACGAGATAATCGACTTCGCGGAGCTGGAGGATTTCGTCGACGTGCCGCTTAAAAACTACTCGTCGGGTATGTCGTCGAGACTTGCGTTCGCGATCGCTACGCTTGTTCACACAGATATCCTGATAGCCGACGAGGTACTCTCCGTCGGCGACGCGAAGTTCCACAAAAAGAGCGAAGCGCGTATGGCGAAAATGCGCGAGGGCGGTACGACTATCCTGTTTGTATCGCATTCCGCGGGCGCGGTGCAGAAGGTCTGCCGCAACGCTATCTGGCTCGATCACGGAAAAATAGTAATGGCGGGACCGTCCGCAAAGGTCTGCAATGCGTATGCGGAGTTCTGTAAGACATAATTCCGCTGGAGAAGCGCGGCGTTAGTATACTCAAACCCGGGGGAGAAAGTATATCGTTTATGTTTCCGCTATCAAATGGTTCAAAATGTTACCGCCCTGTCATTCGCGAATGTCAGGGCTTTTTTGTAAAAGTTATTCCTTTTTTTTGAAATATGTGTTATAATTGTTTTAGATTGATTTATGATCGGAGTTAAGTATTATAGTGAAGCGGATTCGGAGGAAGTTGAAAATGCTGAAAATACTGTTCGTCTGCCACGGCAACATCTGCCGCAGTCCGATGGCGGAGTATATAATGCGCGATATGTGCCGAAAGCGCGGGATAACGGACGTTGTGACCGCGTCCGCGGCGACCTCGACGGAGGAGCTCGGCAATCCCGTACACCGCGGCACGGCTGAGATACTTCGCCGTCTAGGTATCGATTATTCGGCAAAGCGCGCTCGGCAGATAAATCGCGCCGACTATGACGAATTCGACCTGATAATCGGCATGGATACGGCGAATATCCGCAATATGACGCGCTATTGGGGCGACCGCTGCCATAAAATACACAAGCTCCTCGACTTCACCGAGCGGAAAAACGCCGACGTTGCTGACCCGTGGTATACGGGCAACTTCGAGCGCACCTATCTCGACGTAAAAGAGGGCTGCGAAGGGCTTATTGAAGCGATACGGCGGGGTGATCTCGGTTGAGAGCCTTTGAAAAAATGCACCCCGTGCCGTGCTTTCTGTATTTTCTGGCTGTCATCGGGTTTACGATATTCAGCCGCGACCCCGTGATACTTGCCGAGTCGCTGCTCGGAGCGGTCACGGCGGCGGTGCTGTCGGAGAAGTCGGGAGCGCTGCCGTTTCTTGCCGTGACCGCGGCGGCGGTAACGCTCACGAACCCGCTGTTCTCGCATAACGGCGTGACCGTGCTGTTCTTTGTCGGCGACCTTGCGGTCACGCTGGAAGCGCTTGTGTACGGTCTCGCGTTTTCGGTTATGCTGTGCGCGGCGGTGCTCTGGGGAGCCGTTTCCGTGCGTTTCCTCACGAGCGACAAGTACATCTGGCTGTTCGGCAGACTGCTGCCGTCCGCGGGATTGGTGCTGAGCTGCGCGATACGCTTCGTGCCGCTGTTCATTGGCAGAACGCGTGATTTTATCGGGTCGAGGAAAGCAGTCACGATAAAAGGTATCGCGGCGGCGTTTTCCGCGTCGCTGAGCTATTCCGCGGAGGAGGCTATGATTACCGCCGACTCCATGAAGTCGCGCGGCTTCGGCACTGCAAAGCGGACGTTTTATTCAAGCTATCGAATGACGGGCGGCGATATCCGCGCGCTCGTTACCGTTCTGCTGTACGGAACGGTCTGCCTTGTGATGTCGGCGCTCGGAGCGGGCAGGTTTTATTATTATCCCGCCGTATCCGCGCTGAGGCTTGGAGCTGCCGATATCGCGCTATATGTGAGCTTCGGTGCGCTTTGCGTTCTGCCGACAGCGCTCATTGTCAAAGAAGAATTGAAACGCGCTTTTATAAAGGAGTGATTATATGTACGGACCCGATCCCAACGCGGTATTCCCGAACGAAAAAATAAAGAGCATATGCTTTATTAAAAACGTGATAACGCGACCGAACATTATCGTCGGCGATTACACCTACTACGACGATATCGACGGCGCGGAGCGCTTTGAGGAGCACGTCACGCACCATTACGAGTTTATCGGCGACAAGCTTATGATCGGCAAATTCTGCGCGATAGCGCGCGGTATCGAATTCGTGATGAACGGCGCGAACCACCGTATGAACAGCGTGACGACCTACCCGTTCAACATTATGGGCGGCGGCTGGGAGAAGTCAACGCCCTCGCTGTCCGATTTGCCGCTCAAGGGCGACACGGTCGTCGGAAACGACGTGTGGATAGGGCAGAACGTCACGGTTATGCCGGGGGTGCATATCGGCGACGGCGCGGTTATCGGCGCGAATTCCGTTGTTGCGGGCGATATACCGCCGTATCATATAGCAGCGGGAAACCCCTGCCGAATTATCCGCAAGCGCTTCGACGATGAGTTGATACGGTATCTGCTGGAGCTGAAATGGTGGGATCGCGACCCCGAATGGATATTCAATAACCTTGAAACGCTGTGCAGCGGCGATTTGTCGTTAATTCGCAGCATAAACCGATTTAAGGAGCTGCCGTAATAATGCGTATCACCGTGAAAGACCTGTCGTTCCGCTATCCTGACGCGGAGGACAAGGCGCTGGACAATATCGGATTCGAGCTTCCCGAGGGCAGCTTCACGACCCTGTGCGGAGCGTCGGGCTGCGGAAAAAGCACGCTGCTGCGTATGCTCAAGCCCTGTTTACAGCCGCACGGGGAGCTGTCGGGGGAGATACTCCCCACGTTGACGGAGGAGCGGTCGGCGCGGGAAATCGGCTTTGTTATGCAGAACCCCGAGGCGCAGATATGCACCGACAGGGTATGGCACGAGCTGGCATTCTCGCTTGAGAGCGTCGGCGAGCAGCCCGAACTTATGCGCCGCCGTATCGCAGAGTGCGCGGAATATTTCGGTCTGGAAGATATGTTCGAGCGCGAGACCTCCTCGTTATCGGGCGGCGAGAAGCAGCTACTGGTGCTCGCGTCCGCGGCGGCGCTGCGTCCGAGCCTGCTCCTGCTCGATGAGCCGACCTCGCAGCTCGACCCGATCTCGGCGCGGAGCTTTTTCGACAGCGTTACGCGCCTGAACCGCGATCTCGGGATAACCGTGCTGATCGCGGAGCACCGTCTCGAGGAGCTTCTGCCGCTTTCCGACCGCGTTATCGTCATGGACAGGGGCAGGATAACCGCCGACTGCAAGCCGAGTGAGCTGCTCCGAGCGCTCCCCAAAGACCACCCCATGCTGTCGGCAATGCCCGCCGCAATGAGGATATTCGCGCTCTCGGGCAGCAGCGGAATGCCGCCCGTTTCGATACGCGAGGGCAGACAATGCGCGGCGGTGACCGACTATCTCCGTCAAAATAAGCCGCCCGCCCGCGATATTATCGACCCCGACGGCAAGCCCGTGCTCACGGTCAAGGAGCTGTGCGTCAGCTACGGCAAGCGGCGCCCCGACGCGCTTAAAGCCGTGTCGCTGTCGATATGCCGCGGCGAGGTCTACGCGCTCCTCGGCGGCAACGGCAGCGGAAAGTCAACGCTGTTAAAGGCGATATTCGGTATTGTAAAGCCGCTTTACGGCAGGATAATGCACGATAAGGCGCTGAAGCTCGCGTATCTTCCGCAGAACCCGTGCGAGATACTCGGCGCGGACACGGTTCGCGGCGAGCTCACAAGCGCGGAGCTGTTGGCGGAATTCGGTCTTTCGGAGCTTTCGGATCGCTATCCGCTCGACCTCTCGGGCGGCGAACAGCAGCGTCTTGCGCTTGCGAAGCTGCTCTCGGAGCACCCCGAGCTGCTCCTGCTCGACGAGCCGACAAAGGGCATGGACGCGCTCTCCAAAGCTGAATTCGCCGACCTTTTGCGCAGGACGGCGGGACAGGGGACGAGCGTTCTGCTCGTCACTCACGACGTGGAATTCGCCGCGAAATGCGCCGATAGGTGCGGACTGCTCTTCAACGGCGAGGTGGTCTCCGAGGGCGAGCCGACCGCGTTTTTCACTGAAAATTACTTCTACACAACGCCGCTTTGCCGTTTGGCGAACGGCATAACGGAGGGATATATATGAACTATACCGAACAATTGAAGCGACAGCTTGCGCTTGACTTCAACTGCGCTCCCGACGATTTTGAGCGTTCCGAGAACGTCCTTACCGTCTCCGCGCTGAACGAGGGAAGGAGAATGTATTCGGACGAGAAATACTTCTTCAGTATGGCGACGATGGGCGGCAACGCCGTTATTACCGCGGACGAGGTTCTGCACCCGTTTCTGCGTGAATTTATGGCGTGTACCTGTAAAGGCGATAACATAATAACCTTACAGAGAAAAGAAAATAATTCCGATAAATATTATATTGGGAACAGCACCCCGGGCTCGGGACATTGGCTTTTCGAGCAGGAAAAGCTGTCCGTGTTTGAGCGCGAGCTCAACAAGTACGGTTACAGGCTCTGCCGTGCTCATCATATGTGTCTGCCCAAATTTGACGTTGAGGTCGCGGGGAACTTCCCCATAAAGTGGTTTGAGGGACGGGAACAGCTCGAGCCGTTTTACGACGGGCGTTTTTATAACGCGCTTTGCGAACGGTATCTCGAAACGCGTCCCGACCGGATTGCCGTCTGCGCCTACGACGACGGCGGCGAGATAATGGGCATGGCGGGCTGTTCCGAGGACGCGCCGCATTTCCTCCAGATAGGTGTCGACGTATTCCCGAAATATCGGGGCAGGGGAGTGGGCACGTTCCTCGCGCTGCTGATGAAGAACGAGATAATACGGCGCGGCGAAATGCCCGTCTACGGCACTGCCGCCGCAAATCTGCATTCGCAGAATATCGCGCTGAACTGCGGATTTCGCCCCGTATGGGTGGAAATGGAGGCGGAGAAGATTCCCCCAAAAGCTCCCGAGCCGACGTGGGTCGACGATATGAAGCGGGACTTGGAGGACTATATCGAGGAGCAGGGGATCTACATCAGGCAGTAAAATAAGCGGCAAGGTATTCGCCTTGCCGCTTTGCTTTATCTTACGGTCGTACCCGTGTAATAGAATTCGAGAATTTGCTTGTAATCCCAGCCGAGGTATGTCGCGAGTGCGTTTGCGCCGTTCTGGCTCATGCCCACGCCGTGACCGTAGCCGTAGGTGGTAACAACGAACTCGTTACTGCTGCTGTCGTAGTTGATATCGAACGCGCTCGAGCGGACGTCAAAGCTCATTATTCTCTCACGGAACACACGTCCCGTTATCGAGACGGTATCGCCGTCGCTGTCTATGTACGTATGATAGCCGCCGATGCTCATCTTGCCGACATATTTTCCCTCGTTGCGGCTCTCGATGGTGAACCACCCCGACGGGTCGCCGTTCAGCGAAATGCCCGTTGTGCTGTATACGCGCGCCTTGATGTCGTCTGCCTTGAACCGCTTGGTTCTGCCGTAATTCGGGTCGTACTGCGCGTCAAGCTCGCAGTAAACGCTTTGCAGATACGGCAGGTCGGTGCCCCATACGTTCACGCTCGAGGCTGTGCAGCCCGCCGAGGACGCGGAGTAGGTCGCCTGAATGACCTCGCCGTTGTAGTAGACCGCCTCGCCGATCACCGAAGCCACGAGCACCTTTATCGAGTCGCTAGGCTCGTTAATGTACGCGCTCGGCGTGCTTCCGCGCAGATTGAAGTATTTTATGTAGGTGTACGCCGCGACAGCCTGCGCCTTTATCGCCTCGGGGGCGAACGAGCCGCCGACTTCGTTCGCGACAATACCCGATACGATATTGAGCGCCGTACCCGATACGACGTCGCCGTTAACGCTTACGGACAGTATCTCGTTAGCCGCGGAGGTGTTCGTAGTGACCTCGTTGGGCTGAACGGGTATCGACGAAGATGACGACGAGCTTGAAGAGGTTGGCTCGGAGGTCGTCGTGCTTGAGCTGCTCGAGCTTGTGGAGCTGCTTGAACTGCTCGTGCTGCTCGAGGTCGGCTCCGAGGTATCGGAGGTATCCGAAGTGTCGGGCTCGGAGGTTTCGGGAACGCTCGACGTATTGGTGGACGAGCCGGAAGGTTCGCTCTCAACGGGATCGGGAATATCGTCGGAAGTAAACGTCGAAACAGGAGGCGGGTCGGGCTCCTGCGGCTCGATAACGAACACGCTGCTCGATGACGAGCTTTCGGAGCTTACGGCGTCCGCGCTCGGCAGCTTTTCGGTAAGCCTTCCGGGAACAAAATCCGCGCTTACGGGCTGCTTCACGATAGACGGCTTACCAAAGCTGACGATATCGATCTTCTCAAGTATTTCGTTTTTATTATCGGGCGTGACGGGGTCGGCAAGGTTGTTGTCGGGCAGCAGGAAATCCTGCGTACCCTGTCCCGTTGCCTCTTTGTCCTTATCGGGCTCGTCGTCCGCGACCGCGGCATTGCCGCCGCCGACAACGCCTATCACTCCGCAGGTGAACAGGTATACATTGCATATGCATAGCGCCGCAATGATTTTTACCAATGAAAGTTTTTTCATATTTTATTATTCCTCATAGTCTGCGGGATCGTCCTCAAGACCGTTTTCCCGTAAATATTCGTCCATTCCCTTGACCAGTGAGATATCCCACGTTCTGCCTTTCCAGAGCTGTCCGTATAATTCGTAATACGCCTCGAAGAACTTTATGCTGTCCTTTCTGATGATCCTCTCGGTATCGACCTCGGGATTTTCGTTGGGGCGAACCTTTCTCGCCACGACTACCAGTCTCAGATCCATATACGTGTCCTGATTGCAGGTGGACAGGGTAAGGAACTCGTCGCCGTATTCCACGTCAACTCCCGTATCGTAATAGCTTCTGTCCTCGCATTCCAGAACGAAATCGTAGAATTCCGCCTGATTGTTGAAGTAGGTCGCTCCCGTGTAATCGAACACCTCGCCGTCTTCCTCGTTGATATTCGTGAGAAATACGGAAATTATCTTGTACTTGTTGTCCTGATAAAGGGTGTTGAAGTCGACGACGGGCGCAAGCCTCATAAAGTCGATATCGCGCATATAGTTCATCAGCGCCGAGAACTGGAACTTGTACAGCATATTATGCCCGTAAATGACCGTATTGTGCGGCATCTCCTCGGGACTTATCTTTCCGCGGTAATCCGCGAAAAGCGTGCCCTCAAAGGCGTATTCCTTCTGGAAATTTGTATGCAGATAGTCGTCGTTGTTGTCGGTCTGCATAACCGGATAGTTGATATTTGTGCCCGGGACGCTCAGCCAGCCGATAAAATCGTTGTTTTCGGCGTAAAGCGAGGCGTATTCCGAGTTGATCGTGCCCTGCGGCAGCTGCTGTATCTGCTCCGGAGTGGGGGTTTTGTTTTTCAGGTCGACGATATACGCGTCGGTAGCGTTATACTCGCTGCCGTTTCCGTCGTTAGTGTTAGCGTCCAGACGACCGTACTGAAGATAGTGCGCGGCGATCAGCACAACGGCAACGACAAGCACGATAAGCGCCGCAAGGAAAACGATCTTCCTGACGATTTCGGTCGTACTGTCTCCCTTGCATGGTATAAGTCCCGAGACGATACTGTTCCATAAGCTCTGCTTTTTGTGTTTTTTCTTTTTCCTGCCGTTCTTGTTGCCGCGGGGAGCAAGCCCCATATCCATTTCTGCCATTGTTGTTCATCCTTTCAGAGCCTGCTGATGATACACGAATTGTTCTCATAGCCGCGTGTGTTCACGGGCTATGAGAACATATCCTTATGTTGTGTTGTATTGCGTTAAATTATCCCGCGAAGTCCTTGATAAGATCCTTCGGCCACTTTCTGCCTCCCCAGCTTCCGCCTGCGTAGTTGTTGTAGTAAGCGTCGAAGAACAGGGGATCGGGGTTAGCGTAAGCCTTGCTTACGTCAACGGACGCGCTCTCGCCATCGCGGACCTCACGCGCGAAGAGTACCCAGCGCAGGTGAGCCTCGCCAGCGGAAATGCTGGGAGTACCGTAGTTCCACATACAAGTGGACAGGGTAAGGAGCTTGTCGCCGTACTGAAGATCAACGTCGGGGTTGATGAAGTTGGAGCGGTCGAGAATGTTCGCGCAGTAATTGTCGAAATCGGATTTGCTGCCGAAGCTGCGGATCGTGTGGTACGGGAATACCGCGCCGTCTTCCTCGTAAACGTTCGTGAGGATGCCCGCAAAGATCTTGTATGTGGAGTTCTTGTAGATCGTGTTGTAGGTGATCGTCGGGTGGTTCTTGTAGAAGCTGATGTTGTTGGGATCTCCCGTGGTTATCGAGTAGTTGAAATAGTTGGGCAGACCGCCGAAGTACTCGGCGCCCGCGTCGTTATGACCGTAGATTACGGTGTTGTCGGGCTTGCCGCCCGCCGTTACCTTGTTGTGATAGTCAACGTAAAGCGCACCGGTCTTGCTGGGGTTGTTGTAGAAGTCGTGAGTGAGGTAATATTCGTTGTCGTCCGTCTGCATAACGGGCAGATTTACCACGCCGTCGATAGTCAGCCATCCCACGATATCGGAGTTGATCGCCAGAAGCTCCTCGAAATTGCCCTGGATTACGGCGGGAGCATTGGGCTTCTCCTCGTAGGGATCGCTTGAATTGCCGCTCGAAGTGCTTGAGCTTGTCGACGAGGTAGACGACGTACTGTTTGTGCTGCTGCTCGTGCTGCTGTTGGTGCTGGAGTTGCCGGAGGTGCTTGACGACGTATCGGACGAGCTGCTGTTCGAATCGGTTGACGAAGAACCGCCTTGGCTGTAAATATTAGCAAGATTGCTGTTCTGCTCCTTGTCTTTAGCCGAGTTGACGCCGTTGATGATAAGTATCGTAACGGTAACGATCAGCACTACCGCCGCCGCGATAAAGATAAGCTTTCTTATCTTCTCCGAGGGCTTGTCGCCCTCCCATGGGATAAGGTATTTAACCACGCGCATAAACGCGTTATCCTTTTCTTCCATTTTTGCCATGATAAATTTCCTCCTAAATAATGTGATTTTTTTACCTAACCGTTAAATTATCAATAGCTCAGCAGCTTTGAGCGATCCCATACAGAGCCTTCCCAGCTGCCTCCCTTGAGATCGTAGTAATAGTCGAAGAGCTTTGCCTGATAGTTGCGCGTAGCGACCGAGGTATTAACGTCTTCGCTCTCGCCGGGGCGTACCTTTCTCGCGAACAGCACCCAGCGCGTATCAACGCCTTTGCCGAGCGGCCAGTAGCAGGTCGACAGCGTGAGCAGCTCGTCGCCGTAGGTCAGGTCGACGTCGGTAAAGAACCAGCTTCTGTCCATGATCTCGATGATGTAGTTGTTGAAGTCGTCAACGCTGTCAAAGCGGGTCTTTGTGATGTAGTCGAACACCTCTCCGTACTGCGGCTCGGTATTCGCCAGAATACCCGCGAATATCTTGTACGTCGCGCTTCCGCCCTCGGGAGTGGACATCAGTACCGTCGGATGGGTCTTGTAGAACGACAGCGGCTCGGAATACTGATCGTCGGGTACGTAGTGCATAACGTATGCGAAGAAGTAACCGTTCTCCATATTGTGACCGAAAAGGATCTTGTTTTTGTCGTTCGGGTCGTTCCAGTCGTTGAGGTAGGTCGAGAATACCGTGCCAGAGATCGACTCATTGCCGTAGAAATCGTGATTGAGATAATAATCGTTATCCGTACCCTGAACAACGGCGTCGTTCAGCATAGTACCGGTTATCTGTACCCACGCTTTTATATCGGGGTTTATCTTTCTGAGCTCATCCCAATTTGCCTCGATAGGCTTATTCACAACGGGCGTGAGGTCGACAACCTCCGGAACGAGAGATCCCGCCGTCGTCGCGATACTGGAGCTTGGGTTTGCGATATGCGCAGGCTGCCGATAGCTGCTCGACATTTCGGGCATTGGTACGCCTCCTAAGCTCGCGATCTCGTCATTGGTCTTGCCCGCTTGGTTCATTCCGACGATCTGCCAGATAAGGAACGACATCGTGCCGATAAGAATCGCGATAGCCACAAGCAGCAGCGCCTTGCGCGCCTTTTCCGCTCCCGAGTCTCTTGCCTGCGGGAATACCGCCGTCGCAAATCTCACGATCGGATTTCGGGACTTGCGCTTTTTGCCGCCCGAGGGCTTGCCCGTAGGTCTTTTTCTCGAAGGCTCTCTGATATCGACGTCGAATTTATCCAGTGCGTAGTTTCTGTCGTTTCTGTTTCTGTTGTTAGCCATTTTTTTTCCCTTTCAATTGTATTGTCTGTAAATTCGTTGTTGTCTGTAAGATTTTATCGAGCAGCATTTCAAGCGCCTTTTCGGTCGCCGCCGCTCTGATATGGTCTCTGCCCTTGTTTTCAAACAGGCATTTTTCGGAGGTGACCGAATTTCTGTCCGCGACGCAGATATAGACCGTGCCGACGGGATTTTCCTCCGTACCTCCCGTGGGACCCGCAACGCCGCTTGTCGCGACCGCGAAGTCCGCTCCCGAGACCTTAATGGCTCCCCTTGCCATTTCCTCCGCGCAGGCTGTGCTGTACTCCGAGAACCGTGACAGCGTACCCTCGGTCACTCCGAGGATATCCCGCTTTATCCTGTTGGAATAGCTGCAAATACCCAATTCGATGACCGCCGAACTCCCCGATACCGCCGTGACCGCCGCCGAGATCATACCTCCCGTGCAGCTTTCCGCCGTCGATATCTTAACGCCCGCCGCCGTACATTTCTCCGTAAGCTGCCGCGCAAGACCGTTTATTCTGTTATACATCTCCTCCATTAGTCTAAGAAAACCGTCTCCTCCCCGTATCTGAACCGCTTTATTTCAATATTCGAGACAGCCTCGTCGATCATCTTGTCAAAATCGAAGGAGCTTTCCGCGCCGATCACCTCGTCGAACTTCGGCTTGGTGCGCGGGTGCTTTGGCGAAAATACCGTACAGCAGTCCTCGTAGGGCATTATCGAGGTCTCGTAGGTACCTATTTTACGCGATATCTCGGTGATCTCGATCTTGTCCATTCCTATTACGGGACGAAATACGGGGAACTCCGCAGCCGCGTTTGTGCAGTACAGAGCGGGCAGGGTCTGACTTGCGACCTGCGCCAGGCTTTCGCCCGTGATTATCGCGCCGTAACCGTCTTTCGCGCATATCCTGTTGGCGATCTTCACCATAAGTCTGCGCATAAGCACCGTGAAATACTGCTCGGGGCAGTTGTCCCGCAGCGCCTCCTGAATTTCGGTGAACGGCACGCAATAAAAGATAATGTCCCCGCAGAACTCGGTCATTTCCTCGCAGAGCTTTTCGACCTTGAGCCGCGCTCTTTCCGAGGTATACGGAGGACTAACGTAATGAATGCAGTCGACAACCAATCCGCGCTTTGCCATCATATAGCCCGCGACGGGGGAGTCTATCCCGCCCGAGAGCATCAGCAGCGCCTTTCCGCTGCTTCCGACAGGCATTCCGCCCGCGCCGATTATTCTCTCGGCGGAGAGGTACGCGCCGTTGTCGCGAATTTCCAGCCGCACGGTCACTTCGGGATCATGCACGTCCACGCCGAGATGCGGGAACGCGTCAAGCACCGCGTCGCCGAGCCGCTGCTGTATTTCGGGCGATTTCATCGGGAACGTCTTGTCGGAGCGCTTCGCCTCTATTTTAAAGGTTTTCGCTCCTCCGAGCGTGTCCGCCAGATACTCTCCGAGGTTTTGTACGACTGCCGAAAAATCCTTCGGGAATACCGCGCATCTCTGTATCGCGCCTATCCCGAAAACGTTTTTCAGTCTCCGCACTGCCTCGCCGATATCCTCGTCGTCCTCCGACGGCTCGATGTAAATCGTCGACTGCCTACGGCTGTAATCAAATCTTCCGACCTTTTTCAGCCGCCTTTTTATATTTCTGAGGAGCATATCCTCAAAGGTGTTCTTATTTTCACCTTTAAGGGCGATCTCCCCGTACTTAGCCAGTATAATTTCCTTCATCGTCTGACCCTTTCAATGGTTTTCGCGATCTTCACACACAGCGCGTCAAGCTCTTCGACGGTGTTATCCGCGCACAGCGACACCCTGACCGCGCAGTCCGCGTCCCTGTCGGATACTCCCAGCGCGCCGAGCACGCCGCTTTTCTTGCCGCGCGAGCACGCCGAGCCGCTTGAGACGTATATCCCGTCCTCCTCAAGGGAGTGGAGCATTATCTCCGAACGCACTCCGCGAACGCTGAAATTTATGATATTCGGTACGCAAAGAGCTTCCGAGTTTATTCCGATATTGTCCAATCTGGTCAACCTGTCAAGCAGATAAGCTTTCAATTCGGCGAATTTTGCGGTATCGCCGCGGTAAGCCTTGACCGCCGCTTCAAATCCCGCGATAAGCTCGATAGGCTCGGTGCCCGAACGCATATCTCCCTGCTGACCGCCGCCGAGCATAAGCGGGAGAATATTCCGTCCCTTTTTGACAAACAGTGCGCCGATACCCTTCGAGGCGTGTATCTTATGCCCAGAAACGCTTATCAGATCGCCGTCAAGCGGAACCTTAAGAAATCCCTGCACCGCGTCGATATGCACGACGGTTTTCGGATTTTTACGCTTGACCTCGCGGTACAGCCTCGGAACGTCGATCTTGAACCCCGTCTCGTTGTTGACCGCCATAGCGCTGACCAGCGCCGTATTCTCGTCGACCGCGCCGATAAGCGCCCCCGTGAAATCCTCATGATCCTTAGGCGCGAGCCTTACGACCTCAAAGCCGTCCTCCTCGAGCCGCGTGAGCGTTTTCGCCACGGACGGGTGCTCGATAGCCGTAGACACTATTTTCTTCCCGTGAGGACGAGATTTGTGCACAGCGCCCAAAAGCGCGGTATTGTTGCTCTCGGTAGCTCCAGAGGTAAATACGATCGTTCCGTCAAGCGGAGTTTTCGTCCCCGAAAGTGCCGACAGTATCGTTTTTTTTGCGCGGGACATTATCTGCATGGAACAGGTTCCCAATTTATGTAAAGAGCTCGCGTTTCCGAACGCCGTCTCCATAGTATCGCAGACCGCCCGCCGACATTCCTCGCAGGGCTTTGTCGTAGCGGCATTATCCAAATATATCAAAAGTTTTCACCTTATCTCAAAGCAAATTGCTCACCGTCTCACCTTGTTCGTCCGACCGAGCGCCGCTGCAGCAACAATTTGCAGTTATATGTCAATGGGCATAATTACCCATACAGTAGTCCGAAGTTTTTGCTTTTTAGTTTCATATTGGAAATTTGTGGGAGTATTTTTACGATTTCCCGTAATATCCGCCTATACCTATCCCGATCGTCGCCCAGAAAGCGGCTTTTTTCCGTTCTGCGGCGATATCTTCCGCGCTCATTGGAAAGCCCTCGCTCTCCGCTTCTGCAATCATTTCCTCTATGTTCGAGGGTATGCTCTCGCGGTAAACGCCGACGGAGATATTCAAAAACGCGTAGGAATACCCGTTCTCGCTGTCGTTGACGCCGCCGCTGTTTTTCTCGGCGAGCAGCCCATACAGCTCGTCCGCGCCCGTTCCGAAAGCGGGAACGCCGTATATTGTCGGCTGCAAAGTTCCGTCCGTTCCTCCGAGGAACTCAATGAACTCCGCCGTGCCGTCCGCGCCGATATCGATACGCAGCTCGCTTAAGAAATAGTACAGCGAATTTTTATGTACGCGTTCGGGCGCGCCCAGGTCAGCCTTGATATCCTCGGCGTACTCCCCGAGACGTATGCACCTGCCGTCGAAAAGAACGCCATCGAGAGGCGTGATGACTATATCGTTCACGAAATCACCTCTTAATGATTTTTCGGCATTTCGCATACCCTAATAATTATATCACAAAATATCCGGTTTGACCAGTGTTTTTTAAAATTTTTCACCTTGATTTCATTAAAAATCCTCGGAAAATCCGAAAAGGTTACAAAAAGGTTACAAAATAGTTACAATCTTGTAATAATCATTGATTTTTTAAAGGGAATGTGGTAAAATTAAATCAGGTTAGAAAAGGAAATCAAATCCCTCCAAATCCTATGCGCCGCCGTTCATTCCCCGAACGGCGGCGCGCGTTTTTAAAACTCGGTAACACATTTTCTTCTTTGGCATAATATGTACTGTGAAACGGAAGCTCCGCAGGGGAGCGAAGGTTTCAGACATATTTTTACAAGGAGGACTTCATTATGTGTGGTATGAACTTTGGCGGTAACAGCTGCTGCTGGATCATCATTCTCATTCTGTTGTTCAGCTGCTGCGGTGGCGGCTGCGGATGCGGCAATGCACAGAACGACTGTGGCTGTGGCTGCGGCAACAACAACGGCTGCGGATGCGGCTGCTGATTTAAGTCACGCTTAAGTCACGCTGACGGCGGGCTCCCCGCTGAATAACCAAGCGTCGCGGTCTATGTGCCGCGGCGCTTTTTCATTTAAATTAGAATTTATGTTAGCAAGGTGTTGCTGTTGTTTTATTTTTGATATGGCGAGATTTCCCGTCATATTTTGCGGCATATATTTCCACACTAACTTCGGTGCAAGAGGACACCCTTCGGGAGAGGGGGGAACAACAAAATCCAACAAAAATGCGGAGTTCCCCCCTCTCCCTACGGGTTTCCTCTTCCGATCTTCTTCCCCTCTCCCACTCCCCCTTTTCCGCATTTTTTTGCGGCTCGGGTTTGAAGAAAATTTCACTTGGATATATACGCCACACGCGCTCCTCGTTCGTTTACCAACTTTGACCGAAACGTTGAGAAGCCGTCCATCTGTGTGGTCGCCTTGCTAACATAAATTCTGATTTACCCCGCCATAAATTTAAGCCTGCGATAACAAGCGAAATATGTCGGAAACAGGAACAAGTCGGCGAGTATCCACGCTGTCGGGTTCGCGAAGCACACAGCGTTAAACCCGAGCACAGGAACGAGCCACAATCCGAACAGCCCCCTCGCGGCAAGCTCGAATACTCCCGCGTAGACCGCTATCTGTGAAAATCCCATTCCCTGTATGAGAAACCGCACTATATTCACGAACGCGAGCGGAATGTAAAACGACGCGTTCGTAACGAGAAACTGCCGCGCGAAGCTCAATATCTGCGGAATGTCCGCCGCGGACTGCACGTCGTCCTTATTCACGAACAGCATCGCAAGATTTCCGCCGAACAGCGCCGCTATCCCGAGCGCCATGACCGACCAGCATATCCCGAGCAGCGAGCAGTCAAGCAGTCCCTTTTTCACGCGGTCTATCTTGCCCGCGCCGACGTTTTGTCCGCCGTAGGTCGCCATAGTGCTGCCCATCGCGTCGATAGGGCAGCATAAAAGCTGACTGACCTTGTTTCCCGCCGTCACCGCCGCCATGTAGGACGGTCCCAGACCGTTTACGGCGGTCTGAAGCAGTATCGATCCTATTGCCGTTATGGAGTACTGCAAGCCCATAGGCAGTCCCGACGCGCAAAGTCTGCCTATGTAGTACCAATCGGGCTTGAGGTCGTCCTTTTTAAGGCGGAGTATCTCAAAGCGCTTTGCCATGTAGATAAAGCACAGCACTCCCGAAACGAGCTGCGAGATGACCGTCGCCCAGCCCGCGCCTGAAACCCCCATTTTCAGCACCACTATCATAAACACGTCCAGCGCGATATTCAGGATGCTGGAAATTATCAGGAAAATAACGGGCGTTTTCGAATCGCCGAGCGAGCGGATTATTCCCGAAAGAATGTTGTACAGAAACGTCACGGGAATTCCCAGAAAAATAACGAAAATATAGTCGTAAGCCTCGCTGAATACCTTATCGGGCGTTTTCATCCAGTGAAGTATATTCGAGCAAAGCAGACAGGTCGCGGCTGTCAGCAGCGCTGCGAAAAGCACCGACAGCCAGATAGTGTTTCCGACGAATTTGCGCAGCGCGTCATTATCCCTTGAGCCGAATTTCTGCGCGACGGGTATCGCGAAGCCCGCGCATACTCCGATAACAAAGCCCAGCACCAGAAAGTTTATCGAGCCGGTAGAGCCTACGCCCGCGAGCGCGTTCACGCCCAGATATTGCCCGACGACTATCGTGTCCACCATATTGTAAAACTGCTGAAAAAGCATACCCAGCAGCAGCGGCAGCATAAAGCCGAGAATAAGACGCATGGGCTTGCCTGTCGTCAGATCCCGTACAGCCGATCTCTCCACAATTATCCCCCCATGATCCGATCAATTTCCGTACACGCGCTTGGCGATGTCGACGGTCTCCTTCGCGTCCTTTGCGTAGAAATCCGCGCCGATCTTCTCCGCGTACTCGGGCGTGAGCACAGCGCCGCCCACGACTACTTTACAGTCGACGTTATTGTCGCGCAGCAGCTTTATCGTGCCCTCCATGCTCTTGAGCGTGGTCGTCATAAGCGCGGACAAGCCCACCAGCTGCACGTCGTACTTTATTGCCGCGTCCACGACCGTTTGATACTCCACATCCTTGCCAAGGTCGATCACCTCAAAGCCGTAGTTTTCGAGCAGCGTCTTGACGATATTCTTTCCGATATCGTGAACGTCCCCCTTGACCGTCGCCAATACGACGCGTCCGCGGCTCTCGCTCTCGCCGCCGCGAGCGGAGATCGCTTTCTTCACCACGTCGAACGCCGCTTGAGCCGCGCCCGCCGACTGGATAAGCTGCGGCAGGAAAATTTTTCCTTTCTCAAACTTGTCTCCCGCCTCGTCCAGCGCGGGGATCAGCTTATCGTTAATAAGCTCCATAGGCTCCATACCGTCGTTAAGGAGCTTTTCCGCGGCGGCGGCGCATTCTGCTTTCAAGCCGTTTGCGACCGCGTGCAGAATATCCGCCTCTCCGCCCGCGGAGACCGCCGCGGCAGCGCTCACAGCCGCTCCGACCGTCTGTGTTACTATTTTCGCGTTCGCGTAATTTTCGATATAGTCCGCGCCGTTCCTGTCGTAGCCCGACAGCAGACGGAACGCCCGTACCGCGCCTCTCATCGCCGCGGAATTCGGGTTCATTATCGGCAGATCAAGCCCGCTTTCCATAGCCATTGTGAGAAACGTCGTATTGACGAGCTCGCGGTTCGGCAGTCCGAACGAGATATTCGACACGCCGAGAACGTTCTTCAGCCCCAGCCGCTCGCGAACCATACGCATTGCTCTGACCGTTTCCGGAACGTTGTCCTGCTCCGCGGACGCGGTGAGCGTAAGGCAGTCGATATACACGTCGCGCTTGGGAATTCCGTATTCCAGAGCGCGTTTCAGTATCTTTTCCGCGATCTCAAAGCGCTTTTCGGCGGTCTTGGGAATTCCGTCCTTATCCAAAGCGAGACCTACCACCGCCGCGCCGTATTTCTTGACGAGCGGCAGAACAGTCTCCAGCTTCTCGTCCTCGCCGTTCACCGAGTTGACAATAGGCTTTCCCGAAACGTTACGCAGAGCGGCTTCGAGAACGTCCGTCTCTGTGGTGTCGATCTGTAACGGCGCGTCGGTCACGGACTGGACTGCGTCGACTGCCGCCAGCATCATCTCGCGCTCGTCGATATCGGGCAGCCCGACGTTGACGTCCAGTATCTCCGCTCCCCCGTCGGTCTGCTCGATAGCCTGCTTCATAATGTAGTCGAGGTCGTGCCGCTTGAGCGCCTCCTTAAACAGTTTTTTTCCCGTCGGATTGATACGCTCTCCTATAACGCGCACCGTATCTATGGTCACGACTTTGTTCGCCGAGCAGACCGCCGCCGGTATTTCGGGTATTTCACGCGAGAATTTCTTCCCGTCAAGCCGCTTAGCGACCTCGGCAATAAATTCGGGGTCGGTTCCGCAGCAGCCGCCAAGCAGCTTAACGCCCTTGTCCGCAATACGCGCCATTATATCCGCGTACTCGGACGGCGTGACGTTGTATTCGTTGGTTTTCGGGTCGGGAAGTCCCGCGTTGGGACGTATCAGCACGGGAATTTCGCTCCATTTCAATATCTCGTCGACAATGGGCATAGCCTCGTCGGGACCGAGCGAGCAGTTCATTCCGATAACGTCCGCGCCCATTCCGCTCAAAGTAAGCGCCATTGAAGCGACGGTGCAGCCCGTGAACGTCCGCAGATTCTTCTCGAACGTCATAGTGCAGACAACGGGCAGATCTGTGTTCTCCTTGGCGGCGAGCAGCGCGGTCTTGATCTCCATAAGGTCGGTCATCGTTTCGAGGACGATAAAATCCGCGCCCTTGCCCGCGGTCATAATTTCCCTGAACATATCGTAAGCCTCGTCTGCGGGGAGATCGCCCGTAGGACGGAGCATTACGCCGAGCGAACCGACGTCCAGAGCCACGAGAGCGTCCGTTCCCGCGCACGCTTTTCTCGCTATCTCAATGCCCTTTTGAACCGTCTCGGCGACGGAATACTTACTGCCGTGCAGCTTGTGACGATTCGCGCCGAACGTGTTCGCGTACACCGCCATTGCGCCCGCGTTGATGTACTTTCTGTGAATTTCCTCTATAAGCTCGGGGTTCGTGAAGTTAAGCTCCTCGGGAATTCCACCGAGTTTTAGACCGCTTGCTTGCAGCATTGTGCCCATAGCGCCGTCAAGCAGCACGAATTCCTTGTTTTTCAACAGTTCCTTAAATGTCATCTTTCCTTGCTCCGTTCTGTGTTATTTCGGCTTATCCGTGCCAAATGACGGATAGATCGGAATTACATTATAATCTCCGAATGATAATATTGCTCCTGAAAACTTACCTGCTTCATTATCTCATCTCTGCTGAAGGTACGTTCTTCGGGACAGACTACCCATTTTTCCTCCACGTCATCAAGTCTGTGTATGACCGCAATTATTTTACCGGTAAACTTTTCGACCGCTTCATTCACACCCAATATATAAGCGTCCTGTTCCTCGCCGTCGGGCGCAATAATTCCCTCGATATAGCCGTAGTTGATAGGGTAGAGCATATCCTTATACTCGGGGTGAAAGCTGCCGAGCGGTCTGTCAACGGTCACCGTAACGATATCGCCGATCATTGATATTACCTCCCGTTACCTCTTATTTACCGCCATAACGCTTCTGTCGCCGAGCTTCTCAAAGCCCAGCCCCTCGTAGTACCCGACGAGCGGGGGATTTTCCGCAACGAGAAACATATACATAAAATCCTCGTAGCGGCGCTTCATCATCTCGGTAAGCTCCCTGCCGATATCCGCGCCCTGATAGTCGGGGTGAACCAGCAGATAGTGAACGTAAGCCGTCATTCCGCCGTCGTCGATAGCGTTCGCAAGACCGACGAGCTGATCCCCGTCCCATGCCGTGAACACCGTTTCACAGCTTTGAAGCGCCTTGTAAAGCCGCTCGGGGTGCTTTCCGCTTGTCCAGTTGACCGACAGAAAAAGCTCCTCGGCTTGCTTTTCGGTGAATTCACGTTTATCCGTATATCGTATCTCCATAAGTCCTCACTTTATCTCCGTCAATATTTTTTCCTGTCTGATAAGCTCCTCGGCGGTCGGCGCGGTATCGCCGTAGCGCACTTTGTTATATACTCCCGAAAGCTCGCCGAGGTCAAGCTCGAACGCTCTCTCGCCCTTTTCGCGGTGAACGGATGTGGTATCGGCGGGGAAGGGCGGTTTATCCGTCTTGCCGAGCCGCACCAGAAACAGCGCGTAGCCGTAACGGTATTTCAGCGCGGGATCGTTCTCGCGCCTGTATTGACGCGCAAGCTCGCGTTCGGCGCGGCGGCGCGCCCTCGGAGCGAGACGTCTCGCGTCGCTCACCAGTATCTCGTCGTAAAACGGGATATCCGAGGGCGGTTTTTTCGCTCTGAACAGCGGCTCAAAAACCGATTTGATAAGGCTCCATATATGTTTTCTGAGCTTGAAAAGCACTATCAGCATACCGATAACGAGCAGAACGAACATAATATCCGCAATAGCGCTCGTAAACCCGGACTGCGGCTCGCTTACGTTTGCGGAGTTATCGGGGAGCATATCCTCGGGCTCCGTCATAACGCAGCTGCTGAGCGTCTCCGTGACAAACAGAACCCCGCGTATTATCAGCGCGACAAGCTGCTTGATAAGTTCCGCCAGGGGCTTTGCGAACAGAAACAGCCCGATAGTCACCGAGCAGATGACCGTTATCAGAACGGCATTGTACCGCCGCAGCCCCTCGGGGAGCACCGATTTTCCCCCCGCGCGCTGTCTTGTGCAGAGGTCGATATTGGTTTGATTGGCGAGCAGCGCGGACAGCAGGATCATGACCGCAAAGCCGATACATATCCGTGATATCCCGTCCGCGGCAAGCTTCTCCTCGTGCGACGACCACAGCAGCAGCGCTGCGATAAGTCCCGAAATGAAATACAGTGCGAACCACCCGCGCGAGAATTTATCGGTATAGCCCTTGCCCTCGCTGCCGTGCGCGCCGAAAAACGCGATAATTCCGCCCGGGAGTACATAAAAGAGCGCCATGCTGCTTATTTTCGCGATCATGATCACCGCGATAAACACCGCCGAGGGCGCCAGCACCGCCAATCTCGAAATAAACATTACCGCGGGCTGAGCCTTCCGCGAGGGCTTTCCGCTCAATTCCAGCTCGTGCGCGAGCCTTCCGCAGAAATAACCCGCCGCGTAAAATACCGTCCACACGGCGTACACCGCGCAGTAAACAAGCGGATCGTAGCGTTTTATTCCCAATCCGCAGAACGCCGCCGCAAACGGCAGCAGCGCCAGAAACTGCCCGAAAACCGCCGCCGCGGTCAGGATCTTCGGACTGCCCGTTGTCTTGTCCATTATCTCACCTCGTGAAAATTGCCGCGCGGGATATGCACCGCCTCACAGGTCGGGGGGAGCATATTCTCGTCCTCGTTGAGCCCCGCCGTGAACACCTTGCAGCACTTGCCTCTGCCCGAAAGCCCCTCCAGTATCTCGCAGGTCAGCTCGGTAACGCAGGAGGTTATCAGTATTATATCCGTGAATTCGCCGCAGTCAAGCGACATCAGCATATCGTCAAGCCGTTCGCCGCAGACGTTTTCAAGTTCCGCGAGCCGCCGCAGCGCGTTCATGATATGCGCGTAGCCGCTGTTCGGGGAAACGTACAGCCTTTCGGAGGTGTTCGCCGCCAGCGCGCACTCCGCGCTCACCCTCGAGCAGTAGTCCAGAGCGAACGCCGCCGCCTTTATCTGCGCTTCGAGTATCGAAAGGTTCATCGGCTGACCGTAGGCGCTCACGCTGCGCTGCATATTGAGAATTATTAAGATCCGCCGTTCGGTCGTGAACTCGTTCTTGTACGCCATTAAATTGCCCGTCCGCGCGGTCTGAAGCCAGTGTATTCGGTTCATTGGCTCGCGCCCCGTGTACTCCCTTGCGCCGCTTATCATAAACGGATCGGGCAGCACAAAGCGCCGCACCTGCATATTTCCGATAAACAGGTCGCCCGAAAGCTCGCCCGTTTCCATATCCGCGGGGGTAGGCAGCACTCGTATCGTGTCCGTTATCTCGAAAACCATAGCCTTTTTGGACAGTCCGAACAGGTCGCTCGCGGTGATTATAACATTGTCTATCGTCATTATGCCGCGCTTTTCGCACTTTACCTTCCATACGCGGCGGCACTTGCGGTAGCCGCGCAGCACGAAAATTCCCGAGATAAGCCCGCGCTGCTCGTCCAACTCGTTGCGAACCAAGGTCTGCCCCTTGAACGTCAGCCACGGCGAGCAGCTTATCTCGCTGCGCACCCACACCAGCGGCAGCCATTTCGCGTTCTCTATCTCCTCGACTATCTCGATAGTGTCGTTCTCAAACGCCTCGGGAGCGCTTATCGACAGCTTGTAAAAGACCTTTTTAAGCCCCGTTTTCTCGTACAGGATATACTGCCCCACGATGATAGCCGCGACGATAAGCGCCATTGCAATAAGCTCCATATTTTACTCCTATCAGAAACGCTTCGCGCTCCGCTTTTATGCGTTTTCCGTGGGAACAGGCACGCTTTCCAGTATCTGCCTGAGAACGTCCGCTTTTGCGCCGTCCTGCGTATAGCCCTTGTATATCAAACGGTGCGGGATAACATACGGAGCAGCCTCCAGAACGTCCTGCGGCATTGCGTAACCGCGCCCGTCTATCAGCGCGAGCGCGCAGCTCATACGCTTGAGCGCCGCTGCTCCGCGCGTTGAGAGGCCTAGCCTTACGCCCGCGTGTCTGCGTGTAGCCGCTGCGATATCGGCGATATAGCCGCACACCGCCTCGCCCGCCTTGCAGCCGTCAACGTCGTTCTGCGCCGCGAGGATATCCGCGCCCGTGCAGACCGCCGTCAGCTTCTCCTCCGCGCCGAACGACGCCGCGCCGCTTATTACCTTTATCTCTTCGTTCCTTTCGGGGTAGCCGAGCGCGAAACGTATCATAAAGCGGTCGAGCTGCGCCTCGGGCAGGGGATATGTTCCTTGAATTTCGGTCGGGTTCTGCGTCGCGATAACGAAAAACGGCGTAGCGAGCTTTAAAGTCTCCCCGTCAATGGTGGTCTGCCGCTCCTCCATGCATTCCAGCAGCGCCGACTGCGTTCTCGGGGTAGCGCGGTTGACCTCGTCGGCAAGGAGTATGTTCGTAAACACGGGACCGCGCCGCAGTACAAACTCCTGCTCCTTGGTATTGTAGAAGTTAATACCAGTGATATCCGACGGCAGCAGGTCGGGAGTGAACTGAATACGCCTGAAATCTCCGTCGACGGACTTTGCAAGCGAACGCGCGAGCAAGGTTTTTCCCGTTCCGGGAACGTCCTCGAGCAGGACGTGACCTCCCGCGAACAGTGCCGCGCATACGAGCTTGATCTGTCCATCCTTTCCGCGAACGGCGCGGGAAATATTGTTTATGATTTTTTCGGTCAGTTCTTTTATCATAACGGTCTCCTTTCATTGTTCAGGTAAATCAGAATTTATCTTAGCAAAGAGTTATTTGGTTCGCTGATTAGTTTTTTCT
>CANDVA010000015.1 GCA_947389015.1 uncultured Clostridia bacterium | reverse complement strand
ATTCCGATAGTGACTCGGACAGCGACAGCGATTCCGATAGTGATTCGGACAGCGACAGTGATTCCGATAGTGACTCGGACAGCGACAGCGATTCCGATAGTGATTCGGACAGCGATAGCGACTCCGACAGTGATTCGGACAGCGACAGTGATTCCGATAGTGACTCGGACAGCGACAGCGACTCCGACAGTGATTCGAACAGTGATCCAGAGCCTACTCCTCCCAGTGACAGCTTAGTTATAGATGACTTTGAGATGATTCCCGATGACGATGTGCCTTTGGGCAATACTCCGTTTGAGGGTAACGGCGTTGACATCGGCGGTATTGAAATTCCCGATGACGATGTTCCGCTCGGAGCAAATCCGTACACAGGTGTTGCCGATCATACAGGCGGTCTCGCAATGGGCGCAGTCGGAGCTGCGATAGCTCTCGGACTTGCGGCTAAAAAGCGCGGCAAGAAGGACGATGACAATAAGTAATTAAAAATAACAGCCCCCGACCTCGGGGGCTGTTTTATGGAGAGAATATGAGAACATTACCGAAAATTTACATTACACCGAAAGGCGAAAAAGTCCTGCGCGGCGGTCATCCGTGGGTGTATTCCGACGAGGTGACCGTTATTGACGGCTCTGTCGAAAACGGCGGGCTCGTCAACGTGTACAGCGCCAAGAGCCGCTTTCTCGGCACCGGCTTTTACAATAACAATTCAAAGATACGCGTCCGCGTTATCTCGCGCAACGCCAACGATAAGTTTGACCGCGCGTTCTGGGAGCGACGCGTCCGTTACGCTCTGGATTACCGCAGGACGGTAATGGCGGAGGATTTTCGGTGCTGCCGCCTGATCTTCGGTGAGGCCGACTGTTTCCCCGGGTTCACGGTTGACCGCTTCGGTGACGTTCTTGTAACGCAGGTGCTGTCGCTCGGTATTGAGAAGATCAAGGATATGCTGTATGAGCTGCTCGTTGAAACGCTTGAGGAAATGGGCGGGCACGTTTCCGCGATATATGAACGAAGCGATGTGAAAATCCGCGAGCTTGAGGGAATGGAGCAGTACAAGGGCTTCTGGGGCGGTCTGCGCACGGACTTGCCCGGCGTGACCGAGATCGTCGAAAACGGCATTAAATACACGGTCGACTATATCAACGGGCAGAAAACTGGATTTTTTCTAGATCAGAAGTACAACCGAATGGCGATACGGCGCATTGTAACGGGGCGGACTGTACTCGATTGCTTTACGCATACGGGAGCTTTCGCTCTGAATGCCGCAGCGGCGGGCGCAAAGCTCGTCAACGCGGTCGATATCAGCGAGGACGCTATCGAGATGGCGCGGAAAAACGCTGAGCTGAACGGCTTCACGAATATGCGGTTCACCGCCACGAACGTGTTCGATCTGCTGACCGATCTGTACAAGTCGGGAAACAGCCCGTACGACTTCATAATCCTCGACCCTCCCGCGTTTACGAAAAGCAGCGGCACGGTCAGAAACGCGATTCGCGGCTACAAGGAGATCAACCTCAAGGCAATGCGTCTGCTGCCGCGTGGCGGCTACCTCGCGACCTGTTCCTGCTCGCATTTTATGACCGAGCCGCTGTTCAAGCAAATGCTTCATGACGCGGCGGCGGACGCGGAGGTCTCGCTGCGGCAGATCGAAGCTCGTCAGCAGTCGCCCGACCACCCGATATTGTGGAACGTTCCCGAAACGGACTATCTGAAATTTTTCATATTTCAGGTAGTTTAGTCAAAACAGCAAAAAGCGCTATGCCTTGTACATAGCGCTTTTTTCGGTTACTTTACGACGCCCACGGGCTCGTATCTCACGCGCAGAGAGGGCGCTTTCGTCATTTCGGCGAAGTAATTGAGCGGGTCTTCGCCGTTCACGCCGTCCGCGGGAGTGGCGAATATCTTCAGCGTAAGCTCGCGCGCGCCGTCAAGCGGCTTTTCGTAGAACGCGGGCATAAGGTCGACCGTCTTGACGGAGGGCGCTTTGTAGAACCAACGTCCGTTCAGCTCCAGCATAAGGCACAGCGGCTCGTCGAACGTCGCCTCGCAAAATACGGGGTTGCTTTCAAACGCGATCTTTATGGCCGCGCCGTCCGCGTCCTCCGCGCTGCCCCAGCGCAGACGGCAGGGGAGCGGGAGTTCGCCACCGATGTTCGTTTTCGGCATAAAATACGGGTCGTTGAGCACCTTTTTATACTCGCGGATAATGGGCTGCGGTATACCGATTTGGGAATTATTCGGATCCTCGATCTCCAGACCGAGCCGTCCTCTGTCGCGGAACTGATAGAACGATACCGCTCTGAACCAGTCCGCTTTTTCGTCCCGTATCATCTCATAGAAGCGGCGGACGGAATCGCCCTGAGCCGCCGCGCCCGTAACGTCGCCGTCGGTGTTGATCTCGGCGGTTATCATGGGCTTGGAAACGCCGCCGTTAAGCTGAGTAAGGCGCTCCCACGTCTTTTTGAACAGCTTAAAGTTATTCTCGACGCAGCCGCAGGTGAAGCCCTCGCCGCCCTTTTCGGCTACCCCGTAAGGCCATGCGAAGTGCAGCGCCAGATACGCGTCCGCGCTCCATTCGTCGGCGGCGCGGTATGCCTCGGCAAGCGCCTGCTCCTGCTCGACCGAGCCGTCAGCGTTACGCGCCATACCCGCGCAGAATATCGTCCTGACGTTCGGCGATTCTTCCTTGATTATATTCGAGAACCGCACGAAAAACGCGCCTATCTCCTCGAACGAGAAGCGCTTGTTGTGCGTGAACCAGTCGCCCGTGCACTCGTGATTGATGCGCAGCCGCAGCCGTCCGTAGGGCTTGAGCTCACGCGCGATCGTGCGCAGCTCTGCATCGTCGAGCGAGCAGTCAATGGTCAGCGTTAGGAACACGTCCTGTCCGTGGCGGCGAACGTCCTTCATCTGCTCGAAAGGCTGTCCGTTTTGTCTATACGGGAAGTAGTCGTCGTAGGGGTAATCCCACTGAAAGCTGACGTTCATATCCTTGCAGGTAACGGATATCTTCTTGTCGCTCCATTCCTTGTCCTTCGGGTAATACGTGTACATTAAGCCGACAGAACGGTGCGGTCTGCCGAGGACGTTGAGAATGTAGTCCTGGCAGACGTACTCGCCGCGCTCGCTGCCGTCGCCGAGGTCGAGAGCGCAGTCGGCGGGGGAGAGGGTGACTTTATATAACTTATCCATTTTGTCCATACTCCTTAAATATTGATAGTAACGGAGGTGCTGCTGGGCTGAACCGAAACGCTTTCACCACCCGCTACCTTAACGCTGAACTCCTTGTCGGTCTTGTCGAACGTCACCTCGACGGCATTTCCGCGGCGAACGGCGGTCAGCGTGAACACCTTTTTCGCCTCGGTGTCGAATATATCGCAGGTAATTTCTCTGCCGTCCTCGGGCTGATAGATGACAAACTCGGCGTTTTCGAGGTAGTCGTACTCAAAGCCGCGCTTGAAGTCGCCGTAAGCGATTATCGAGTTGGGCTTGGCGAGACAGGGAAGTCCGAAGTAGTCGTATTTCTCGCGGTAGAAGCGTCCGCCCTCGTACACCTTGCCGTTGAGGATGTCCGTCCACTTGCCCTCGGGGAGGTAGAATTCGCCGTCGCCGCGCTCGTTGCAGATAGGCGCGACGAGAAGATTGTCGCCGAACATATACTGCTTGTCGAGCGTCAGGCACGCGGGGTCGTCGTTGTAGTCGATAACCATCGCTCTCATCATCGGAACGCCCGTGTTGTGGGTCTTTATCGCCTGCGCCCAGAGGTACGGCATAAGTCTGCCCTTCAGCTTCGTGAAGTGACGGAGAACGTCGACCGCCTCGTCGTCGAACAGCCACGGAACGCGGTAGGACGAGTTGCCGTGCAGACGGGAGTGCGACGAGAGCAGTCCGAACGCCGACCAGCGCTTGTAGATGTCGGGAGTAGCCGTCGCCTCAAAGCCCGAGATGTCGTGGCTGAAGTAGCCGAAACCGCTCATACACAGCGACAAGCCGCCGCGTATCGTCTCCGCCATCGAGGTGTACTCAGCCGAGCAGTCGCCGCCCCAGTGTACGGGGAACTTCTGACCGCCGACAGTCGCCGAGCGCGCGAACAGGCACGCCTTGTTCTCGCCGTAGTATTCCTTGAGAACGTCGAAAACCGTTTTATTATAGAGGTAGGTGTAGTAATTGTGCATTGCGATCGGGTCGGAGCCGTCAAAGTATCTTACGTTGGTCGGGATACGCTCGCCGAAGTCGGTCTTGAACGTGTCGACGCCCATTTCGCAGAGGCGGCGCAGCTTGGACGCGTACCACTCGCGGGCGGCGGGGTTGGTGAAGTCGACTATCGCCAGACCCGGCTGCCACATATCGCACTGGAACACGCTGCCGTCGGGATTTTTCAGCAGATAGCCGTTCTTTCTGCCCTCGTCGAACAGGGGAGAGCGCTGACCGATATACGGGTTCAGCCATACGCAGGTCTTAAGACCCTTAGCCTTCAGGCGGCTGAGCATTGCGGGCGGGTCGGGGAACTGCCGCTTATCCCACTCGAAATCGCACCACTGAAACTCCTTCATCCAGAAGCAATCGAAGTGGAACACCTCAAGCGGGATATCGCGCTCCGCCATACCGTCAATGAACGAGGTGACCGTTTCCTCGTTGTAGTCGGTCGTGAACGAGGTGGTCAGCCATAAACCAAAAGTAAACGCGGGCGGCAGCGCGGGCTTGCCGGTAAGGTCGGTGTAGTTTTGAAGCACCTCGGCAACGTTCTCGCCGCCGATAACAAAATATTCCAGCTTTTCGCCCGCGACAGTGAACGAAACCTTGGAAACGGTATCCGAGCATACCTCGAACGAAACCTTGTCCGAGGTGTTGACGAGCACGCCGTAGCCCTCGCTCGACACGTAGAACGGTATCGATTTGTAGGACTGGTCGGAGCAGGTGCCGCCATCGGAGTTCCATGTCTCGACGGTCTGACCGTTCTTGACGAACGGCGTGAACTTCTCGCCGAAGCCGTAGAAGTACTCGCCGACATTCATCGAAAGCTGCTCGCGGATATAGGTCGACTTTTCATAGCGCGGGTAATCCCAGAACGTGTTGTCTTGCGTGGCTTCAAGCCGCGCCGTCTTAAGGAACTTGCCCTCGTTGATGACCGACGCGCTTCTCCATGCGCCGCCCGTCAGCCGCTTATCCTTATAATAATACTGTACGCTCCACGAGTGCTTGCCTATAACCAGCTTGGTGTCTCCCGAAACTAGCTCCCAGCAATCGTCCTTTTCATTGACCGTTGGTTTATATCCCTGATCCTCATTCAGCTCAAATTTAGGCATATTGTCAAGTCCGCCCTTGTAGTGAACGACAGACACCTTGATAACGTTTTTCTGCGTCGACGTAAACGTGATATCAAGGCACGGACCGCCGAGCGTCTGCCCTCTGTTCTGAATGTACTGCGTGGGTACGTACACATTAAGCCCGTTCTCAACGGGAGTTATCTCGTATGCCTGCGACGCGTAGCTAACCTCGTAACCACGCTTGTTGAGCCAAAATCCGTCGGAAAATTTCATAGTAAAGTCCTCCCTAATTTATCGGGAAAAATCCCGTGTAATCGTTCTTACTGATATGATACTATATTTTTTTGTCCGTGTCCAGTATGAAAATACGTTAAACCGATACTATCATACTTTTTTTCGATATTCGTTGGGCGTACACCCCATAAGCCGCCTGAACTGTCTGTTAAAATTTGACAAATTGCGGAAGCCGCACTCAAAGCTGATCTCCGAGACGGTCTTCGTGCTCTCCGTGAGCGCGGAGCAGGCGGCGCGTATTCGGAACTGCGTGATATACTCGACGGCGCTCACGCCCGCGGACTGTCTGAAACGGTTCATAAAGTAGCTTTTGCTGAGATGAACGGTCTCGGCAAGCTGCTCTACGGTAATATTTTCGCTGTAATTCTCGGCAATATACTCCAACGCGGGGCGTATCACCTCGCTTTTGTTGACCTCGCTGTGCGCTTTGCAGTCGATATCGCCGCTGTTCTCGAGCAGCCAGAACAGGCGAAGCAGCTCGCTCTTCATAAGCATATCCAGCCGCGCGGTGTTCCCGATGGCGCAGGAGATGATATTATCGGCAGTGATTTTCAGTTCATTATAATAAGTATGCTCGGGAGTTATGTGTATCGCGCAGAAGCCGTTCGCAATCGGGCGAATAAACTCGACGACCGAGCGATCGTTGTCCGACGCGCCGAGCATATCGGGGCTGAACACCACCGTATCATACCGCTGAACCGCGCCGCTGTGCGGATACATTGCGTGCAGGATATTCGGCGCGACTATGACGATATCCTCCTCGTAAGCGGGAAATTTGACGTCGCCGCAGATAAATTCCATGCAGCCCTCCTGCATTATGCTCAACTCAAACTCGCTGTGCCAATGCAGCGGCACGGCGGTGAAGTAATCGGGCAGCTTACAGCGGTAGCAGCTGAACGGAACTATCCTTGAGCTGTGCTGCTTTTTTTCTTCGGTATCGGTATTGTACATTCGTTCACCTCCAAAGTAGTATAATATCAATATATCGCGATGTTCCGATATAATAAAGTTTATTGAAGTATTATATCATATGCAACGGAGAATTGCAAGGTAATTTTGAAAAAAATCCAAAAAGAAAGGACGGGATACGACCCGTCCTTCATTTTAAGTTATGAGGTTATCGATTAAGCGCGGACATTCAATAATTGCCCTCTGCCGTCGGGGGAGGGAATATTGTCTATCATATCGGTAATGATCTCCATGCTCTGCTCGGACGATTCCATAGTCTGCTTGAGCATACCGATTGCCAACGCGTCCTGCATATTCGACATAGCCATCTGCATAGACATCGACGCAATAGCCATTTCCATAGGTGATACCCCCTTCCTTTTTTATAATAATACCACATATAGTTCCTTTTGTCAAGGGCTTTTCAATAAAATTTGAAAAAATACTTAAATTTATATATAAAATCTCTTGATTTTTTGGAAGTAATGTTGTATAATATAAGTGTTGAGTAATGACTTGTTGGAAAATACGGTCGTTATATGTAAAAAAATACAGCGGATCCCGCGGGCGGGTCGGCTTTGGCGGAGCGAAGGCGCTCGGTCGGGCGGCGTGATTTGTGGATGCGCAAATTAAAATAAGGAGCTTTTTAGATATGGAAAACAACATTCTCCTTGAAAGCGGCACTAACGAGCTGGAAGTGCTGGAGTTTATGGTAGGCGCGCAAAGCTTTGGCATCAATATCGCCAAGGTCAACGAGATCATGAATTATCAGCCCATGATCCCCGTTCCCGATTCTCCGCCCGAATTTGAGGGCGTGTTTACGCCGCGCGACAAGGTCATTTCCGTTATCGATCTGCATAAGGTGCTCGCCAAAGAGAGCGCGGATCCTTCTCACGATCTGCTGATCATCTGCAACTTCAACCAGATGGACGTGGGTTTCCATGTGTCCTCGGTAAAGGGTATTCAGCGTATTTCGTGGGAGGATATCGAGAAGCCGCCGAAGATCTCCGGCGACGGCGCGAACAATATCGCGACGGGTATCGCAAAGCTTTCCGACAGAATTATTCTCGTGCTTGACTTCGAGAAGATCGTATCCGATATCAACCGCTCCGCTGTTATCGACCCTACGGGCGCTACTCAGGCGGACGCGTCCAAAACGAGCAAGCATATCGTTATAGCGGAGGATTCGCCGTTCCTGAACACCCTTATCCAGAGCACACTCGGCGAGGCGGGCTATGCCAATATCGTTTCGTTCGACAACGGCAAGGACGCGTGGGATTACATAAGCGGTCATAAGCACCTCAGCGGTGATATTCTCGATCACGTATCCTGTCTTATCAGCGATATCGAGATGCCGCAGATGGACGGTCATCACCTTACCAAGCTTATCAAGGACGACGATACCCTGCACCGTATCCCCGTGTATCTGTTCTCCTCGCTTATCAACGATCAGATGAGGGTCAAAGGTGAGAGCGTTGGCGCGGATGCGCAGTTCTCCAAGCCGCAGATCGGCGCGCTTATCAATTATATTAACGAGCATATTTAATTTACGGAAATTACCAAGCCCGATTTTTTTCGGGCTTGATTTTTTCCACTATATCTTGACTATTTGGATAAAGTGTGGTACAATATAAGTTAAGGCTTAATGCCGTAATTTAATGAAAGAGGGAGTAAAAATGACTAAAATAGATGTTTTTTCGGGATTTCTGGGAGCGGGCAAGACCACGCTCATCAAGAAACTGCTCAAGGAGGGCTATGACGGCGAGAAGCTGGTGCTTATCGAGAATGAGTTCGGCGAGATCGGCATTGACGGAGGATTTATGAAAGACGCGGGTATCGAGGTCACCGAGATGAACCAAGGGTGTATCTGCTGTTCGCTGGTCGGAGATTTTGGTAAGGCGTTGGAAAAGGTGCTGGACGAGTTCGCTCCCGACAGAATACTCATTGAGCCGTCGGGCGTCGGCAAGCTGTCCGACGTAATAAAGGCGGTAATGGATATCGGTAGCGACAAGCTCACGCTCAACAGCTACACCACTGTAGCCGATGCGACCAAGATCAAGATGTATATGAAGAACTTCGGCGAATTCTACAAGAATCAAGTGGAAACGGCGAAAACGATAGTACTGTCGCGTACTCAGAAGCTCTCCGAGGAGAAGCTCTCCGAGGCTGTACAAATGATACGCGAGCTGAACGAGCACGCCACGATAGTTACAACGAGCTGGGACGATATCAGCGGCATGCAGATTCTCGCGGCTATGGAAACGGAAAACAAGTTCGCCGACGATCTGCTCAAGGACGAGGATATCTGCCCCGCATGCGGTCATCATCACGACGAGGACGAGCACGAACACCATCACCATAACGGCGAGTGCTGTCATCACGACCATGACGGCGAGCACGGGCATCATCACCACGAGGATGGCGAATGCTGTCATCATCACGAGCACGACCACGATGACGGAGAGTGCTGCCACGGGCATCATCACGACCATGAACACGGTCACCATCACCACCACGCGGACGAGGTGTTCACTTCTATGGGTATCGAGACCGCGAAGAAGTTCACCAAAGAGGACCTGGAAAATGCGCTGTCCAAACTGTCGGGCGAGGAATTCGGCGTTGTGCTGAGAGCTAAGGGTATCGTTCAGGGCGCGGACG
Source organism: uncultured Clostridia bacterium (assembly GCA_947389015.1). Taxonomy (GTDB): domain Bacteria; phylum Bacillota; class Clostridia; order Oscillospirales; family Ruminococcaceae; genus CAG-115. The sequence continues at coordinate 65,605 of CANDVA010000015.1, read as the reverse complement.
GCGTGTGGTATCATTTCGATTTCGTTCCCGAGGAGTTCGAGGTGCGTACGGGCGCGGCGGACGTTACTGGCAGAATGTGCGTTATCGGCTCGAAGCTTGCCGAGGATAAGATCAAGGCTTTGTTCAACGTTTAAGGGGGAGATTTTTTGCAGGAAATACCCGTTTATTTAATGACAGGCTTTCTGGAGAGCGGAAAGACCTCGTTTATTCTGGAAACGCTTAACGACAAGCAGTTCAGCCGCGGCGAGAAAACTCTTGTTATCGCTTGCGAGCAGGGCGAGGTGGAGTTCGACGAGAGGATAATCAAGGCGTCTAAGTCGGTGGTGGAGTATATCGAGGACGAGGAGGACTTCAATCCCGAGAACCTCGCCGCGCTTGTCGATAAGCACAAGCCTACGCGCATTATGCTCGAGTATAACGGAATGTGGAGTTTGCGCGATATGGCGGTCAAGGCTCCCAAAAACTGGATATTCTACCAGATTTTTATGTTCGTTAACCACGCGACATTCGATATGTATATGAACAATATGCGGCAGCTCATCTCTGACGATATCGCGGTGTCGGATATCGTGATATTCAATCGGTGCGAACCCGGCAAGGTCGACAAGAAGCGGCTTCGCAGGGCGATAAAGGCGCTCAATCCGCGTATTGATATGATGTTCGAGTACGTTGACGGAACGGTCGAGCAGGGCTTTCAGGGCGACGACGAAATGCCGTTCGACGTGAACGCAGACCCTATCGACGTGGTTCACGACGACTTCGGGCTGTGGTATATCGACATTATGAGCAACGCGCCGCGCTACAAGAACAAGAACGTCCGCGTCCGCGGAATGGTGTTCAGGGCGAGCAATATACCGAAAGGGTATTTCGTTATTTCGCGCCGCGCTATGACCTGCTGCGCGGACGATATTCAGGTGGTGGGCATACTTGTGAAATCTCCCGACGAGAGCAAGTGGAAGGACGGCGACTGGGTTGAGGTCACGGGGAACGTTACCGCAGAGAAGCAGCAGTGCTACAAGGGCACGGGTCCCGTTATCCTCGCGGACAGTATTCTCGAAACAGAGCAGGCGGAAAGTGAGCTGGTCTACTTCAACTGATACCATCGTTTTTTAGTGATGCGTGAGCGCGGATGTTTGGGGAGGAGAAAAATGCTTGCTAAAAAGCTGAGAGTAAACGGAATACCAGCGGTTTTGTGGGGCGAAAAAAGCGACAGGCTGATAATCGCTGTGCACGGAAGTCATTCTTCCAAGATAGATGACTGCGTTTGGATACTCGCCGAGGAAGCTGCAAAAAAGGGTTATCAAACTCTCAGCTTCGATCTGGCGTGCCACGGCGAGCGCGTCTACGAGATCGAGCCATTAATGGCGGATAAATGCGTTTCCGAATTAAAGGGGATGCTGGCGTTCGCAAAGGGCTTGGCAAAACGAATTTGCGTGTTCGGATGCAGTATGGGCGCGTACTTTAGCCTGTTGGCGTTTCGTGATGAGAGCGTCGAACGGGCGTGGTTTTTGTCTCCCGTCACCGATATGGAGCGGATAATCCGCAATATAATGCGGTTTTGCAATATAACGGAGGACGAGTTCCGCGAACGGAAAACCATCGAAAACCCGATTGAAACGCTCTATTGGGATTATTACATCTACGTGAAGGATAATCCCATTGAAAAATGGGAAATCCCGACTTTTATTTTGCGCGGCGAGGGCGATACGCTTTGCGAAAAGGAGTACGTAAGCGCGTTCGCGGAGCGATTCGACTGCGAGCTTACGGAGCAGCGTGGCGGTGAGCATTGGTTCCACACGGATTCGGAGTTGGATTTCTTTAGAAATTGGCTTAAGGAGAGGTTATGAACGTCATTATAAGAAACGAGCGTCCCGAGGATTTCCGCGCCGTCGAGGAGCTTACGAAAAGAGCGTTCCAAAACGTGAACGTTCCAGGGTGCTGCGAGCATTATATCGCGCATATTCTGCGGACTCACGCGGATTTTGTTCCCGAGCTCGATCTTGTCGCGGAGCTTGACGGGAAAATAATCGCGAACGTTATGTTTACGCGGTCTCGGCTGCTCGGAGAGGACGGCGCCGAAAAAGAGACGCTGACGTTCGGACCGCTGAGCGTTCTTCCCGAATATCAGCGCAAGGGTCACGGAAAAGCGCTGCTGGAATACGCGCTCGGCAAAGCCGCGGAGATGGGATATGAGGCGGTCGTGATCTTCGGCAATCCCGAGAATTATATCGCGCGGGGCTTCAAAAGCTGCAGACGGTACGACGTTTCTTTCGGAAACGGAGAATATCCCGTGGCGCTGCTTGTAAAGGAGCTTAAGGAGGGCGTGCTGTCGGGCAATAAGTGGATATTTGCGGAAAGTGCCGCCTACGAGTTCGACGAAAGGGCTGCGGAGGAATTTGACAGAGATTTTCCGCGGCTTGAAAAGAAATACGCGCCGTCGCAGGAATTGTTCTTTATTTACAGCAATTCCTGTTTCCGCTGATGAACGACTATTGGAGGACGAAATGAAACTTAGATTTTACAACGCGAAAATTCTCACAATGGAGAATGAGAGCATAATCGAGGGCGAGCTTTGCACCGACGGCGGCAAGATAGCCTATGTCGGCGCGGAGCGGGCTTCGGGCGGCTATGACCGCGAGATCGATCTCGGCGGCGATCTGATAATTCCCGGCTTCAAAAACGCGCACACCCACTCGGCAATGACGTTCCTGCGGTCGCTCGCGGACGACCTGCCGCTTAACGACTGGCTCTACAAGGAGGTTTTCCCGCGCGAGGCGAAGCTCACCGAGGAGGCAGTGTATACGTACGCACAGCTCGCGAATATGGAGTACCTTACGAGCGGAATAACTTCATCCTTTGATATGTATATGAAGCTCCCCGCCTACGTTAAGGCTTGCACCGATATGGGCTATCGGAGCGTGCTGTGCGGCTCCATCAACGACTTCGGCGGCACGGTCGAGGGGATAGAGGAGGAGTTCAACACCTACAACGACTGCGGCGAGCTTATCTCGTATCAGCTCGGCTTTCACGCCGAATACACCACCAAGCGGGAGACCCTCGAGGGGCTTGCGGCGCTCTCGCAGAAGCTGAAAGCGCCGTTGTACGCTCACAACAGCGAGACGAAAGCCGAGGTCGAGGGCTGCAAGGAGCGCTACGGTATCACGCCGACGCAGCTGTTTGACAAGCTCGGAATGTTCGAGTACGGGGGCGGCGGCTTCCATTGCGTGTGGTTCGACGAGCTCGATATGGAGATATTCGCCGAAAAGGGACTGTGGGCGGTCACAAATCCCGCGTCCAACCTCAAGCTCGCGAGCGGTATCGCGCCGATATGCGAAATGCGGCGTCACGGAATGAAAAATTTCGCGATCGGCACGGACGGCGCGGCTTCAAACAATTGCCTCGATATGTTCCGCGAGATGTTCCTTGTCGCGGGCTTGCAGAAGGTTCGCGAGGAGGACGCGGCGGCGTGTCCCGCGTTTGAGGTTTTCGAAATGGCGACTAAGGGCGGCGCTCTGGCAATGGGTCTGACGGACTGCGACGTTCTCAAGGAGGGAAAGCGCGCCGACTTCGCGGTCATCGACCTTAAGCAGCCGAATATGCAGCCGCTTCACAATATCGCCAAAAATCTCGTCTACTCGGGCAGCAAGCAGAACGTCTCAATGACGGTCGTCAATGGGCGTATTCTCTACGAGAACGGCGAATTCCCGACGGTCGACACGGAAAAGATCTATGCCGACGCCAACATGTTGACTTCACTCTTTGAGCTTTAAGTAATTCTATCATTCGGAGAACTGCAAAAAACTGCAAATAAAAAGGAAAGAGGGAGGAGGGCGGCGCAGCCGCCTTCTTCTTTTTTTCTTTTCTTTTTTTCTTCTTCTAACTAAGTGTGCTGGTCGGTCGTTGGTCGCTTGTTGGACGCCGGTTTGCCGTTTTGGTGGTTGATTTCATCGTTCTAAAGTCCGCGTGAGAGTGCTCGGGTAGCGGCGCGAGCGTTGGTCGTTTATTGGACTTTTACCTTGTTGATTTTTCGGGTCGGGTGTGTTGATGTGCGTGTTGATGATTTTTTGCAGTGAATTGCAGTTGGGTCTATGATAATATCTAAATAAAGGGGGCGGACGTTATGCCGTTTTTACCGATAAGCCGCGAGGATATGAACGAACGCGGCATCGAGCAATTGGACTTTATATGCGTGACGGGTGACGCTTACGTCGACCACCCGACCTTCGGGATAGCGATAATCTCGCGAATGATAGAGGCGGCGGGCTTTACCGCGGGCATTATCGCCCAGCCCGTGACCGACGCGGATTTTATGAAGCTCGGCAGACCAAAGCGCTGCTTTATGGTGACGGGCGGCAATATCGACAGCATGGTCTCGAACTATACGGTCGCGCTGAAAAAACGAAACGACGACGCGTATTCTCCGGGCGGCCGCGGAGGCAAGCGTCCCGACCGCGCCGTTATCGTCTATTGCAGAGCGCTGAAGCGGCTGTTCCCCGATACGGAGATCGAGATAGGCGGTCTGGAGGCGAGCCTGCGGCGGTTCGCGCACTACGACTACTGGAGCGACAGCGTAATGCCGTCCGTGCTCGTCGACAGCGGCGCGGATCTCCTGATGTACGGCATGGGCGAGGTCACGCTCGCGGAAATGCTCAATCGGTTCAAGCAGGGGCAGAGGCTTGCCGATATGCACGATCTGCGCGGTATCTGCTACCTCACGAAGCCCGAGAACACGCCGCTCGGCGCGGTGCAGTGCGACAGCTTCGAGATCGTCCGCGAAAACAAGAAAGCCTACGCGAAGTCCTGCCGCAAGCAGTACGACGAACAGGACGAGGTCTACGGGCGGACGATAGTTCAGCGTCACGGGAATATGATGCTGGTGCAGAACCCGCCGCAGCGTTCCGTAACGCAGTCCGAGTTCGATTACGCCTACGAGCTGCCGTATATGAGGGCGTATCACCCCGTTTATGAGAAAGACGGCGGCGTTCCCGCGATACAGGAGGTCGAGTTCTCGATAACGCACAACCGCGGCTGCTTCGGTTTCTGCAATTTCTGCTCGATAGCGCTGCACCAAGGGCGAAAGGTCGTCGCGAGGAGCGAGGACTCGGTTTATGAAGAGGCGGTAATGCTCTCCGAAAAGCCGAATTTCAAGGGCTATATACACGACGTGGGAGGTCCCACCGCGAATTTCCGACATCCGTCCTGCGACAAACAGACCGCAAGCGGGCTCTGCAAGGGGAGAAAGTGCCTTGCGCCCGCTCCGTGCAAAAACATCGACGCCGACCATTCCGATTACATTCGTCTGTTAAGGCGTTTGAGAGCGATAAAGGGCGTGAAACGGGTGTTTATCCGTTCGGGGATACGGTTCGATTATATGCTGCTCGAAAAGAACGGCGCGTTTCTGGACGAGCTTGTGGCGAACCACGTCAGCGGACAGCTCAAGGTCGCGCCCGAGCACGCGAGCAACAAAGTCCTCGACAAAATGGGAAAGCCGCATATCGAGGTGTACGAGGAGTTTGAGCGGCGCTTTTACGCGTCGACGAAAAAATGCGGCAAGGAGCAGTATCTGGTGCCGTATCTGATGAGCTCGCACCCCGGCTGCACCCTCGCGGAGGCGGTCGAGCTGGCGGTGTTCGAGAAGCGGCACGGCATACGTCCCGAGCAGGTACAGGACTTCTACCCGACCCCCGGGACTATCTCGACGGCGATGTTCTGCACGGGGCTCGACCCGTACACGCTCGAACCGGTCTACGTTCCGAGAACGTCCGAGGAAAAGGCAATGCAGAGGGCGCTGTTGCAGTACTTCAAGCCGCAGAACAGCGACCTCGTGGAAAAGGCGCTGCGCATAGCCAAGCGCACCGACCTGATAGGGCACGGCAAGGACTGCCTGATACCGCCCGTTCCCAAGCGCGACCAAAGGCATAAAGCGGATAAACGACACAAAAAGTAACGCGGTTCGGCTTACAAGGGAGGAGCATTATGGACATCAAAAGGTTGACGGCGGCGGTGCTGACCGCGGCATTTGCGGTCTCGCTTGCGGCGTGCGGCAGGAGCGAACGGCAAGGCGCGTCGGAGCAAGCGGAACTGTACGGTTCCATGGGCTCCGTGACGATAATGGGGAGAGAGTATGATATCGCGACGACAACGAAGCTGGCTTTGGCGGGAGAAGAAGTAACGGACGACGTGCTGAAGCAAACGGCGCAGCTGACCGAACTTAACGTTTTGTGGCTGCTCGACGCTCAGATCGGCGATATAACGCCTTTATCGGAGCTTACGAATCTGACCGAGCTGCATTTGGACAGCCCTCGGATAGAGGATATATCGCCGTTGTCGGGGCTTACGGCTCTGACGATTCTGGATTTTGCGGGCTCTGAGCTTGGCGATATAACGCCCTTGTCGGAAATGACAAATCTGACCCATTTGTATTTGGGCGGCAATCGGAACGGCGACATAACGCCTTTAACGGGGCTTACAAATCTGACCTCTCTGGGTCTGGGCAACAACCGGCTCGGCGATATAACGCTTTTGTCGGGGCTAACGAACTTGACCTATCTGGATCTGGAGGGCAACGGTATCGGCGACATAACGCCCTTGTCGGAACTTAAGAATTTGACAGAGCTGAATCTGGACAACAATCGGATAAGCGATATATCGCCGTTGTCGGGGCTTACGAATTTGACCAAATTGAATTTGTACAACAATCGGATCGAGGATATAACGCCATTATCGGGACTGACAAATCTGACAAGGCTGTCCTTGTACTGCAATCAGATCGTCGATATAACTCCATTGACGGGGCTTACGGAGCTGAATTTGCTGCGTCTGGACGAAAATCGGATCGAGGATATAACTCTCTTGTCGGGGCTTACAAAGCTTGACGTTTTGGGTCTGAGCTATAATCGGATCGTCGATATATCGCCCTTGTCGGGGCTTACGGATTTGACCTATCTGGATCTGTACGACAATCAAATCGGTGATATAACACCTTTGACGGGGTTGAAAAATTTGAAATATTTGTATTTGGACAGCAATCGGATCGGCGATTCGGATAAAAAGAAGCTTGAAAAGAAGCTCCGCAGATGTTTCATTTCGTATTTTTCGGATTAAAGATACAATGCGCAAAATACAAAGCCTCGGACAAAAACTATAAACGGGAGACATTAAGAGATGAAGATACTGGTTACGGGCGGCACTGTGTTCGCGAGCCGCTATACCGCGGAGTATTTCGCGGCGCGGGGAGACGAGGTGTACGTCCTCAACCGCGGCAATCGTCCGCAGTCGGACGGGGTAACGCTCATAAAGGCGGACAGGCACGCGCTCGGCGATACGCTGAGAGGGCGCGGCTTCGACGCGGTGATCGACGTGTGCGCGTACAACGCCGCGGATATCCGCGATTTGCTGGACGGACTTGGGGATTTCGGGAGCTATGTGATGATAAGCTCCTCGGCGGTATATCCCGAAACGCTGCCGCAGCCGTTCCGCGAGGATATGCCCGTCGGCGCGAATTCGATATGGGGAGATTACGGCACGGACAAGGCAGCCGCCGAAAAGGCTCTGCTGGAGCGCGTTCCCGAGGCGTATATCATACGCCCGCCGTATCTGTACGGCAAGATGAACAATCTGTACCGCGAGGCGTTCGCGTTCGAGTGTGCGGAGAAAAATCTGCCGTTCTATATTCCCAAGAACGGAAAACTTCCGCTTCAATTCTTTGATATTGAGGATATGTGCCGCTTTATGGAGATACTTCTTGACAAGCGCCCCGAACGGCGTATTTTCAACGTCGGCAATCCCGAGCGCGTTACCGTGAACGGCTGGGTCAAGCGGTGCTACGGAGTTCTCAATAAGCGTCCCGTATGTGTTTATGTCGACGGGAATATTCCTCAGCGAAGCTACTTTCCGTTTTACGATTACGATTACACTCTCGACATTACGGCAATGTCGGGGCTTATGCCCGAGGTTAAGTCCTTGGACGAGGGGCTTCGTCAGTCGTATGAGTGGTACGCTGTCAGCAGGGATTTGATAGTAAGAAAGCCGCTGTTGAAGTTTATCGCGGATAATTTGTAGTTGTGCATAATTAACAAATATCAACCGTGTTTTTCTGCTTCACGCAATTAAAAACACGTTTTTTCCTGATAAGTATTGTAGTTGAGCGATATTTGTAGTATAATGTGGTTTGGCAAAAAATAAATTATTCGGAACAAAAGAAAGTGTGAGATTTTTGAAAAGAGAAGATTTAAGGAACATTGCGATAATAGCCCATGTTGACCACGGCAAGACCACGCTCGTCGACGAAATGCTCAAGCAGGGGGGAGCGTTCCGCGAGAACCAGGCGGTCGCCGACCGCGTTATGGACAACAACGATCTGGAGCGCGAGCGCGGTATCACGATACTCGCGAAGAACACTTCATGTATGTACAACGGCGTGAAGATAAATATAGTCGACACTCCCGGTCACGCGGATTTCTCGGGCGAGGTAGAGCGTATCCTGAAAATGGTAAACGGCGTTCTTCTGCTGGTCGACAGCTTCGAGGGAACTATGCCGCAGACGCGTTTCGTGCTGCAAAAGGCGCTGGAGCTGGGTCACAAGATAATCGTCGTCGTGAACAAGACCGACCGTCCCGACGCGCGCAACCACGAGGTCGTGGACGAGGTTCTGGAGCTGCTGCTCGACCTCGACGCGACCGAGGAGCAGCTTGACAGCCCCGTCGTTTTCTGTTCGGGCAGGCTCGGCTGTTCGTCCTACGACCCCGATAATATGGGCACGGACTTCAAGCCGCTGTTCGACAAGATACTTGAGCATATCGACCCGCCCGAGGGCGATCCCGACGGCGATCTCCAGCTTCTGGTATCGTCTATCGACTACAACGACTACGTTGGCAGAATAGCCGTCGGGCGTATCGAGCGCGGCGTGATAAAGCAGAACCAAGAGGTCACGGTGTGCGACTACCATAACACGGCAGCGCCGTTCAAGGCTAAGGTCGTATCGCTATATCAGTTCGAGGGACTGAACAAGACCCCGTGCGAAACGGCTTCGGTAGGCGACATCGTATGCATTTCGGGTATCGAGGGCATCACCATCGGGCAGACTATAACCGCCGTTTCCAACCCCGAGCCGCTGCCGTTCGTAAAGATCTCCGAGCCGACGGTCGAGATGACGTTCTCCGTCAACTCGTCGCCGTTCGCGGGACGCGAGGGCAAGTTCGTCACGTCGCGTCAGATACGCGAGCGCCTTATCAAGGAGACGCTCAAGGACGTATCGCTCCGCGTTTCGGACAGCGAGACCACCGACGCCGTGAACGTCGCGGGACGCGGCGAAATGCACCTGTCGATACTCATTGAGACCATGCGCCGCGAGGGCTACGAGCTGTCCGTTTCCACGCCGAGAGTGCTCTATAAGGAGATTGACGGCGTGAAGTGCGAGCCCGTGGAGCGCCTTGTTATCGACGTTCCCGAAAGCGCGGTAGGCTCGGTTATGGAGAAAATGGGTCAGCGCAAGGGCGAGATGATAGGTATGCACCCCGTAGGCTCGCGCACGAGGCTGGAGTACCTTATCCCGTCGCGAGGACTTTTCGGTTACAAGAGCGAGTTTATGACCGATACAAAGGGCGAGGGCGTTATGAACGCGGTGTTCGAGGGCTATAAACCGTATTTCGGCGATATCCCGCGCAGGACGGTCGGCTCGCTTGTCGCGTGGGAAACGGGCACGGCGGTCACATACGGGCTGTTCAACGCTCAGGAGCGCGGCACGCTGTTTATCGACGCGGGCGTTCCCGTGTACGAGGGGATGATCGTCGGCGTTTCGCCCAAGGCGGGGGATATCGTCGTCAACGTCTGCAAGAAGAAGCACCTCACCAACACGCGCGCAAGCGGCTCGGACGACGCTTTAAAGCTTATTCCGTACAAGCAGATGAGCCTTGAAGAGAGCCTCGAGTTTATTCAGGACGACGAGCTTGTAGAGGTAACGCCGAAGAATATTCGTATCAGAAAGACCATTCTCGAGCGCGACCTTAGACTTAAAGCCGAGGCTAAGCAAAAAAAGAGCTGACGGAGGGCGGTATGAGCGGTATAAGTCTGCACGTTCCCGAATACATCGAGTTACGGTATCGCAAAAAGCTGCTTGCCGACCCCGATACAATGCGCTACAACAAGGGCTGCGGCAGCGAAAACGGCTGCATTGATTTCCCCGAGGAGAAGTGGCGGTCGTGGTACGACTATTGGATTGCGGGAACGTCCGAGAGATTTTATGCGTATATCGAGCTTGACGGTGAATTTATCGGCGAGGTAAATCTTTATAGAAACCGCGATAATGATTTTTATGATATGGGAATCGTCATTGAGAACCGTTACCGCGGCAACGGCTATGCGGCGAAGGCGCTTGATCTGCTGCTTGAAACGGCTTTCGGTGAGCTTGGCGCGTCGAGCGTTCACAATGAGTTTGAGAGCAGTCGCGCCGCCGCTCTGCGACTGCATCTGAACGCGGGATTTTCTGTCATTGGTGAAGAAAAGCATATTGTGCGGCTTTCTCTTACGGCGGCGCAATATTTTCAAAACAAACACTAGTATCAACGCACACGGCGCTTATGTTCGTGTGCGTTTTAAACAGGGAGATGATTGGTTTGGCAAAGGAAATGACAAAGGACATGACCAAGGGCGCGGTCGCGCCGATATTGCTGAAATTCTCACTTCCGCTGCTAGTGAGCGTGGTTTTTCAGCAGATGTACAATATCGCCGACAGCATGATCGCGGGGCGCTGTATCAATAACGATGCGCTTTCGGCAATCGGCGCGTCCTACCCGATAACCATGATATTTCTCGCTATAGGCACGGGAATGAACATCGGCTGCTCGGTAATGATCTCGACGTTTTTCGGCGCTAAGGACTTCCGCCAGATGAAGACCGCCGTGTACACCTCGCTTATCTCGACGGGCGTGCTCGCGGTTATTTTGACAGTCGCCGGCTATTTCACAAGCGGGCTGTTCCTGAGAATCCTCGGCACGGACGAAGGAATTTTCGCCGACTCGCAGACCTATCTCAACATCTACGTTTTCGGACTGATATTCCTGTTCATCTACAACATATGTACGGGAATATTTACCGCGCTCGGCGACAGCAAGACCCCGCTGTACTTCCTGATAGGCTCGTCGCTGGGCAATATCGGAATGGATCTGCTGTTTGTGGTCGTGTTCAAAATGGGCGTTGCGGGTACGGCTTGGGCGACGTTCCTGTGTCAGGGCGTGTGCTCGGTGCTCGCGTTTATCGTGCTTATCCGACGCGTTTCGCATATCGGAAGCGAAAAATTCCGTCTGTTCGAGTGGAGAATGCTCGGGAAGATCGCCACGCTGTCCGTTCCCAGTATTTTACAGCAGAGCTTTGTTTCGGTGGGTCAGCTGTTCATACAAAGTCTTGTGAACGACTGCGGCACGGACGTTGTCGCAGGCTACGCCTCGGCGATAAAGCTGAACACGTTCGCGATAACCAGCTTCTCGACGGTAGGCAACTCGGTTTCGAGCTTCACCGCGCAGAATATCGGCGGCAAGGAGTTCGGCAGGGTAAGAAAGGGTTTCCGCGTGGGAGCGGTCGCGGCGATCGTTATTGCGGCGGCGTTCGCTGTGTGCTATGTGGTGTTCTCTAAAAGTCTTATCTATTTGTTCATGGACAGCACCAACGCGAACACAGCAGTCGCGGCGGCTGCGGGGCAGGAGTTCCTGATAACGGTCGCGCCGTTCTACCTCGCGGTAACGGTCAAGCTCGTCGCGGACGGCGTTCTGCGCGGCGGCAGACGAATGGCGGCGTTTATGGTGACGACGTTCAGCGACTTGATACTGCGCGTCGCGTTCGCGTTTATTCTGAAGCCCGTATTCGGAGCTAAGGGGATATGGTTATCATGGCCCGTAGGCTGGACTACCGCGGCGGTCATTTCGCTGGCGATGTATTTTGTTTACATAAGAAAGCTTTGCCCGATGAATAAGGAGAGCGCCAAATGATTTGGAGTCATTGCCACACATGTAAAGAGGCGTATCGGCACCGGCTGCGGTGGTACAAAATGAAATGAGGAAATAATGACCGAACTCACCATACAAAAAAACGACGCGGGGCAGCGCGCCGACCGCTTTCTCGCAAAAGCATATCCGAACCTGAAAAGCCCGCTGGTGTGCAAGCTTATGCGGAAGAAGCGTATCAAGCTGAACGGCGCAAAGACCGAGCCTAACGTGATACTCAAAGAAGGCGACGTATTCCGCTTTTATCTGAGCGACGAGCTGCTGTCAAAGGAAACGGTCAAGGAAACAGCGGATTTCCGCGATATTTCCGCGGAAATAAACGTCGTGTATGAGGACGAAAATATCTTGTTGGTTGACAAGCCCGCGGGGCTGGTCGTCCACGAGGACAACGACAACACCACCGACACGCTGATAAACCGCGTGCTTAGCTATCTGTACCGCAAGGGCGAGTTCGCCCCCGAGCGCGAGAACAGCTTTACGCCCGCACTCGTCAACCGTATCGATCGCAATACGAGCGGTATCGTTATTGCCGCCAAGAATGCCGAGAGCCTTCGCGTACTCAATCAAAAGGTGCGCGACAGGGAACTGAAAAAGCTGTATCTGTGCGCGGTTTTCGGCAGACCCGAGCCGTCCTCTGCAACGCTCACGGCGTATCTGAAAAAGCTACCCGAGGAGAACAGGGTGCTCATCTCGGAAAAGCCGCGCCCCGACTATCTCACGATAAAGACGAAGTATCGCGTGCTCGAGAGCAGGGGAGAGCTGTCGCTTGTCGAGGTCGACCTGCTGACGGGGCGGACACATCAGATACGCGCACATTTCGCGCATATCGGACACCCGCTGCTGGGAGACGGAAAGTACGGCGAGAACGCGTTCAACAAGCGCTACGGAGCAAAATTTCAGGCGCTTTGCTCGTATATGCTGAAATTTGAGTTCACCACCGGCGCAGGGCGATTGGAGTACCTCAACGGTCGTGAGTTTGCCGTCGGGAATACGGACGGGCTGTGGTTCAGGGGACTGTTCAAGTAACTGTCGTCGTCAAAATGTTGTATTCCCCAAAAGCATACAGCCATATATAAAGTGGCATAACAGCGTACGATTTGTTAAAGTTGCACAAAATCAACGTCTGAAAATTTACACGCTTATATTGGGAAATTTGGCAAAATCACTTGATAAAATTGCTAAAATTTAGTATAATATTACTTGATAGGTAATATCACGCGATTTATCATGCGATATGTCGCCAAAAATTTATAACTTTCAGGAGGATGATTCCAATGGCAGTTAAAGTTGCAATCAATGGTTTCGGAAGAATAGGACGCCTTGCGTTCAGACAGATGTTCGGCGCTGAGGGCTACGAGGTAGTAGCTATCAACGATCTGACAAAGCCCTCTATGCTGGCTAACCTTTTAAAGTATGATACCGCGCAGAAGGGCTACTGCGGCGTTATCGGCGAGAATCTTCATACGGTATCCGCGGACGACGAGGCTAACACCATCACCGTAGACGGCAAGACCCTCAAGATCTACGCGGAGAAAGACGCTAAGGATTGTCCTTGGGGCGATCTCGGCGTTGACGTAGTTCTCGAGTGCACGGGCTTCTACTGCTCCAAGGAGAAGAGCATGGCTCACATCAACGCGGGCGCTAAGAAGGTCGTTATCTCCGCTCCCGCGGGCAACGATCTCAAAACTATCGTATTCTCCGTAAACGAAAACACACTGACTAAGGACGATCAGATCATTTCCGCTGCTTCCTGCACGACTAACTGTCTGGCTCCCATGGCAAAGGCTCTTAATGATTATGCTCCCATTCAGAGCGGTATCATGAGCACTATCCACGCTTACACGGGCGATCAGATGATCCTTGACGGTCCGCACAGAAAGGGCGATCTCAGACGTGCGAGAGCGGGTGCGGCTAATATCGTTCCCAACTCCACCGGCGCCGCTAAGGCTATCGGTCTGGTTATCCCCGAGCTGAACGGCAAGCTCATCGGCTCCGCGCAGCGCGTTCCCGTTACCACCGGTTCCACCACTATCCTTACCGCTGTCGTTAAGGGTGCTGATGTGACCAAGGACGGCATCAACGCCGCTATGAAGGCTGCCGCTTCCGAGAGCTTCGGCTACAACGAGGATCAGATCGTTTCTTCCGACGTTATCGGTATGAGATACGGTTCTTTGTTCGACGCTACTCAGACCATGGTTTCCAAGGTTTCCGACGACCTCTACGAGGTTCAGGTGGTTTCTTGGTATGATAACGAGAACTCCTACACCTCTCAGATGGTTAGAACCATCAAGTACTTTGCCGAGCTGTAATTGCTGAGTAATATTTGCCCCCGAGGGTTTTCTCGGGGGCATTTTTGTTAACAGACATCGGCTTTGCTTTGATATGGGCTAACCAATTATTTCCAATTTCGTTTTAAAAGGTCATTTTTCTCCATTGACAAGCGTAAAATAATCTGATATAATTTAAAGTGAGGAATATTGAAAGGAGGTCACTGTGTGGAAAACGAAAATAATATCGAACAAACACCCGTGATAACAGAGAGCACTATCCCCGCAGGAGAGACCGCCGTCCCGACGGCGGAGCTGTCGGCAAATCATTCCGCGGTACAACAATCTTCGGCAGTCATGACCGAGGAGGCGCGAGCGTATGCCGAGCAGACCGCCGCGGTCGAAAGAATGCAGGCGGAGCTTGACGAACAGAACCGAAGAATGGACGAGCAGAATAAAAAACTGCTCGACGCGCTTGACGAGGTGCTTGAAAAGCGCACTCAGGAGATGCGTGAGCGGCAGAAAAACTCACGGAACAAGGCGGAGCGTGTCGCGGCGACTATCGTCAAGAAGGGCGTAGGGTTTGTGTCGCTGGGGCTGATAATGATCTTCCTCGGTATAGTGATGATCGTCTGTCTTTTTTCGCCCGCTCCCGATTTTATGATCCCGCTCAAGCTGTCGCCTATATGCGCGGTGCTGATCGGCGTGGAACTGCTGATGAATCAGCTTATGACGCGCGGGCACTTCCGCATAAATATTCCGAGCCTTGTGATTTCGGCGCTGCTGGTGGTCGGGTGTTGCTTTATGTGCGTAAAGCTCAGCGGCACTTACAAGGAGGACAAGCAGGAGTACAACAACCGCACTATCGCAGCGGATATATACGACAGGAGCTACAAGGAGCTGAGATACGTCGCGGAAATCGCGGATATCACGGTCGAGGTCGATCTTAATCCGGACGGTTCGGGACAAGCCAAGGGCGTTGACGCACTTTCCACAGACGATAACGTCAATATCACCGTAGAATTTGCGGGAGCGTACAATTCACCGAAGGCGTTCGCCGCCGACTGCAAGAAAATTTTGGACGGATATCGTATAATGGGTATCAATGTCACGAATTTCTATTTTAAGAATTCGGGAGAGTTCCACTCGTTCAATCTTGCCGTAGAGGGGCGCTACGCACAGGATCAGTCCGAGAGCAAGCTCGCGGAGGAGGTAAACTATGTTTATCTCGATGACGCGGATTATCTCGAGGATCTCGAGGACTATACCGAGGAGACCAAAGAAACATCACAGGCAGAGACCTGAATGAAAGGTATAAAATGTTGACAAACGAAAAAAAGACAGAGCTTTATAACTGCATTATGAAACAATTTCCCGACCCCGGGCTGTATCGGGTATCGAGAGTGGGAGAGTGGCTCGTGACGAACGGTTACTCTCTCGAACAGCTTGGCTGCGGCTCTTTCAGGGAATTTGCGGAGGAGTTTTCTGAAATGTTCTCTTTTCAGGATGACGACAATAATGAATTTATCGAAATAAAAAGATGGCAAACAGGAGAAAAAAATATGATAAGCAGCATTGAAACACAACACCCAGCCGACAGCTTTTTCGGATCGGGAAGCATTATTCTAAACGATGATATAATTGAGATGACGCAGCAGTCGCTGTACGCGCTGACAAAAATTCTCGCGAACGGCTATAACGTTCAGCAAATGAAGCAGGAGATATATCGTAAATTTGACGAGGCAAAGACCAACGGCAAGCTGAACTTTTTCGGGGAACGTTATACGTTTCCGATAGACTACTGTCCCGACGGACTGTTGGTGAACGGCATTATAACCAAAAATTTAAGCCCGCGCGGCAAGAGCCTGTATTTCGCGTTCGACAAGACGCAGATGTACCGCACATCCGCGCCCGAATACAGAAAGCCGCCGCAGACGGGTGTTATACCCGAGGCGGACAAGGTTATGCTGTACAAAATGCTGACGGATTATTTCCCGTGCAACAAACAGTATCATATGGCGGCGGTAAGCAAGTTTTTATCCGACCGCGGTATCGACAGGTCAAAGTACGGATTTTTCAAGATGAAAGAATTCCTGGCGGAGCTCGGATTTATGAAAATGGAGGATACGGTGCTCGGCGGAGTGCCGCAGGTGATGATAACCATTATACCGCGCGACGATATACCTCTTACCGCGGATGCGCATATCGAAAGACTCGAGCCCATCCGCCGCGTAACGGAAAGCGTTGCCGATATGAGCTCCGCACCCTCGGGCAGGCTGACTGATTTCTGCAATCTGCCCATAAAGCCTATGGGAATACTGGAGAAATATCTTCATGATAAAGGAATGAAGGTCGACTTTTCGATAGTGGTGCGCAGTATCTCGGAGGACTACGACCGCGCACGTGCCGAGGGGAGCATACGCGTTCATGACAACAAGCTGATTTTCCCAGTGCGGTATCTTAAGGAGGACGGCACGAGGATAGAGCTTACGCTGAAACCGAGCACCTATGAGGGCAAAAGGTGGTTTCTCTATTACGTCGACACCGTTCCTCACGACAGGAGCTCCCACTTCAACGACCCGGGCAGACAGCTCGAGAGCTTTGCGTTCCTCGGGAGCTGGTCGAACTTTCTCACCGAGCTTGCTGCAAAAGCGGTCGACGAGGAATGGGATTTCAGCAGCGCACCTATCAAGAACCATCAGATACTTATGCAGTATATCAAGTACACGTTCAGCCGCCTTATGCGCGAGAAGAAGGTGTGCATTTCGCAGGATAGGCAGTTCGCCGCGTTTAATACGGGGCTTGCCGACAACCACTACGACGACATTTACGCGTGCTTTCTGCCCAACGACCCCGACAGCGGCACGGAGTGGAAGTTTATCGGCTTTTGCACGGCTGCCTCGGGCGGTCTGGGAAAGCAGCTTGTCAATTATTTCAATCCGCTGCCGCTGCCGCCGTCCTATTTTAAGCGCAACGAGGACTTGTTCTTTGACCACACCAAGCAGCTCCACACCGATTTCGAGCACATCATCATCGACAACATAAAGCGCCTGCCGCTTCAATTCCTGTACGACCAATTTTTCGACAACGCGGAGGCTCGTCAGCTCGTTGAGGATATCCGCGTGTGCGGACGTGACCGAGAGGAACTTGAAAGACGCGACGGTATGTACGCGCGTCTCAAGGATATTATCCGCGAAAACAGCCGCTTATTTATGCGCATACAGAACCGTCTTAAGGATTCGATAGAGCTTGCGCGAAAGCGCGTTCGGTGGAATTACAAGACCGCCGTGCCGTCGTACTTCCCGAAAAGGGACAGTATGTCGCTTATGCTGCCGCTAGCGCTACAGGACGAGAGCAGGCCCGACGTCGCGCTCGTCGTCGAACTTACGCGCTCGGGAAGCTATCAGGGGCAGACGATACTCACGCTTCCGCAGGCGTATATCGACGCGCGTCTGATGTGCCGTATCACGGGTGACTGGCTCACGCCGTCGCAGGTGGTCAACACCAACAGCACCGAGCCCGACGAGCTGGAGGAGACCGAATGAAAACGGGTACATTACGAGCAGGAAAAGGTTTTTTTTATTGAATTTAACAAGATAAAGCAGCATATGAAAGGAAAATAATGCACTTTTTATGTTCCTGCGGCAACGATATCCACGACACCTCCGACTGCTTATCCTATAAAGCGAGTATTATTTCCGATCAGGACGAGGAGGAGCTTTGGGAGATACTGGAAAAAGCCGAGAAGCCGCATAATGACAAGATCGATATATCGATCGAGGTAATGCGCCTGCTGCGCAGGAATATTTACCAATGCCCGAAATGCGGACGTATCTTCCTTGAGGACGCTACTGATGGGTACGAACTGAAATGCTTTGAGCCTTCCGAGCCTATCAGTAGGCGAATGCTTATTTCGGCTCACGGCGAGGACTGGCGAGGCTATCTCTACGCCGACTGGTACGACCCCAAGCCCTATTACAGCGAACACAATGGGTTCATTACGCCGCTTTGCAACGTTAAATTTGACAACCTTTTCTTCGACGATTATGACGCGTTTGAGCGGCGCTATTTCGAGATACTGGACGAAATGCGGGCAAGCAAGATACTTCGCCGAGCTCGGTTGAACGTCAATCGCGAGACCAAGCACTCATGGGAGGATAAATGATAATTGACGCACATATGCACCTGCCAAGCGGCGAACCCGATCTTGACAGCAAAAAACGGCGGCTGTTGTCCGATATGAGGGCTAACGGCGTTGATATAGGGATCGTTATCTCCGATTCGGAGTTGGAGAGCACTATCGGTTCTATGGACGACTGCACGGAGCTGTTTTCGGACTGCCCGAACGTATTCGCCGCCGCGGGGATAAGCCCGTACATAAATTATCGGAAACAGCTAGAAAAGCTGAAAAAATATCTCACACTAGGTTTTTTCGTCGGCATTAAGCTTTATTGCGGTCACGAGCCGATCTATATCGACGACGGCGATCTGAAACCCGTTTTTCGGCTTGCTGCGGAGTTCGACGTTCCCGTATTGTTTCATTCGGGATGGGATAACGCGCAGTGTGCCGCTCCCGAAAGGGCAAAAGCCGCCGCTGCCGCAAATCCCGAGGCGCGGCTTGTCTGCTGTCATTGTTATTATCCGAAACTTGCGAAATGCTTTGAAACGCTGAAAAGTTGCCCGAACGTATACTTTGACTTGTCGTCCGTTGCCGACGACCCCGAAAAATGTCCGTCTGTCGCACAGGTGCTTGAACGGTATATTCCCGAAATGCCCGAACGTTTTATTTTCGGCTCGGACTACGGCTGCTGCGACCAAAGGCGGCATATCGACTTTATCAAGAAGCTGGATATTCCGTCTGATTATCTGCAAGACGTTATACACGGAAACGCTGCACGGATATACAATATCAGCTCGTAACAAAAGGCTATGCTCAACGGCATAGCCTTTATTTCACCGTATCTCAAAATCCTCGGAAACGTTGAATATCAACGCCGCCATTCGGCAGCCCTCAAGCTCTTTGCCTTGTTCGCGCAGCTGCTGAACACCGCTGCCTATCGAGCTAAGACTTATCAACAGCTTGTACAGGTCGTTTGTATGTTCGCCGAAAACTCCGCTGTCGAACAGTCCGAACATCAGATTTCCAAGCGGATAGAAATCCGCGAGCTGATTTTTATAAACGGATATAGTTCCGCTCTTCGTCGAGAATTGCAGTTCCTCTGAGAACGCTATCTGACCGAACGCGTGCTCGGCGCATATCTCGGGCAGAAACGAGAAACATTCCTCGGTAAGCGTTTTGTCGCCGAGAGCGGCGAGCATCTTATCGGGGAGATTATCGTAATTATCCTGTGTCTGAATGCCGCCGAACAAATCCAATGCCGTCTTTACCTTTTCCCTCAATACGTTGATCTTATTTACGCTGTAAGGGTAGGGGAGATGCGTCGCAGGGTCTTGCTTTATAAAGAAAAACTGTTTCTGCGAGGAGAATTGCCGAACTTCCCACTTAGCGGCTATCTTGCCGACTAGTGCTCCAAGCTCCGCGCTCGGAACGTCGTTGATACGGCATTCCCCCGTTATCTGTTCGTCGTCCGTGCCAATTGCCTTTGCCGCGTATATCTTCACATAGCACATCTTCTGATTGCCAAGACGCTTCGCGATATGCTCCTTCAGCAGATCCCAATAAACATTGGTTATCGCCTTTGCGTCGTCGTCCGTGCTTTCACCGTTTCCGACAACGTTGCTCTTATAAACGCTCCAGCGGTGGATGTTACCGTTGAACTCGCTTTCAAGCGGAATCCCGTCCTCTTCGCGCTGCATTACCGCGATACCCTGCATAAACGCGAACAGAAACGAACCCACAGCCATTCCGACAGCGGTATCTGTATCCTTGCCGACTCCGGCGCAGCATTCAAACAACGGCTCCTCCCAGTCGGGAGATGAGATGTAAAAGTTAAGAACCGCCATTTGCTGTTCAAGCTGATCTATCTCGGGAGTTATCGTGATATCCCATTCGGGACAGAATATCTTGCCGTCCCTTATCTCGTCCTTAGTTTCGAGGCATCCATGCAGGCTTTCCAGAACACGCTGCATGGGGTCTTTTTTATGATGCTGTTCAAATTTGGAAAATAATCCCATTACAGCTCCTTAACTATCTCGCCCATAAGACCCGGAGTTGCGCTGATCGCGTTGGACTCGTCGGTATCAATGTGCATAGCGTCGGCAAAGCTCTCGCTTACGCGCACAACAACGTCGCCCAGAACCGCGGTTCTGCCGTTGGTATTGCACTTTACCCAAACGGTGTCCTTGTTCTTTACGCCCAGCTTGTCGGCTGTCTCGGGTGTAAGGTGAATGTGGCGCTTAGCTACGATAACGCCCTCCTTGATAGTAACCTCGCCCGCGGGACCTTTAAGCGTGCAGCCGGGAGTTCCCGCGATGTCGCCGCTCTCGCGGATAGCGATATCAACGCCGATAGAACGCGCGTCGGTAGCGGAAAGCTCCACTTGATCAGCACTGCGGCACGGACCGAGAATAGAAACGTTCGCAAGCTCCTTCTTAGGACCCACAACGGTAACTCTCTGTTCGCTCGCAAACTGACCTGGCTGCGAAAGGTCTTTTTTCTTGGTAAGCTCCGCGCCCTTTCCGAAAAGCACTTCTAGGGTCTCCTTGGTTACGTGTACGTGTCTCGCCGACGTTTCGATAAGAATTTCAGCCATTTTTGTTTCCTCCGTAAAATAATTTATAGTTTGGGCAAAATGCCCAATATTTACAATTCCATTATACAACTTTTTTTCGAAAAAATCAATAAAAACTCTTGATTTTTTTTAATTTTTATGCTATAATTTGAAAATGATAGTCAATATCAAATTGCGGGAGGGAGACATATTTTGAGCGACAACATTTACAAAACCAAGCAGCGCGACGAGATAGTCGATTTTTTCAATCAGCACCGCGGGAAGTGTTTCACCGCAAAGGAGATAATCAGGAGCGGGGAGATCACCTCGGGCGAGGCGACCGTTTACAGAACGTTGTCCAAGCTCGCTACGCAGGGCGTTTTAAAGCGCTTCACGGACGGCGACGCGTCATGCTATCAGCTCAACGAATCGGAGCAGTGCGAGAAGCATTTCCACCTCAAGTGTGAAAAATGCGGACGGCTTATCCATATGGACTGCGAATTTATGGCGGATATGAAGCGGCATATCGAAAGCAGTCACGACTTTGTTGTCGATATAGGCAAGACCGTAATTTACGGTTTGTGCGGCGAATGCGCGAATATAAATTTCGATAAGGAGACGGGCAATGCTTAAACGTTTATTTTTCCCTGTTCTGCTGGCGATTACCGTGATGTTAAGCGGCTGTTCTTTATCCTCCGAGAATCCCTCCGACGGCAAGCTGCAAATTGTGACGACTATTTTCCCCGCGTATGATTTCGCGCGTGGAGTATTCGGCGATACGGCGGAGATAACGCTGCTGTTAAAGCCCGGTATGGAAAGCCATTCCTACGACCCGTCCGCTCGCGATATCGTGACAATAGACAGCTGCGACCTGTTTATTTACAACGGCGGCGAGTCGGACGCTTGGGTGGAGAATATCCTGAAATCCGCCGACGAGGTGAACGCTCTGCGAATGATGGACGCGGTGGAGGCAGTCGCCGATAATCACGAGGGAATCGCCGAGAACGAACACGACGGGCATGATCATGATGCCGAGGAATACGACGAGCATATCTGGACTTCCCCCAGAAACGCCGCGCTGATAGTTGAAAGTATCCGCGAAGCGGCGGTCACGCTCGCTCCACTAAATAAGACGCTTTACGAGAGCGCGGCGGGAGAGTACGTCGCCGAAATAAACGCGCTGGACGAAAAATTCACGGAGCTGTTGTCGGGAGAGAAACGTTATTTCATTTTCGGCGACAGGTTTCCGCTGCTGTATTTTTTCCGCGAATACGGACTGAACTACCGCGCGGCGTTCCCGGGGTGCGGCAGCGAGACCGAGCCGTCCGCGCAGACGATAGCGTTCCTCATTGAGAAGCTGTCGGACAAGGACACGATAAAGACAGTATTCTATATCGAGCTTTCAAATCACAAGCTTGCGGACACTCTTGCAGCCGAGAACGGTCTTCCGACCGCGGAATTTCACACCTGCCACAACATTACCTCGGACGATTTTGCGGCGGGGGAGAGCTATGTTTCGCTTATGGAGCGCAATTATCAAATGCTGCGAAACGCGTTAACAAACGGAGGATAAATTATGGGACAACTGGCAAATTTACCGAATATCGGAAAGGTAGTCGAGGGGCAATTGAACTCTGTCGGTATCGAGACCACCGAACAGCTTATGCAGACGGGAGCAGAAAATGCATGGCTGAAGATACAAGCGATTGACAGCAGCGCGTGTATTCACCGACTGCTTGCGCTGGAGGGCGCTATCCGCGGCATAAAGAAAACCGATATCCCCGCCGAGCGCAAGGCGGAGCTTAAGGAGTTTTACAATTCGCATAAGCTGTAACTTGGTATTATGGCAGAGGGTAACTTTTCGGATCATGGATAGAGGTATGACGATGGATAGATTAAAGGCGTTTGAAGATATGCTGAACGATATAAAGAAGCAAGCCGAATACGAAACGGAACAGCTTGAAAAGCTGAAAGCGGATGGAAAGGAAAAAACCGCAACATACCGTCAGTATCTGGGAAACCGTATATTTTACAAGACGGTACTTGAAAAGTATAAAGAATACGGACTTATTGATTGACAGACTTCGGAAAACAGCCGTTTGAGCGGCGGTTATTAAGTTTGGAGGATAAAATGAACGACGTTATACGGCAATGGAACGATACGGCGGCGGTATATGCTGAGGATCAGGAAAGATCGGAGTTTGCCGACAGCAACAGGAGAGTTATTGAAGAGCGCTTTCGGCAGCTGAACGGCGAGCGTGTGCTTGACCTCGGGTGCGGCTACGGCTGGTATTCGGATTATTTCGCGAGCATTGGAGCGCGTCCGACGGGCGTCGACGGCTCGGAGAAGATGCTGGAGATAGCGCGGGAAAAGTATTCCGATGTGGATTTTATTCTTGCGGATATCGAAAAACCGCTTCCGTTTGACGACGAGTTTTTTGATATCGTATTCTCAAATCAGGTGCTCATGGATATAGAAAACGCGGAATTTGTTATTTCGGAGTGCGAAAGAGTTCTCAAAAGCGGCGGTATCTTTTATTTTGGGATTGTTCACCCGTGCTTTTATGACTGTAAATGGTTGATTGATGAAAAAGGCTATCGTTACGCAAAGGCAATGGAGCGTTATATAAGCAGTTACAGACTGACGAATGAATTCTGGGGAACGGCGCATTTTCACCGTCCGCTTTCATTTTACCTTAACGTCGCTGCAAGCTGCGGTCTGTCTTTAAAAGAAGTCTGCGAGCCTGTGTCCTATGAAGGCGTTAATAAAAACAGCGACATTCCCTTGTTTTTCTTTGCTGAATTTATAAAAAAATAAAACCGCCTCATTGCATTTGTGATAATAATACGCTATAATAAGCGCGGAGGTGTTGATTTATGTCAAACGAAAACAAAAAGGACTTCAACGCAATGTTAAAGGACGGCAAGGATATGCCGAAGATCGTCGAAATTACCGACGAAAAGAGTATCGAGAAGTACGGGGGCAGGCGAATGTATTTCGCGCCGCCGCTCGACTATGACGCGGTAATGCGGCGAGTTCCCGAGGGGAAGGTGATAACCGTCGGCGATATCCGCAAATACTTTGCCGCGCAGAACGACGCGGACTTCACCGACCCGATAACGGCGGGGATATTCTGCTCGATAGCGGCATGGGCGAGCTTTCAGCGCTTGGACGACAAAACCCCGTATCACCGCACTCTCAAAGCCGACGGCGAGCTTAACCCGAAATATCCGGGCGGCGTCGAGGAGCAAAAAAAGCTGCTTGAGGCGGAGGGGCATACGGTTATCAAAAAGGGACGGACAAATTTCCGTTATTACGTCAAGGATTACGAGCAAGTTTTATACAGATTGGACTAATAGAATATGGCACTTATCAAGACCGAAAATTTAACGCTGTCATACGAAAATATGACAGTCATAAAGGATATGAGCTTCGAGGTGAATTCTGGCGACTACCTTTGCATTGTCGGCGAGAACGGCTCCGGAAAGAGCACTCTCGTCAAAGCGCTGCTGTCGCTGAAAAAGCCCGTGGACGGTTCGATAACGTTTGGCGACGGACTGCTCCGCCGCGAGATAGGCTACCTGCCGCAGCAGACCAACGCACAGCGAGATTTCCCCGCAAGCGTTTCCGAGGTGGTCATCTCGGGCTGTCTGAATTCACGCGGGATACGCCCATTTTACTCGCCGAGGGAACGCGAAATCGCCGCCGAAAATATGGAACGGTTAGGCATTACCGAGCTGAAAAAGCGCAGCTACCGCGATCTTTCGGGCGGTCAGCAGCAGCGTGTGCTGCTTGCGAGGGCGCTTTGCGCTACGAAAAAGCTTCTGCTGCTTGACGAGCCTGTTTCGGGACTTGACCCCATGGTAACAGCGGAGCTGTACGAGCTTATTT
The DNA here is from genome assembly GCA_947389015.1 of uncultured Clostridia bacterium. Taxonomy (GTDB): domain Bacteria; phylum Bacillota; class Clostridia; order Oscillospirales; family Ruminococcaceae; genus CAG-115. Next base: position 40,779 of record CANDVA010000015.1, on the reverse strand, counting down.
CTTCCATTAACAAAAGCGGAGTTACCGTAATAATGGTAACGCACGATATGAGCGCGGCGCTGAATTACGCAAGCCATGTTCTTTGTATGACCGAGGACAACTGGTTTTTCGGCAGTCTTGACGACTTTGTTGCGAGCGATGCCGCGGCATTTATGAAAGGCGGTGCTGTACGTGGGTGAGATAATAGCCGAGATGTTCTCCGCGCCCGTGCTCGTGAGAGCGCTGATAGTGGGCGTTCTGGTGTCTCTCTGCGCGGCGCTGCTCGGAGTGAGCCTTGTGCTGAAACGCTACTCAATGATTGGCGACGGGCTTTCTCACGTCGGCTTCGGGGCGCTTGCCGTGGCAACGGTGATGAACTTGGCGCCCATGGCGGTCGCTATTCCCGTGGTGATACTGGCGGCGTTTCTGCTGCTGAGGCTGTCCTCGAACGGCAAGATAAAGGGCGACGCCGCGATAGCGCTCATTTCGACATCCGCGCTTGCGATAGGCGTTATGGCGGTCTCGATGTCGAGCGGAATGAACGTCGATATCAACAGCTACCTTTTCGGCAGCATAATCTCGGTCAGCGGCGGCGACGTTGTGATAAGCGTGATACTCGCGCTTGCCGTTCTGCTGATGTTCGTTTTCTTCTACACAAAGATTTTCGCGATAACTTTCGACGAGAGCTTTGCCAAGGCGACGGGCACGAACGCTAACCTTTACAATATGCTTATCGCGCTGCTTACGGCGGTCACGATCGTGATTGGTATGCGGCTTATGGGCAGTATGCTCATTTCAAGCCTGATAATTTTCCCCGCGCTCTGCTCAATGCGGGTGTTCAGGAGCTTCAAATCGGTAACGATATGCTCGGCCGTCATTTCGGTGGCTACGTTCGTTATCGGAATGTTTATTTCGTATATTGCGGACACGCCCTGCGGCGCAAGTATCGTCTGCGTGAATATAGTATTTTTCGTGATTTTCTTTGTTATCGGAGCGGTAATGTCAAGGAGCAGAAAAGCATGAAGTACATCGAAAGCGTGAAATTTCGCGGGGAATTGCCCGAAAACAGCTATATCAACGATATCCCCGCGGTTGAATGGCTTGCGGAGCGCGGCGAGCTTGAACTTCATTCGGAAGTGACGTTCTTCGTAGGCGAGAACGGGACAGGAAAGTCGACGCTCCTTGAGGCGATAGCGCTTGCGGCGGGCTTTAACGCGGAGGGCGGTTCGCGGAATTTCAGCTTTTCCACGCGCGACACACACTCCGATCTGTACGATAATATAACGCTCTCGCGTGGAATTATCCGTCATAAGGACGGTTTTTTTCTCCGCGCGGAGAGCCTGTACAATTCGGCGACCTACATTGACGAGTTGGACGAGATACCGTGCGGCGCTCCGTCGATATCGGAGAGCTTCGGCGGCTCGCTGCATATGCGCTCCCACGGAGAGAGCTTTATCGCAACTGTTCGGAACCGCTTTTTCGGGAACGGGCTGTATATTCTCGACGAGCCCGAGGCGGCGCTTTCTCCCGCACGGCAGCTTACCATGCTCGGACTGATAAAGAGCTTGGTCGACGATAATTCGCAGTTTATCATAGCCACCCATTCGCCGATACTTATGTCGTATCCGAACGCCGAGATACTTCGGTTCTCCGAAGACGGCATATGTCCCGTCGCCTACAAGCAGACTGAGCATTATCAGATAACCAAACAATTCCTCGACAACCCCGAGCGGATGCTGGGGATGATTTTCGGAGAAAATAACTGTTGACAATCCGCGAAATGTGTGCTATAATAACGATAAGAATATAGCGTAATTATGTGAGGTGATATTATGGCGGCGGCGATAGGCTTCGGCAATTCGGGAGAATTTAATTATTCGGTATCCTCGGGAACGAACGGCGGCTCGGAAAGCAATCTCAGAGATACGATAAGCCGTCTCGAGCAGGAGCGCGACAAATATCAAAAGGAAAACGAGCAAAGCAAGTCGGAGCTTCTCGATAAAAAGATAAACAATCTCGAAAACCGTATTGACAACCTTCAAAAGCGCCTTGACAAGATAAAGGCGGAGAACGGCGAGTGCGAGACCTGTAAGAACCGCAAATATCAGGACGAGTCCGACGATCCGGGCGTTTCGTTCAAATCGGCGGCTAAAGTGAGCAAGGGCGGCGCGGAAGCCGCCGTGCGCGGTCACGAGTACGAACACGTCAGCCGCAATCAGGCTAAGGCGGACCGCGAGGGCAAGGAAGTCGTGTATCAGAGCGTCGTTATCAAGCACGGTATCTGCCCCGAGTGCGGCGATACCTATGTCGCAGGCGGCGAGACAACCACCGTCACGCGCGACAAGCCGCAGGAGAATACCGATGAGCGCTTCAATGTCGGCTTGGTGGATATGCAGCAGAATATGGGACATTTGCTGAATATGTTGGTTTAATGTAGTTTAATATCAAAAAAAAGTCCGATAGTATCATCTGTCGGGCTTTTTTATTTTGTTTTTATATTGCATTTTCCAAATAAATATTGTAAAATATAGTAAGGCGATCCCGAAAAGATTGCCGGTATCTTAAAATTTCGTTTACGAAAGGGAATAGCTATGAGCAAGATGACGTTGTTATGCGATAATTGGGAGTTTTCAAAAAATCCGATAGATACCGAATATTCGGATAATTTAAAGTGGACAAGAGTGGATATTCCGCACGACTGGCTTATCTACAATACAAAGGACTTGTATGAGACCTCAACGGGCTGGTACAGGAGAACATTGAACATACGGAAAAACGGGCGTACCGCTCTGCGGTTCGAGGGCGTTTATATGGACAGTAAGGTCTATGTGAACGGCAAGCTCGCGGGGGAATGGAAGTACGGCTATTCCACGTTCGAATTCGACATTACCGACTATTTGAACGACGGCGATAATCTGATAGCGGTGCGCGTTGACTACCGCTCGCCGAACACCCGTTGGTACTCGGGAGCGGGAATATACCGCAATGTGTGGCTTAAGCAATACGGCGAATGCCATCTTGTAAACGACGGTATTTATATCAGTACAGACGGTGGTACCGTAACGGTTACTGCCGAGACGGAGCGTCCCGAGGGAGTTTCAGCCGCGGAGTTATCGCTACGCCGCGCTATAATGGACGGCGACAAGGTGCTTGCCGAAAAGACCTCGCCGTGCTGCGCGTTTGACAGAAGCCGCATTCCCGAACTTGTTCGCAGGGATAAGTGCGCTTATTCGGTCAATACCGACGTTCTGGAGGTGAAAGACCCCGTGCTTTGGGATATCGATGCTCCCAAGCTCTATACCTGCGTCTGCGAGGTCATTCGCGGCGGCGAGGTCGTTGACCGCGAGGAAGTCAAATTCGGCTTTCGCACCGTTGAGTTCACGACCGATAAGGGGTTTTTCCTGAACGGCAGACACGTCAAGCTGCACGGCTGCTGCGAGCACCACGATCTCGGCGCGCTCGGCGCGGCAATGAACCGTGCGGCGCTCAAGAGAAAGATGACCACCCTGCGCGAAATGGGCGTGAACGCTATACGCACAAGCCACAATATGCCCGCAGTCGAGCTTATGGAGCTTGCGGATGAAATGGGCTTTCTGGTGCTGTCCGAGGGCTTTGATATGTGGGAGCGCCACAAGACCGACTACGACTATGCCGGCTTCTTCCCCGAGTGGGTGAGCACGGACGTTGCGTCGTGGGTTCGTCGCGACCGAAATCACCCGTGTCTTATTGGTTGGAGTATCGGCAACGAAATTTACGATACCCATGCCGATGACCGCGGACAGGAGGTCACTTCGCTGCTTGCGGGTCTGGTGCGCGAGCATGATCACCGCTCAAACGGCTATGTCACGATAGGCTCAAATTATATGCAAGGCGAGAACGCGCAGAAATGTGCGGATATTCTCAAGATCGCGGGCTATAACTACGCGGAGCGCCTGTACGACGAGCACCACAAGACATACCCCGACTGGTGTATTTACGGCAGTGAGACCGCTTCGGTACTTCACAGCCGCGGAATTTATCATTTTCCGCTGTCGCAGTCCGTTCTCGCGGACGACGACGAGCAATGCTCCGCGCTCGGCAACTGCACAACGGGCTGGGGAGCGAAAAATGCCGAATATTGTATAATCGCCGACCGCGATGCGGAATTCAGCGCGGGACAGTTCATCTGGACGGGATTTGACTATATCGGCGAGCCGACGCCGTATTCCACCAAAAACAGCTACTTCGGACAGTACGACACAGCGGGCTTTCCGAAGGACGGCGCGTTCATCTTCCGCGCGGAGTGGACGGACTTCAGAACCGCGCCGTTCGTGCATATTTTTCCGTATTGGGACTTTATCGACGGTCAGAAAACGGATGTCCGCGTGACGACAAACGCCCCGTGGGCGGCGCTCTACTTCAACGGTCAGCTTATCGCCGACAGGAAGATCGACCATAAGCACGGCAAGGAGCTTACTCTTGACGCGGTCATTGATTATACGGAGGGCGAGCTTGTCGCGGTCGCGTATGACGAGCACGGCGGCGAGGTCGCGCGCGACGTGTGTCGTTCGTTCGGCGATACCGCGCGGATAGGTCTCGCTCCCGATAAGACCGAGCTTAAGGCGGACGGCGAGGATATGATCTTCGTTGATATTTCCGCGTTCGACAAGGACGGCGTTTTCGTCGCGAACGCTAACAACCGCGTATTCGTGACTGTTGAGGGCGCGGGACGCTTGGTTGGTCTCGACAACGGCGATTCTACCGACTACGAGCAGTACAAGGGAACGTCGCGCAGATTGTTTTCGGGCAAGCTGCTCGCGATGATCGCCGCAAAGACCGAGGCGGGGGAGATACGCGTCAAGGTAAGCTCGCCGACGCTGCCCGACAGCGAGATCACGCTGAACGCGGTCGCCGCCGAGGTTCGCGAGGGAATATCCGCGCTGACCGAGAACGCGCACACCGCCGCTGACTGCCCCGACGAGGAGCACGATATCCCCGTAAGAAAAATTTCGTTCACGAGCGAAAGTCGCACGTTCACGCCCGACAGGAAAACGATCGCGTTCAAGACCGAGGTTTTCCCCGCAAACGCATCCTACGCCGACGAGATCGAGTACAGGATAACCACGGTTCTGGGTATCCCGTCTAATCTCGCGGAGATAGTATCGGTCGAAAACGGCGTTGTGACCGTAACGTGCAAGGGCGACGGCGAGTTTTATCTGCGCGCGCTCTGCAAGAACGGCACGGATAAATATCACATAGTTGCGCCGCTCGCGCTTAAAGGCGAGGGAATGGGTGCGGCGTTCTTCGACCCGTATGATTTCGTTATCGGCGGGCTGTTCACGGTTCAGAGCGGCAACGCGGGCAACGGTATAGAGCGCGGCGCGGCGTTCGCGTGCGAGGACAGCTGGTTCGGCTTTGAGAACGTCGACTTCGGCGATATCGGCAGCGATACCGTTACCGTGCCTATCTACGCGAACTGCACCACGCCCGTGCAAATTCGTTTCTATGACGGAATCCCGAACGAGGGTGGGGAGCTTATCGGCGAATTTACCTATCACGAGCCGCCGCAGTGGCTTACCTATATCCCTAACACGTTCAGGCTTACGAAAAAGCTCAAGGGAATTCATACGCTTGTAATGCGGTCAAGCGACGGATATCATGTACAGGGCTTCAGCTTTGAAAAGCCCGACAAGGAGTTCTCCGAGATATGCGCGGCTGACTGCGGCAGTATTTACGGCGACAAATTCACGCGCAATTCGGACGACGTAACGGGTATCGGCAACAACGTAGTGCTCGAATTCGGCGGGTTCGATTTTACCGACAGAGCGCCGTCCGCGGTAGTGATAACGGGCAAGTCAAAGCTTCCCGTAAACAGTATCCACCTTGTATTCAAGGGCGACACCGAAACGCGCGTGCTTTGCGAATTCGCGGGCGCGGAGGAATACACCGAGCGGCGTTTTGAGCTTAACGGTATCAAGGGCAAATGCGAGGTATCGTTTACGTTCCTGCCGGGCAGCGATTTCGACTTCAAGTCGTTCAGATTTGAGAAGTGACGGGGTGAGCAAATGACGATACAAGAAAAGATAACGCAGGGCAGGACGTTTCTCGGCATTGAGTTCGGTTCCACAAGGATAAAGGCGGCGCTTATCGACGAGACCTTCTCGCCGATAGCGGAGGGCTCGCACGCATGGGAAAACCGACTTGAAAACGGTTACTGGACGTATTCGCTCGATGATATCCTAAATGGCTTGCGGAGCTGCTACGCCGACCTTAAGCGCGACGTCCGCGAGCGTTGCGGCGTGACGTTGGATAACCTCGGCGCGATAGGCGTTTCGGCAATGATGCACGGCTATATGCCGTTCGATAAGGACGATAAACTGCTCGTGCCGTTCAGGACGTGGCGCAATACGACTACCGAAAAAGCGGCTTCTGAGCTTACGGAGCTGTTCGGTTTCAATATCCCGCAGCGCTGGAGCGTTGCGCATCTCTATCAGGCGGTACTCGACAACGAGCCGCATATCGGCGGTATCGCGTATATAAGCACACTCGCGGGCTATATCCACTATCTGCTGACGGGCGAACGCGCGGTCGGGGTCGGCGAGGCTTCGGGAATGTTCCCGATAAACGGCGTCGGTTACGACAGAGAAATGCTCGGCAAGCTCGACAAGGTTCTCGGCGAAAGAAACGTTCCCTTTAAAACGGAGGACGTTCTGCCGCGCGTAATGACGGCGGGGGAGCGCTGCGGAGAGCTTACCGAACAGGGCGCAGTGCTTCTCGACCCCGACGGAGATCTTAAAGCGGGAATACCGCTTTGTCCGCCCGAGGGCGACGCGGGCACGGGAATGGTCGCGACTAACGCGGTGCTGCCGAAAACGGGAAATATCTCGGCGGGAACGTCGATATTCTCGATGCTGGTGCTGGAAAAGCCTCTTTCGCGCGTTTATCCCGAGATAGACGTTGTGACCACTCCCGACGGCGCGCCCGTCGCTATGGTGCACTGCAACAACTGCTGCTCCGAGCTTGACGCTTGGGTAGGCGTTTTCGGCGAATTCGCGGAGCTCTTCGGTATCGCCGCAGATAAGTCGGAGCTGTACGAAAAGCTGTATAAAAAGGCGCTCGGCGGCGACAGCGACTGCGGCGGATTGACCGCATACAACTGCCTTTCGGGCGAGCCCGTAATCGGCGTTGACGAGGGAAGACCGATGTACTTCCGCGCCCCCGACAGCAAAATGACGCTCGCGAATTTTATGCGCGCGGAGCTGTATTCGGCGTTCGCGGCGCTTAGCGTAGGAATGGATATACTGTTCGGGCGCGAAAACGTCGCCGCCGATACCTTTACGGGGCACGGCGGTTTGTTCAAGGTCGAGGGCGCGGCGCAGCAGCTCCTCGCCGACGCGCTGAACACTCCCGTCTCGGTTATGAAAACGGCGGGCGAGGGCGGCGCGTGGGGAATGGCGCTGTTGGCGGCGTATTCCGTAAACGGCGGAGAAACGCCCCTTGCGGAGTGGCTCGAAACCTCGGTTTTCGCGGATATGGGCAAACGCACGCTGCTCCCCGACGAACGCGGAACGCGCGGCTTTGCGGAGTATATGAGGCGCTTTGTCAAAGGTCTTAACGCGGAAAGATATTCGGGAAAATGAAAAGACGGATTTTTACTATCGGTCTGTCCGAGCTTGGAATAAGTCAATTATATCTGTGCAAAGAAAAAGTGGACGCTGTTGATCTGTGGTTTGATACCGCAAGGGCGGACGAGTATGAACCGCTTCCCGTATATGATTTCGGAAACGGGCGGTTCACGCTCACCGACGGACATTCCCGTGCGTTTGTTATGGCGTGTAACGGATTTCACAATGTGCGTGTGCTTGTGGATACCGATGAAATGATAACCTCGAAAATGGGACAACGGCTTTACAAGCGCGATATAGAGTGGTGTGAGCGAAAAGGGCTGCACACCGTTGCGGATTTGTCCGGCAGGATAATTTCAGAAAGACGATACGTTATATTGTGGATAGAACGGTGTAAACGGCTTCATAATTTGTTTTCCGGCGACATAAGGAACGCGCGGAACGCCGCGGAGGGCTTTCCGGATATGTATCTGTACGGCTCTGATAAAAACGTTCTTTATTTTGAGCGGAATGATAAGTATTATAAATATGAAAACGGTGTTATGACAAACGACGAGCTGTTTAATACCGCCGAAACAGGAGATATGTGAAATGTTGGAAAATCTCAAAAAGGAAGTTCTTGAAGCAAATCTTATGCTGCCGAAATACGGTTTGGTAACGTTTACATGGGGTAACGTTTCCGCCGTTGACAGAGAAAGCGGCATTATGATAATAAAACCGTCGGGCGTTGAATATGACGACATGACCGCCGAGGATATGGTCGCGGTGAACCTTGAGACGGGCGAGGTCGTTGAAGGGCACTACAAGCCGTCGAGCGACACGCCCACGCATCTTGCGCTCTACCGCGCTTGGAGCGGGGTAGGCGGTATAGTCCACACTCACAGCCGCTGGGCGACGTCGTTCGCGCAGGCGGGCAGGGGGGTAGAACCTCTCGGCACAACCCATGCGGATTACTTTTACGGCGAAATTCCGTGTACAAGGGCAATGACCCCCGACGAGATAAACGGCGAGTACGAAAAGGAAACGGGCACGGTGATAATCGAGGCGTTCAAGGGCGTTGATCCGCTGACTATCCCCGCGGTGCTTGTCAAAAATCACGGTCCGTTCACATGGGGAAGCACCGCCGCTGAGGCTGTTCACAATGCGGTAGTTCTCGAAGAAGCGGCTTTTATGAACTACCATGCGATAAGCATTAACCCGCAGATACGCACAATGCAGCGGGAGCTGCTTGACAGGCATTATCTCCGCAAGCACGGCGAGAACGCCTACTACGGTCAGAAATAACAAAAAGTCCGACAGCGCTCTGTCGGACTTTTTTCATGAACTTACTTCTCGTGAGCCATAAGACGTACCATAACCGCTTTCTGCGCGTGCAGACGGTTCTCCGCCTCGTCGAAGATATCGGCGGCGTGCTGCTCGAATACTTTCGCGGTGATCTCCTCCTCGCGGTGAGCTGGCAGGCAGTGCAGCACCATAGCGTCGGACTTGGCGGCGTTCATCACGTCGTCGTTGATCTGGTAGCCCTTGAACGCGAGCTTGCGCTTCTCGGCTTCGCCCTCCTGACCCATGGAAGCCCATACGTCGGTGTAAAGAACGTCTGCATCGTCAGCAGCCTCTTTGGGATCGGCAACGAGCTTGAAATTGTCGTAAGACTTTGCAAATTCAAGCACCTGCGGATCGGGGTGATAACCCTCGGGGCAGGCGAGTGAAACGCTCATGCCGACCTTAAGACAGCCGACCGTAAGCGAGTTAGCCATATTGTTACCGTCTCCGATGTAGCAGAATTTCAGTCCGTCGAGCTTGTTCTTGTACTCGCGGATAGTCTGTAAGTCGGCAAGCACCTGACACGGATGGCAGAAGTCCGTCAAGCCGTTGATGATCGGGATACTGCCGTACTCTGCTAGATTCTCGACCTCGGACTGCTCAAACGTGCGTATCATAATGCCGTTGAGGTAGCGCGACAGAACGCGCGCGGTGTCCTGAACGGGCTCGCCGCGTCCTATCTGGAGGTCGCGCGAGGACAGGAACAGCGCCTGACCGCCAAGCTGATACATACCCGTTTCAAAAGAAACGCGCGTTCTCGTCGAGGATTTCTGGAAGATCATTCCAAGGGTCATACCCTTTAAGTGGTGGTGGGGAATACCGTGCTTCTGCTCGTATTTGAGCTGATCGGCAAGGTTAAGAATGTCGATGATCTCATCTGTGCCGAGATCGAGCAGCTTCAATAAATGCTTCATTTCAAATTTTCCTTTCAATGTGAGTTATATAAACGGAAACTATGTGTCTATCCTTACCATTTCCGTCAACGTCTTGTTTCGATAGACCAGATCGCCGCGAGAGGTAAATCCCATTTTCTCCCAAAACGCGTTGCCGTCGGCGTTGCGCTCAAATACGACCAGCGCGGTCTTGTTTATCCCGAGCTTTTTCAGCGCGTCCGTCGTGGCATTTACAAGCGCTTTCGCAATGCCTTTTCCGCGGTATTCGGTATCAACGGCGGTATGGTAGATATACCCGCGCCGACCGTCGTTTCCCGCGATTATCACGCCGACTATCTTTCCGCCGTCCTCGGCAACAAAACAAGTATCGGGATTTCGCGCGAGAAAGCGTTCGATACCATTGTACGAGTCGTCAAGATCGTTCAGCCCCATACCCCTGCAGGAGAGCCAGAGCGTGTAAACCGCGTCATAATCGGCTATCGTCATTGTTCTGATGTTCATTTTCACCTCTGTAAACGGTTATTCGCAGGTCGATCTCGTCGTCGCTCGGCGGCTCGAATATCGCTCCGAATTTCGCAGCAAGGTTTTCGTCGATATAGTAAGCGTCGAGTCTGCCCTCGGAAACGGAGAGATTTCGCTTGGCAATTCGCTCCCGCCACACACTGTCGGGAACGTCGAGATAGTGCAGCTCGTAATTTATGCCGCGCGAAGCGTAAAATTCCCGTGCCACGGCGCGTTCGGCTTTAGTCCACACTCCCCAATCGAGGACGACGTTTATCCCGCTGTCGATAATTTCAAGCGACTTGCCGAACAAATATTTCTCCGTCCGCGCGACGTATTCGTCGTGCATTTCGCCGACGTACTGTCCGAACATCGCGAGCATTATCTCATCTATTGACAGCAAAACCGCGTTATTCTCCTTGCGCATACGCTCGGCATAGGTGCTTTTGCCGCTGCATATCCTGCCGCAGGTCATTATTATCTTAGCCATTGTATTCTCCTTTAAGGGAGTCGCTGAACGCCTTCAGCTCCTTTTTCTTGTCCTCGGAAAGTCTGTTGTATTCGGTATTGCAGATCGCTCCCTCAAGAGTGTACAGGTGCACGAGACAAACGTTCGGATACGTTTCCTTCAGCTTTGCAAACGCCTGTTTCGAGCCTAGTTCTATCAGTTTTTCGGGAGAGTCTATCCCGACCGATACAAGCTTTCTCTCAATTTCCCTGCCGATGTTCATCATTGCCTTAAAATCCGACATACGGTATCCTTTCCGAATCAGTCCTTGTAAAATACTCCAGTATGGAAATTATCGCCGCCGAGCTTTTTTGCCGTCAGTCTGTAAGTAACCACTCCGTCGGGGCAGACAAACTCCTTGACGTGCGGCTCGTCGATCACATTTCCGAGAGGGGAGAAGCCGCCGATCTTCCGCAGATCGCCCCCGCCGCGAACCGTTTCAAGCATGGGGAACAGAAGAATCATCGACTTTTGACAGAAACCGCGCCCGTTTTGGTTTACGGGGCAGTCGTAGGTGCAGCGGTAAACGTCGCCGACCTCGTCTCCGTTGCGGCAGTGACCCTCGGTCTTACCGTCGTGCGAGACCGCGACCACCTCAATTGTGAACCCGTATTCCTCGTCGTACCACTTATTCATCTCAACAGCTCCTCAAGTATCGTCAGACCCTTGTCGATCTCCTCATAGGTAATAGTAAGCGGCGGCAGCAGGCGAACCTTGGTCTTTGCGGTGAGCAGCAGCAAGCCCTTATCCAGAGCTGCTCTAACAACGTCGGCGGCGGACTTGGTCTTAAGCTCTACGCCGATCATCAAGCCCATTCCCGAAACGCTTTTCACCTCGGGAATTTTCAGCAGCTTTTCGCGGATATACTCTCCCTTTTCGGCGACCTCGGCAAGGAATCCCTCCGAGTTGATCTTGTTCAGCACCGCCAGACCGCCCGCGCAGCAGATCGGATTTCCGCCGAACGTCGAGCCGTGCGTTCCGGGAGTGAGCACGTTTGCGCATTTTTCTCCCGACAAGCACACACCGATAGGCACGCCGCCCGCAAGCCCCTTGGCCAGCGTAGTAAGATCAGTCTTGTGACCGAAATGGTCTCCCGCGAGGAATTTTCCCGTTCTGCCCACGCCCGTCTGAACCTCGTCCGCGATAGTCAGCACGTCTTTTTCGTCGCAAAGTCTGAAAATTTCATCCACAAACTCCTTGTCGAGCGGGCAAACGCCGCCCTCGCCCTGAATATACTCGAACATTACCGCGCAAACGGTATCGTCAAGTTTGGCGCGGAGGTCGTCGATATTGTTCGCCTCAACGTTGATAAATCCTTCCACAAAAGGGAAAAAGTAGTTGTGGAAAACGTCTTGACCAGTCGCGGAGAGCGTACAGAGCGTTCTCCCGTGAAACGAGTTCACAAGCGTGATGATATTATGCCGACCCTTGCTGTACTTGTCAAAGCTGTACTTACGCGCAATTTTTATGGCGCACTCGTTAGCCTCCGCGCCCGAGTTGCCGAAAAACATATCGATGTAACCAGCCGTTTCGCAGAGCGCCTTTGCAAAATCCGCCTGAACCTTGGTGTAGTAGTAGTTCGAGGTGTGCTGGAGCTTACGCGCCTGCTCACAGATCGCATTCACCCAGTCCTCGTTGCAATATCCGAGAGAGTTCGTGCCTATTCCCGAGCCGAAATCTATGTATTCCTTGCCGTTTTCGTCCTCGGCGCGGCGGCCATCGCCCTTGTCCATAACGAGGTCGTATCTGCCGTAGGAGCGCATTACATATTTGTTGAATTGTTCGATCGTTCCCATATTTTTCACCTCACGCAATGATCATAGTACCCGCGCCGATGTCGGTCAGCAGCTCGATAAGAATGGAGTGCGGGATACGTCCGTCAATGATGTTCGCTTGCTTTACTCCGCGGCGGACAGCCTCAACACAGCAGTCGATCTTCGGTATCATTCCGCCCGTAATTATGCCCTGCTTTTTGAGGAAAGGAACCTCGCTCACGCCGACCGTTCGGATAATGGTGTTTTCGTCGTCCTTGTCTTCAAGCAAGCCCTTGATATCCGTCAGCAGGATAAGCGAGGGCGCTCCCATTTCGGCGGCGATACGCGCAGCGGCGGTATCCGCGTTGATATTGTAGACCGTTCCGTCCTTGCCGCGTCCTATGGTCGAAATAACGGGAATATAGCCGTTATCAAGCGCGTTGCGGATAATCTGCGGATTTACCGCGGTTATCTCTCCGACATAGCCAAGATCGGAATCGAGCTGTTCCGCCTCAATAAGGTTGCCGTCCAGACCGCATAAGCCTATCGCCGTACCACCGTGACTTTCGAGCATTGAAACCAGATCCTTGTTGACCTTGCCCGCAAGCACCATCTGAACGATATCGACGGTCTCCTCGTCGGTGTAACGCAGCCCGTTTACGAACCTGCTCTCCTTGCCGACGCGTTTTAGCATATCGTTGATCTCGGGACCGCCGCCGTGAACCAGCACGACCTTGATACCGACCGTCGACAGCATAACGATATCCTCCATAACGGCGTGCTTAAGCTTGTCGTTGGTCATTGCGTTGCCGCCGTATTTCACTACGACTACCTTGTTGTTGTACTTCTGAAGATAGGGCAGAGCCTCTATCATCACGTTTGCTCTTACATCATAATCTATCTGCATTTTTCAGTACCTCATTTTTTGAACGATCAAGTTCTGTATTCCGCGTTGATCTTGACATAATCGAACGTCAGATCGCAGCCCCAGGCAACGGCGCTGCATAAGCCGTCGTGGAGGTCTACAAGTATCTTGATCTCTTCTTCGGAAAGAATCTCCGCCGCAGTCTCCTCCGAGAACGCGATTCCCGCGCCCTCCGCGCAGACCGTAAGCTTTCCCTTGGCACTTGCCAGTTCAACAGAGACATTTTCGATATCGAAATCAGCGTCCGCGTAGCCGAGCGCGCAGAGAATTCTTCCCCAGTTGGCGTCAGCCGCGAACAGCGTCGCCTTTACAAGATTAGACGAAATTACCGATTTAGCCGCCGCTCTCGCCGCCTGTTCGCTCGGTGCGCCGTTTACTATGCACTCGATCAGTTTTGTAGCGCCCTCGCCGTCGCGCGCGGTCTCACGCGCGAGGTTCATCATTACCGCATACAGCGCGTTCTCAAATATTTCGTAGTTCTTGTCCTCGCAGATGATCTCGCTGTTTTTCGCAAGCCCCGAGGACATCAGTATCAGCGTGTCGTTAGTGGATGTGTCACCGTCGACGCTCACCATATTGTAGGTGAGATAATTCACTTTGCGGAGCGCCTTTTCCAGCAGCTCGCCCGCGATAGCTACGTCTGTCGTGATAAACGCGAGCATTGTCGCCATATTCGGGTTTATCATGCCGCTGCCCTTTGAGATACCGCCGACGTGGCACTTTCTCCCGTCAAGCTCAAACTCTACCGCTATCTCTTTTTTGCGCGTATCGGTCGTCATTATAGCCTCTACCGCGTCGCCGCTGTTCTTCACCGAAAGTGACTTTGCAAGCGTGGGTATCATAATGCGGATAGGCTTGATATCGAGCTTTTGCCCGATAACTCCCGTAGAACCTACAAGCACGTCGTTCACGTCGATATCAAGCGCCTGAGCGGTAAGCTCGCACATCTCCTCGGCGATCTCAATTCCATCGGGATTGCAGGTGTTAGCGTTGCCGCTGTTCACGATGACCGCCTGAGCGTAACCGTCCTTAAGGTGCTCCTTGGACACGATAATAGGCGCTCCCTTTACCTTGTTCGACGTGAACAGAGCGGCAGTCCTGCAGCGCTCGGCACAGTATATCATAGCCAGATCACGTTTTGTGGTGTTGCCCGCCTTTATTCCCGCGATAACTCCGCCCGCGGTGAACCCCTCGGCTGCGCATACGCCGCCGTCAACAAATTCGTAATTTTCAAATTTAACCATTTTAAGAACCTCTCAAATATTATTCGCTTTCCAATTCCTTTTGAAGCTTTTTCGTGAGCCTGCTAACCACATACTCATATGAGCTGTCTATCATATGCAGTATCTCCTCGTCGGGAACGCTTCCTTTCAGATTTACCGTATTGAAATACGGCTGTTGAACGGGCGGGCAGTGATAGCCCCTTTTTACGTCGTCGGGATACATTTTGCGGTAAAGATCTCCCGTCAGCGCGTCGCCGTTAAAGGTAAACATCGGTTCGCCTTTAAGAAAAAACAACTGCGCGAATATCCGCTTTTTGACCTTTACGCATACGGAATCGTCACCGAAAGGCTGATCGCGGTACGCGCCCTTTTTTCCGAGGCAGTATCTCAATATTTCCCCGTGTGTCATTAAAGCAGCCCCGTTTTTTCGTCAATACCCATCATAATGTTGAGACATTGAACTGCTGCGCCGCTTGCGCCCTTTCCTAAGTTATCCAATCTTGAGCATATTATTAGCCGCTCATCGTTTCCGTTAACAAATATTTCCATATTATTCGTGCCGCTTAAATTATTCGCGCCGATAAAGCCGTCCTCCGGCTCGCCTTCGGGCACTACCTTCACAAAGAACGAATCGGCGTAATATTCGGACAACGCATTCCGTATATCTTCCGCGCCGTATTTTTTCGTGAGCAATCGCGTATGCAGCGGCAGGGAAACCACCATTCCGCTGAAAAAATCGCAGATAAGCGGATTGAACGAGGGAGCGTACTCCAGACCGCATATCTTCTGCATTTCGGGGATATGCTTGTGCTGCTGAGCGAGCGCGTATTGACGCGGACTGTCGAATTCGGCGGGGCGGTCGCCGCTCTCGTAGACCGCGATAGCCTTTTTACCCGCGCCGCTGTAGCCCGATACGGCGTGTGCCGAAACGGGATAATCTGCGGGCATAATGCCGAGCTTTACAAGCGGATAGACCATTGAGGCGAAGCCGCTCGCGTAGCACCCCGGAACGGCAACTCTGTTGCTTTTCGCGATCTTCCCGCGAAAATCCTTGCCCAGCTCGGGAAAACCGTATGCCCAATCGGGATTGGTTCGGTGCGCCGTCGAAGCATCGATAATGCGAACTTTATCGTCAGCCATTGCGACCGCCTCGCGCGCCGCCGCGTCGGGCAGACAAAGAAACGTGAAATCGGCGGAGTTTATCATACGCTTGCGCTCGTCGTTATCCTTGCGCTTGTTCTCGTCGATGCGGAGCAGCTCGATATCGTTTCTGCCCTTGAAGCGCTCAAGAATTTTCAGCCCCGTAGTGCCTTCCTGTCCGTCAATATATATTTTAGTCATTTTTCATTCCTCGTTTCTGTAAGGGCTTTGACCTCGGCTAATGCCGGAGGTCTGAGCGGTATTGGAAATTTTGTGCAGGCGATCCCCGCCACGGCGCTCGCGAATTTTACCGTATCATCGTCGCTCATTTTGTTGTACAGCGCGTATATCGTTCCCGCCTTGAAGCTGTCGCCCGCGCCTAATGTTGAAACTATGTCAAGGGAATAGGGCTTGAACCGCTTGGACGGCTGTCCCCGTCGTCCGTAGAGCAGCTCCTTTTCGCCCATTGTGAATATCACAAGCCCATCGGTATTGTCGGTATACAGCTTGAAAAGCTCCTCAACACTCTTGTCGGGGTAGTTGCTCTCAAGATACTGATGTGATATCGCATTTATCGCACACTGCTTGTGAATATCGCTGTCATAAGCGCAGTCGATAGTAGCGTAGGGCTTATTGTACTTTCGGCAAAGCTCCGAGGATATCTCGGGATAAAAGAACGGATCAATGCCGCAGCATACCGCGTTCTTTATCGACTCCTCGCGGGGCGGCTCGTAGAACGGCTTTTCACGTCCGAAATGCTTAGCCCACTCGCCGAAACAGGTGCGCGTATCGCCAGCTATCAGAACATAGTCGATTATCCCGTCGAAGTCCTCGTCGGCAAGCTCGAACAGATCGGCGCTCTTATCGGAAAAATATCCGCGGATTATATCGCGGTTCGCGTTTCCGATATGACTTCCTCCGAGCTTTACATTGCAGCCGAGGGAGACGAGAACAGCCGCCGCGGTTCCCGTTTCGCCGCCGACATTATGATATTTTTCCCTTATCTCGCCGTACCCGTCCGCTTCGGGAAACGCGCCGCCGAGCAAAAACGCTTCGGTCGACATTACCATTCCGTACATATAAATGTATTTTTCCATATTATAAATCCCTAAGGTACTCTTTAACAAATTTAACCTGACCGAGAACGCTCTCGGGCGACGGACCTCCGAATGATTTCCGCTCCTTGACGCAGGTTTCAAGGCTTATCGCAGCGTAAACGTCTTCCCCGAAAAGCTCGCTCTGCCGCTTGTATTCCTCGATCGGCAGTTCCTCAAGCGTGGTGTTCTTTGAAATGCAGAGCGCGACAAGTCCACCGGTAATTTTATACGCGGTACGGAACGGCATACCCTTTTTGACGAGATAGTCCGCGCAGTCGGTAGCGTTGATAAAGCCCTTAGCCGCCGCGGCGCGCATATTCTCCTTGATAACGCGCATAGTGTCGAGCATGGGGATAAACGTTACCAGACAGAGCTTGATATTGTCCACCGCGTCGAAAATAGCCTCCTTGTCCTCCTGCATATCCTTGTTATACGCAAGCGGCAGACCCTTCATCATGGTAAGCAGCGTCATATTGTCGCCGATAACGCGCGCGGTCTTGCCGCGTATAAGCTCGGTAACGTCTGGATTTTTCTTCTGCGGCATAATCGACGAGCCCGTAGAGAACGCGTCGTCAAGCTCGATAAACTTGAACTCCCACGAGCACCACATAATTATCTCCTCGGAAAAGCGCGACAGGTGCACCATACAGATCGCCAGCGCGCTCGCGAGCTCAATGCAGAAATCACGGTCTGAAACGCCGTCAAGGGAGTTCGCCATGGGATTTCTCATTCCGAGCAGGGAAGAGGTGCGTTCGCGGTCGATATCGTAGGTCGTTCCCGCGAGAGCGCAGCTGCCGAGCGGACAGACGTTCATACGCCGCTCGGTATCGTTCAGCCTGTCGATATCACGCAGCAGCATTTGCGCGTAAGCCATCAGATGATGACCGAACGTAATGGGCTGCGCTCTTTGCAGGTGAGTATACCCGGGCATTATTGTTTCGGAGTGCTCGGCGGCGATCTTGCAGAGCGTTTCAACGAGCTGCTTTATCAGCGTTTTGATCTCCTTGATCTCGTCGCGCAGATACAGCCTTATATCGAGCGCCACCTGATCGTTGCGCGAACGCGAGGTATGCAGGCGCTTTCCCACGTCGCCGAGCCGCTTTGTAAGTTCCGCTTCGATAAACATATGGATATCCTCGGCGTTAGGATCGAATTCCAGCTTGCCGCTCTCAATATCGGCAAGTATTTCCTTTAATCCGCCGATAAGCTCCAGCGAATCGCTCATACTTATTATGCCCCGTTCTCCGAGCATGGTCGCGTGAGCAATGCTGCCCGCTATGTCCTGTTTGTACATTCTCGCGTCGAACGCTATTGAAGAGTTAAAAGCATTTACCTTGCTGTCAACCTCCTTGGAAAATCTTCCCGCCCACATCATTTGTCCCATAATTCAATGCTCCTTATCCGTTTTTGTAACGATAGTACTCCGACGCGACCCCATAGATTACAATTATCACGTCAATGATAAGCGCGAAAGTCAGGCTTTTGATTGATTCCTCTTCGGCGCCGTTTTGCAGAACGGCTATTTCGGGATATCCGAATCGCACAGCAATATCAACACTTGCCCGATGCGCAGACTTTGCTTGTTATGTAAAGTTATCTTCTTGCCGTATGAAGTCTCGCCCACCGAATAGGATAATGTAACAGAATACTGAACATCCATCGGATTCCAGCGCTTGGTTTTGATATCGGTTATTTCTGCTTCAACGCTTATTACATCATAGCTCTCGCGGAGACGCTTTGCCTCTTTCAGCCTTCGGTTTACTTTGACTATCTCAATAGTCATTTTCACTATCCCGTAAGCCGCGCCCGCGACAATAACGAGAAAAAGCAGCGTTGCAATGATCCGCGCGGTAAAAGCAAGCGCTTCAAAAAATTCAACCATAGCACGCTCCTTTTTGTAAATGATCAAAGCGGGAAAGCCGTTTCCCGCTTTGAAGAAGTAACAAATTGACTGATATTACTTATTTCTTTCCGCGTCAAGCAGCGCCTTGACCTTGATAGGCAGACCGAACAGGTTGATAAAGCCCGCGCTGTCCTTCTGGTCGTAAACGTCGTCCTCGCCGAACGAAGCGAAGTCCTCACTGTACAGGGTGTATGGAGATGTTACGCCTGCGTTGATGATGTTGCCCTTGTAGAGCTTCAGCTTAACGTCACCCGTGCAGGTCTCCTGCGTCTTGTCAACGAACGCGTCCATTGCCTCGCGAAGAGGAGTGTACCACTGACCGTTGTACACGATATCCGCGTACTTCTGCGCCAGCCCCGCTTTATAGTGCTGAGTCTCCTTGTCAAGGCAGATAGTCTCCAGTACCTCGTGTGCGTGATACAGGATCGTTCCGCCGGGCGTTTCGTAAACGCCGCGCGACTTCATACCGACAAGACGATTCTCAACTACGTCGAACAGACCGATACCGTTCTCGCCGCCAAGCTTGTTAAGGGTCTTGATGAGCTTTACGCCGTCCATTTTCTCACCGTTCAGCGCGGTGGGGATACCCTTTTCAAAGTGAATGGTAATGTAGGTGGGCTTGTCGGGAGCCTGCTCGGGAGATACGCCGAGCTCAAGGAAACCGGGCTTGTTGTACTGCGGCTCGTTCGCGGGATCCTCAAGGTCGAGACCCTCGTGCGAAAGGTGCCAGAGGTTCATATCCTTGGAGTAGTTAGTCTCGCGGTTGATCTTTATCGGAACGTTGTGCGCCTCGGCGTAGTCGATCTCCTGATCTCGCGACTTGATATTCCATATTCTCCACGGCGCAATGATCTTCAGCTCGGGAGCGAGCGCCTTTATCGTCAGCTCAAAGCGCACCTGATCGTTGCCCTTGCCCGTGCAGCCGTGGCAGATAGCGTCCGCGTTCTCTTTCTTGGCAATTTCTACCAATCTCTTGGCGATGGGAGGACGCGCGAAGGAAGTGCCGAGCAGATAGCCCTCATACTTTGCACCCGCTTTCAAGGTCGGGAAAACAAAATCGTTTACGAATTCGTCCTGAATATCCTCAATGTACAGCTTGGAAGCGCCCGTCTTCTTGGCTCTCTCCTCAAGACCGTCAAGCTCCGCGTCCTGACCTACGTTGCCCGCGACGCAGATGACCTCGCAGCCCTCGTATGTTTCTTTCAGCCACGGAATGATAATGGACGTATCAAGTCCGCCCGAATATGCTAAAATTACCTTTTTAATTTCCTGTGCCATAATAAATGTCTCCTTTTTGGAAAAAATATTTACAATAGTTATTATACACCATTTTTTTTAATTGTCAAGTCATATTATTCACAAAAATAAATATTATTCTATTTTATTCAAAAAATTAAATATTTTTATTTGTTTTACGGATATTTTTGCAAGCACAAATGAAATTATTCAATATATTGAATAAAAATATTTTTCATGTGAGTACTTGACAAAAATGGTGTTCACTGTTATAATATAAGTATGAATGCCCGAAAAATGGGAGAACGGGCAGATTTTAGGAGGATTTTACTATGAAAATGAACGAAAAGCTGGATATACTGCTCAACAGAAAGCGTATCAGAAGGGTTGACTTCGCGGAGAGCGTCGGGATTACATACCGCGCGTTTGCTTATTATATGAGCGATACGCGCAGACCGAGAAAAAGCGTTCTGGAGAGGATAGCGAAGGAGCTTGACGTAACTCCCGAGTTCCTTGCCGACGACAATATAGATATGGAGCTTACCCTCGAGGAGCACTTCATCAAGAGGATAACCGACCGCGGAAACGACCCGACAGCCGCAATGAAGTTCCTCGCGCAGTCCCGCGGACTGCTTGCGGGCAACTCTCTCTCCGAGGAGGACAAGTCCAACCTAATGCGCTGCCTTACCGAGATTTACGAGGATTCCCTTAAAAACGGTAAAAAATAATGCGCCACATTATTGAAAAGGCTGAGGAAGTGCTTGAGGAATTTGGCGGGCGGAACATTTTCGAGACTGCCGAAAACTCGGGCGCAAATGTCTGGCGGCGCACTCTCGGCGGGCTTAAAGGATTTTATATCTGCGAGAACGGCTGTCGTTATATCGTCATAAACGACGAGCTTGACAGAGTTACCGCGGCGGTGGTATGCGCTCACGAGTTGGGTCACGATATGCTTCACCGCGAGCTTTCCGTGGGCGGTATCCGCGAGAATACACTGTTTCTGAGCAGCGACAAGACCGAGCGCGAGGCGAATTTGTTCGCGGCGTGTGTGTTGATCTCCGATGAGACGCTTCTTGAGGAGATGTCTTATTGCAGCGGCATAGACGCTCTGGCGGCAAATCTCGGCTTTCCGCGCGAGATCGTTATGTACAAGCTCGAAACAATGAATTATAAGGGGTATAAATTCAATATTGGCGATATAAGAAATAATTTTCTCAAATAGGAAGTGAACGTATTTGGATATTAAGGCAGCTTTGAAAGCGCTGACGGAGGAGATCGGCGTTTCGGGTGACGAGTTCTCCGCGTCCGAAAAGGCGGCGGAGTTTCTGTCGCGTTATGCTCAGGACGTTGCCGTCGACGATTTCGGCAATGTCACGGGCTTTGTGAAATGCGGCAGCCCGAACGCGAAAACGCTGCTGCTCGACGCGCATATTGACAGGGTGGGCTTGATCGTGACCTATATTGACGATAAAGGCTTTTTAAGCGTAGGTTCGTGCGGTTCTCCCGATATTAAGACATATCTCGCGCAGTCCGTTACCGTTCACGGAAAGAGAAAGGTCAATGGCGTTGTTTCCACGCTTCCGCCGCATGTTTCCAAAAATAACAAAGCGCCCGAGATAAGCGATATCTCAGTTGACGTGGGAATGACCAAAGAGCAGGCGGAGGAAGTGATCTCCCTCGGCGACCGGGTTACCGTAAACTCGCGTTTCCGCGAGCTTTGCGGCGATATCGTTTCCGCACCCGCCGTTGACGATAGGAGCGGCGTATGCGCTATTCTGGAGGCGCTGGATATGATGCACGGCAAACCGTCGAAGTACAATCTGGCAATATGCTTTTCGGCGCAGGAGGAAACGGGCGAACGCGGCGCAAAGCAGACGGCGTTCCGTATTCAGCCCGACGAAGCGCTTATCGTAGATGTGTCGTTCGGCAGAACTCCCGACAGCGATCCCAAGGAGACCGCAAAGCTCGGCAGCGGCGTGATGATCGGATTTTCCGCGTGCCTTGACAAGGAAATGTCCAACACGCTGCGTGAGCTTGCCAAAAGCAAAAATATTCCGTTCACCGAGGAGGTAATGCCTACATCTACGGGAACGAACGCGGACGCTGTGGGAGTAGTGGGAAAGGGCGCTAAGTGCTGCACTTTGTCGTTCCCGATACGCTATATGCACACCGCCGTTGAGACGGTCGATCTTAACGATATTTCAGCGGTGGCAAGGCTTATCGCCGCGTATGCGGGAGGTGATGCTAATGTTTGAGAGACTTCGGGAGATTTGCCAACTGAACGGCGCGTCGGGAGACGAGGCGCGGGTTCGCGAGTTTATACGGTCTCATATTCACGCCGACGAGGTTTTCACGGATAATCTCGGCAGTCTTATCGTGTTTAAAAAAGGCAGAAAAACGCCGAAGCACAAGATAATGTTCGCCGCGCATATGGACGAGGTCGGCTTTATGATAACCGATATTGACGAGAACGGATTTCTCGGCTTTGACGCGGTGGGCGGCATAAACCCCGCTGTCGCGCTCGGCAGGGGAATGGTGCTGGAAAGCGGCGCGTTCGGCGTTGTCGGAACTAAGGCTATTCATCAGCAGTCGACCGAGGAGCGCGGAAAAGTTCCCGATTTCGGCGAATTTTATATTGATATCGGGGCGTCCTCGCGCGAGGCTGCGGAAAAACTCGCCCCCCGCGGAAGCTATGCCTATTTTGATGCGGATTTCTTTGAATTCGGCGGCGGCTTTGTCAAGGGCAAGGCTATCGACGACCGTGCGGGCTGCCTTATCATGATGGATATGATAAACGGCGATCCCGAATATGACGCATGGTACGCGTTCACCGTGCAGGAGGAAGTCGGAACGCGCGGCGCGAGAGCTGCGGCGTTCACGGTAAATCCCGACATCGCGATAGTTCTCGAGACCACCACCGCCTGCGATATCGCGGGCACGTCTGGCGCAAAGCGTGTCTGCGAGCTTGGAAAAGGCGCGGTGGTTTCCTATATGGACAGAAGTACCGTATATGACCGCGGACTGTATTCGCTTGCGTTTGATACCGCAAAGGCGAATGGTATCGCCGTGCAGACCAAGACTCTTGTCGCGGGCGGAAACGACAGCGGCGCTATCCACATCAGCGCGGGCGGAGTGCGCACCTGCGCGATATCCGTGCCGTGCAGATATCTTCACTCGCCGTCATGCGTTATCAGAATGAGTGATTTTGAGGCGATCAAGGCGCTTGCGGAGAAAATGCTTTCTGCAGTCGGGGAGCTATGATAAAGCGAGTTTTGTCGGAAGAGGATATGAAACATCTCCCCTCAAAAGGGATAGAAGCGCAGAAAATTCGTGCGCTTTTGGTTTCTTATGGTCTGAAATACGATTTCTGCCGCTTTTACATCGGAAAATTCCGGGCGGGCTGCGCGTTTCTCGGCGAGCTGAACAGCAGTTTTGTCTTGTCCGAAAACGGAAAATGCGATCACGGGGAACTTGCGGAGTTCCTGACGTTTTTGGGTTTTTCCGAAATATTCTGCTCCAAAAGTGCGGGAGAAGAACTTGCCGCGCTTCTGCCGTGCCGTTGGCAAACAGTGAATGTAATGCGTTTTGAAGGCAATGCGGTACCGTGCGATATCGAAACGGAACCGTCTCTTGATAACGTTTACACTATACTGAAAACCGCCTTTGATATCGAATACGAGCCTTGGTATCTCGATATGTCGCACAGGATACGTCACGGAGTTTCCGCATTCCGTGCGCTGAACGGCTCGGTGCTGGCGATACAGCACGATATCAACGGCGAGGCGCTGTTGTCGCAGATCGCGACGATACCCGAAATGCGCGGCAGAGGAAACGCTCGGCGGCTGATATCGGCGGTCTGTGCTGAGCTTTCGGACAGCGACGTATACGTTATCTGCGAGGACGCGTTGCTTGAATTCTACAACAAGCTCGGATTTCACCGCACGGGAGAAGCGTGTTCTCTTTTCCGCGAAAAGGTTTAAAGCGCTTTGGGTCAATACCTTGAGCGTTTTTTGATATTTTGCGGAAATTTTTGCGTAAATATTGACTAAATTACAATTTTGTGGTACAATATATATGTATAATTATAAGCGGGAGAAGGTAAATTATGGGAAAAGGAAAAGTTATCGTACTCGAAGGCTTGGATGGCTGCGGAAAAACCACTCAGCTGGAACTTGCCGAAAGCTTTCTGAAAGACCTTAACGTGAAGTGCCGCGCGATCAGCTTTCCGAATTATTCGTCAACAAGCGGCGCGCTGATAAGCGAATACCTTAAGGGCAATATTCCCTGTGACGGCGATAAAGGCGCATACGCCGCTTCGGCGATGTACGCGATTGACAGATATATCAGCTATATGACCGACTGGCGCGAATTTTACGAGAACGGCGGCGTGATACTTTCGGGTCGCTATACTACCTCGAATGCCATTTATCAGCTTACGAAAATACCGCCCGAGCAGCACGGGCAATTCCTTAACTGGCTTATGGAATTTGAATACGTTAAGTTGGGTCTGCCCGAACCCGATACGGTTATATATCTTGATATGCCGATAGAGATTTCTCAGCGGCTGCTTGAAGACCGCTATCTCGGCGACGGCGGCAAAAAGGACATTCACGAGGCTAATATACGTTTTCTGGAGGAATGCCGCAAGAGCGCGATGTATACCGCAGACATCTGCGGCTGGCGGATAATCGACTGTGCCGACGGAGATATGCCTTTGCCTATTGAGGATGTTTATATAAAAATATGCGATATGCTGAGGGTTTTGGTAAAAAATGGCTGAACTGGAATTTAAAAGAGTAGAGTTATCCGACAGGAAAAAAGCGCGGGAGATTTTGGAAAAATCAAATTTCCGCGGCTGTGAATACACGTTTGGAAACAATTTTGTATGGCGGAATATCTACAATGTCGAGGTCTGCTTCGCGGAGGGGTTTTACTTCTGCAAGCAGGGTGAGGATAAAAATATACGATTTACGTTCCCGACGGGCAATGGCGATATCAGACGCGCGGTTGAGCTGTTAACGGAATATACGCGCGAGCGCGGAGTTCCGCTCAGGCTCACCGCCAACAAAGACGTTACGCAAAGACTGACCGAGATATATCCCGACGCAAAAGCTATTCTTGACCGCGATATCTGCGATTATGTGTACCTCGCGGAGGACTTGGAAAACCTCGCCGGCAAAAAATATCACGGCAAGCGAAATCATCTCAACCGTTTTTATGAGAACGACTGGAGCTTTGAGCCGCTCACTGTCGGCAATATTGCCGAGTGCAAGGCGATGAATGAGCGCTGGCGTGCGGAGAACCTTGACAAATGCGGGGTTGCCGAGATCAAAGAAAGCAAGCGCGATGAGCTGTGTATTGTGGAATGTTCGTTCAAACACTATGACGAGCTCGGCTACACGGGCGGTGTGCTGCGCGTAAACGGCGAGGTACAGGCATTCACGTTCGGCGAGAGATCGTCGGAGGACTGCTTCGTAGTTCACGTTGAAAAGGCGCTGCGGCAGTATCAGGGCGCGTATGCAGCGGTGAACCGCGAATTCGTTAAGTCGCTCGGCGGCAGATACAAGTATATAAACCGCGAGGACGACACGGGCTCGGAGGGGCTCCGCAAGGCAAAACTGTCGTATCACCCAATCTTTCTTGAGGAGAAATTTGTTATAACATTTGAAGGAGATAAAATATGATTTATGTGTTTTTAGCGGACGGCTTTGAGGAAACGGAGGCTATCGCGCCTATCGATATGCTCCGCCGCGCGGAGCTTGACGTTGTGACCGTCGGGATAAAGAACGACGCTGTAAAAAGCTCTCACGGCGTTCCCGTGCTGTGCGATATGACCGATATGCAGGTGAAGCTGGACGAGTGTCTGGAGATGATCGTCCTGCCGGGCGGTATGCCCGGAACGCTGAATATCGAGGCTAACCCCGTGGTTCAGGCTTCTATCGACTACTGCGTGAAGAATAATATCCCGATAGGAGCTATCTGCGCCGCGCCGTCAATTCTGGGCAAGAAGGGGTTGTTGGAGGGCAAAGAGGCTATCTGTTTCCCGGGCTACGAGAAGTTTCTGACGGGCGCTAAGCTTTCCGATAAAAAGGTCGTTACCGACGGAATTTTCACAACCGCAGCCGGTGCGGGAATGGCAATTGAATTCGGTCTGGAGCTTGTCCGCGTACTCTGCGGCAAGGAGCGCTCCGATAAGGTTCGCGCGGCTATACAATGCGCGAATTAAAGCAGGCGCTCCGACGGGAGCTTATCGAGCGACGCAGGGCAATGGACAAGACGGCAAGGGCAGCTGCCGACGAGGATATTTTTAATCAACTCAAGCCTCTTGTTGATAGAGCGGGCGCGGTGTTCACATACGCGTCAACGGATATCGAGGCCGACACACGGCGCGTTATTGCGTACTGTCTTGAACGGGAAATTCCCGTCGCGCTGCCCGTAAGCGGCGACACGGAGCTGTCGTTCTTTTACATAATCGGCGATTACGAACTGAAAAAGGGGAGGTTCGGGATAGACGAGCCGCCGACGAACAGACCCGCGTTCGCGGACGAGAACACACTGTGTGTCGTCCCCGCGCTCTGCGCCGACGGCGAGGGATTAAGGCTCGGGTACGGACGCGGCTATTACGACAGGTTTTTGAGCAGATTCTCGGGCAAAAGCGTAATAATCTGTTACCGTGATTTTAAGATGAAAGTACCCGCCGAACCGCATGATTTCAAAGCTAATTTTACAATATTCGATAACAAGTTCTGCAAATGACGGAGGTCGTAAAAATGGACGAAAATCGTTTTGATAATGATGAAAATATCGGGGAAGAGGATTACGGAAAAACCCAAGAAATGGACAGCATACAGCTGCCAAAGCTTTCCGAAGTTGAGCACCACGGTATCACGCCGCGCGAGGAGTTCACTGAGATGAATTCCGCCGACGATATGTCAAAAACGCTCCTTATGGATTCAATGAGCGGCGAGCTGCCCGCTGAGGACTATCCTCCCGCGGAAAATCCCGTTCACAGACGTAAGAGAAAGCACAAGAAAAAGCAGATCAACCATACCCGTACAATGGGACAGATATTTCTCGGGGTGCTGCTTTCGGTCGGCGCGCTGGCGCTGGGAGTTATGGCGGCGGTAAACGTGATCGGGGGAATGCGCGATATAACGGGTCTCGCAAAGCCGAACAAGCAGACGGATTTCGAGATAAACGCGAGCATGGGCGTAAACGAGATAGTTGACAATCTCCATGCCGCGGGAGTTATCGATATGCCGGAGCTGATGAAGACCTATATGAAACTCACCAAGCAGGAGTCTGGTTTTCTGAACGGAATGTATACGCTGTCGTCGAATATGAGCTACAATGATCTTTTAGCGACGCTGAAAACCGAAAAGACTTATTCACAAACGGTCGACGTTGCGATACCCGAGGGTCTGACAGCCGCACAGATCGGCAAGCTGCTCGAGGAAAATTTCGTATGCCGCGCGGTCGATTTCGAGACCTGCTATAAGGAAAAGATTAATAAATACGACTTTGAGGAGGGCATCGAAGCCGATCCCAACCGCCTCAATATGCTGGAGGGCTATATTTTCCCCGATACCTACCAATTCTACGTCATTGACGATATGAAGAAGTATCCTAATTTCGATACGAAAAAGTATGCGGAAAGAGTCGCGGAAAAGATGTTCAGTCATTTTGAGGAGCAGATCACGAGAAGTATGCGCTCCCGAATGTCGGAGCTCGGTCTTACGCTTGACGAGACGATAAGACTTGCCTCGCTTATTCAGTGGGAGGGCTATGACGAGGAAAATATGGCAATGATATCCTCTGTGTTCCACAACCGATTGAACGACCCCGAGACCTATCCTCAGCTTCAGTCTGACACCACCGACACTTATATCGACGAGGTGATAAAGCCCGCGACCAATTCCTCAAACAAAGAAAAAATGCAGGCGGTCACCGACGCGTACGACACCTACAAGTGCGAGGGGCTTCCTGCGGGCGCTATCTGCAATCCCGGTCTGGACGCGATAAACGCCGCGCTTTATCCCGCGGATACTGATTATTATTATTTTGTGGCAAGCAACAGCGGCGAGTTCTTCTGGGCACGGACATTGGAGGGTCACGAAGAAAACGTTGCCTATGTCAGTCAGTTGGATATGGAGGAAAATGGACAATAAGAATTTGAGAGCCGAGCTGCTTGCTCCCGCAGGGGACGAAGAATGCCTGTTGTCGGCGCTGGACTTCGGCGCGGACGCGGTCTACCTCGCGGGCAAGACGTTCGGAATGAGAGCGGGAGCGAAAAACTTCGGCACGGAGGAGCTGTTCGGAGCCGTGCGGACCGCGCACGAAAGAGACGTAAAGGTCTACATCACCTGCAACACCGTCCCCACCAACAATGAAGTTGATCTCTTTCCCGAGTTTATACGCGCCGCAGACGAATGCGGCGTGGACGCTGTTATCGCGGCGGATATCGGAGTTATTTCCATGATAAAGGAGCACGCTCCGCGGCTCGCTATACACGCGTCTACGCAAACGGGCGCGGTCAACTACCGCACAGCGCTGGAGTTGTACAAAATGGGAGTTTGCCGCGTTGTACTGGCGCGCGAGGTGGATCTCGAAAACATAAGGACGATACGTAAGAATATCCCCGAGGATATGGAAATAGAGACTTTCGTTCACGGAGCCATGTGTGTGAGCTTTTCAGGTCGCTGTCTCATTTCCGAGTACCTTACGGGAAGAAACGCCAATCGCGGCGAATGCGCTCAGCCCTGCCGCTGGGGATACTACCTTATGGAGGAAAAGCGACCGAACGAGTTCTACAAGATATTTGAGGATGAAAAGGGCACGTTTATCCTCAACGCTCGTGATATGTGTATGATAGAGCACCTTGACGATCTCCTTGACGCGGGCGTTACAAGCCTAAAAATCGAGGGGAGAGCGAAGTCGGCGTACTACACCGCGCTTACTACCAACGCTTACAGAGCCGCGCTTGACTGCTGTCTGCGCGGAGAAAAGCCGCCTGCTTGGGTTCTCGGCGAGGTCAATAAAATAAGTCACCGTCCATACTGCACGGGATTTTTCTACGGTCACCCCAACGAGGGCAGCGGCTCGCAAGACCCCAATAAGGTGACGAACGGAGGACAGTACTTCACCGCCAGCGGCTATATCCGCGATTATGATTTTGTTGCGACTGTCGACAAGTGCGAAAACGGCATTATGTACTTAACACAGCGAAACTACTTTACGCTGTCCGACGAGCTGGAGATACTCGCGCCAAACCGCGAACCGATAAGGTTTACGCCCGAAAAAATGTTCAACGCGGATATGGAGGAGATCGACGTTGCCCGTCACGCTATGAGCAAGCTCACTATCCCGACGGATATCGAAGTGCCGTCACATTCCTTACTGAGAAAAAGGCTTTGAACTAAGGAGGCGTATTATGCCGCAATACAGGTTTCAAGATACCGCGTTGTCGTTCAACGAGCGTGTCAGAGCGCTGCTGGAGGAGCTTACGCTCGATGAAAAGCTCCTTTTGATAACCACGCGTCAGCAAGAGATACCCCGACTGGAAATAAAGGAGTTCACCATCGGCAGTGAAGCCGCTCGGGGACTTGTCTGCCGTTTTAAATCGGACGACGGCTCCGAAACGGAGCTGCCGACTACCGTTTTCCCAGAGCCGTTCGGATTGGCGGCGACCTTCGATACCGACATTATGCGCCAAATGGGCGAGGTAACGGGCGCAGAGGCGCGTATTTATAATAAACAGGGACATTCATCACTTTGTCTTTGGGCTCCTACCGTCGATCTCGAGCGCGATCCGCGCTGGGGGAGAACGGAGGAGGGATACGGTGGGGATCCGTTCCTAACGGGCGAAATGGCGGCGGCGTTCACCAAGGGAATGTACGGAAACGACGAAAAATACGCGCGTGTTATCCCGACCCTGAAGCACTTTTACGCCAATAACCATGAAGAGGACAGGACTGCTGATAATGCTTCCATACCGATCGCGCTAAAGCATGATTATTATCTGAAAGCGTTTGAAAGACCGATAAAAAAGGGCGGCGCGAGAAGTCTTATGACCTCGTACAATATGATAAACGGCGTTGAGGGTATGTGCAATCCCGAGCTTGCGCAGTGCAAGGAGAAATGGGGCTTATTGTTCTCGGTTACGGACGGCTGGGATTTTATCGAGAACGTCACGCGCCACAAGACCGACAGTTCACATACGGAGACAATTGCGAGAGTATACAAGAACCGCGGCGCTGATATCATCACCGACGAACGCGACGTTGTTGAGGCGGCGGCGCGAAAGGCTCTCGGCGAGGGGCTGATCTCCGAAAGCGATATCGACGACGCGCTGTTCGGCGTGCTGAAAGCGCGTTTCCTGCTCGGCGAGTTCGACGACGACTGCCCGTATAACGATATTCCGCAAAATCTGCTGTGCTGTCAGGAGCACAGAAAGATCGCGAAAAGCGCCGCCGAGGAGGCGATAATACTTCTCCGCAACAAGCGAATGGTTCTGCCCTTGAAGAAAAACGAGCGTATCGCGGTTGTCGGAATACACGCGGGAATGAACTTCCGCGACTGGTATACGGGGTATTCCGAGCGCAACATGACTATACTCGACGCTGTTACCGCGCTTGTCGGCAAGGATAATATCAGTTATGAGACAGGAAACGATATTATAGCGCTGCGCAACGCCGAAAACGGATTTTACTTTTCCGTCAGCGACGACGGCACTCTCGTGTGCGACGCGCCGCTTATTACAGAAAGCTGTCTGCTGGAGCTGTATGAATGGGGCGACGACAAGGTATCGCTCAAATCAAAGTACAACGGTAAATTCCTCAGCGACTGCGGAGTTATGAAATGCGTTTCTGACGAGCCTTACGGATGGTACGTACACGAGATGTTCACGTTTTTACGCACGGAAAGCCAATGCCGTCTGAAGAATTGGCAGGAGCGCTTTATGTACATCACGGAGGATGGTAAGGTAGCGGTTTCCGATAAGATCAAGCCGCCGCGGGGATCGCTGTTTGACGTGGAGCTGTTCGCGTCGGGTCTCGACAGGGTACGCAGGATTGTTACCGAGGCACGTAATGTCGTATTCTTTGGTGGAAATAACCCGATGATCGGCGCGCGCGAATGCTTTGACAGAAAGCATCTTGATATGCCCAAGCGGCAGCGCGAGCTCGCCGACGTGATACTCTCGATAAACGAAGACGCGGTGCTCTTCCTCATGTCGGGCTATCCCTACGCCGTGGATGGAAGATTTGCTTCCGTTCTTCACACGCCGCACTCGGGTCCCGAAATGGGCGCGGCTGTGGCGAGAACGCTTTTCGGTGAGATATCTCCCGCAGGACGGTGTCCCGTGACATGGTACGCCTCTGAAAGCGAGCTTGGAAGTATCAGGGACTACAATATTATTCGCACGGAAAGTACTTACCGTTATTATAAAGAGGATCCTCTGTTCCCGTTCGGTCACGGGCTGACATACACTGCGTTCCGCTACGGCGCGTTAAAGCTAAACAAAACCTCGTTTGAAAAAGGCGAGCGCGTAGAGGTCGTTCTTGAAATACAAAACGTCGGCGGAATTTCCTCGGACGAGGTAGTTCAGCTGTATGTATCCGCGCCGAAATTTTCAAGCGCCGTGCCGAAAAAGGAACTGAAAGCGTTCCGCAGACTGCATATTCCCGCGGATGAAACGGCGGTCGTGTCGCTGGCGTTCGACGTTGACGATCTGGCAATGTGGGATATCAACAAAAACGCGTTTACGCTGTTCAGCGGAAAATACGAAATTCAGATCGGCGCGTCCTCCGTGGATATCCTGCGCACTGCCGACATTACGGTCGATGCTGAGGAATATGTCGGAATCGACGTTGAGAAAACCGTTCCCGCTGCTGCGGGGTGGGAGTATACGGGCGTGGAGTTCCTGACGGATAAAGCACTGAATGAGTATGCGCTGTTAAAAGATTGGCAGAGCGGTATTTGCTATGAAAATTGCAGGCTCGATCAGGAGCGTAAGATAGAGGTCACCGCCTCAAATCCCGCTACAAAGGCGGTGTTGCGGATATTCTGCGTTGAGACGGGCGAGCTTGCCGCAACCGTCGAAATACCGACAACGGGCAGCATGACAGAGTTTGTGACAGTGACTGCCGACGTCGCCCCGTTCTGCGGAATGAAAAAGCTGAAGCTTCAGCCCAGCGGAATGTTGGCGCTGAAATCGTTTAAATTCTTTGATAAAGGTGATAATAATGAATAATTCGGAGATTTTTCCGCATATAGATCACACTTTGCTCCGCGCAACGGCGACCGAGGGGGAGATATTCCGTCTTTGCAAGGAAGCTCTGAAATACAAGACCGCGAGCGTCTGTATACCAGCGTGCTATGTGAAGCTCGTTCGTGAAAAATTTTCCGAGCTTAATATCTGCACGGTGATAGGTTTTCCGCTCGGGTATTCCACGACTGCGGCAAAGTGCGCCGAGACCCGCGAGGCTGTCGGCGACGGCGCTGACGAGATAGATATGGTGATAAACCTCGGTTGGGTCAAGGACGGGAAATTTTCCGAGGTCCGGCGCGAGATCGAAGACGTTAAGGCAGCTTGCGGCGGAAAGATACTCAAGGTCATAATTGAGACCTGCTGCCTTACCGATAGGGAGAAGATCGAGCTGTGCAAATGCGTCACCAACGCGAAAGCCGACTATATCAAGACCTCGACGGGGTTCGGCACGGCAAGCGCGCATATCGAGGATATTCGGCTGTTTAAAAAGCATATCGGATCGGACGTGAAAATCAAGGCGGCGGGCGGAGTAAAAACCAAAGCCGACCTGGAAATGTTTTTGAACGAGGGCTGCGACCGCATAGGAACAAGTTCTGCGGTAAAGCTGCTGATCGGAGGCGAATAATATGAAGCGTGTATTTCTGATAGTTCTCGACAGCTTCGGCGTGGGCGAAATGCCCGACGCGGGCGATTTCGGCGATAAGGGCGCGGACACTCTTCGCTCCTGCTTTGAGACGGGAACGCTGAACGTTCCAAATATGCAAAGGCTCGGGTTGTTCAATATTGACGGCGTGACGGTTGGTGAGAAATCGCAAAGTCCCGAGGGGGCGTTCCTGCGAATTGCCGAGAAGTCCAAGGGCAAAGATACCACGACGGGACATTGGGAGATAGCGGGCTGTGTTTCCGAAAAGCCTTTTCCGACATTCCCGAACGGATTTCCGCCCGAGGTCATAGAAAAATTCGAGAGGGCGACAGGACGAAAGGTTCTCTGCAATCTGCCGTATTCGGGCACAAAGATCATATCAGACTACGGAATGGAACACGTGAAAACGGGATCACTTATAGTCTATACATCTGCGGACAGCGTATTTCAGATCGCCGCACACGAGAACGTTGTTCCGGTCGATACGCTGTACGAGTACTGCAAAATCGCGCGCGAGATACTTACGGGAGATTTCGCGGTCGGGAGGGTTATCGCGCGTCCTTTTGAGGGCGAGCACCCGTACACGAGAACGCCGCGCCGTCATGATTTCTCGCTCACGCCGCCGAAAGATACCGCGCTCGATATTCTTAAAGAGAACGGAAAAGACGTTCTCGGCGTAGGAAAAATATTCGATATCTTCGCCGGAAAGGGTATTACACGCTGTGACCGCAGGATCGGCAACACTACCGATATGGAGATCACCTCGGAATACCAAAAACAGGACTGGAGCGGACTTTGCTTTACCAATCTGGTTGATTTCGATATGCAGTACGGTCATCGCCGCGACCCTATGGGCTACGCCACCGCGCTGAACGAATTTGACAAGTGGCTGGGAGGCTTTATTGCCGAAATGCGGACGGACGACGCAGTAATACTCACTGCAGACCACGGCTGCGATCCCTGCCACAGCGGAACGGATCATACACGCGAACATATCCCCGTACTGATTTACGGCGACGAGATAAAATCCGCGAATCTCGGTACAAGAACGTGCTTCGGCGATATCGGAGCTTCGGTGCTCGATATGCTGGAAGTTGACGGAAAAATCGACGGCGAAAGTTTCGCGGCGAAGATAATTGGATGAGGGGAGCACAATGTTCAGATACAAGGTGCGTCCCGCTGGCGTCGCGGATTTTACCGCCGTTTACAAAATGAACGAGCGTCTTCTGGGCTCGGCAGTACCGAAAAAGGTCGCGGAAAGGTTGTACAGAAATACGCTTATGGACGCGGATCAGACGGTGCTCGTCATTATACATTCGGGTCACGCTGTCGGTTACATACACGCAAGACAGGTCACAAATCTGCTCGGAGAAATATATACCGAGATAGCGGGTATTGCCGTGTATGATTATTATGTCGATAAAAACGCCTGCACCGAGCTTGTAAATGCCGTCGTGAAGTGGAGCGCGCAGATGCTTTCTTCGTCGGTGCGTATAAACGAGTACAGGGGCGGGCTTAAAGAAAAATTGCTTGATATCGGCTTTCGTGAAAATGATTGCGGAAGTCTTGAAAAAATAATTATATCTGAAAGGAAAAATCATTATGAGCGAATGTACACATGATTGCAGCAGCTGCGGAGAGAGCTGCTCGGAACGCAAGGAAGAGAGCCTTATCGCAAAGCCTCACGAGCTTTCCGATATCAAAAAGGTGATCGGTATCGTCAGCGGAAAGGGCGGCGTCGGAAAGTCGCTCGTCACTTGCCTTTCGGCGGTGCTTATGAACCACCGCGGCTTTAATACCGCTGTTCTCGACGCTGATATCACGGGACCGTCCGTACCGAAGGCTTTCGGTTTGAAGGAAAAGGCTCAGGGCAACGAGACCGCCATTTTCCCCGTAAAGACCAAGAAAGGCATTAAGGTGATGTCGGTCAATCTGCTGCTGCCCGACGATACCGACCCCGTTATCTGGCGAGGTCCGATAATCGCGGGTACGGCAAAGCAGTTCTGGACAGACGTTGTATGGGACGACGTGGATTATATGTTCGTGGATATGCCTCCGGGAACGGGCGACGTTCCGCTTACCGTGTTCCAATCCATTCCGTTGGACGGTATTATCGTCGTTACCTCGCCGCAGGAGCTTGTCTCGCTGATAGTCGGCAAGGCGGTCAAAATGGCGAATATGATGAACGTGCCTATCATAGGTATTGTCGAGAATATGAGCTATGCGCTCTGTCCCGACTGCGGAAAGCACATCAACGTTTTCGGCGAAAGCCACATTGACGATACCGCAAAAACATTCGGACTTAAGGTGCTGGCAAAGCTCCCGATAGACCCCGAACTTGCAAAGCTGGTCGACAGCGGTATGCTCGAGCTTACCGAGACGACCGCCGCAGACCCGATAGCCGACGCCGTGGAGGAGTTCTGCAAATGACGAAGGGCGATATAGCTTACAATAACTTTTTGTCGGGCTACAACTGCACGCAGGCTGTCGCGGTCGCGTTTGCGGATGAGCTTGGACTTGACGCCGATACAGCCGCGAGATTATCCTGCGGCTTCGGCGGCGGTATGGGCAGACTGCGCGAGGTCTGCGGAACGTTTTCGGGCGTCGTTATGGTGCTGAGCGCACTGTACGGCTACTCCGAACCTAAGAACCTGACCGCGAAAAAGGAGCTTTACGAAAAGATACGCGCTCTCGCCGAGCGTTTCCGCGCCGACAACGGGAGCATTATATGCCGTGAGCTGCTCGGACTGGATAAGCCCGAGTCTTCGGCGACCCCCGAGCTGCGCACTCCCGAATATTACAAGAAGCGCCCGTGCCCCGAATTATGCCGTTACGCAGCGAATTTACTGGAGGAATTCATCAAGGAAAACCCGCCCGCGCCCTAAAAGGTAGGTACATATGACCATACGCTGTAAAAGCTGCAACAAAACAATCAACATCAACAACTACAACTGCCCCGTCTGCGGCACTGTAAACTTTTCCACCGACAGCGAGGTGCAGGCTGCATATAACAAAAACAAATCACGGAACGCGGTCATTAAGCTTATCACTATCCCCGTGGTGTTTATTATGCTAATCGGCGGGATAACCGTGGCAATATATTTTGGCGTTACCGCCTACAAAAACGAAGAAATTGCTCGCGCAAAGCAAAGGATCGGCTATGACGCGGCAAACGAGCTTTGCGGGAACAATTTCAACATCTATGCGTTCAGATCCGACGAATGTCCGCCGGAAGACGCTTTCTTTATTGCCTATCAAGGCGCGCCCGAAAACTTTATCGCCGACAGCGTTGCTTTCTGCAATTTACTGTCTGAAAATATGATAAACTATGATTTTTACTCGGTAACGATAAAGTGCGGCGACAACGGCTTCGGCTATGATTTTAATTCGCATTGCGCCCGAACTGATATGCTTTTCGATTACTCCGAGCTTGAAAGTATTAACGGAATAAACAGGCTTGTCGTGTATACATATAATTTGACAGAGGAGGAGATCGAAAGCGCAAAGGGCAATACTTACGCGTTTGACGTGGCATTTATGGAAAAATAGTTTTGTGGATTTTTCCCGAATTATCTCTTGACATTTTGGGAAAAATATGCTATAATTCCTATTGAACATATATGAATTATAG
The DNA here is from genome assembly GCA_947389015.1 of uncultured Clostridia bacterium. Classification (GTDB taxonomy): domain Bacteria; phylum Bacillota; class Clostridia; order Oscillospirales; family Ruminococcaceae; genus CAG-115. Next base: position 4,151 of record CANDVA010000015.1, on the reverse strand, counting down.
AGTAGGTGATAACAATGAACAGAATATATGTTGACAACGCCGCGACAACCAAAATGAGCAAGGCGGCTATAGAGGCTATGCTGCCGTATCTGGAGGAATGCTACGGCAATTCGTCGTCGCTGCATACGGTAGGGCAGCTCGCCGCGGAAGCGCTTTTCAAGGCGCGGCAGAGCATTGCCGAGAGTATAGGTGCGGATATCAAGGAGATATATTTCACCTCAGGCGGCAGCGAAGCTGATAATCAGGCGCTGATATCCGCCGCGGAAATGGGCGCACGCAAAGGGAAAAAGCATATAATATCTCAGAAAACCGAGCACCACGCGATACTTCATACGCTGAAAAAGCTCGAAAAGCAGGGCTTCAAGGTCGATTTACTGAACGTTGACGGCGAAGGAAATGTTACTCCCGAGCAGATAGCGGAGGCCATCGGTCCCGATACCGCGCTTGTTACAATAATGACAGCCAATAACGAGATAGGCACGATAATGCCAATCAAGGAGATAGCGGCGGTCTGTAAGGAAAAAGGCGTGTTGTTTCATACCGACGCGGTGCAGGCTGTCGGACACATTCCGCTTGACGTTCACGATATAGGCTGCGATATGCTGTCGCTGTCGGCGCATAAATTTCACGGACCAAAAGGCGCGGGAGCGCTTTATGTCCGCAAGGGTCTGATGCCGTCATGCCTTATCGAGGGCGGAGCTCAGGAGCGCGGCAGACGCGCGGGAACGGAAAATATCGCGGGAATTGTCTCAATGGCGGCGGCGCTGAAAGAGGCGATCGGAAATATTTCTGAAAACACGCCGCGGCTTATCGCAATGCGCGACAGACTGATCAAGGGACTGTCCGAGATACCGCATTCGATACTTAACGGCTCAATAATAAACCGTCTGCCCGGCAGCGTTAATATGTGCTTTGAGGGAATAGAGGGCGAGAGCCTGCTGTTGCTGCTCGACGCAAAGGGGATCTGCGCGTCGTCAGGCTCGGCGTGTACGTCGGGAGCGCTTGACCCGAGCCATGTACTGCTGGCTATCGGTAGACCCCATGAGGTAGCTCACGGGTCGCTGAGACTGACGCTTTCTGAGGAGAACACTCCCGAGGAGATAGAGTTCATTATTAAATCAACAAAAGATGTCGTAGAATATCTGCGCAATATGTCGCCGATCTGGCAGGATTTACAGGAGGGCAAGAGGAAATATGTTATACAGTGAAAGGGTTATGGATCATTTTACAAATCCGCGCAACGTCGGCACAATGGATAACGCCGACGGGGTAGGGGAGGTCGGAAACGTAAAATGCGGAGATATAATGAAGATATTTCTGAAGATCGACAACGATATCATCACAGACGTTAAATTCAGCACGTTCGGCTGCGGTTCGGCGATTGCAAGCTCGTCAATGGCTACCGAGATGATAAAGGGAAAGCCGCTGTCGCAGGCGCTGGAGCTTACCAATCAGGCGGTCGTTGAGGCGCTTGACGGACTTCCCGCACACAAGCTGCACTGCTCGGTGCTTGCCGAGGAAGCTGTCAAGGCGGCTGTCAAGGACTATTACGACAAAAACGGTATCGAGTACGACAAGGAAATATTCGCGCAGACCCACGACTGCGAACACTGCGGAGAATAACTTTTTATTTTCGTTCCATAGGAAATAGCGGTATCAAGCCTTTATCTTGGCAGCTGCTACGCCCGTAATAAAAAAAGGCAAAACCGCGGCAGATATCCTGCCGCGGTTTCGTTTTATGCAGCTGACCAAGCCCTATAAGGAAATGATCGGCTTATTTCAGGTTTTCGTTTACAATGTCAAGCTCAGTCTGAACTGCGCCCCTTATGGAATCTCGAGTCTGTATCCAGCTTGCGCCGCTGTTGTAGGCTTCTTTCATGGGATTGTTGATGTAATCGGCAATTGTGGGAGTAACAGCGTTATACATCTCTATAACGGGATGCTCTGCAGTCATATCCGTGACCTTTTCAAGCATATCCCAAAGCTCCTGCGTCCAACCGTACTCCTCGAATGCCTGCCGCTTGCCTATCTCGTCGGCGATATCGCTGTCCCGCGCGACCATCTCGCAGTTAAGATACGCGGCAACGCCTTCGGGATTTGCCGCGCCCTTTATCAGCGCAAATCCGTTTACACGTGCGGGGAGATAATATTCGTTCGCGTCGGGACACTTGGGCATGGGAACGAACATAACGTCCTCCATATTGCCAAAATCCTGAATATAATTGTTATATGGGTAGAGGGCATAGGTGCCAACAGGATAAAACAGTGTCTTTCCGTTTTTAATGTTCGACGGAACAACGCGCCAGCCGTTTTCGGCTTTGGGGAATGGCAGATCGTTCTCTTTCATATTGAGCATATACTCCTGCACCTTTTCTATCATTGGCGTATCGAGGTTATGGACTACCTTTCCGTTTTCCATTCCTATATAGGGCTTGCCTGTTGTGAGTGATATCGCGCCCTCGAACCACCAGCCGTCCGTCGCGAACTTTTCCTCTTCGCGGTTACAGAATTGTGTCATCATAGTCCAGAGCGCGTCCCAATCCCACTTGCCCTGTTCGAGAAGCTCAACGGGATCGTCCAGTCCGTTATTGATAATGGTTTTCTTGTTGTAGAACATTACGCAGTCGCTCTCAACGCCGACAGCGCCGACATAGTGCTTTCCGTTAGCGCAGAATTGCTCGTTTACCGCGCTCATAGGTGCCCAAAGCTCGCTGCTAAAGTCAACATACGGATCAAGCGGCTGAAAGTATCCACTCAACACGCCCTTCGGGAAAACATCCATATCTCCCGCACTAAACATATCGGGAGAGTCGTCCGCAGCAACCATTGTGGAAAGCTTGGTGTAGCGCTCGTCAAAGGCGGTGCGCACCAGCTCGATACGTCCGCCGTACTGCGTCTGGAACATCTCCATTGCTACGGAAAGCGGCTGCCCCTCGGCGGGATTCAGGTCCCATTCACTGAGGAATTTGACGGTGGGATTTTTAAGTTTTTCCACTTTTAAATCGATCTTTGCGACCTCCTGAGCGTCGGACTCATTCATGGTAGCGGTAGAAGAAATGGTAGAGGACTCGGGCGGAGTGTTATTTCCCGAGGGATTGCTGTTTGACGGCAGTGAACCGTTTTCCTCGTCGCAGGCGGTCACGGTCATCACACAGCTCATAGCCATTACGGCGGCGATAATTTTTTTAAAACGCTTCATAGCGATCCTCCTTTCGAAATTTCACAAGATCACTTATTCCTTTTCTTGGCAACTATCATTGTGCCGAGTGCCAGAGCCGCAGTGCCGGCTATCACAGCAACGCCCTCAACACCGGAATCGGGGTTGGCAGGCTTGGTTTCATTTTCATCGTTGGAAGCGGAAGACTCAGGCGCACTGTCGGAGAATGTCATATCGAGCAGCTTAACGCCGTGACCCATAAACGCCATGCCCGCAACCTGAACATGCTCAAGAATATCGGCGGGAATCGTAAAGCTTACAGAATTGCCGTCAACGTCTACGGGATAGCTGTCCTTGCTTTCGGAAAGCTCAAGCCCGAGCGTATCGATGAACGGCCAGCCCTCGTCATTGATCATGGGCTTGATGCACCAGTAATCCTGATTTGGCATATCCGCAAGCGCGGCATTCGCCTCATAGGTAATGGTAACGGTGGTTGAGGGGGTAACATCGGCGAACTCAGAACCTGGGATGGTGGTGTTTGCCGACCAACCGAAGCCGAGATCGAAGTCGATAGTGTACGCGGAAGCGGTAACGGAAAGTGCTGCCGCGGCTACCGCGGAGGTAATAACGGAAACAATCTTTTTCATAACGGTATGTCCTTTCATTCACGGGGATATTCCCCTTTTTCGGTGAGAGCGTATCTCTCTGCCCTTTGTGATCAAATTATAACATTTTCCCATAAAAGTTTATATCAAATTTTTAGCTTTTTTATTTTCGGTTTAACCAAATATCTTGACTTTTGGTGAAATATTTTGTATAATATTTTTTAAGGATAAATATATAAATCAGAATTTATAACAGCAAGGTGTTGCTCGGAGCGCGGATCACTTTTTTCTGCCACCGGCAGAAAAAAGTGATTTATCGGCGATTTTGCCTGTTGGCAAAATCACCGATTTGGGGAAAAACTCTTGTTTTTCCCCAAGCCCTTTTAGCG
>CANDVA010000014.1 GCA_947389015.1 uncultured Clostridia bacterium | reverse complement strand
ACTTGCTAAAATTCTTTGCGTAAATTGTGTCAAGTGATATTGACAAAATCAAAACGTGGTATAATTCAAGCATAATAGACGATCTTCAAACTGCGATTTTTTGACACTTATTCTCTCAAAAAACCACAAAACGTTTACCATTCGTTTATTTTTGCATTTTACTAACGATCACGGCTGACGGGTCTGCATATCAACATCTGAGGAAATGGTCGATCCGTGCCGGTAATCGGGAAAGGAGGACTATGGAAACCGGCGCTAAAAAGAAGAAAATTATGATTCGCGTGCGCGATCTGCGCAAGGAATATCGTCTCAAGGACGACACGGTCGTCGCCCTAAAGCGGATAAATCTCGACATTGAGCAGGGAGAGATCTGCTGTATTTTCGGAACCTCGGGCTCGGGAAAGTCCACACTGCTCAATCAGCTCGCGGGGCTGGAAAAGCCGACCTTCGGTGACGTATATATACGCGGCGTCGCGGTAACACGGCTGTCCGAAAAAGAACTCGCGGAGTTCAGGCAAAAGCACATCGGATTTGTGTTTCAGTCGTACAATCTGCTGCCGTTTATGAACGCGGCGGAAAACGTTGCCGTTCCGCTTATGTTCCGCGGAGTGTCCAAACGCGAACGAATGAAAAAGTCGGCGGCGATACTTAAAAAGGTAGGTCTTGCTAACCGCCTCAACCACTATCCAAAGCAGATGTCGGGCGGTCAGCAGCAGCGCGTCGGCATCGCCCGCGCGTTTATCGCTCATCCCGACGTGGTCTTTGCGGACGAGCCGACGGGAAATCTCGACTCCAAGACCACTATCGAGGTCATGGAAATGATCAAAAGCTTTGCGCGGCGATTCAATCAGACGATCGTTCTGGTAACTCACGATCCCGAGCTTGCCCAATATGCCGACAGAATCGTAACTCTTGTGGACGGCAGGATCGTCAACGACACCAAAAGCATCAAAAACGACACAGTAAAAGGAGAAGCAAATGAACAAGCTATTTAAAAAAGCGGCGGCATTTATTGCGGGTGCTGTTATCGTTATGTCATCTGTCAACACAATGCCTGTCTTGACGGAGACCCAAGTTTATGCCGCCCCTTCGGCAAGCGCGGGCGCTCCCAAAGTGCAGGGGCATTCCGTTACGTCCGAGGGAAACGCTCTCACCAACATATACGCGAATACCGAATTCGCGCTCGAGATAAGGATCAAGGACGAGCAGAAAACAACGGGCAGCGTTGATAAGAACGATATCATTTTTACAAAGCCATCGAGCGGCTTCAACTGCGAAAACGCGTCAGTGGAAATAACCTCAGCAAACGGCGCTGCTCTCGAATATACCGTCTCGGTCGGAAAATGCACATGGCTTGGCGGCAGCAATAAATTCAATTTCAAGGTAGGATATACCGGAAACGATCCGACCGATCTTTCGCTTACAGTGACACAGTGCAGTGCGAACACTGTCGATCCCGATCAGCCTTCCTCTTCATATGCCGAGCCCATCTTTATGTTTACCGCGCAAAGCACCACCACTATCGAAGCGGGTGAAACGGGTTTGTTTACCCTGGAGATCAAAAATCTCGGTCTGCTCGACGTAAAACGCGTCTTGATAGAGGTGACCGCACCCGATGACATTGTGCTCACGAACAACAGCGGTACACGTGATATCAGCGCCATATGGGGCGGAGGCTCAACAAGTATCGTCATAAGATATAAGGCGCTCGACAGGATAACATCCACCAAGCAGTCTTTCGGCATCTCCATGCGTTATTACTACGATACCGGCAGCGGAGAAACCATCGGCAGCGCCAACTCAACGGTAAATCTTGCCGCGAAGATATCCAACGACGGCTCGACAAGCGCGGAGCCGATCTTCAAGATCACCCCGAGCAATATCGCCGAGATCAAAAGCGGTGAAAGCGGATATTTTAATGTCGAACTGAAAAACCTCGGCAATCTCGAGGCTAAACGCGTCCTCGTTGAGACCACAGCCTCCGACGACGTTATTCTCACCGACGGCAGCGGCTCACAGGATATAAGCTCAATATCGGCGGGCGACACGGCAACCGTTAAGATAAGCTATAAGGCTCTCGGAAAGGTAAGTTCCGCAAAGCAGGCATTCGGTATTTCTCTGCGCTATTATTACGACGGCGCAAGCGGAGAGGCTATCGGCACGGCGACCGCCACCGTGAACGTTCCCGCGGACACCGCCGATCTCGCAGAGGTAAGCGCGCCCACTATCAAGATCACGGGGCAGACATTAGCGCTGCCGATAACGGCGGGCTCGGAGTACGAGTACACTCTTACCGTGCGCAATTTCAGCGATACTCCCGCCGAGGACGTTTATCTTTTCCTTGACGCGTCCGACTCGCTCTATTTCATCGACGGCACCGAGACCGCCGAGGTCGGCTCTATCGCCGCTAAGGGATCGGCAAGCGTCAGGGTGAAATTCCGCACCGTCGATTCAATGGCGGCGGTAAAGCAGGGTATAACCGCGCATATCAGCTTCGCCTACATTGACGGCGGCGTTAAAAAGACAGCCGAAAGCGATTCCTCCGTCACGATAATCGCAAGCGAGACCAACGGCGGTTCGGGCGACGGCAATATCGCAGTGCCAAATATCATCATCAAATCCTACGACATCGGCGCGGAGCAGATACCCGCAGGCGATCCGTTCGACCTTGCGCTCAAGCTGTTCAACACAAGCTCGCTCACCGGCGTTGAGAATGTTATTATGACGATCAACGCGGGCGGAAGCGTAAACATTTTCGGCGGCACAAACACGTTCTATTATCCCACCCTTGACGCGGACGGCGAGATTTCGGAAACAATCCCGCTCAAGGCGCTCGCGACCGCCGAGACGGGCACGTCCTCGATCTCGGTATCGCTCAAATATGATTACACCGAGGGTGGCTCCCGCGCTACCGCAAATCTTGAACAGACCATCTTCATTCCCGTTTATCAGCCCGACAAGATGACGTTTGAAGTTCAGGTGCCCACATGGTCGGCTCAGGTCGGACAGGATATGTACATAACCACCACCTACCTCAACAAAGGCAGAAGCGAGATCGCCAACGTAAAGGCGGAGATCGTCGGCGACGTCGGCGCGCTTTCCACCTCTAAAGTTATAGGCACGGTACAGCCCGGCGGCAACGGTTCATTTGACTTTATCGTCAACCCGTATATGCCGGGTACCTGCGAATTCACGATCAAGGTCACTTATGAGGACGCTACTCTCACCGAGATCACAAAGGAATTCCCCGTAAGCTTTGAGGTCGAGGATATGTTTGATCCCGGAATTATCGACCCCGGTACGTTCGAGCCGGGAATTGACGATCCTAGCATGAACGAGGGTGGCAATTTCCCGTGGGCGATCGTATGGATATGCGCAGGCGTTATCGTGGTCGGGGGCGTCGTTGCAATAATCCTTATCGTGAAGCACAAGAAGAAAAAGAAGAGCGCTCTTACCGAAGCGGATATCGACTGGGAGGACGAATTCGAAGATAAGAAGCCGGAAACCAACAATACCAACAACAATAATAACGACAACAACACAACAACGGTTTAACGAAAGGACAGACAAATGAAGCTAAGTGACATGATAAAGATCTGCCTTCAGAACCTTCGCCGCCGAAAAAGCCGCACACTGCTCACGGTGTTGGGCGTTGTCGTAGGCTGCTGCGCTATCGTGACAATGCTGTCCATAGGTATCGGAATGCAGAATTCAATGGAGCTGGCTCTTGCCGAGATGGGCGACCTTACGCTTATTCAGGTCTACGGCGGCGGTCAGAACGCTAAACTGAACGATGAGGCGCTGCGGAAATTTGAAAACATTCCCGGCACCGAGGTCGCGATAGGAAAAGCCTCGCTGAACAATATCGGCTTCGAGCTTACGGCGGGTGAAAAGGATCGCTACAAAATGAACTGGGCGAACGTCGTCGGCTTCAGCAAGGACGGCATGGAAAAATTCGGACTTCAGCTTATAGAGGGCACATACCCGAAGGAGCCGTTTCAGGTTCTGGCGGGACAATACGCCGCCTACAACCTTATGGACACTCAGCGCCCCGACGGCAGCAACATGATAGACCGCTGGAGCCATATGTACACCTACGATCCCGAGCTGGGCTATGAAACATTCAACGAAAACGCCGAGCTCCCCGACCCGTATTTAAATCTATGCGGTCAGGAAATGACCATGCAGCTGTACAGCTACGAAGACTACGACAAGAAGTACGAACAGAAGATCAAGGTCACGGGCATCACCAAGGAGGATTACAGCAAGGATTACTCCACAAGCGAGGGGTTGATCTTCACGGTGACCGATCTTCAGGCGCTTCAGAAAATGGTTTTCCCGACAAACAACAATAAGGAGCTTACCTACGACCAGATATACGTCAAGACCGTCGATATTTCCAAGGTCGAGGAGGTCGAAAACGATATCAAAAAGCTAGGCTACTCCACCTCGTCAATGGAGTCGATACGCAAGCCCATGCAGGAGGAGGCACGTCAGCGCCAGATGATGTTCGGCGGTCTGGGAGCGGTATCGCTGTTCGTTGCGGCGCTTGGCATTACAAACACCATGATAATGTCGATATCCGAGCGCACCCGCGAAATAGGCGTTATGAAGGCGCTCGGCTGCTACCTCGGCAATATCCGCGCGACGTTCCTTATGGAAGCGGGTTTTATCGGGCTTATCGGCGGTATTGCGGGCGCGGTCATCAGCTACATCATTTCGCTGGTAATAAATCTCGTTTCCAAAAAGCCCGACTTCAGCATGGTAGAGGGCTTCGGGCAATGGTGGCAGACGCTTATATCGGTAATGCTCCCCGAAAGCTCGCCCGTGTCGATAGTTCCGCTTTGGCTCGCGGGCTTCGCGATCGTTTTCTCAATAGTTATCGGTCTCGGCTCGGGGTTCTATCCCGCCAACAAGGCGGTGCATATCTCCGCGCTTGAGGCTATCAAGAGAGAATGACATAAAAAATACGCCGCCCGTTATTTCGGACGGCGTATAAATTTTATTCGGAGATAAGCCGCAGCGCGATTTTAAAGCCCGCCTTAAACATACGCTTTTCGATATTGATACTCAGATTAAAGAACTCATTCTCGAAATACGCTATCTGTTCGGGGGTCATTGCAAATTTTTTCTCGATCTCGCTAAGCTTGAAATCGTCCCACGCAGACGGCTCGGGAGGCTGTATGCTCAGCAAGCCCTCGCAGTAAGCGTCATAAATTTTTTCCCAGATACTCATAATAAAAAACTTCCTTTCAAAAAACTCTTGACAAGAAAGCCCGCTAATGGTATAATAAATTTTAGACAGGCTTGTCTTGTCGTTTTCAATAACGCTTTGCCGTTCTCTTTCCGGTGAGGGCAAAGCGTTATTCTTTTTCATCGACCTCTTCCTTGACCTTTTGAATACCAAGCCGTATCACGTCGCTTTTTGTCATTGCCTTTTTTTTACAGCAATATTCCAGATCGTCGATAGTCTGCCTGTCGGCTCTGATTTTCAGCTGAATATCCTTGGGGTTGTCGGTTTTTGGTCTGCCAGTACGCGGCGACATTTCATCACCTCTTTTCGTGTACCCGTTTATTATACCACGGTGTACACGGAAAGTCAATAGCTTTTTAAAAAATTTTATAAAACTTTCAAAAAGCTTGACAAGATACCTCGTCTGATGTTATAATAGATTTCAGACAGGCTTGCCTTGTCTCTTGCAATAACGGTAACTCGTCATTTTTCGGATTTGGAGTTGCCGTTATTTTTTTCCACAAACCGCTCATACATCAAGTCAATGCCCTTTTCAATTATCTCCGTCCTTGAAACGGATAAAGCGTCGGCGCACTTTTGCAATTTTTCGGCAGTTTCCTGCGTTATGCGCATTTGCAAGCTAACGCTTTTGGGCTTGCCCAATTTCGGCGGTCTGCCTGTTCTTGGCGACATTTTCTCACCTCACTTTTGCCGTTGCAATAATTATAACATATGCAGTGGCAAAAGTCAACAGCTTTTTAAAAATTTTAAAAAGCTTGACAAGATACCCTATCTGATGTTATAATAGATTTCAGACAGGCTTGTCTTGTCGGTATAGATAAACCGTTGTTATGATCATCAGTCGGCGACGGTTTATTTATTTTCCAACTCGGAATACAGCTTTTCAATACCTCTACGCAGGGTCTGAACTCTTGTTTCCGAATAGACCTCGGCGACCTTATCAAGCTTTTCCAAAGTCTCTTCATCAAGCCTTACGGCAAGCTGTGTCGACTTGGGGTTGTCGCTTTTAGGTCTGCCTGTTCGTGGCGACATTCTCTCACCTCACTTTATGAATACCGCTAAGTATATTATACACCTTGGTATTCAAAAAGTCAATAGCCTTTTTAAAAAATTTCAAAAGGGTTGACAAGATACCTCGTCTGATGTTATAATAGATTTCAGACAGGCTTGTCTTGTCTCTTGCAATAACGGTAACTCGTCATTTTTCGGATTTGGAGTTGCCGTTATTTTTTTCGTCAATTTCGGCTTTAACCAAAGTAATGCCTTTGTGAATGACCTCCGCCTTTGAAATTCCAAGGACTTCGGAACATTCCTCCAATGTTGAATAGGTCGTTTCCGAAAGTCTTATTTCAAAGCGTTTGACGCGCTTATCAAGCGTTGGTCTGCCTTTTGGGGACATTGATCTCACCCCTTTCATCTGTCCGTACATATTATAACATATGCCCGTACATTTGTCAATAAAAATTTCTGGATTCTATATTTTGCACAAAAACAGCGCCCGCTTTTATGCAAGGCGCTGTTACCCAATTTAAATAACACCCGAATTGTTGATAGCCGAAATAAGCGCCTTTATCGAGGAGTTGATGATATCGGTGTCGATACCAACGCCCCAGCCGACAGCGCCGCTCGGGAGCGTAATACCGATATAGGACGCGGCTTTGGACTTGGAGCTTTGCTCTATCGCGTTCTCGGTGAACGTCGAAATGGTATAGTCAAAGCCGAGACCGTCCTTTATCGCATTGGACACCGCGTCGAGACGACCGTTGCCCGCGCCCTTGAGCTTACGCGTCTCGCCGTTTATCTTCACCGTCACCTCGGTGGTGATCTGCTCGCCCTGCGTGTAGTGCGCCTCGACCACCTCCAGCTTTTTCTTAAGGTTGACGTAGGTCTTTTCAAATATCTCGTAGACCTCGGCGGGCTTGAGCTCCTTGTGAGCGCGGTCGGATACACCCTTTACGGTGTAACCGAAATGCTCTCTCATCTTAGGCGGCATGATTATGCCATAATTCTGTTCCATAAGGTAGCCTATGCCGCCCTTGCCCGACTGCGAATTGATACGTATAACGTCGCCCTCGTATTCCCTGCCGAGATCGTGCGGGTCGACGGGGATATACGGCACGTTCCAGTGGTCGGGGTCTTTCTCCTCGCGCCACTTCATGCCCTTCGCGATAGCGTCCTGATGCGATCCCGAGAACGCCGCGAACACGAGCTGACCGCTGTACGGCATACGCTCGTAAACTCTCATTCTCGTAAGCCGCTCGTAGACCTCCACAAGCTCGGGGAGGTTCGTGAAGTCGAGGTTCGGCTCAACTCCGTGAGTATACATATTCAGCGCCAGCGTGATTATGTCGACGTTGCCCGTGCGCTCGCCGTTACCGAAAAGCGTGCCCTCAACTCTGTCCGCGCCCGCGAGAAGACCCATTTCGGTATCGGCGACGCCGCAGCCGCGGTCATTGTGCGGGTGGAGCGAAACGATAACGTTCTCGCGGTCGTGGAGCTCCTTGCACATATACTCGATCTGCTGCGCGTAGACGTGCGACATACTCTCCGCGACGGTAACGGGCAAATTTATGATGACCTTATTGTCGGCGGTCGGTTTCCAGACATCGATGACCGCGTTGCATATCTCTGCGGCGAATTCGGGCTCGGTACCCGTGAAGCTCTCGGGCGAGTACTCGAAACGGAAGTTGCCCTTGGTGTTCGCCTTGTACTCGTTCATCAGCTTTGCGCCGCTCACCGCGATCTCAACAATCTCCTCCTTGCTCTTGCGGAACACCTGCTCGCGCTGAGCCACGGATGTGGAGTTGTACAGGTGGACTATCGCGTTCTTGCAGCCCTCGAGCGCCTCGAACGTTTTCTTGATTATATGCTCGCGCGACTGCGTAAGCACCTGAACCGCAACGTCGTCGGGGATAAGGTCGCGTTCGATAAGAGCGCGGCAGAACTCGTATTCGGTATCGCTCGCCGCGGGGAAACCGATCTCGATCTCCTTAAAGCCCACGTCGATTAGATATTTCCAGAACTCGAGCTTTTCCCCAAGGCTCATCGGGATTATCAGAGCCTGATTTCCGTCGCGAAGATCGACGCTGCACCATATCGGCGGCTTGTCGACGTACTCCTTTTTCGCCCAGTCAAGGCAGGGGTACGGCGGCATAAAATAACGTCTTTGATACTTATCTGCAAATTTCATTTTGTTTCCTCCTGAATATAATTTACTTTTTCCTGTCAATTCCATGCTTTTGTTTTAAATGCTGACGCCGATACCGATATGGTTCATTACGCAAAGAAAAAGCCCCAATGCCCCGATGATCATTCCGAATATCATCATAAACACCTCGCATCACGGATAATCCGAGCAATAAAAAAGACCTCATTTCAAGTCCACAAAGGACAAGAGATGAAGCCAACACTCCACGGTACCACTCTCGTTGACGGCATATCACAATACCGCCCGCTCGTATGCGTCAACCAACGCACTTCTCTGTAACGGGAGAACCCGAAACGATCTACTTTTCCGGCGTCAGCCGTTTTCAACCGTTCTGCTCGGGGAGGAGCTATATCCGCACAGCATTGCCGCTTCGCACCACACAACGGCTCTCTGAAAATGCCCGCTGCGGACTTATTTCCCTTCGGCGCATTTAAAAATATTTACAAATTATATTATATCACCTTTTTTTCGATTTGTCAAGTGGTTAAAAAAATTTTTCCGCGGCGGATATTACCTGCCGTCAAGGATTTCGTTATGATGATCGTAAAAATTATCGGCAATTTTCTCGGCAAGCTCCCCGAGCAGCTCCCTCGGTAGCTCCTCTCCGTTAGCCTCGAACTCCTATTGCAGATCGAACAGCTCCTCATGCGGAAACCGCACAACCGCGCAATTCTCCTCGTCAGGCATATTCGCAAGGTCTATACAGCGGATATAATGACCCTCCTAGTCCCACGCAAACTGAAGATAACCGTTTCTTCCACGCTCAATAAAGACTTTCCCGCGATATGTCAAGAGCGTTTTAACAAACAGGCAGAGGCAGGTTACCGTAAATTCTGAATTTACCCCCTTGATTTATACAAAAGAAAATGCTATAATTAAAATAAGTTACAAAAACGAAAAAATGGGGGTAATGTTATGACCGTAAAGACTTTCTCGATAAATCCCGAAAAGACCGCGTTTGTAAAGGCGTACCTGCCCGATATGATACAGGGCGTCGAATACTGCGAAAAGCGCCCGTCCGTGGTGATCTTCCCGGGCGGAGGCTACGAGTATTGCTCCGACCGCGAGGGCGAGCCAATAGCTTTGCAGTATCTCGCGGCGGGCTACGCGGCGTTCGTTGTTACATATTCCTGTAAGGCGCGCTTTCCCGCGCCGCTGATCGACGCCGCCTACACGTTCTACAAAATACGCATGAGAGCCGAGGAGTTCCATATCGACCCGAAGAAGATCGCAGTGCTCGGCTGTTCCGCGGGCGGACACCTCGCGGGCTGCCTCGCGACCATGTGGAACGACAATTCCATCGTCAAGACCATCGACTGCGAACCCGAGGAACTTCGCCCCGACGCGGCGGTGCTGTGTTATCCCGTTATCAGCGGCGTGACTTCTCCGCACGTCGGAAGCTTTGAGGTTCTGCTCGGCACCGACCCGAACCGCTCCGATCTGTCAAGACTGTCGCTTGAAAACCGCGTTACCCCCAAGACTCCACCGATCTTTATGTGGCACACCGCCAATGACGGCAGCGTTTCAGCGCACAATTCGCTGGTAATGGCTAAGGCGTGCATCTCCAACAAAATACCCGTCGAGCTTCATCTGTTCGACGAAGGACCGCACGGCTTATCGACCTGCGACAAGGCGACGGGCTACAACGAATACTACTGGCAGCCCAACTGCCGCCGCTGGATAGAGCTGTCGATCGGGTTTTTAAACAAATATATGAACGTATGATCGAAAAAACAGAAAGGACAAAAGAAATGAAGAAACCCTTCGTTACCAAAGAGCAGATTGACGAGATAGTAAAGACCTATCCCACCCCATTCCATATTTACGACGAAAATGGCATACGCGAAAATGCCCGCGCCCTGAAAGCCGCGTTTTCGTGGAACAAGGGTTTCCGCGAGTATTTCGCGGTAAAAGCAACCCCAAATCCGTTCATCATGAAAGTATTGCAGAGCGAGGGCTGCGGCTTCGACTGCTCGAGCTACACCGAGCTGCTGCTTTCCGATGAGGTAGGGGCAAAAAATCACGATATAATGTTCAGCTCCAACGCCACCCCCGATACGGACTTCAAAAAAGCATTTGATTTAGGCGCGATAATCAATCTCGACGATTTCACGCATATCGACGTTTTGGATAAACTGACAGGCTTACCCGAGACTATCTGCTGCCGGTACAACCCGGGCGGCGAATTTAAGACCGACGGCTCGCCGAACGTTATGGACACCCCGCGCGACGCTAAGTACGGCTTCACTCACGAGCAGATAATAGAGGGCTATAAGATATTGAAGTCAAAGGGCGCAAAGCATTTCGGAATGCACGCGTTCCTGGCGTCGAACACCCTCACCAACGATTATTACCCCACCCTCGCAAGGATAATGTTCAGAGCCGCTGTCGAGATCAAGGAAAAGGCGGGCGTCGAGCTGTCGTTCATTAACCTCAGCGGCGGCGTGGGTATCCCATACAAGCCCGATCAGCCCGCGAACGATATCGCGGTCATCGGTGAAAAAGTCCGCGAGGCTTATGAGGAGATACTCGTTCCCGCGGGAATGGGCGACGTTGCGCTGTTTACCGAGCTCGGACGCTTTATGCTCGCGCCTTACGGTATGCTTATCGCGACCGCTATCCGTGAAAAGCATATATACAAGGAGTACATAGGGCTCGATGCGTGCGCCGCGAATTTAATGCGACCCGCTATTTACGGAGCGTATCATCATATAACCGTATTGGGCAAGGAGAATGCCGCCTGCGATCATAAATACGACATCACGGGCGGTCTCTGCGAGAACTGCGACAAATTCGCGATCGACCGTATGCTCCCGAAAATAGACCTCGGCGACTATATCGCTATCCACGATACGGGCGCGCACGGCTTCTCCATGGGCTACAATTATAACGGGAAGTTGCGCAGCGCCGAGCTTCTCCTGCGCGAGAACGACAGCGTAAAACTGATACGCCGTGCCGAGACCCCCGAGGATTATTTCGCGACGTTCGATTTCGCCAAGGGCAAATTTGAACTGTAAATAACCGCAAATATCACGCCGTCGGACAAAACTCCGACGGCGCGTTTTTATTATAAATAATTTTGCAGCTTATTGCAGTTTGCTTCATGTTAGTCTTTTAGTAACACCAAGTTGGCAGTAAAAGGCAACCGCGAAGGCTACCGATTTTAAATCGGCGGCCTCGCCCCAATTCGGAAGTGAGAGAAAACTCGGACAGAACCCCCTTGCGTAACCGCAGCGCATCGCTGCATTTTGGCAGGAAAGCGTCAACGGGTCTCACCAATTGCGGCACGCCGGTGAACCTCGTATCGACGAGGGGGAAAGTCTTTGCGGATACATTTCGCCACAGCGTTATAAGTTTCTTTGAATAAAAGAGACCGTCTCGGCGAGAAGTTTAAAACAAATTGCGCCAATGAAAGTGGGAAAAGCTCCTTTGAAAATTGAATATTTTATTTATCCGTTTACTTGCGCACAGCCATTTTCAGAATATCGCCGAACTTGATACGGTTTCCGTTGTGAAGAATGATAGCCTCGTATACCTTGCTGACGATAACGGCTACCAGTATGACCGCCGCAGCCAGCACCGCGACAGCAATAACAGACTGCCACAGTTCCAACGTACCGAGCATAATAGCGCTCGGCAGCGCAAACGGCGAGCTGACGGGGAAGAAATACGAGAATATCTGCACGGGATTGGTAGTCGCCATGCCCGTGTCGAGCGAGTCAATGTTACCGAACACGGGCATATACGCGAGGTACATTCCCAGCACACCCGTGAGCGAATACGGCATCATTGCCTGCTGCAAGTCCTCCATACGCGATATCGAAGCGCCCACCAGCGCCGCGATAAGCGAGAAGAACACAAACCCGAGCAGGAAGATAACGATTATCAAGAGAATGTTCAGAGGACTGAAGCCGGCGAGCAGCTCGTTCATAGCCGCCGCGATCTCCATTTCAGAGGATTGTACGCCGCCCGCGCCCTGCGACGCGTTAGCGAGAGCCTCCTGTATCGCGGGATCGTTCGCGATATCCATAGCCTTGCCAAGCATACCGAACGGCGCGGATATCGCAAAGCTCGCGAAGCCGACGATACCCATGATCGCGAACTGTCCGAAACTCACCACGCCCATCGCAAGCACCTTGCCGATAACGACGGCGAGCGGTCTCACCGAAGTGAGCAGCAGCTCCATAACGCGGCTCGTCTTTTCGGTCGCTATCGACTGAGCAACGGTGCCGCCGTAGCTGAATATCAACATAAACAGCACCAGCGATACCACGATAGGCACGAAATAATTAAGTGCGCTCTGAATAAAGTTCAACTCCTTGGAGCCCGCCTCGATACGGGACGTGGAGATCGAGACCCGCGTAGAAGCGTAATTCTCTGGAGCAACGCCCGCGTTAAGCAGCACCCTGCGGTTTATCATCTCACCGAGCACGGCGTTCAGCGTATCGACAGCGTCGCCGCCCGCCGCGGAAGTGTAATACGTCCTTACGTCATAACCGATTACCGCATTATCCTCGCCTACCATAGCCGTTATCCGCGCCGCCGCGCGAACGCTTTCGGAGGTCTCCAGCTCCTTTACAAGCTCGTCATAGCTCTTGTCGGTATCGGCAAGAGACATCTCGCTGCCAAGCTGAGCCGTATCGTCCGCTGCGAATATGTTAGCGTCGTCGTAGATATACACCGCGTCAAAGTCGGCAAGCAGATTCTCTGTCTCGCCGTTCGACACGCCGCCGTTTTCCTCGTCGGCTATAAGAACGGGAAGTATATTCGTCAGAACACATATCGCCGCAATAATAACGGCAACGATTATCGTGCCGACAATAAACGATTTCGTTTTGATGTGCTGAATAAGCGTGAAAGTAAATACCTTCTGCCAGCCCTTAGTCCTCATTGCCGCCACCTGCCTTTTCAATAAATATTTCGTTGAGCGTAGGCTCGCGCAGCTCATATCTGATAAGCGGTATCTTTCGGTCGATTATCATATGGAGCAGCTTATGCGCCTGTTCCTCGTTCTGTACGTTGTAGCTTGAGCCGTTGGGAGTCTCCTCGGACGCGACAAGACCGCATTCGGCGGCAAGCGGCGAGATGTTCCCCTCCGCCTTGACGGTAAGCTTAACACGACCGTACCCTTTTTTGATGGCGTTAAGATTGCCCTGCAAAACGGTCTTTCCCTTGTTCATAATAACGATATCGCGGCAGAATTCCTCGATAGTCGTCATCTGATGCGAGGACATTATAATGTACTTGTTTTTCTTGATCTCCTCGCGGATAACGCCCTTGAACAGCTCCGCGTTCACGGGGTCGAGACCCGAAAGCGGCTCGTCGAGAATTATCAGCTCGGGATTGGGGGCAAGCGCCGCAATAAGCTGTATCTTCTGCTGATTGCCCTTTGACAGCTGTTCCGCGCGCTTGTTTCTGTGCTCCGCGACAGACAGGCGCTCAAACCAGTAGTCCAGCGCCTTCAAAGCGTCCTGACGGCGCATACCTTTCAGTGTGCAGAAGTACACGAGCTGATCCATGATCTTGATCTTCGGATAGAGACCGCGTTCCTCGGCGAGGTAGCCGATAGGCTTTTCGGCGGCGAGGAACGAGTTCCCGTCCCACCTGACCTCTCCGCTCTCCGCGGCAAGCATTCCGAGTATAATACGGATCGAGGTGGTTTTTCCCGCGCCGTTAGTTCCGAGCAGCGCGAACACCCCGGGGGAATTCA
Organism: uncultured Clostridia bacterium; assembly: GCA_947389015.1. Taxonomy (GTDB): domain Bacteria; phylum Bacillota; class Clostridia; order Oscillospirales; family Ruminococcaceae; genus CAG-115. The sequence continues at coordinate 64,201 of CANDVA010000014.1, read as the reverse complement.
TCTCGAACGTAAGATTATCGACGGCGGTGTATTCGCCGTATTTTTTGACAATATTGCTAACAGATAATCCCATTTTTACCAACGCTCCTTTACTGTGTATTTTGTATCTGTTGATACTGTTTATATATCACATAAACAGTATACAATATTTTTACCTCCTTGTCAATAGGGTTTTAAAAAAAAATTACAATTTTTTATTCGCGTGATATCATTTTGATATCATCACCTTGATTATAGCATATTTGGTATCGATTGTCAATAGGAGAAATTAGAATTTATGCCCGCGGCGCTAAATTCTAATTTTCAAAAAATTGACGCTTTTTTGACTATTTTGTTATATAATGGTTATAAGCATATTTATCCGGAGGTAGATTATGTCTTACAAAATTCTGATAGTTGACGACGAGCCTATGCTGACTGCGCTTTTGTGCGATCACCTCGGCGACAACGGGTATATCACATTCGCGGCGAACAGCGCGGAGGACGCCGTTTCTCTGCCGGAAAAGGCTCCCGATCTTATTCTGCTCGATATCAATATGCCCGTTATGAACGGGCTGGAGCTTTGCAAGTCAATACGCGGGCACGTCTCCTTGGTAAGCTCGACGGATACCTTATCACAGGAAAAAGACGAAAAATACGCCAAAGCCGACTATTTCCTTAAAAACGGCGAATACAGCGAGCCCTAGCTTATCTTCACCTCGCTCGGAGACTACAAAAATTCCGCGGAAATTGTAAACAAGTGCAAATACCGTTCCGCCGCGGCTATGCTGGAGAACGGTGAGTACGATATCGCGGAACGCGCTTTTGAACGTCTGGGAGACTATTCGGATTCGCACGGAATGATACTTCAGTGCCGTTATCAAAAGGCACAGCAGTTGTTGGAAAATGGCGACACCGCCGCCGCAAAACCTATCTTCGAGGAGCTGGATGGCAGGTGGGAGTGCGAGGAATTCCTCAATCGTATAGATTATATCGACGCGGGAAAATACAAGGAGGTGCGTGACGCGTTCGAGGCTATCTGGCAGTATTCCGACAGCCTGCAGCGCTTTTACGAATCGCGCTACAAATACGCCGTCGAGCTAATGGAAAACGGCTACTATTACACCGCTTCATCGGAATTTTACGAGCTGATCGGCTACGAGGACAGCGAAGACCAATACCGCCGCGCGCGTTATTATTACGGACTTCAGTTGGAGGAAGAGGGCAATCTAAAAAAATCATATCTTGTTCTGAGAACCGCAAAAAATTATGAGACGGGACATATTAGATGACGCGCGTCCGCAATAAGTATATCCACACAAAGCCATTTGAGTTTGAGTTCGGCAGATATTATAATTATGACATCAGATATAAGACATCTCTCTGTTGGAAAGTTATGGATATCCAAGATGATATGGCTCTTGTGCGGACATCCATAATAGACTATCAACCGTTTGACGACAACGATCCCAATTTCTTGTAGGAGAACAGTTCCCTGCGCAAATGGCTCAACGGCGACTTCTACGACTACGTGTTCAACGACAATAAAAAGGCGCAGATATGCGCGTCTATCTTTGAAACGGTCTCGGGAGATTATAACTATGTCAGCACGTCAGGCAGCGGCATATCCGACAAAGTATTTCTTCTCAACACCGACGAGACGAAAAATACGTATTTATATGGCGATCTTGATAAAATAATCTTTCGATATACGCGCAGGGAAAGCTCCCCAAGGATTACGTAACATTGTTCTGCTGGGGCGCGATCGTCCGCTGACTAATTTTTACGACGAGCGCGGAAACGAACTACCGTCGAACATCGACACATCCACCGAAAATTGCGTTATGATCACGATGTGGATATATATCGGAGATTAAAATACGATCTGCCAAGTAGAACGTGTTCACTTGGCAGACTGTTTTTATTTGGAAAAATTGATATTATCCCCTTGACAAAAACGTGGAAGTGTGGTATAATATCTAGGTGATATAAGCCGGTGTGTTGGAATTGGCAGACGAGACGGACTCAAAATCCGTTGATGGCAACATCGTGTGGGTTCAAGTCCCACCACCGGCACCACACCCAAGGGCGAAAAATGGCTTTACAAAGCTGTTTTCTATCTTTTGTTTTGCCCGAATAGCGGACAAACGGTTTAGCTAAGCCATTTATCGGCAACCCCATTGGTGCGGGTGGTGGGAATTGAACCCACACGTCCTTGCGGACACTGGCACCTGAGGGCAATGTCACGATAGGGAATTTATTTAAGTTGGTATTTCTTATTTTCACCGCGTCCCGACACAAAGATTAAGCCCGCAGCCTCCATTTCCTTTGCAAGCGTATATGCTCTTGTCTTTTTTACCGCCAATAGTTCTCGCAACTCGGCATCCGTTACCTCCCCATGTTGGGTCAAATAGTCAATAACGATTTGCCATTGTTTTTTTATGGCGGGAGCGGAGTTTATATTATTTCCTTCTTGGTTCATGTTGGGGAGGATTATCCTGAACGTACCCGATGTGATCTCAATTTGAGGCTTTTCGGAGCAGTTTTCATATAGCGCGTAAATTCTTCGTATGCCGGTTCCGTAAGATTCGATATAATTAAGACGATGAAATATTTCCGCCATGTTACGGTTACGCGGCTGAGATATTCCGCTTTTTATATCGTCGGAAGACAGCCCTGGGACAAGCCCGCCCAATGAAACGAACTCCATAAAAGCATCATTGATGTTTATAATGATGCTTCCGCTGAGGGCGTATTCTCTGTGTACAACGGCGTTCAGCAGCGCTTCGCGAATAGCTTCAGGCGGATAATCCCAGTGATCGAGGCGAGTAATTCTCGCGAATACAGAGCGGTTCTGATTGCACAACACAAGATATTCATACGCTTCGTCAACTTGTTTAAGAATTGACCCGCCAAATTCCTTGTGCGCCTTAAAAACCGTGTTTGATGCGTCCGCAAAAACAGCGATCTTTATCGTATGTTCGCATTGATCGGAAACAACCAGCGCCAGATTTGTATACATTTTATCGGAAATATTTTGTATTCCCAAAGCGGGGAATTTTTCAGCCGAGAAATCTACATTTTGACGAGTGAACATCGCGCGAGTCTGTTCAAAAGTAAGCTCCTGATTAAGTGAACGAGATGATTCAAAAACATCTCCGTAGGACAACTTTATCATCATTCGTATTTGCTCTTGAGAAGCCTGCACGGAGGACGCTCCCTGCCGCACATAAACTCCCGACGGCTTTATTCCTTTGGACTTGATGTAATACGGTTTTGCCGTTCCCTCCGACACCTCGATCAAAATAGTGTTATTATCCTGCAATGTATATTTTGTAAACATAGTAATATCGGGCGAAATACTGTCACGTACAGTATTGGTGATTTGCGTGTATACGTTATCCACATCGTCGACCCCGGCAGCGTTTCCGTCATCATCGTAACCGACATATATAATGCCGCCGTTCGTATTGGCGAACGCAATAACGCTTTTGTAAATACCGTCCGCGGCAACACTTTTGTATTCCGTGTTTTCATTTTCAAATTTCATATTTCCACCTCACAAGTATTTTATTGTATTATATACCGAAAATTCGGTTTTGTCAAGTGAAAATAGTGAATTTTCAGTGAATATTGTGAGAATTCACCTTTTGTTTGCGATTTTCTTCATTTTGTAGCGTTTTTTGCAAAAATAATGTTTTTTTAAAACCCCTATTGACAATTCTAAAATAAAATGTTATAATAAAACAAACCTTTAGTCGGTTTGTTTTATAGAAAGGACAGAAGTATGAAACAAGAAGAAAAAACGCTGTTATCCAAAAGGAAAATTCTCGCGGCAGCGGGCGAGGTGTTTGCGCAAAAGGGCTACGACGCGGCTACTATGCAGGATATCACCGAAAAGTGCGGGCTATCCAAGGGCGCTATTTATCATCATTATAAGTCGAAAGAGGAAATAATGCTGGCGTTGGGCGAACAATTGTTTTTGGATAACAATCCGTTCAGCGCAGTCGAGAACCGCTCCGATCTGAACGGACTACAAAAAATACGCGAGCTGTTAAGAATAAACCGCGCGGATACCGAGCGAAACACTCTCAACGCTCAAGCCGTGCCTATTCTGAAGGACCCTCATATTTTAATGGCGGCTATCGAGTCAAACCTAAAGCACCTTACTCCGTTGTGGCTGAAGCTGCTGGAAGAGGGCAAGCGCGACGGTTCAATAAAGACCGAATACGCGAAGGAGATCGCGGAGCTGTTGCCGCTTATTGATTTCTGGTTTATACCGTCGCTCTTTCCCGCAACTGTCGAGGAAACAAAGCACAAGTTCGATTTTATCATCGAGACGCTGTCGAAAATGGGATTGGATCTGTTTGAGGATAACAGCGACAGAAAATCAGCCGAGGATTTTCTCGGCAGCATATTGCCAAATCGGGAGGAATGATCATGAAAAAAGACGAATACGGCTTTAAATGGATAATGGCAAGAACCAAAAAATGCCGTCCGCAAACCGTGGCGTATATCTTTTTTGCAATTTGTATTCCCATAATTCAGTTGTGCTTCGCGTACTTTATGAAGATGTTTATTGATATCGCGGTCGGAAATACGGAGAATTCTTTGCTTACGGTCGCTTTATACTGCGCCGCGGCGATAATTCTGGACGGCGTCGCCGTTATGGCAAATTCCGTTCTGGCAAAATACATATACGGCGTGACCGAAAGAGAATTGCGAAAGGAACTTATGGGAGTTATCGTCACGCGAAAGCTTGCGGAGATCTCAAAGCAACACAGCGGCAAGCTGACGACGATACTTACGGCGGACGTTCAGGCGGTAAGCTCCTGTTTTACCGCGGTGGCGGAGAATATTGTGGGCGGTACGGTTTCCGCGCTGCTTGCTGCTGTGGCGTTATTTTTTCTTAATTGGAAGATAGCGCTGATACTTATTGTGCTCACGCCGCTGACAATGCTTTTAACGGGAGCGCTCACTCCTCGGCTGCAGAAATTAAGCGCCGCCGATAAAGCAAACGACGAACTGAACCGCAGCGTAATGCAGGAGAATTTGAATAAAATAATACTTATCAAAGCGTATTCAATGCAGTCCAAAACCGTTGAGAAAGTAGAAAAAACTTATAAAGATAAGCTGAAAAGCGGCATTCGTTTAGGCGTTTGGGAAGGCTTGGCGGTCTTTGTCGGAACGCTTTCGGGAAATATTGTGTCGCTGGTGGCGCTTGGTTTGGGTTCGTTTTTTGTGCTGTCCGGAGAAACTACGGTCGGCAGTCTTATTATGATAGTCCAACTGCTTAATTATATCATAATACCGATCACGAAATTTCCTTCGGCTGTAGCATTGACAGGTCAAGCGCTCGCGTCAGCAAAAAGAATAGGCGGCGTTTATGAGCTGTCTGAGGAACGCGTCGGCGCGTCCTTTTCATCAGCCGCAGATATGCTTGTTGCGGAAGCTCTCAGCTTTGCATATACTCCCGGAGATAGTATTTTGAACGAGGTCGATCTATCATTCCGAAAGGGAGAGGTTACGGGAATAGTAGGCAAAAGCGGCAGCGGAAAGAGTACGCTGCTTAAATTGCTGATGGGCTTGTATTCGCCTACGAACGGCAGTGTTGCTTTGCAATGCGGTGCGGAAACGTTTTCGGGAAAGGATATAATTTCGCATGTCGCATACGTCCCTCCCGAGGATTATTTGTTTTCGGGAACTATCGCCGAAAACATCGCAATATCAAATAATTCCGACATTGAAAAATTAAAGGCAGCTGCTGTCGGCGCAAATATTTTTGATTATATTCAAACTTTGGATAACGGTTTTGATACCGTTCTCGGAGAGGGCGGAAATACCGTGTCGAGCGGTCAGGCACAGCGTATCGCGATTGCCAGAGCTATATACAAAAATGGCGTTTTTATTTTCGACGAGCCGACAGCTAATCTCGATCAGGAAACGATAAAGCTGTTTCAATCTACCGTTAAAAAACTTGCCGAAAATAATATTTGTATTATCGTGACACATGACAAATCGACCGTTGAAATATGCGATAAAATTTATACGCTGGAAAATGGGAAAATAGCAGCGCAATAAGCTATGAAATATCTTTCCTTTGATATTTCCAAAACGCCGCGCATATCCCGATAACGGTAATAACCAAGCCTACCACCAGATACTTAAATTCAATGTGCCCGTCCGCGATAATATCCGCGCTGTCGGTGTAGCCAAACGGAGTTATGTATTTCAGAAATGCCGAGCTCTCGGTGAGGTTCGCGACGATATTCATAAAATAGAACGCCGCCGCCAGTCCTAACCCCAAGCCAAGTCCGCCCCTGCCAATAAACGCGGATATTCCGAAGCATATAGCGGCCGTTTCAATTTGCATTATGAGATATGCCGCGAACATCAGCATAATCGGCTTTATATCGGGAGTTTCGCCGATAATCAGTGACGATAAAGAGGTAATGCCGACAGCCGCCGCGTTTAAAATAATAATTTGTAAGATTACGGAAACGAGCTTTTGCGCAACAACATTCTGTCTGCTTATGGGGTGGGTGAGCAGAAACTCGGCGGTGTGCTCGCGCTCCTCCTTGGAGAGCGCGGAAATTCCCGTCAATGCTGCGTAAAACGCGCCGCCAAGTCCCAGAACGTTACCGCACTCCACGCCGAAAAAACCGATAAACTCTCCGAAGTTTATTTTGTCCATTCCGAACGCTGCCGAAAATCCGCCCATATTTGCGAACGCTTCGCTTATGCCGTCCATTTGCTTGGACATTTCGGGATAAATAAGAATACAAACGCCCAGCATAAACGCAATCACCGCTGTCCAGATTATGAGCGAATTTCTCCCTTGACGAATTTCGTGTTTAAGAATTGTCACAGTTATCCTCCTTATAATAGTGCATAAATATTTCCTCAAGGTCAGGCTCGGTAATGTTTATATCGGTTATCGGCAGATTACCGAGAGTGTTCAGCAGCGTGCGCGGCTCGCCGCCGTACAGGAATTTAACCGTATCTCCGTCAATTTCAACATTGCCTATCCCGTCGATTTTCGGCGGCTCGGAAATCCCCGACAGCGTGACCTTTTTCGCGTTGGTATGTACGAGATTATCCACTTTATCGCAAACCAACAGCCGCCCCTCGCGGATAACGGCGGCGCGTTTGCAGTACTTCTGTATCTCGGAGAGTATATGCGATGACAAAAAAATCGTCGTGCCCTCCGCGTTGCGTTCCTCTAAGATCACGTAAAATTCGCGCTGCATAAGCGGGTCAAGACCGCTTGTCGGCTCGTCAAGTATACACAGCCGCGGCTTATGCTGCAAGGCGCAGACTATCGATACCTTTTTGCGGTTTCCGAGCGAAAGCTCGGATATTTTTTTGTTTACGTCAAGTTCCAGCCTTTCGCAGAGCCGCGTGGATTCTTTCGTACAATCCAATTTTCGGAGCTTGGCGGAGTATTTTATTACCTCGCGCACTTTCATTCCGTGATAAAAATTTGTCTCAGATGGCATATAACCTATATCGGCGAGAGTGTCGGGTTTTCCCGCGTCCTTGCCGAAAATCTTCGCCGTTCCGCTCGTTTGGGAAATCAGCCCCGTGAGTATGCGGATAGTGGTGCTTTTTCCCGCGCCGTTCGGACCGATAAATCCGAATAAATCACCCTCGGCGACTGTTAAATTAACATCGGAAACGCCCCTTGCTTTTCCGTAGAATTTTGTCAGAGAAACGGTTTCAACTGCGTTCATTTTCGCTCCCCCTTTTTCAAATAAATTTTCTTCCAGAATTTCAGCATATCCTCGAAATCCTTTTCCAGCTTGGGAACATCGAGTTCGCCGTCCCACTGCGTTATCTCCCACAGATAACCCTCCGAAGCAAGATACATTTCACGGTACATCATCTTAAGATCGAAACCCTCAACGAAGTCATTTGAATCGACGCGCGTCAGCGCATCCTGCGCTTTTATATCAAAATACTTCTGATAGCTGTCATGTATCGCCGAATTGACCTTGGGGTCTTTCTCGTAGAATGCCTTGACCACAAACGCGGTCATACTGCGGTATTTCTTCATCATGTGGAGCTTCGCCCTCATTCCGCGCTCCATCATCTCGAAGAGGTCGGTCGGCTCGTAACAGCCGTATTCTGTAAGGTACTCCATTGTTATTTTACACGCCTTATCCCACAGAAAGAGATACAGCTCACGCTTGTTTTGAAAGTAGTGAAACAGCAGCGACTTGCTTATTCCCGCGCGATCGGCGATTTCGTTCATCGGGCTTTTCTTGTAGGAGTTCTGCGAGAACACTCGAAACCCCGCATTAATTATTTTTTGCTGCTTTTCTTTGGGCAGCGAGTAGAATTTTTCGTTCATTTTTTTCACCTATTTTCAATGTTGTACTTATCGGTCAATTATATTATAACCCCGTTGACCGTTTTCGAGAAGACCCTTTGTAAAAAATTTTTTAAGCCTATTAAATTATAAGTATTTGTTTTGGGGTCTGGGTTCCCTAAAACAAAATTCGAGGGGTCTGCGCTCGAATTGTCAGAAAGTCCCAAAGAATACGGGACTTTCTATGCTTGCTAACCCTACTCTAAACATTGGAATACGTGCTCCGTATTTTTAGCCTTTTTCTTCAAAATGCATTACCTTTGACTAACTGTCGCTTCGGGTTTTTGTTCGGAAGTGCTGACCCCCGAATTTTTTATCAAAGTAAAATCTTGAGCAAACAGGTTATGCTAAACTAACTCGCCGCTCTTGAATTTCTCTGTAATTCTATACCCTCTTAAAAAATTCTGCGCTCCCTGATGTCCGATCATCAAGGAGCGCAGTTTTTTGATATAATCCCCATATAACAGACAGTTTAAAAAACAAAAGACTGAACTATGAGGGTGTTTTTATGAAATTAACATATATGCAGCGATTGGAAGCGGCATTAAAGTACAAGAACGGAGAAGGAACATATGAGCGGATAGCAAAAGAATACGGGATAAAGCTGTCGTCGCTGCAGGAAATAGTATCGAAATATGAGTCGCTTGGAAAAGATGGACTAAAGGATACAACGCTCCCGGTCAGTAAACGAACAGGTAGTTGAGTGGATAAAAGAATTATACGAAGAACAGAATGGAATTTTAGGCTACCGCCAGATGGCCATAACGGTCAACAGAAAGCATAGGACAAGCTTTAATCCCAAGAGGATATATCGTCTTATGAGGCTGCTTGGGCTGAAATCTGTTTGCCGCCGTAAACACAGAAAATATATAAGAACTACGCCCGAGGTTACTGCCGAAAACATTTTGAACAGGAAATTTTACGCGGATAAGACAAATGAAAAGTGGCTTCTTGACTGCCAAACTGTGTGGGGTATGCGTGGGGGCGGTTCTATGAAATCATAGGCGAAAAGCCTGCATTAAGCAAGTATAACGCCGAAATGTGGTACGGGAATACCGCGGACGGTTACAAGCGGTCAAACACGCCCACCCTCGGCGCGGTCGCCTGTTGGAGCAAGGGCGAGGTCGGCAACGGTGCGGACAGCGCAGGACACGTCGCTATCGTGGAACGTATCGAAGCGAACGGCGACATCGTGACCCCAAACAGCGTATACGGCGGCACACGCTTTTACACGAAGACTTATAAGAAAAGCGCGGGTTGCAGCTTTGGCGCGTTAAGTTTCAGGGCTTTATTTTGTCGCCCGTTCAGATCAAGGAAACCGCACCCGCAACGACAAGCAAGCCCGCCGCGTCCATGGCGTTCAAGGTCGGCGATGTCGTTGACTTTACGGGCAGCACACATTACGCCTCAAGCACCGGGACGCGCGGAACAGCAGCGAAGCCCGGCAGGGCGAAAGTAACGATCATCGCGGCGGGCACGGCGCACCCGTACCACCTGATAAATGATGGCAGCGGCTCGACCGTGTACGGATGGGTCAATGCCTCGGACGTTGCCGCGTCGGGCGGTAATATCAAGGCAGGCAGTACGGTAATGCTCCGCAAAGGCTCAAAGGACTACAACGGCGGCAGCCTCGCCTTGTTCGTGTATACCCGCCCGCATATCGTAAGCGAACTCAAGGGCGACCGTGCGGTCATCACGTTTGGAGGGGTAATTGTCGCCGCCGTAAAAACAAGCGATTTAACACAGGTATAGGAGGCACACAATGGATGTTATAAGCTCTTTACCTGCAAACTGGGACAGCGTTCTCGTTGTCCTGCTGTTCGCGGCGGTGCTTATTGTACTGATAGCAAAAAAGCAGTACGCCATCCTGACAAGATCGTTTTTTCACTTGTCACCAGAGCCGAGAAGAAATACGGCGGCGGCACGGGCGCAGCGAAACTGGCGGCGGTCATTGAGCAACTGTACCCGAAAATCCCGGCGGTGATCCGGCTGTTTATTTCGGTGGCACAGCTTGAAAAGCTGATCGAGCGCGTCCTTTCCGACGCAAAGGAACGGTGGGAAAAGAACCCGAAACTTTCCGCATATATCAGCGACGCACAAAAGTAATATAACACAAAAAGCCCACCTTGGTTCTGCCGAGGCGGGCTTTTTGTGTTACCTTGTTTTCGCAAATCTGAACACCACGGCAACTGCTTTTTTGAAGAAATACAGCCGCATCGGGTGGTTCAAGTTTGCGCCGTTTGGTGCTGCTGACCGGACTTGAACCGGTACGGTATCGCTACCGAGGGATTTTAAGTCCCTTGCGTCTGCCGATTTCGCCACAGCAGCATAGAATTTGTTATTATAAGTTTATCAATGAGTCAGCGACATTATCTCATAATAAATTACTTTTAAAATTATTATACCATAGTTCAGTCTATATGTCAATCGGATATACTTTTAATTTGTTGAAAATACACATAACTCATTTAAAAACACACACTTGCTCTATGCATTAACTACAATTCACTGTCTTAGCACTGAAAGGGTATAACACGCAGTTGTGATCATTGTGTAAAGATATATTTTAAAAAGCTATTGCAAAAAACGTCGGAAAGTGTTATAATAATTTTAAGTGTTTTTAGCGAACGGAAAGGTGGAAAAAAATGGCAACGAAATATATTTTTGTAACAGGCGGAGTGGTTTCGGGACTTGGCAAAGGTATCACGGCTGCCTCTCTTGGAAGACTGCTCAAAACGCGCGGGTATCGTGTGACTATTCAGAAATTTGATCCGTATCTGAACGTTGACCCGGGAACAATGTCGCCGTATCAGCATGGCGAGGTGTTCGTCACCGACGACGGCGCGGAGACCGATCTCGATCTTGGTCACTATGAGCGTTTTATTGACGAAAATCTCACCGTAAACTCCAACGTAACAACGGGTAAGATATACTGGACTATACTTAACAAGGAGCGCCGCGGCGACTACCTCGGCGGCACTGTGCAGGTGATTCCCCACGTCACCAATGAGATCAAAAGCCGCGTTTATCGTGCGGCAAACAGCGGGGCGCAGCCTGTTGACGTTGTTATCACCGAGATAGGAGGTACGGTCGGCGATATCGAGTCCACGCCGTTCCTCGAAACTATCCGTCAGGTGAGCTACGAAAAGGGACGTGAGAACGTTTTGTATATTCACGTTACGCTGCTTCCGTACATTACAGGCAGCAACGAACTGAAAACGAAGCCCACACAGCACAGCGTCAAAGAGCTGCTGTCGCTCGGTATTCAGCCGAACATACTTGTATTGAGAAGCGAACGTGAGGTTCCCGTTGAGATGCGTGAGAAGATAGCGCTGTTCTGCAATGTCCGCAAGGAGGATGTTATCCAGAATCTGACCGCGTCGTCGCTGTACGCCGTGCCGCTTATGCTCGAAAGAGAGGGCTTGGCTCATTCGGCTTGCTACCACCTTGGGCTTGAGGACAGAGAACCCGATCTTACCGAATGGGAAAATATGGTCCACCGTCAGGAGAACGCTACAAAACCGCTTACAATCGGGCTTGTCGGCAAGTATGTGGCGCTGCCCGACGCGTATATCTCAGTCATGGAGAGTATTCGTCACGCGGGCGCGTTCAACGGCTGCAACGTTGACATAAAGCTTATAAACTCCGAGGAGATTACGCCGCTTACCGCGGACGAGATACTGTCGGAGGTTGACGGTATCTGTGTTCCGGGCGGTTTCGGCGACCGCGGTATAGAAGGCAAGATCGAGGCTGTGCGTTACGCTCGTGAGAATAAGATACCGTATTTCGGTCTGTGTCTCGGTATGCAGATGGCGGTCATTGAATTCGCGAGGAATGTCGTCGGACTTGACGGCGCGAATTCGGCGGAGTTTGGAGAATTCGAGTATCCCGTTATTGACCTTATGCCCGATCAGAAGGGCGTTGAAATGGGCGGTACGATGCGTCTCGGATTGTATCCGTGCAAGCTTGCGGAAGACAGCGTTTCCCGTGGCGTTTACGGCGAGGAGCTTGTTTATGAGCGTCACCGTCATCGCTACGAGTTCAATAACGTTTACCGCGAGGAGATTGCGGAAAAGGGTCTGAAGTTCGCGGGGCTTTCACCCGACGGCAAGCTGGTGGAGATCGTGGAACTGCCGAGAAGCGAACACCCGTTCTTTGTGGGAGTTCAGTTCCATCCCGAATTCAAGTCGCGGCCTAACCGCCCGCATCCGCTGTTTAACGAGTTTATTAAGACAGCTTCGAAACTGACGGATAAAAAATGATATTGTAAATCAAAGGTTTTCTGAATATCACGAAAGGTTTGATATAAATGGGCACAGGATTTTACGATAACCGCGAGCTTTCGTGGCTGAAATTCAACGCGCGCGTTCTTGAGGAAGCCCGCGACGAGACCACTCCGCTTTTTGAGCGCTTACGATTTGTACAGATATTTTGCTCAAATCTCGACGAGTTCTTTATGATACGCGTCGGCAGTCTGCACGACAAGCTGCTGTACGAGCCAAAGGACCGCGAAAACAAAACTAATATGAACGCCAAGGAGCAGCTCTCGGCGATCGCAAAGCGCGTTAAGGCTCTGCTGCCGATAAAGGACGAGGCATATTCCGAGATAATGCAGGGTCTGTCCGCTTACGGAGTGGAGCACATCAACGAAGACGCGCTCACGCCCGAGGAGGATGCGTTCCTGAAAGCGTATTTCATGCGCGAGATACGTCCGCTGCTGTTTGCGGGCGTAGTTGACAAAAAACACCCCATTCCGTTTCTGAAAAGCGGCGAGATATACATCGGCTGCAAGATACGGAAAAAAACGGACGCGTCGGGAAAAGCGACGTACGGCATACTTCCCGCGTCGGAAAATCTGCCGAGAGTGGTGTTCCTTCCCGGGACGGGTAAGTTTATACTTATCGAAGAACTGATACGCCGCTACTCAAAGCAGGTCTTCAATAACTTTGACATCATCTCCCGCTGCATTTTCAGAGTAACGCGCAACGCCGATATCGAGATCGACGAGGGGCTGTTCGATCACGACGTGGATTTCCGCGACGTAATGAGCAAGCTCGTCAAAAAGCGCAAAAAGCTCCAGCCGGTGCGTGTTGAGTTCCAAGGCTCTCCCGACAACGAGATCGTATCGGTAATAACCAAGATGCTCGACATATCGGATAACTACGTTTTCAAACAGACCGCGCCGTTGTCCATGGGCTTTATCTCGGTACTGGAAAAGCGCCTCGAAAAGCAGGCGGAGCTGTTCTTCAACCCGCTCACACCGCAGAAGTCGGCTGAAATACTCCCCGACGTTCCGCTGATAGAACAGATAAAGCAGCACGATATTCTGCTGAATTATCCTTATGAGAATATAAATCATTTTATAAATCTGCTTGAGGAGGCAGCGGTAAATCCGAACGTTTCCTCGATCAAGATCACGCTTTACCGCGTAGCCCGCGACAGCAAGATCATAAACGCGCTTAACAAGGCAGCCGAGAACGGAAAGGACGTTCTGGCGCTTGTAGAGCTTCGCGCACGCTTTGACGAGGAGAATAATATCGGCTGGTCAAAGCAGCTTGAGGAAGCGGGAGTTAACGTAATTTACGGACTCGAAGAGCTTAAAGTACACTCCAAGCTGCTCTTGATAACTCTGCGCGACGGCAACGACGTGCGTTACATCACGCAGGTCGGCACGGGCAATTATAACGAGCGTACCTCCAAGCTGTACACCGACCTCACGCTGATGACCTCCGACGAGGATCTCGGCGCGGACGCGTCGGTGGTATTCAACGCGTTGGTAGTGGGAAGCACCGTTGAAAGCACGAATCGGCTGCTTGTTGCGCCCAAAGGCTTAAAGAGCCGTATCGTCTCGTTTATCGACAACGAAATAACCTATGGGCGCGACGGATATATCGGTATAAAGATAAACTCGCTGACCGACCGCGATCTCATCGAAAAGCTCGCCGAGGCAAGCCGCGCGGGAGTTACCGTAGAGCTTATCGTGCGAGGTATCTGCTGCCTTATCCCGGGAGTTGAGGGCGAAACGGAGAATATCCGCGTTATTTCGATAGTCGGGCGTTTTCTTGAACATTCCCGAATTTATATTTTTGGCAGAGGGGAACGCCGCCGCGTGTACATTTCCAGCGCGGACTTTATGACGCGAAATACCGAGCGCCGAGTTGAGGTCGCCGCTCCGATACTTGATACATCGCTTGCGAACAGGGTCTGCGATATCTTCTCGACCATGCTCGCGGATAATGTAAAAGCTCGTGAGCTGGGCTCGGATGGCAAGTATACGCATGTTCCCTCCGCGGGAAAGCTCCCGCTGAATTCGCAGATCCACTTCTACGACGAGGCATATAAGGCAGCCGCGGCGTCTGCGGGGGTAATCGGGCGCGCCGATACTCCAAAGCAAGCCGAAAAACCACAGGATAAGCCCATTAAGGTCAAGATCAGAAGGATTCGCTGATATAAAAAAATTGTCCCGATATATGCAAAAGCACAAATCGGGACGATCTTTTTTTCTATATGCTGATCACTCTTTTTTATCCGATTTTTCCGCCTCTGTCAGCGCCTTGTGCCGTTCGGTCTCCTCACGGCACACTCGCTCGGCTCGTTCTTCCTCGAGCTTTTCAAATATCTTGATAATAAACGAGCCGTGTACGTAGGTAAGACAAGCGGGAACCAGCAGCACCGCGACGAACATAGTAGTCAAATTCCACATGGCGACAAACATTATCGCAACCGTTATCGCGAGAAGAATGACCGTTCTTCCGAGGAAACGCAAGCCGATAAAAATGCCGTTCTTGACGGTCTGTACGGGCGTGTTCTCGTAACGCGCCGCGCATGCGAACACATAAGTCAGCGTGATGATGTAGAGCGCCGCCGCTACAAGCACCAGTATCGCGAAAACGTCCGCCGCGCCGTTCATTACCGACATACCGAAGTAGTACAGGTAGATCATATACGAAATGATAATACCTATCGGCAGAAGTATCAACCACGCTAAGGTCGCCTGCTTGAAATTGCTTTTGAAGTAGGAAAAGAACTGTCTGCAAACGTGCCCCTCCTCGTTCCTCAGCATCTTGAAGCATACCGCATACAACGCCGCCGTAGACGCGCCGACAGTCGCTATCGGTATACTGCACACCAGCCAGCACAGCGACAGCAAAACCATATCGGTAAACTTGGAAATGAATTCGTAGACCGGTCCGTCCGCTCGGAAAAAGCGCATGATCTTTTCCTTCTTTCATTAAATACACAAATAGGAGAGCGGTTTTACAGCTCTCCTATTCGTTTTTTACACCATTTTTTGAGGTGATCGGTTAACTTGACTTATTACTGAGCCGCCTTGAGAGCTTCCTCAACGGCTGCCTTTCTGAGATTAGCTTCGTTGGTCTGGAACGCAACGCACTCGTCATAGCCGTATGCCTTTGCGTCACTGACCATCTTAGAAACGATCGAATCAAACTCAGCGTCGTCCTTGGCGTAGATAGCATTCCAAGAGCCGTCCTTTACGCACTGTTTTACCTGATCCCACTTAGCCTGAAGATCCTGATCCTTGGGAGTGCCCGTGTAAGTAGACTTAACGTTTACTACCTGTCTGCCCGCAAGG
Source organism: uncultured Clostridia bacterium (assembly GCA_947389015.1). Lineage (GTDB taxonomy): Bacteria > Bacillota > Clostridia > Oscillospirales > Ruminococcaceae > CAG-115. Next base: position 48,257 of record CANDVA010000014.1, on the reverse strand, counting down.
AATTCGTCGGCGGTGTTGGTTCCTGCCCATGCCTGCCACTGCTTCTGAATATCGGTGTATTCCTTGGAAGTGGTAGACCAGTTCTCCCAGTTGTAGGTCTCGCCCGTCTTCGGGTTGACGTCGTCGAGAGACATCGTGGTGTTGTTAATCTTAAACTCGCCGTCCTCGAAAGTAGCACCGTTTATTTCAAGGCTCTTCTTATCGGTCATGGCGCGGAGTCCGTCTTCGGTAAGGTATGCCTTGCCGTCAGCGTTGTAATCCCATGTTTTGCCCTGAGGACCGTACTTGATGGTCATAGTGCCATCGGGAGTGGAGAGCCAGTTGATAATTGCCATGCAAAGCTCGGGATACTGTGTCTTCGAACCAATAGTCCAGATACGCTCGCCGCCGTAAATGTTCAGACCTTCAACAAGGTTCTTGGAATCTGCGGGCGGTACGCAGTACATAGCCTTGCCGTCCGCAACGTGCTCGGGAGTGTTGTACAGATCGGCGCCCATCCACTTGAACTGGTTGAAGAATGTTGCGCCGTCAACCATCTGGGAAGCAACGTCATCGTATTTCTGGGTCATGGAGTTGGGGTTGAGCAGACCCTTCTGATACAGGGTATTGTACCACTTCAAAGCCTTAAGGTACCAACCGCCATCCTGGAGAACGTCCTGATAGGTGTTGGTAGCGCAGTCATACAAACCGAGACCGAACTCGTCATATCCGTAAAGCGCGCCGATAGTCTTGACGAACATTACCATATCGCCATCCCAATCGCTGAACAGGGAAACGGCATACGTTTCCTTGCCGCTGTCGGATGTCGGACAGATCTCCTTCATCTTCTCGAATACGGTGATATAGTCGTCAAGCGTCTTGATCTCGGGCTTGCCGATCTGCTCGTACAGATCGTAACGAAGCGAAGGCCAGTAGTCGTTCATCTTCGTCTTGTTGGGGTCGGAAGCAACGTCGTGACCGTAGCCGTGAACCTTACCGTCGCTGCCCTCCATGTTCTTTACCTTTTCAAGAGCGGGCTGGAAGTTCTCGTTGATGTACGGACCGAAATCGGCAAGGATATCCTCATCCTCCCAATCAAGAAGCAGACCCGCTGTAGCAGCCTGCGCAAACTGATCGAGCGCTCCGAATACAACTATATCGCCGAGGTTGCCCGATTCCATTCTTGTCGCAAACGTACCGTCGGGGTTGTTAATGATATTAAGCTCTACGTTGAACTTTTCCTTCATGATATCCGCGAACCAACCGAGCTGCTTGCCCGAATAGTTGGAAAGCTGAGAGTAAACTTCAAGCGTTACCGTCTCCTTGGGGATAAACTCGCTGTAATCCGCTTCCCACTCGGACTGAGTACCCGAGGGATTGGATGGCTCGGAGGTATCGCCGCCCGAAGAGGACGTCGAACTGTTGTCCGAGGAGTTGGACGAAGTTGAGCTGGAGTTGTCGTTTGAATTGTTAGCTCCACTGGAACTGTTGTTGTCCGTGTTACATGCCGTAAGCGACAGCGCTGTCATAAACGCGAGAGCGCCCGCCGCAATTCTCTTGCTGCTTTTTGCCATGTTAATTCTCCTTTTACGTTAAAATGGTGTCAGGTCTGCCTCAGAATGAAGCAAACGATATATTATTGCGGTTTCCCGCAAGAATAGCGAACTTAGCCCTTTACCGCGCCAAGCATGATACCTTTTTCAAAGTATTTCGACATAAACGGATAAACGAGTAGAATGGGGATTACCGTAGCCATAGCGACTGTGAACTTAATAGGGCGCATATTCATGGAAGCCTGCGTAGCGAGATTTCCGATATCGCTTCCGCCCTGCTGTATCATAGCCGCAAGGTTCGTCGCCTCGTTCATGTAGGTGTACAGACGGTGCTGAAGTGTGAATAACTCGGGCTTTCCCGACATCAGGATAAGCGAGTCGGTGAAAGAGTTCCAGTGACCCACCGCGCCGAATATCGCGATCGTCGCCAGAATAGGCTTGCAAAGCGGGAAGATTATGCATCTGAATATCCTGAAATATCCCGCGCCGTCAATGGACGCGCTCTCCTCGAGCTCCGCGGGAATGGACTCGATATAGGTCTTGACGAGAATGATATTGTACGGCGAAATGATACCGGGGATTATGTACGCCAAGAAGTTGTTCGTGAGACCCAGCATCGACATATTCATATACCACGGAACGAGACCCGCGTTAAAATACATCGTGATAACAAGAAATCTGTACCAGAACTTTCTGCCCCACATCTCCTGCTTGGTGACAAGATAGCCGACCAGTGCCGAAGCGCCTACCATCAGCACAGTGCCGATGACCGTTCTCGCCACGGATACGATAAACGACGTTCCCAAGCCGTTTATTCTTGTAAGTCCGATATAATTGTTAAAGTGTATGCCCTTGGGAAGGAGCTGGATACGTCCCGCGCCGACAAGCGCGTTATCGCTTATTGTGTTGATAAACAGGTAATAAAACGGAAAAAGACATATCAACGCGAAAAGGATAAATATGGTGTAATTTATGATGTTGAACACGACATCTTCCGCAGTAAGGCGAAAACCGTGCTTTACTTTGCTTTTTGCCATATGATCCCCTCCTTAGACAATTCCCGAACCGCGGATAGCCTTGGAAGCCTTATTCGCGCTGAACAGCAGTATAACGCTTATGATAGATTTCGCCATGCCGACAACGGTCGACAGCGGTATCTGGTTGCTCTTGCCAAGACCGAGCATATACACATACAGATCCAGCACCTGAATACTCGAGGTGTTTGTCGCGTTTCTGAATACGAGGTATTGATCCATACCGTTGGAGAGTATATTTGAAATTGAAAGAACAAACTGTACAAAGAACGTGGGCATAAGTCCCGGGATCGTGATGTGCCATATCTTCTGGAAACGTCCCGCGCCGTCGATAGTCGCCGCCTCATACAGCGCCTGATCGATACCCGAGATACCCGCTATGTAGATGATAGCACCCCAGCCGAGACCTTTCCACGTACCCCAAAGGTACATTTTGAGCCAGATACCGTCGTTTCCTATCAGAAAATCGGTGCTTTCGCTTGCAAGCCCCGTGCTCAATAGGAACTGATTAACGAAGCCGTCCGACGAGAACAACGCGAACGCGACTGTATAAACTAATACCCAGCTAATGAAGTTCGGGATAGTCGTTATTGTCTGAACGGCTCTTCTTACCGGACCGCACTTGATCTCCGTAAGGAATATCGCGAACGCCAACGGCAGCCACGACATCGCAAGACCGATACCGCTCATTGCCAAAGTATTGATCATAACACGTCCGATATCCGCGCGGGTCGCCGCGTTCTGAAACAGATATGTAAACCATTTAAAGCCGACGAAGTTGTCAGGAGTGAGCGCCTGCCCGGGCTTGTAGTCGAAGAATGCATAGCGCCAGCCCCAAAGCGGCAGATACGAGAACAAGAACACCAAAACGATAAACGGTGCCATCATCAGGAAAAGCCTGTATTGGCCCTCCATCACCCACTGAGCCTCTTTTGCCGCCTTCGGGAGCTTTAAAAGGTACAAAAGGCTGAGCAGGAAGCAGATTCCCGCAAGAACGATAAATATTATCGCGCCCACAGGCTCAAGAGGCTTTATTCTCTCGGGATTTGCCGCGTTTGTAAAACCCGACTGCTGGAGCTTTACGAAGATAAGCCCCGCAACGCTTACAGCACTGCCGATGAGAGAGAGCTTCGCTCCAAGACGCTTGAACTTGATCTCTCCGATTGTCATAGCGCAGCCCACAAGCATGGCAGCCATACCGATAAGCGACGTCAATGCGCCGACGTAGGTGCGCACCAGAACGCCCTGTTCGATATATCCTTTGGTTACCGCGCGCTTAAAGGCGTCCGCGATACCACCATAGGAGATGCCCGAGGTGAAGAACGAATCGCTGTCATTCATTAGCTCACTCATGTGTGTTGGATTGAGAGCGGGAACAAACAGGCAGACCAATGTTATAATGATCATTATGCGGAGGAAGTATCCGATAAAATCAATCGGCTTTTTTGCCTGCTTTACGGTTTGGGTCGCTGTCATTACATCATCCCTTTCATAAAGAGTTCAGATTTCCTCGAAATGCATGAAGTTCGCCTCAACAGCGGATCTATTCCACCGCAGCCCGCCATGGAAGTGAGCTTCGTCTTGCTTGTATCTATATTATATAATATGGCTTTACCTTTGTCAATCATTTTTTTTTTTTTTTGTAGCAATGTATAAATTGCATTCGTGTAATTTGTATATTTCTGACAATATATTTGTAAACCGATTTTTGTTTTGTTAGGCTGTTTTATATATCTATCGAAAATATCGGTTGAAGTACACAGACTTTTCACAAAAAAATATCATATTTATACAATAAAATATAAAAAGCCCATTCCTACGGATGTAGACCAAACTTCACAGTACTCATTTAATCAATCATTCCAACTAACTTGTAATAGATGTCGATGTGGCACGATTTTGGCAAAAATATTTTCCACATAATCAACTAAACGTTGCCCTTTACTGTGCGACATTCGCGTCGCACAGTAAAGGGCATTCGATTGTATAACAGTAAAAGGGTAACATAATATGGCATTGAAAGCCTCGTCGACCAATTTCGACGAGGCTTTTTGTGATGTCTTATACTCGATTATCCATATGTACCGTGAAAAATGTTCAACAGATGTTGTCTGCCACGTTAGATACAAAAAATTGATAATCATAACAACGCGTGAAACACGTGGTTTGCACAAGCGCCTATAAGAGGCATTTGATTTTGTCAATATTACTTTACAGAATTTTCACAAAAAATACGAATTTTTTTTGGATCAATGGTAATATTCACGGAACGAAGCGAATATTACCATTGATCCGGCTGCATGACCGGAACGGTCATGCGACCGCGCTTAGCGCTGCGCGATAGTTACGCCGTTTCACCGCCAATCGCCGTGCATATTCGCCTGTTGCTACAATAGCTCATAAAGTAATGCCAAATGAGGGGTTTGAGCTCGTCTATAACGTAATTTTCCGATTTGCTACCTCGCAAATAAAACAATTCCTCCTTGTCTTAACTTCTTGTTTGTCTCATCTTGATACCGTCCTTTTCTTTCCTTTTTACTTCTTTATGAAAATGGTGTCAAGTTTTATTATACAACATCAGATCGACCTGTGCAAGCACATTTCCCACGCCCAAATTATGCCAAGCCTGATATTCATGAGCACACAGAGCAAATCCCAGATATCACTTATCGTCATTTTCTTTTTCCGCCTTTTCCTTTTTTCTGTGATTGCCGATGCAGACCGCCATAACTATACCCGCCGTGAGCAATATCGCTCCGTCAAGCGCTATCATAAAGTATTCCGACACCATGCCGTTTCTGATAAAGAAGTTCTCAAAGAGCTCGTCGGGCTCTTTGTCCGAAAGTATCACGATCGGAATGAAAACGGCGTCTCCGAAAAGAAATCCTACCTGCGACGCCAAAGTCGCTGTGCCGTTTACGCCGAACAGCGAGCCGCGCCGTGCGTTCGCGCAGACCCAATACAGATACGCTATCGCGCCGAACATCGCCGTCGACAGCACCCAGCTATCGCACCATTGCGGTCCGCACTCCATAATAAGCAGATTTATCCCCGACATTATCACGAACGCCCACAGCGCCCTTGTCGTGATCTGCGAGCGCACGACCATCTGCCGCTCGTCGAAAATGTCCTTCTGCGGAATGGTGGGGTCGTTGTTGACTATCTTCGCGCAGAAATCGTCGAACGATTTTAAGCTCATATTATTCGTCTCCTTTCCTCTTTTTATCGGCTTTTGCAAGAATTATCGTGAGCACGCCGTATACAACAAACAGTATCCATGCCGCAATAAAGCAGAAGTCATCCGTCAGTTTGCCATCGGCAAAAAGACTGCTGTATTCCTCGTTTCCGATCAAATATTTCGCGCCCATCATCACGCCCATAAATATCGCGTAGGCAGCCGTGAATGTTATGGCTTTCCCGCCGTTTATCCCGATAAGACAGCCCTTTGCAAAGCAGCGGATATTGAAATAGATCATGCAAAGCATAAAGAATATCAGCATAGGCGATGCATAGCTCTCCGCCCATCTGTACCAGAGATCCATTACAAAGTTACTGATAAACGACAAGCCGGAAAATATTATCAGCGTCTCGACCAATATATGGGTTCGCGCGATCTTTTGCCGCTCGTCCATGATCTCCTTTTTGTTGTTCGGCTGCCCGAGTATATAATTCTCCAGGAACTTGTCAAATGATTTTAAGCTCATTTTTCTCCCTCGCTTTCGTTTCTTTTTTCCTCATGCCGCATAACGCATAGCATAAAAATCCCGCAGCCTATCATCAGCAGAAAGCACAGCGCGAACACAAAATCTCCCGAGAGCTTTCCGTCCGTCACGAAATAATCCTCCTCGCCGATATCGAACACATAACGAAGCCCGTTCAGCGCACCAATAAAGATCGCCATTATCGCGGAAATTTTTTGCGCGTATCTGCCGCTTACCGCCAGCATACACCCCTTGAACGCGCACCGTATCTCCCACCACAGCAGACATATCACCGCGAACAGCAGCGTTACCGTCATCAGGCTCTCCGCCCATTGATAGAACAGCTCCGTTACCATACTGTTTACAATGGTCAGTCCAACGTAAACTAACAGCGCCTCTATCGCCAGCCGCGAGCGTATAACGTTCTGCCGCTCGTCGAATATCTCCTTTTCACTGCCCTGCTCCGCGAGTATCAGTCTCTCGCAGAATTTATCAAATGATTTCAAGCTCATTTCTTGTTACCTCCCCCGTCGTTCCAGAATAGTTCATCAAGCGTCTTGCCGAGCGCTATGCATATGTCTATGCACAGATTTATCGTCGGATTGTAATCGCCGTTTTCCACGGCGCTTATCGTCTGCCGCGTCACCTTGACCTTTTTCGCGAGTTCGTCCTGCGAAAGATCGAGGGCGGCGCGGGCGGCTTTCATTCGTAAGTTTTTAGCCATATCCTCACCTCTTAATAGGATTATAACATATCTTTTACAAAATGTCAAGTATATTTTACAAAATTTCAAAAATATTTTTCAAAATGTCGGGTAAAGGGCAAAAAATATCCCCGCGGAGCATTTGCTCTGCGGGGGTGATTTTTAATAAAGAGGCGGCGTAATGGGCGTCATATAACTGCGCGAGGTATTTTCCAACAAGCTGTCAATGTACTTTTGAAAATCCTCTTCCGCCTTTTTGTTTTCCTCCTCTATTTCCTCGGGAGTTTTCTCGTTCTTAAAAAGCTCTTCAAACAGCGCGGTTTTGCGCTCGCCGTCAAGTTCCGTAAATACAAGCTGACTGTCCTTGGATAATGTAACGATCTTGCTGTCGTCATATTCGGACACAAGGATAAATTCTTTTTCCTTTTCGGTGATGAACCGCATATCGGAAATGTCGGGGAACGAAGCGATATACATTTTTTCGGTGTCCGTATCGAATTTGTATATCATGTCGTCCTTTCCAGCTGTTCGGAAATACTTTCCGACTATTCTGAAATATGCCTTTCCGTCGTTATAAAAAAAGACGTCAAACGGAATATTCCTGAATTCAAAGCCCATATCGAGACGCGATATCCGCCCTTCACGGTCAAAGGCAACGGTATCTCCGTCATGGTAGACCGCACAGCCGTCAAGATAAATATCGGCAAGCCGTCCCGTAAACTCGGCGATCTCCTTAGTCTCGATATCGCAGGTCATATACTTTTGGACAGGCGTATCGGAAATACTGCCGTTTTCGCTTTCTTCATAATAACGCGTACAGAAAATGAATTTTCCGTTTTCTATGCCGACCGGTATAAGGTCGGCGCCGCGCCCGTCCGCAAGACAGTCGGACAGCATTTCCATCTCCGCGGTCTCGAGAGACACGACCATGAGGTAAACGCGGCAGTGATCGGGATTTGAGTTCGTATCTTCGCCGTCGACGTAATACCCCTCTTTAATGCCAATGAACAGCTTGTCACCGTATGCCAGCGTATCGCACCAACAGCGGTTTTCCAGCCGCAGCACTTCGCCGATGGTCTGCGAGGGTATGTCCGCAAGCTCGAAAACCAGTTCTTCGGCATCCTTGCTGAAATCGTTCCACACAGCGAGGAATTTGTCCTTGTAACCGTAAACGCGCTCCGTGCGGTAAGCGAAACAGGGCTCCTTTTCATGCCTGCATAACGGCTTTGTGCAAAGCGACGTTTTCATACGGTGGGCGTAGTCATAGTACCACAGAGCGCCGCTGCTTTTGTACAGACAGCCGCCTCCGCAGTCCTCGGCGTAGACGTATCGGTAGCTGTGATTTGCTGTTATATCCGTTACGGTAAGCTCAAACTCTGTTTCCTCGTCGCAGCCCGAAAACAGTATGCATAATACTACGGTGAGCAGCGCGAACAGCTTTTTCATATGGCGTTCCTTCCGTTTGTCGTGAGTTATTTTCCCGCGCATATATCCGATATCGCCCTTGCCACAAGCTTTCTGAACAGCGGCGCGACACGGTCTGCGGTCTCCTGTACCTCCTTGTGCGAGAGGGGATTTGCGGAAATTCCCGCGGCGAGATTGGAAATACAGGAGATACCGCACACCTCCATTCCGCAGTGACGAGCTGCCATAGCCTCAATAGCGGTGGACATACCCACGGCGTCGGCACCGAGCCGTCCGTAAGCGCGTATCTCCGCGGGGGTCTCGTAATTCGGACCCGTAGTCTGGATATACACGCCGCGCTGTAACGGTACACCCTCTGCGGCGGCGGAGTTTTCTATTATTGTGCGCAGACGGCGGCTGTATACCTCGCTCATATCGGGGAAACGCGTGCCCAGCTCGTCAATATTCGCGCCGATAAGTGGAGAGGGAACGAGCGAGCATATATGGTCGGTTATCAGCATAAAATCCCCCGCATGGAACGCGGGATTTATGCCTCCCGCCGCGTTCGTAAGAAACAGCGTTTTCGCGCCCATAAGGCGCATCAACCTTGTGGGCAGCACAACGTCCTGCACGGGATATCCCTCGTAATAATGAACTCGTCCCTGCATGGCGACGATAGGCACGCCGTCCGAGTACCCGAACACGAATTGTCCCTTATGCCCCGCCACGGTGCTTTTCGGAAAGCCCTCGATCTCGCTGTACGGCAGAGTTTCCTTAACGTCCATGGTGTCGCAGAAATCTCCCAGCCCGCTGCCTAAGATCAGTGCCAGCTCGGGCTTGAATGTGATCTTCTTTGCCACGATCTCGTGACATTTTTTCAACTTTTCATATACTTCGTTCATAGTTCTAAAACCTCCGTAAAATTATCTTTCGGCTATAAAGAAAAACCGCGGAAATCTGAAAATTATCTCGCCGTTTTTCTGTTTCGGATATTCCTTGACAAGCTCCGACGAGATATCCGCAATAAATTCCGCGCCCTTCTCCTCGGACAAAGCCGCCAGATAAGTGCGCAGTCCCGTCGAGCGGTACCATTCGATAATGCTTTCGATACTCGGCATACGGTGACAGTAGGTCGTCTGCCACATCTCGAAATCGTCCGTCATTCCGCTGATAATATCGAAATATTCCGACTGCGTAAGCGTGCCGAATATTCGCTTTTCGGGGAAATAAGCGTTCCACTTTTCGCTCTCCGAGACACGTCCGATTATTTGGTGTATAGGCTCGTCATAGTTCATCGGTATCTGTACCGCGAGCGTTCCGCCCTTTCTCAACAGCTTGAATAGTCTCGGCAGAAGCTCCGCGTGATTTGGCAGCCATTGCAGACAGGCGTTGGAGAACACCACGTCGAACTTCCCGTGCATCTCCGACAGATCGCCCGAAATATCCAAAATAATAAAGTCCAGATCGGGATTGTCTCCGCGAGCCTTATCGATCATATTTGCGCTGTTATCCGCGCCGATAACGAACGCGTTCGGGAAATGATTTTTCAAAACGCGCGTAGAATTACCGGGACCGCAGCCGAGGTCGATCACCTCCATATCACGATTTTGCGGTTTTCCGCTCAGCCGCGCTGCAAGGTCTATCGCGGGCTGAGTGCGCTGCGCCTTGAATTTCAGATACTGTTCGCTGTTCCAGTCAGCCATTTTCAACCACTCCTTTCCAAATATAGCAAAAGCAATTCCATCTTGTTCCTCGCCTAATTCAGACCCATAATTTTCCCTAAACCTCCGCTATCGTGATTTCGCCATCGTGATAAAACTCAATAATTCTCGAAAATCCCTCGTCCAACACCCACGTATCGAATGCGGGCGCAAGGACATCGTCAAGACATTCTAACACCTGCTTAAAGCGGCATTTTATTACAGGCAGCTCTGCGTCATTATATATAATGTAACAGGGGAAATCACCCAACCTGTCAAGCTCCGAAAGCGATATTTCACGTGGGCATTTATATCGCCGAAAATCCAACCGCCCGTAATCCGTCAGCCTTAAATTAGCCAGCGCCATTTTTGCCTCGTATATCTTCGCTATTTTGTAGCTGCCGAGTGCCGCCAGACACTCCTCGAATAATGTCATTTCTCCCTCGCTTTCACAATTACGTTCCCTTCAAGCTTTGCTGCGGTGTACCCGCAGCAAAGCTTGATAACACTTCCATATTTGGTAATTCTATTATATCATGAATCGCAGAGCGTGTCAATTGCGCCAAAACGTGTTCACATCGTCATACGTGTGCATCCGCGGAAATATCACACCCTGATCTCGGCGCGGCTCACGTTATTACCGTCTTTTCCGACGATTATCTGCTTTGTGATACTGCGCTTGAGCTCGTTGACATGTGAGATTATCCCGATAAGAATACCCGATTCGGTAAGTCCGTTGAGCGCGGTCATAGCCTGCTGTAAGGTCTCGTCGTCGAGCGAGCCGAAGCCCTCGTCCACAAACATGGTTTCGAGCTCGATCCCCCCCGCACTTTGCCGAACCGTTTCGGAAAGTCCGAGCGCCAGCGACAGTGACGCCAAAAACGACTCGCCGCCCGAAAGCGAACGCACGTCGCTCTCTTTGCCGCTGTAACAGTCATAAACGTTTATGTCGAGAGTGTGGTCACTGCGGTTGTCGGTGGGCGTCTCCTTGTAGACCAACTTGAAACGCTTGTCCGTCATCCGGTCAAACTGTATGTTGGCGCGCCTTAAAATATCCTTGAAAAACTCTACCTGCACAAAGGATTCCAGCGTCGTTCTGCTTTGATCTTTCCCCTTTCCGTTGGAAACGTCGGAAAGACCGTTCAGCAGAGCGGCGCGTTTCTCAAGCTCGTTTAGCGACGGTATTATTTCGGTCATATTTTTCAATACGCCGGCGTTAATTTTCAGCCGAAGCTTTATTGCGTTAAAGCTTTCAGAGAGCTCTTTCTCACGTCCCCTAAGCTGCGCCTGTCTGACATTCAGCTCGTCAATGTCAACGGGCGCATAATCCTTGGGGAGCTGATCGGAAATAGCGCTTATTCGTGTACGCATATCGGCAAGCATTCTCTCGGCGTTCTCCGCCGCGCTTTCAGCCCTTTGCACCGCTTCGCTCAGCTTAGCGGACTGTGTTTTGAGCGACTTTATCTCCGCCTCCGCCTCCAGTTTTCCCGCAAAGCCGAGCTTGCTTTTCAGAGCGTCCGACCGCTTTTTCAGTTCCTCGGCGCGGACGCCTGCCTTATCCGTTTCACTGCTGAGCGCGTCGTATTCTTCCTTAAATACCTTGACTTCATTCTCCTTATCGGGGACCAACTTTTCCAGATTTCTGCGGCGCTCGATTTTCGACGCTTCCTCCGCTCTCCTTTCGGAGATATTCGCGATCTCGGCATTTATGTGATCCAGCCGCTTTTCCGCTTCGGAGGAGGCGTCATCTAATTCGCACTTGAAGTTCAGCGCGGTAAGCCTTTGCTTAACGGAAGATTGGCTGCTTTCAAGCCCTCCCTTGAGCTTTTCGCAGGAATTGCAGAGCTCCTCCGCGCGCTTGCGTGCGAATACGGCGTTTTTCTCGGCTTTCTCGACATCGGTTTTATCGGGGGAATTTTCGGACTTTACCGCCTTGTTTGGGTGGTGTATCGAACCGCATACGGGGCACGGCTCGCCCTCCGAGAGCGTGCTCGCGATATCGGCGTATAAGCCCGCGCGTTCGTTGTTGTAACGGTCTCGGAGAGACTTGGCTTGGTTTTCGAGCTGTGTCGCGTTATCGTCGGCGCTGCGGTATTTTTCCTGTTCCGCGGATAATTTTTCGCGGATATCGTCATACGCGCCGATATCCCGCAGCAGCGCTTGGATATCGGCTTTCTCGTGATCGCGCCGATCCATATCGGCTTTAAGCGCGGCGGCATTCTCTCCCGCGCTGCCGAGTAAATTCAGCTCCGCCCTCATCTCCTCAAGCTCCCGCTCCGCGTTTTCGCAGCGCTCTTTTAAAGCCTTTAACTCCCTGCTTCCGTTCACGGCGATATCATTGGATTTTTTCAATTCCGCGAGAAGGTCTTCAAGTTTTTCATACTCGCCCAAACTTTCGCCTATGATCGTAATATCTTTTTCAAGCGCCGCTATTTTCGGGTCGTTTTCATTATGAATGCTCTCGGATACGCGCTTCAGAGCCTTGGTTCTGTTTTCGGTCTCGGGAATATCCGCCTTCAGTTTTCCGATCTCTTCAAACCGTCCGTTTCTGTCCTGTGCGGCGGTGATGTCTCCGACGATATCCTCAATGGCTTTTTTGACCTTTTCAAGCTCTTCGCTCAGCTTTTTCTTCTGTGCTTCATCGGATACGATCATCGACCGCAGCAGCTCCGAGAACGCGCGCGGTGCTGACAGATCGGGCAATGAGCCGCCGACGATGCTTTCCTTTGCTTCGATAAGCTGTGAGCTTTCACCGCAGTCGGACAGCTCAATAACACGAATAATATCGGCTTTGGCGTTTTCAAGCTCTTTAACCGAATTATCGGCTTTTTCCTTGATTTTCAGCTGAAACTGCTTATATATCTCGGTATTGAGCAGCTTGCGGAATATCTCCTGCCTTTCCGTTGACTTCGCGAACAGCATTTTGCGGAAATCGCCCTGTGCCAGCATTATTATCTGCTTGAACTGACTCTCGTTTATGCCGAGTATCTCGGTGACCTTTGCCGTGACCTCTCCGTCTCTTTCAAGCGGCTTTCGATTGTCGGGGAACGTTAAAAGGCTTCTCGCGGGCTCGTACGTCGTGCCCGTTCCGCGTTTCTTATCCCTTTGGAACGCAAGCGAGCGCATAACGGCGTACCGCTTTCCCATACACTCAAAAACAAGCTCTACCTCGGTAGGCTCGTCCTCCGCCGCATTGCGCGAGCGCATCATCTCGTTCCTGCGGAATTCGCCCGAGGGAGCCCCGTACAGCGCGAATGTGATCGCGTCGAATATCGTGGTCTTTCCCGCGCCAGTGTCCCCCGTTATCAGATACAGCCCATCCGTACCGAGCCTTGTAAAGTCAAGCTCCGTCCTTTGTACATACGAACCGAACGCCGTCATTGTCAGCTTAAGCGGTCTCATTTTGTCTCCTCCCCGATCTCGGTAAATATATCGTTCACGATTTTCAGCTGCTCCCCGCTCAGCTCGCTGCCGCGCTGCTGCTTATAAAATTCCGCAAACATATCAACGGGCGATAATTTGTCCAAATGCGCTGTCGGTACAAATTCTTTCGCGGCGCGGGTATGTGAATTATCGTACTCCAGGCTCATGATATTCGGGAAATACTCGCGCAGCTTGCTTATTGCGTTATATATCTCATCCTCGTCGGTCAAAATCACCCTTATGAAATCCTCCGAGCCTTGACCTGCGGCGATATCGGCGAAGCTTCCTCTTATCTCACGCCAGTCGTGCAGCGGCGTGTCCAACGGTATTTCCGATATCCGAATATCTCCCTTTTCACCCGCGTTCACAACGGTAACGCTTTTGCGGTGATAGACCTCGGAAAAGGAATATTTCAGCGGAGTGCCGCAGTATCTTACGGTCTCCCTTCCGACACTCTGCTTTCCGTGAAGATGACCGAGCGCCACATAATCAAACGGCTCGAACACATAAGCGTCAATGTTGTCCGTGCCGCCAACGAAAACTCTTTCAGAGTCGCAGGTGAACGCGCCCGTCACAAACTGATGAGCTATAAGGATATTTCGCTTCGAAGCGTCTATGTCCATATCGGAGAACACGCTTTCCGCCATTTCGTTCCACCCCGATATCCCGCTTTCTCCCCGAGCCGCGCGGACAGCGGCGGGAGTTATGTACGGCAGCATATAGAAATTCACCTCGCCGTGCTCGTCGTTAAGCACAACGGGACGCAAAATACGTTCGTAATTCGTCGGATTGAATTCGGGGGAAATGTATATCCCGCTGCGTTCCATTATTCTGCCTCCAAACCCGAGCCTCTCAGCGGAATCGTGATTGCCGCTTATGACCAGTATAGATACTCCAAGCTCCGATAATCGAAACAGGAAATCGTCAAACAGCGTGACCGCCTCCTCCGACGGTACGGAGCGGTCGTATACGTCGCCCGCGATCATCACCGCGTCCGGCTTTTCGGCGCTTACCAGTCCGACTATGCGGTTCAGGATATCCCGTTGATCCTCGATAAGCGAGCGCTCGTGCATGCGCTTTCCCAGGTGAAGATCGGATAAATGAAACAGCTTCATAAAAGTCCTCCTCCGTCTGTTACGCGCAGCAGCCCTTGCCGCAGATAATTACCTCGCCGCGCGAATTTTTATCGTCGCGGATAATCTCTCCCACGCTCGGCGCGCAGATATGTCCCGAAAGCGGATTTTTCACGCTTAATATCGGTGTTGTAACACAAGCCTCTACCTCGGACTTTTCAAAGCTGAGATCGGTACCTATCATCTCGCAGTTGACAAGCTTCAAGCCCTTGCAGTAGCAGAGCGGCTGTGTACCGACGATCCTGCAATTTTCAAAGGTGACGTTCCCGCAGTACCACGCGAGATATTCCCCTTTGATGACGCTGTTTTTCACTGTAACGTTTTTTGCGTGCCAGAACGCATCCTTGGTATCGAAAACGCAGTTCTCAAACGCGGAATTTTCGATATACTGAAACGAATATTTCCCCGTGAACTTTACATTATTAAACCGCAAATCGGACGAGCGCATCAAAAAATATTCGCTCTCGGCGGTGCAGTCGGTCATTTCAAGCCCGCTCACCGACCAGCCGAATTCGGGTGAAATAATATCGCAGCCGCGCATTACAACATTTGAGCACTCGCGGAGCGCCTTGATACCGTGCAGCTTGGTATCGCAGATCTCGATATCATTCGAATACCAAATCGCCGCCCTGCAAAGCTCTGTCATTTCCGAGCCGAAAATCTTCAGCTTATTATTATGCCAGAACGGGTAGCGCAGATTGAAAAAGCAGTCCTCTGCCGTAACGTTTGCGCACTCCTTGAACGCGCTCTCGCCGTCCGCGGGACCGTCGAATTTGCAGCCGCGCGCAATAATATCCCGCTCTCCGTACAGCGCTCTTTCCTCGTCAAAGCTTTGTTTAATTACTGTTCTCATATTGAATCTCCTTTCCGTTTTCAATCGAAGCATAGGAGCTGTATTTCCTGTTTTGGTACATACCACGATTACATTATACTACATTTTTCGCGATTTGGCAATGCTTATTGAAGATAATGCGCGTTTTTTGTATTTACAATATTGTTAAATGGCATAACTATTTGCAACAATCAGAGTCATTATGTTAAACAAAAACCGCGTTCACGATGCGAACGCGGTTTTATTTTTCCGTAACGTGGTTACATATCATTGTGCTTCGACAGCAGCATACGGTCGTTGCTGAGCGCCATGCCGCTTGCTTCCTCGAATTTCTCGAGCAGCATATCGACGGTGAGGTTTTTCTTTTCCTCGCCCTTAACGTCGTAAATGATATGTCCTCCGTTCATCATTATAAGGCGGTTTCCGTGCTTGATAGCGGCGCTCATATTGTGAGTTACCATCATGGCGGTGAGGTGATTTTCCTCAATGATCTTATCGGAAAGCTCCAATACCTTTGCGGCGGTTTTCGGATCGAGAGCCGCGGTGTGCTCGTCGAGCAGCAGGATATCGGGCTTTTTCAGCGTCGCCATAAGCAGCGTGAGCGCCTGTCGCTGACCTCCCGAAAGCAGTCCGACCTTGGAGGTCATTCTGTCCTCGAGACCAAGGTCGAGCATTTTCAGCAGCTCATGATATTCCTCGCGCTCGGCGCGCTTTATGCCCCAGCTCAGCCCGCGCGGGTTGCCTCTGCGCTTCGCAAGAGCGAGGTTCTCCTGAATTTCCATAGTCGCCGCCGTACCCGTCATAGGGTCTTGAAATACGCGTCCGATAAACGCCGCGCGCTTGTGCTCGGGAAGTCCCGCGACATTCTTGCCGTTGATGATTATCGCGCCGCTGTCGATCGGCCACACGCCCGCAACAGCGTTCAGCGTGGTGGATTTGCCCGCGCCGTTGCCGCCGATTATCGTCACGAAGTCACCCTCGTCGAGCTTTATTGAAACTCCGTTGAGTGCTTTTTTCTCGTTGATCGTTCCCGCGTTAAAGGTCTTTTTTACATCAATAAGCTCAAGCATCTTCGGAATCTCCTTTCCCTATTGCTCGCGACGCGGCATTTTTTGCCGCCCTGCCGTAGGATGTCTTTGCGGCGTTCCTGATATACGGCACGGCAAGGAAGATCACGACCACTATCGCCGAAAACAGCTTGTTGTAGGTGGAATCAAGACCGATCTGCATTACGATCTGCAATACGAGGTAATAGATGATGCCGCCGGTCGCGGTAAAGGCAAGCCTTGCGACAAAGTTGAAGCGCTTGCCCATTATCGCCGATCCGAGCACCTCGCCGATGATGACCGCGGCAAGTCCGATAACGATAGCGCCTCTGCCCATATTTACGTCGGCGAAGCCCTGATACTGCGCGAGCAATCCGCCCGAAAGCCCCACCAGACCGTTGGAAAGCACCAGCGCGATAACGGTCGACTTCTTAGTGTTGATGCCCTGCGCTCTCGCCATATTGGAGTTGCAGCCCGTCGCGCGTATAGTGAAGCCGTATTCCGTGCCGAAGAACCAGTACAGAACCGCGGTAAGTACCGCGACAATCAACACACACTTTCCGACCTCCCAACCGAACACCGCGAATCCGCCGCTCACCGCGACTCTGCGCGAGGAAAGCAGCAGCGGGAATTTATCCACGCTTATGGACTTGTTCGCGCTGCCGAGTATGGCGAGGTTGACGGAGTAGAGCGCTATCTGGGTAAGTATCCCCGCGAGTATCCCGGGTATGCCGAGCAAAGTGTTCAGCAGTCCGGTCACCAACCCCGCGAGGCAGCCCGCCGCGAACGCCGCGATAAGCGCTATCCACACGGGAACGCCGTTCAGGATAAGCATAAGAGCGACCGCGCCGCCCGTTCCGATAGAGCCGTCAACCGTAAGGTCGGGAAAATCGAGTATTTTGTAGGTGATATACACGCCAATCGCCATTATTCCCCAGATAAGTCCCTGAGAAATGACCCCAGGGAGCGCGTTTCCGAATTGCGTCAATTCGCTCTGCAAAATTGCAAGCAGATTCATCTTGTTTTCTCCTATCGCAAAATAAAATGCTTTTTTAAATCAACGGGGAACAGTACTCCGTTCCCCGCCGTTTGCGCTTATGCCGGACAGTTATTCGATAGCGGTGTAGCCGTCGGGTACAGTAATTCCCAATCCGGTGCAGATCTCCGCGTTGTACTTCTTGGTGGTTTCGGAGAAGCCGACCTCCATTTCGCCGGGGTTCTTGCCGTTTACAAGGATCTCGTAAGCCATCTCGCCCGCGGCACGTCCCATGCTCTCGTAGGAAATGGAAAGCGTAACGGTGCCGCAGCCCTTGCATATGCCCTCCTCGCCCGCTACAACGGGAACCTTTGCGGGAACTACTATATTCTTAACGGTCTCCGCAGCGTTTGCGAAAGTGTTGTCGGTCGGGATATAGATAACGTCGCACTTGTCGTCGACAGCAGCCTGTGTCTGAGCCTGTATCTCGTTGGAATCAGCAACGGTGTATTCCTTGTACTCAATGCCGTCCTCCTGCAAAGCCTTTTCCATAAGCTCCGCCTGATACTTGGAGTTGCCCTCGGAGGAGCAGTACAGAATGCCCACCTTCTTTGCGTCGGGGAATATCTCGACGATCATATCCTCCTGCTGATCGATAGGAGCAAGGTCGGACGCGCCCGTGATGTTCTTGCCCTTCCAGTCGTCGCCGAGAGCGACCTCATAAGAGGTGATAGACGTGCCAACGACCGGAATAGTAGCGGTGCCGGAAACCGCAGCCGCGAGAGCGGGAGTTGCGTTCGCCATGATAAGGTCAACGTTTGCGGAAACGAAGTTGTTGACGATAGTAGCACAGGTAGCGTTATCGTTGTTGGCGTTCTGGTAATCGAACTCAACATTGTCGCCGAGCTTTTCCTTGAGTACATCCTGGAAACCCTTGGTCGCGGCGTCGAGAGCGGCGTGCTGTACGAGCTGGCAGATACCCACCTTGTACTTCTTGTCGCCATTGGCAGCGCCGGGATCGTTATTGGTATTGCACGCGGTAAGACCGCAAAGCATTGCCGCAGCGGCAGCCGCAGCTAAAATTTTTCTCAACTTCATATTTTTCTCCTTGTGAAAATCTGTCTTTTGTCCGTTTTATTTGTGGGTTTAACGCGCAAAAGCGTCAAACCGTACAAATCATTATAGCATATTTACTCGAAAAAGACAACTTTATTTTTTGACAATTAGGGGATTTTTGAATATTTTTGTGAAAAATGCTGTATTTTTATTTGAAAATCCTGTGGAAAGATTGCATTTTTATAAAAAGCCGCGTCAAATAAATCATGATTTGGTTTAACATTTACTAAACGATAAAAAAACGGGAGCGCCGAAACGCTCCCGTTATCAGATATGGTTTTACTCATCGCCTTTAGTCTCGTCGACCTTATCCTCGGTCGCCTCGTGAACGGGCTTTTCGGGAAGCTTCGCGCCGCACTTGGGGCAATAACTGTTTTCGTCCTTGCACTTTGCTCCGCAGCCGGGGCAGGTCACCTCGTTGCGCAGCTCGTCAAACTGCTTCTCGATATCCGCAAGCTCGTCATAGCAGCCGTCGATCTCGGCAATGTACGCGTCGAACTGCTCGTTATCCTTTTCGCCCGACTTCGCCATCTGATAGATCAGCGCGCCCAGCTTCTCAAACTTGCTCTTGATATCGCCGTTAAGCTGCGATTCCTTTATCTTCAGCTTGGAAAAACGTACTGCCTCGTCCGTCTTTTTACCCGCGGCGGATACCACATTCTTGCCTGTGCTGATTACATCGTCCAGAAAACTCATCTTGAAAACTCCTTTCAACGGTCAAAGAATTAACGGGAAAACTCCCTTTTGATAACGCTGCCACAACAGTTCCCTTTTCCGAGAACTTACGTTGATTATATTATATCACATAATTCACAATTTTGCAAGTGAATTTTGTCGATTTTTTGTAAACGTCAAAAAATTATCACAAAAACGCCATTGTCAAAATAACCAAAGCATAGTGCTGAAAAAACGACGGTAATTGTTAAAAGAAGAGAAAAAGGTTACAAAACGGTTGCAATTTGGAAGAAAAAGATTACAATGTTGTCATAATTCTTGACTTTTTCGGAAATTTGGTGTATAGTATTAAGGTATATAAATTGTGCTTTGGTTTTTACTTTCTTTATGAACAAGCAGAAAGGTGAAGTTAATAAGATGCTTAAGGATACATCATTATGCATGGGCTGCATGAACGACAAGATATACGATGGTCCGTGCAAGCTCTGCGGGTACAGCGATCTTGACCCGTGCATACCGACGTACCTCGCTCCCAAAACATACCTGAACGACAGGTACATCGTCGGCAGACTGCTTTCGTACAACGG
Organism: uncultured Clostridia bacterium; assembly: GCA_947389015.1. Taxonomy (GTDB): domain Bacteria; phylum Bacillota; class Clostridia; order Oscillospirales; family Ruminococcaceae; genus CAG-115. The sequence goes on along the minus strand of CANDVA010000014.1, from coordinate 28,395 downwards.
CGAGGGTGCGATATACATCGGCTACGATACCGCCGCAGGCGCTAAGGTCACGATCAAGGAATTTATGCCCGATACGCTGTGCACGCGCAAAAAGGGCGAGACGCATATCGTCGTGAACGCCAATAACAGCGCGTTGTACAAGACATATCTCTCGGAATTCGAGGATCTTAACCGTTCGCTTATGAAGCTGCGCGGCATGGCACACATACAGGCGGTGCTGGACGTTTTCTCCGAGAACAACACCTGCTACGTCGTTTTCGAGTTCATTAACGGCATATCGCTCAAGACATATCTTGCCAACTCGTCTGGAGGGCTTGCGTGGGAGCAGGTCAAGGAACTGTTTCCGCCTATCCTCACGACGCTCAGTCTGGTACATTCGGCGGGGATAATCCACCGCGGGATCTCCCCGCAGACCATTTTCGTTACCGATAAAATGGAGCTGAAGCTCGCCGGATTCTGCATTACCGCGGCGCGTACCGCCAACACCGAGATAGCGTGCGAAATATTCAGCGGATATGCCGCGCCCGAGCAGTACTCCAACGAGATAAACGGTACATGGACGGACGTATACGGAATATCGGCGGTGCTGTATAAGGTGCTTACGGGCACCGCTCCGATAGAGGCTATCGCGAGAACGGGCAGCAGTATGCTCGAACCCATGCTTGTCAACAGGAACGTGCCGCCTAATGTCTCCAAGGTCATCATGCACGGAATGAAGCTCCCGACAGAGGCGCGTATACGCTCTATCACCGAGTTCGTGGATAAGCTGTTCGCGCCGCCGGGATACGCTCCGTCGGGCGGAATGCGCAGAGACAATGACAGACCGCTTACGAAAAGCGAACAGAAGCGTCTCAAAAAGCAGAAAAAGGAGCGCGCAAAGTTTCTTGCAGTGATAATCACCGTGGGATTGGTGCTGATAACGTTTGCCGCAGTGTTTGCGCTTACGCTGTCGGGAACGTGCCGCTTTGGCGGCGAAAGCAGCCTGCCCGAAAGTTCGGAGAAAAGCTCGTATGTTGAGAGCAGTATTCCCGAAAGCTCGGAGAGCGTTGTGAGCAGCACTGCGGAAAGTACCGAAACGCCGAGCACGTCCGACGAGGCAAATATTGCACTGCCCGATTTCACAAACCGCAGATATGAGGACACCGCCGCGCGGTATGAGGGTATGTTCACATTTGTGCCCAAATATGAGTACTCCGATGAGTATCCGTCGGGCTTTATGTTCGATCAGTCGATCGAGGGGGGGACGATGGTTGCTCAGGGTACTCAGATCGAGGTAAAGGTAAGCAAGGGCAGGAGCGTGGTTCCGCTTCCCGATTACAGCGGCAAATCTCAGGCCGACTATATCGCTACGCTTACAAGTCTGAACGTCAAATACGAGGTCTTTACGGAAAAGACGAACGCTGTTCCCGCAGGCTATGTGGTGCGGTGCAGCAAAGCTGTCAACGATCTTATAAGGGTCAGCGAGGGCGAAACGGTAACGGTATATGTTGCCGAGAGCGCCGGCGCAAGCTCCGACAGCGGCTCCTCAAACGTTCAGCAGCCGCAGTAAGCCGGTTTTTACGGCTGTGTAAGATTTTAAATTACATCGCTATGACGGGCTGCGGAGCTTGCTTTTAAAGAGAGGGTAAAATGGATTTAGGTGAAATCAGGAAAAAAATAGATAAGATCGACGACAAAATGCTCGATCTGTTTCTGGAGCGTATGAGTCTCGCTACGGATGTCGCGAAATACAAGGCGGCTAACAATATGGTCGTATTTCAAAGCGATCGGGAGAAGTTCATAATCGACAATGTAAAGGAGAATTCTCCCGAGGAGCTGAGAAAAAGCGCGGCGTTTCTTTTTATGAACATCATGGATATTTCCAAGGTGTCGCAGATAAACGCGATAACGCCCGACGCCGAGATACCGTACACGCCGATAGCGAAGGAGCGTCCGTCTGTCGCGGTGCAGGGCATTGAGGGCGCTTACGGTCACACTGCCGCCAAGCAGCTTTTCGGCAGCGGCAGCATAAGCTTTTACGCGGCGTTTCACGAGGTGTACGAGGCGGTCGAAAACGGCGACGTGGACTATGGGATAATCCCCGTTGAGAACAGCACAGCAGGCGAGGTCACGGTAAATATGGAGCTGCTGGAACGGCACAGGGTGTATATCTGCCGCACGACGACGGTGGAGTGCGCTCATGTTCTTGCTGCGCGCAGGGGCGTTGCCGAGGAGGATATAAAGATACTTTTCGGTCACGAGCAGGCAATACGGCAGTGTGAGAGCTATATCGAAGCACACCCGTGGCTTACGGTAATTCCGTATCATAATAACGCCGCCGCCGCGAAAATGGTTGCCGAAAATCCGAGCGCGGAGCTGGGCTGCATATGCTCGGAGGAGTGCGCGGAAATGCACGGGCTGAATATAATAAGAAAGCAGATCGCGTCGGACCCCGACAACTGCACGCGCTTTATCTGCATTGCAAGGAACGTCGAGGTGTATGACGGCGCGGATACCGTTGCGGTATCGTTGTCGATTCCGAATATTTCCGGTGCATTATACAGATTGTTGACGAAATTTGCGGTAAACGGGTTCTCAATGACGAAAATCCAGTCTAAGCCTCTGCCGCTCGACGTGCGGAAGAATTTTCCCGAGGACTATATGTTTTACATAGAGTTTACGGGAAGCATAGGCGATACAAAGGTTCGCAAGCTGCTTAGAAATCTGGAGGACGAGCTGAATTATTTCAAGTTCCACGGCAACTTCAGGCGTTGATTTGGAGGTCTTTATTACGTTATCGGTTATTATAGTGGCGGCAGGCGGCTCAACGAGAATGAACGGCGTAAACAAGCAGCTGGAGAAGATCGGCGACACGCCCGTTTTCGTTATGAGCGCGCTGAAATTCGAGCGCTCGGGAAAGGTCGATGAGATCATAATCGCCGCGCCCGCGGACGAGATTCCGCGGTTTGAAAAGCTGGCTCGGAATTTCGGAATTACAAAGCTCTCGGCGGTGACCGCGGGCGGAGAAACGCGCGCGATGTCCGTTAGGAACGCGCTTGAAAGAGTCTCTCCGGAAGCCGATTACATAGCCATTCACGACGGCGCGCGTCCGCTTATCGAAACGGGAGAAATAGAGCGCGTTTTCGCGGATGCGGAGAAGTACAATGCCGCGATAGCCGCCGTCCCCGCGACCGATACAGTAAAGATCGCCGCGGGCAACGGATTTGTTGAGAAAACTCCGCAGCGCGGAAAGCTTTATTATGCGCAGACGCCGCAGGTTTTCAAGCGGTCGCTGTATATGTCCTGTCTTGAAAAGCTCGGCGCTCGCGCGGACACTGTCACTGACGACAGCAGCATACTCGAGCTTTGCGGAGAATATGTTAAAATAACGGAGATAAACTGCTGCAACATAAAGATAACACGCCCCGACGATCTTGCCGCGGCGGAGGCGATTTACAGCAACAGGAAAACGGTGAAGATGATATGAGAATAGGTCACGGTTACGACGTTCACAGGCTGGTTCCCGAGAGGCGGCTTGTGCTGTGCGGCGAGGTTATCCCATACGAGCTTGGGCTGCTCGGACATTCCGACGCGGACGTCTCCGTCCACGCACTTATGGACGCGGTTCTGGGAGCGCTGGCGCTCGGCGATATCGGTCATTTGTTTCCCGACAACGATCCGAAATACAAGGGCGCGGACAGTATGAAGCTCCTCGGCGAGATCATCGGGATAATGCGCGGAAAAGGATATGCTCTCGGCAACGCGGACATCACGATGATCGCCGAAAAGCCGAAGCTCGCGCCGTATATCGAAAAAATGCGCGGAAATCTCGCGGGCGCTTTCGGATGCGATATCGGGCGGATATCCGTCAAGGCTACCACCGAGGAAGGCCTCGGACTTGGCGGTGCGGGGATAGGCGCTAACGCGGTGGTTTTGCTGGAAGAAATTGAAAAATAACGCTGAACATAAAACCGACCTCGGTATGCTGTAACGCATTTTCGAGGTCGGTTTTATGTCATTTGGTAAAGACTGTTTATATGAACGCGGCAGTTCATTGCGCTGCCGCGTCTGTGATTTTAATCCGCGGATATATACTCCGATATACCCTCGATATCAGCGACAAAGCCGCAGTTCTGTCCGACGGGTCGGGAATACATCAAAGCGATATTATCAAGCGTAAGCTTGACCTTTACATAGTCCTTATCTCCGAAATACTTCGACAGGTCAAGCTCGTCGGGGTTATTGAGCCGTAACTGCGGCAGCTCGGTATGGTAGTAAAGCTTGGTGCCGTCCGCGGATTCAAAGCAGCCGTCAAGTTCACGCGCCGAATAGCCGTCGTCTCCCGGGAACAATACCGGCAGCGATTTTGTTCCGTTCAGCGGGATACACGAAAGCTCACCGTTCTTATTCCGCGTAAGATAAGCCTGGAGCCTGACCTGACCGTCAAAAGTGACATAGCTCATTTGTAACTTCTGCGCCATCGGCAGCTCCTCGTATTCGCCATACCCGGGGGCGTGCTCCCCGGTACGGGAGAATACTGTCATAGCAGAGCTTACGACGAGACTTCCAAAGCTCTCCCCGACGTTGTAACGGTGATATCTGTGCATACCGACGCCACAATCGGCAAACGCACCCGTATCATCATCAAAGCCGTACGGATTGTCAATGCTGTTGTAGTTTTCGCCCGACGGATCGCCGAGATAGCACATTCCCTCGCACCAGATCTGATACCAGTTGTCGGCGGTAAGGTTGTCGATATGGATATTGTTCATATAGTCGTCCACTATATCGTCAACGTCGTCGAAAAGTATCTGCTCTCCGTCAAGCCCGATCAGATCAAACGGCAGCGAGCCCTCGGGGCGTTCTCCCGAATAATCCCTTATCTCCTCGATATTCGCGATGATATAGTCGTTGTTTTGGGTGGAGTAGGTAAGGCAATCCATACGAACATCGGATATCTTCATCGTTACCGCCGCGTAATCCTTGTCGCCGACAACGTTTGCAAGCCATATGTTATTATTGTTTTCAAGGTAAAATCTCGGGTACTCGCCGTTATACTTGAATCCTCCCGAAAGAAATTCGACGGTATAAAACTTGCTCGCATAACCTTCTCCGTCCCCGATCGGCGACATTACGGGAAGAGTGCGGTCGTCACACATAGGAACGCACAGCCACGCGTTATTCCGGTAGCTCGCGTTGCGGTCGCGGACGATATAGGCGTCGATCGTCGTTTCGCCCTCAAACTCGACTATGCATTCCCAGAGTTTTCCCTCAGCCTCGGAGTTTTTATGAAATATCGTAATTGCCGATTTTACGGTAAGATCGCCGTATTTGTCGCCGACGTTGAACCGCTTGTAGTTGTACCCGTTAAGGGTGGTGACATCATATGTGAGATTATCGGAAAACCGTATGTTTGTGTAGTTTCTTCCGTTCGACGGAGCAAGATAGGTAAATCCGTCGCAGAGAATACTTTTCCAGTTGTCGGGATCGAAATTTTCCGCCGCGACTGCCTTGCCGTCGGGCAGTGTAACGCCCGTTACGTCGCCGTACTTTATCTGCACAAGATCGGGACCGTACAGCTTTATCGGCATATCACTGTCCGCGGAGGGATGGCCGCTCCCCGTGCTTGATGTTCCCGACACTCCCGCTGAAACGACCGAGCTGTCGGGCGGGGTGATATTATTGTTCGGCAGTTGGTTCACGCGGATATACACCGCGAGGCAAGCCGCCGAGAGCAGCGCCGCGAAAGCGGCAATTACGCCGAATATCTTAGCCTTTGACGTTTTTGACGCGCTTTCGTAAATGACCATTGTTTCGGCTTCGGGTTCGGTGTTGTTCCATGCGTCGGTCACGTATTTTGTATCAATGTCGTTTATAGCGTTGAACAGATCGTCCGTTTTCATTTAAAAGCCTCTTTTCTGCAAATATTTGACCAGCTTCTGTCTTGTTCTGAACAGCTCCACGGCAAGGCGGTTCTCGGTCATTCCGACGCGCGCGGCGAGGTCGGACAGGTTCATACAGTACCAGTACCGCAGCACAAAGATGTCGCGCTTGTTGATCGGGAGCTTTCCGAGGAACGCATTCACCGCGCTGAGCAGTTCCTTGTTTTCGTAGCTGCGTTCCACGTTATCGCTGCCCGATATTGTCTCGTCAAGCTCCGAATAGATACTCGCGAGCTCGCCGCCGCGTTTTTCGGCGTGCGCCTGCCTGTATCGGTTAAGCGATATGTTTTTGACTATCTTCGCGAGATATCCCACCAGATTGTCGGGTGACGCGGGAGGTATATTGTTCCATACCTGAAGCAGCGCGTCATTCACACATTCTTCCGCGTCCTGAAAATTTCCGAGAACGTTCATCGCGACAGCCGATATGTACCTTCCATACTTTGAGTTCACTGCCGATAACGCGGTCTCGCTGCGTTCAAAGAACAGCGCGATAATCTCGCTGTCCGTCCGATGCTCCGAAAAGCTCGGCGCGTCCTCAAATTCCGACGTCGGATCAATATATTTCTCATTCAAGGCGCTCACCTCCCGTTCACTTATAAAGACACGGTTTTTGCAAAAAAATTACAGCTTTTTTCAAAAAATTTTCGTGCCGTGTTGTCATACGGCACGAAATCATATTATAATGTATATCAGCTTTTGATCTCAAAATTATTGGGAGGAAGCTCGGTTTGAACCTCGCGGAAGCTTCCGAGATGCTCTACGCCCAGAACATACCAGTCCATTGTCATTATCTGCGCGTCGGACATGGTCTCCGCCTGCATATATTTAATGTTACCCGCGGTATCCTTGATCTCGCCGTCGAACACGAGCGCGTCGCCGCTTACGAGCTTCGGAACGAGAGTATCTATAAGCTTCTGAGATTCCTGCTGTGTTTTTGGATCGACAGCGGGCAGAGCCTCGGAAACCGTTATGATACCGTTGCTCATAGTTCCCATATAACCGTCGGGCATCCATGTGTCAAGCTGCATCTGCTTGAACTGCGCCAAGAAATAGCTGTCCCGGCGGCTGCAGAAGTACATCAGCATATTCGGATACTTGTCCTCCTCGCCCTTGTAATCGAGGCTGCCTATATACTTGATCCCCTTTTGTTCACAGTATTCAACGGAGTGAGGAGACTCGGTGTAGCAGATTATAACGTCGCTGCCTTTTTTTATCAGCTCATCAATAGCGTTCTCGATCTCCTTATCGTGCGTTGCGGTCGCCGAATAAAGAGTCGCGTCGCTGAACACAAGCTGCATTCCGCGTGCCGAAGCGTTGATCACCGCGGTCGGGCACAACATATCTGTATCGGCAACTATGCCGATCTTCTGCGCGTCGGAGTTAAATGCCGCCACCATGCCCGCTACAAAAGCACCCTGATACGGCGCCTCGGTATAAGAGCTAACATTTGCGGGGCTGCTCGTCGATCCGAAGTTAATAAAATTGATGTTCATATATTTGTTAGATACCGAATCCAGCATATTCGCGAAGATCGCGCTTCCCGAGACGATCTCGGTGCAGCCGCCGTCGGAGACGAGCGCCTTTACCGCCTTCTCAAAGTCGGTAATGCTGACGTTATCTATATAGCAGGTCTCCATATTGCTGCGGTTTGAGGCTTTGAAGCGCTGCATGCTCATCTGCCCGGAAAAGCCGTTTTTGTCCGCGCTGTCGTGGAAAATATATCCGACCTTGTGCGGCGTTACCTCGACCTCCGAGGTTGTATCCGACGACTCGGACGAGCTGTCCTCGGTCTCTCTGTTACAGCCCGCAAGCCCTATCGTCATACACAGAGCCAACAATACCGCAGCCCGCTTTAACCATTTTGAAGTCATATTAAAATAACCTCCCGTTGAATTTCTGCATAATTCTACAAAAAGTATTGAAAAATGAGGAATTATACCTCCTAAGAATTACGTCTCCTACATTATAACATATTTCAAAAAAAAAAACATTACTTTTTTGAAATATTTCATACTTTATCTTTATTTTTTTTTGGATTTGTGTTATAATGAAAAGAGTAGTACTTTTCTTGGCAAAAATATATTGCATTTTGTTATATCATTATTTAATTTGTCGAAAAGTATTGAAAATGCGGTTGAGAACAAAGTGAAAGGAAATAAAAATGAAATTAAACAAAATATTGTGCGCGGGTACCGCTGTCATTCTGGCAGGTGCGCTTGGCGGCTGTTCAATGAAATTCGGCACAAAGTCGGAGCCAAAGCCCGACGCAGTGGTCGCCGAGCCGACGAACGGCGGCGACGACAGTATGAAGATCACCTATGCCGACTTTAAAAAGGAGTATGTTTACGCGCTCAACGGCGCGGGCATCGAGGACGATACGGAGGAAAGCCTCGCCGAACGCTGTAAGACAGAGAGAAATACGATCATCACATACCTTATAAATGAACGTATTATTCATAAAAAGGCGGCTGAAATGGGTGTTTTCACGCTTACCGACGAGGAAATGAACGCCGTAGAGGAAAGCTTCAACAGCGAATTGGAGGAGCAGATAGAGGAGTTCGCCAAAGAAGCCGTCTCCGATACCGCGCAGAGCGGAGCGACTTCCGAATTGTCCGACGAGGAAAAGCACGAGCTCGGAAGTCAAAGGCTTGATGAGTTCCTTAAGAGCTGCGATATGACAAGAGACGACCTGCTCACCTGGCAGGTAAGCTCGGCGATAACACAAAAGCTCAGGGAAGAGATCGGAAAAAGCGTGGGCTACTCTAAGGCTGAGGAAGCATTTCTCGGGTATGAGGAGAAGATAAAGCAGCTCTATAACGATGATATTTCGCAATACGAGCAGGGCGGTTTTACCGCTGTGTGGGTACCCGAGGGTGCGCGTATGATAAAGCATATTCTGCTCGGCTTCGACGAGGATACGCAGGACGAGATCACCGCAAACCGTCAGAAGGGCGACGACGATGCCGCGGATAAGCTTCGCAAAGAAAAAGCTGAGGAGCTTCAGAACGAAGTCGATGAGGTACAGAAAAAGCTTGACGACGGCGGGGATTTTCAGACGATCATGCTGGAATACTCAAGCGATTCGGCAAGCTCGTCCATGTACCCCGACGGATATGTGGTAATCCCCAACGGTACCTCCTATATGAAAGAATTTCAGGAGGCTGCGTTCGTCCCCGAGAAGATCGGCGACAGGACGGTCTGCGTTACCGATTACGGCGTACATATTATGATATACGCCGACGACGCAAAGGTGAGCGACGAGCAGCAAAAATCGTTTACCGATTACCTGTACGAGCAGCTTAAAAGTACCGAATTCGACAAGAAAATGAAAGAATGGAACGACGAATACGCTTACAAAATAGATTATAAAGCGTTAAGACTTGATGATCCCGAGAGCAGCACTGGCAGCTCGGACAATTGAAATTTGCGGAATAACGGATAATCTTATGGGAACGGAGATCATATGAATACACCGATTTGCAACTTTTTGGAACGATATACCGGAGAAAACAGGCTAAGGCTACATATGCCGGGACATAAGGGCGAGTTCCCGCACGACATTACAGAGGTGTTCGGCGCGGACAGCCTTTATCGGTCAGATCTCTCGGGAGGCATAATCGGGACGAGCGAGGCTCTTGCTGCGAGCGTTTTCGGCGCGAAAAAAACCTGCTATTCCTGCGGAGGAAGTACTCTGGCGATACAAACGGGGCTTGCGATGCTGAAAGCGCAGGGCTGCAATACTGTCGCAGCGTCGCGTTATTCGCACAGGGCGTTGGCTTCGGCGGCAGCTCTGCTGAAAATGAATGTAAAGTGGCTGTATCCGAGAGAATATATGACCGCGGATGTGCCCTACAATGCCGAGTCGGTGAGCGGCGCGGACGCGCTGTTCATCACGAATATCGACTATTACGGTGGCTCGTGGAAGTTCGTCAACCCGAAGATGCCTGTACTTATCGACAACGCCCACGGCGCGTACTTAAAGTTTGTGGACAAGAACATATTCGGCACGGAATATCTTCACCCTATGGAACTTGGATTTCCGCTTATATGCGCGGAATCGGCCCATAAAACGCTCCCCGTTATAACGGGCGGCGCTTATCTGCATTTTTCGGACGGTGTCGACGCGTCACGCGCAAAGGAAATGATGGCGATGTTCGGCTCGTCGAGCCCGTCGTATCTGATACTGGAGAGCCTTGACCGCTTCAACTCAATGATAGCGGAAAACGTTCAGATGGTCAACAACGCCTGCGAGGCTGTCGCGCTGCTCAAGGAAAAGCTTGAAAGCTCGGGGATACCTATGCGGAAAAGCGATCCGCTTCGCATTACCATAAATGCGCGGGAGTGCGGAATGAGCGGCTTTGAATTCGCCCGCGGACTTCGTGCGAACGGCGTGGAATGCGAAATGGCGGACGAGAATTATGTCGTACTGATGTTCTCTTCGATTACGTCTATCGAGGACGTCGAGCGCGCGGAAATGGCGGTAATGTTCGTGCCTATGGGCGCGCCGCAGCCGCTCGTGAGGTTCCCCGCGATACAACCCGCGGCAGATATGCCGATGTGGGAAGCCATGTTCAAGCCGCAGAGGATAGTTCCCGTCGAGCGCGCAAGCGGCGAGGTGTGCGGAGCGCTTAAAGCGCCGTGTCCTCCCGGGGTGCCGCTTATATTCCCCGGTGAAATAATCGACCACAACGTTGTTGAGGCGCTGAAAATGCACGGCGTGAAAACGGTTTCCGTGCTGACGAAATCGGGTGTATAATGGTTAAAACAAAAGGACGCAGAAAGATCGTCGTTCAAGGCAGGCGCTACGTCTGGTATGTTCTCGCGGGCGACTACGACTATTGGCACCGAGTTGAGAGCAATGATCGGGCAACACCGCTTCTGCATATAATATCCGAGGACAAGCGGCTTATACTTACTCTGCCGCTCAACGCTCCGAAGCCGTATGCCGTAAGCAAAGGGCGCGAATTTCAAGGCAAGCCCGCAAGCGGATGTTGGGAGCGTTATCTTCTTCCGTTCGGACTGCCTAAGAGCGTTACCCCGCGGTTTGTCGCGGAAGTGATCGAGTGGGCGAATTACGGGAATAATATCGGTACGCTGAAATACGGCGATGAGGGCTTTCCGTTATAGACGGCTCTCGACTTCGCTTCTCGGGAGCAGACGGGCTTTAAGGCGAGTTCGCTCCGCGAGGGCGAGCTTGCAGTTGCAGAGATCGTCGTGCATTTGGAAAACGCTTTGTGAGAGGGTTTTCTCAGTTATTGTCCCGCGTGGGACTATATTTGTGAATATTCTTAAAGAGCGGCGCTGGGAAACGCTTACCGAGCACTTTCCCGCCGATATTCCCGAATGTCTCATATAAACAAAGCAGACAAGAACAGCGTACAGGCTGATGATCAGGGCGCAGTACAAAGCCGTTTTCAGCAGCATTGCCGAACGCAAGCTATCCGAGAGGTAGACAAACACCAGCGCCGCCGATAATCCGACCGACCACCAGAACGGCGCGGCGCAAAATCCGAAAAATGACGAGCGCGGCGGCTTTATCCGAGGCGTGTTTTCAAGGGGAATACCGCAGAGCGTTTGGATAATTTTCGGGGCGGTCTTGACGGGCGCGAACGGAAAGACCATCACGCCGCGAAGATATATCGGGGCTCGTTTTGCGAGCACTGCGGAGAGCGGGCTTATCATTACCGCGGCTGCGGAATTCAGGACGAGCGTGTGCTCATATAATGTTATTACGCCGCTTTGTACGCGCAGCAGGTTCCCGTGACGCGCGGCGCGCAGGTTGGCGAGCCGCAGGAGTTTTCTCGCGAACGCAAGCGACCACGCGGTCAATACGAACACCGCGAGTACGGCGGCTATCTTCGGGACGGCGATATGCAGCACCGATAGCGCGTTGGTCAGCGTTTCGGCGGTGTCGGATATCGCGGAGATCACCCCGTCGAAGTACTCGCCGCCGAAGAGCTTGCTCAGTCTGCGTAAAAATGCCGCAAGCAGGGCGATACCGCCAAGCGCGCGGGTGTCGGCGAACGCGCCGAAAAGCAGCTCGGAAAAGCGCGGCTTTAACGAAACGGAGCGTATTTCGGGCAAAAACGGCAGCGGTTCGCTTTTGCGCAGATAAAACGTTATCTTGCCGCGGACGGTGAAAACGGTGATCTTTTTTGCGTCGAATATCCTCATAATGAGCGAACGCTCAACGGTTACGCGGACAATATTGCTCAGCGGTATTAAGCCGAAACGGCACAGAATGACGCCTTTTCTCAGATAAATGTATTTCTCCGTAAAATCGAGCTTTACAAAAATTTTTCGGAGGAAAAAATATAACAGCAAATTCATAACTATCCTTTGGAATGAGAGGTAATTTCAATGACAACAGGTTGTATAATACTGGCGGGCGGCGCGGGCAAGCGTATGAAGTCCGAGCGCCCCAAGGTGCTTTGCGAGGTGTTGAAAAAGCCCATGCTCGGCTGGGTGATGGATACCGCGGAGAGGTTCGGGTTTGATGAGACGGCGGTCATCACGGGGTATAAAAAGGAGTGCACGGAAGAGTTTGTCAACAAGCGCGGCGGCATTGTCTACACCTATTTTCAGCCCGAACAGAAAGGCACGGGCGACGCGGTCAAGCAGGCAGCGGAGTTTATCGAGGCTGCCGAGTATATCTGCGTTCTGAACGGCGACGCTCCGTTTGTCGATGAGGAGACGCTGAAAAAGTCGCTGAAACTGCACAAGAGCGCAAAAGCCGCCGTTACCGTCATCACCGCCGAGATAGCCGACCCGACGGGCTACGGCAGAATTATCCGCGACGGCAGCGGAAGGTTCACCGCTATCCGCGAACAAAAGGATTGTTCCCCCGAGGAGGCGAAAATATGCGAGGTCAACTCGGGCGCGTACTGGTTTAACGCCAAGGCGCTTTTGGGAGCGCTTCCGCGGCTCACCGACAGCAACGCTTCGGGCGAGTTTTACCTTACCGACTGTGTAGAATTGATAGGTGGAGCACAGGCGTATAAAAGCGAAAATTCCGATATCGTGCTGGGCGCGAATACCCGTCGGGGGCTTTTGGAGCTTAACGAAAAGGCGCGGCTGCGCGTTATCGAAAGGCTGCTTGATGAAGGCGTAAGTTTCATTTCGACGGACGGCGTTATTATCGGCGCGGATGTGAAGATAGGCTGCGATACCACGGTGCTGCCGAATACTATGATACTCGGAAAGACCGTTATCGGAAAAGGCTGTGAGATCGGTGCAAATTCCCATATTGAGGACTGCACGGTCGGCAATAATGTTATATTAAATAATGTACAGGCATACTCCTCAACGGTAGAGGATAACGTGAAGATAGGCCCGTTCACGCAGCTCCGTCCAGGTACGGTTATCCGAAAGGGCGTGAAGATCGGCGATTTTGTGGAGGTCAAGAACAGCGATATCGGCGAGAATACGTCTATTGCGCACCTTACGTACATAGGCGACAGCGACGTCGGACGCGGCGTTAATTTCGGCTGCGGCTGCGTTACCGCGAATTACGACGGTGTAAATAAATTCCGCACGGAGATCGGCTCGTATGCTTTTATCGGCTGCAACACCAATCTTATAGCGCCCGTGAAGATAGGCGAGAACGCGACCACCGCCGCGGGCTCGACTATTTCCAAGGAAGTACCGCCGAATTCGTTGGCGCTGGAGCGCAGTCAGACCAGAATAATCGAGAATTGGGAGAAAAATTTCAAGCGGAAAAAGAAATAAAATTTTTGCGGAGGTCATCATGAAAGCTCTTGTTGTTGTGGATTATCAGAATGACTTTGTAAACGGCTCGCTCGGGTTTGCGGGCGCAGAGCTGCTCGAGCCGATAATCGTCGGGAAGATCGAGGAATATCGGAAAAAGGGCGGGCGAATAATATTTACGTTCGATACTCACGGCGAGGATTATTTGCAGACCGCCGAGGGCGGAAAGCTTCCTATCAAGCACTGCATTGAAGGAACGAACGGACACGATCTGTACGGAAAGGTCGCTGAGTGTATCCTGGAGGACGATATCCTTATCACAAAGGGAACGTTCGGTTCGTTGGAGTTGGCTAATCTTCTGAAGAATATGAATTTTAAGGAAGTGGAACTGTGCGGTCTGGTGACGGATATCTGCGTGGTATCAAACGCCATAATCGCGAAAGCCGCGCTCCCCGAAAGCCGCGTTATAGTGGACAGCAGAGCATGTGCGTCGTTCGACAACGAAAAGCACAAGGCGGCGCTCGAAGTTATGAAGAGCGTACAGATAGACGTTGTGTGATATGGTATTCAGGGGGATAAAAAGCGGGAGATGCGGTGTGTCTGATAATTCTTTAGCGGTCAAACGCAATGGAGGAAATATATGAACGAACAAAATTACACGATGTTATGCGACTTTTATCAGCTCACCATGGGCAACGGCTACTTCAAAACAAAGCACGCGGGGCGGACGGCTTATTTCGATCTGTTCTTCCGCCGCGTTCCCGATAACGGCGGCTACGCGATATGCGCGGGTCTGGAGCAGGTGATCGAGTATATTGAAAATCTGCGCTTCTCGGGCGAGGACATTGATTTTCTGCGCTCAAAGGGGATATTCTCAAAGGAGTTTTTGGAATATCTGCGCGGATTTAAATTCGAGGGAGATTTATTCGCGATACCCGAGGGCACTCCCGTTTTTCCGAACGAGCCGCTTATTACGGTGCGCGCTCCGTCAATTCAGGCGCAGCTCGTAGAGACCATGCTGCTGCTTCTAGTAAATCATCAGTCGCTTATCGCGACCAAGGCGAGCCGTATAGTCCGCGCGGCAAAGGGGCGGGCGATCTCGGAATTCGGCTCGCGGAGAGCGCAAGGCACGGCGGGGGCTATTCTCGGCGCGAGAGCCGCGTATATCGGCGGCTGTACGGGGACAGCCTGCGTTATCGCGGACGAGCTATACGGCGTTCCCGCAACGGGAACCATGGCGCACAGCTGGGTACAGATGTTCGACAGCGAGCTTGAGGCGTTCGAGGAATACTGCCGCGTTTATCCAAACGGCGCGGTGCTGCTGGTGGATACGTACAACGTTCTTAAATCGGGCGTTCCCAACGCGATAAAGGCGTTCGACAATATTCTAAAACCGCGCGGCGCGAGACCGGTGGGCATACGGCTGGATTCGGGAGATATTGCGTATTTGTCGATAGAAGCTAGAAAAATGCTTGACGCGGCGGGTTATCCCGATTGCAAAATCGTGGCGTCCAACTCGCTTGACGAGCATATAATCACCGATCTGATAAATCAGGGTGCTAAGGTCGATTTGTTCGGCGTGGGCGAGCGGCTCATCACCGCAAGCTCCGAGCCTGTGTTCGGCGGAGTTTACAAGCTTTGCGCGACAGAGGAGGACGGAGTGATAACCCCGAAGATCAAGATAAGCGAAAACGTGGTGAAGATCACTAATCCGCACTACAAAAAGCTGTACAGGATATTTGACAACAAGACGGGCAAGGCGGCTGCCGATCTGATATGCGTTCACGACGAAAGGATCGACGAGACAAAACCTCTGGAGCTGTTCGATCCCGACTTCACATGGAAACGCAAGACCGTGACAGACTTCACGGCTAAGGAGCTGCAAGTTCCCGTGTTCCTGAACGGCAAACGTGCGTACAAGTCGCCGTCTATCGTGGAGATCAGAGAATACTGCGCGGAGCAGCTCGGAACGCTCTGGGAATCGGTACTGCGTTTTGAAAATCCGCACGCCTACTACGTAGACCTGTCTCAAAAGCTTTGGGATATTAAGCAGAAATTACTTTCCGACAAGGGGGATATATGACGCGGGATAATATCGAAGCGCAGTGTCTCAGAATAAGTGCAAACTATGAATCCTCGGGATACTGCAGATTTGTGCGCGGCGGCGGGGTGCTGTGCTTTATCGACACCTCGCAGGCACGGAACGGCACTCGCGGTATCGCGTTCAAGAGGGACGCGATGATAGTGTGTCTTGGCAGGAGTGAACCGCGCGAGATCGCTTTTTCAAGCATAAAGGACGTTCATATCATCAGCAGCTTCGAGGACTTTTACGCCGACGAGCTTTTGATAATCTGCGACGACAGCGAGATAAGGATCAGCGACTATTCGCTTGATAAATCCGAGTTGAAACGCTTTATTGAGGAGCTTGCCGTTGAGAGCGAAAAGGCTCTTGAGCACAGGGCGCAGGCAGAGGAGTACGCCAAGATAATCGCCGAGCGGCTTGCGCAGAGCACCTTGCGGGAGGAGCGGGCACCCTATTCGGATGCGTTCGTTCCGCCGTCCGAAAAACCGCCGCTTCCCGAGCCCGAGATCAAAACGGATATCGAAGCTTCGGCGGCGGAAATCATTGAAGAAGATACGGATGACTTTATTCCCGAGGACGGCGAGCCTGTTATTCATGAAACTACCGTTGAAATACCGAATGAAAAGGTCTTGACCGTACCCGAGGATTACGACCCCGTGCGAATACCCGAGGAAAAGATCGACTGGTTAAGCGGCAGTTTTTACGCGAAAAGAGCGGCAGTTCCCGAGGAGACCCCCGTGATCACCGTACCGACAGCAGCTGAGGAAGAAGCCGCCGAGTTTAATGAGCACGCGGAGACGGCTGTTGAACCCGAGGACGAAGAGGAGACGCCCGAGCTGATAGTACTGTACTCGCGCGGAAATGAGGATAGTACCCTGCCAAAGCCCGAGTGGTTGGAGCTTGTGGGGGAGACAGAGGATACAAAGTCCGATAACGATACCACGAGCGACAGCGACGCTATAACGCAGATACAGAATATGTCGCGCGAGGAGACGTTGTCTTTTCTTGCCGAGTCGCTGAACGAGATAAACGGTGTGGACGGCGTAAAGTCCGATGACGCTACCGACACGCCGACAGAGCGGGAAGATTTGCCGCCCGATGTCGACACGGATCTGAAAACCATCAGCGAGATATCCGCGCCTCCCGAGGAAGATGTTGACGACGGCAAGCTGACTGTTGAGCCGATCTGGGGAGATATCTACATAAAAGCGAGCAGAAATCTGCGAGAGCTTATTGAGGACGGGCGGCTGTCTATGGAGCAGATCGAGACGGAGCTTAAGGACAAGCTGTTAAGCTCCGCGAGGGCTTTCGCCGAAATAACCGCGGACGAGGCTAAGGTGCCGAAGGTGCTTATGCCGAAGATCACGGAACTGAAGTCCGCCGCGGGCGACTTTGACGAATATTTCAAGTCGGGTGAGGATATCGGGGTTCGGGCAATGTTTTTTATGATGTATCAGATGCTGTCATATGCCGACAGGATAGCGGAAACTCCCGAGACAAAGGAACGGCTGAACGACTTTTTCAGGCGGTTCGGTTCCGCAGGGATCACGCTTTCCATGTTGGATATGAGAGTTTAAGACATAAGAAAGGTAAAGAAAATTATGGCACATGAATTGGTTTTGGTTATTGACTTTGGGGGGCAGTACAATCAGCTCATCGCGAGACGCGTACGCGAGCACAAAATATACTGTGAGGTGATCTCGTACAAAACTCCTATCGAGGAGATACGCGCTAGAAATCCCAAGGGTATCATTTTTACTGGCGGTCCGAATTCCGTATATCTGGATACCTCGCCGCGTATGGGCAAAGAGATATTTGAGCTGAGTGTGCCTATTCTGGGCATTTGCTACGGCGCGCAATTCCTTGTGTTGGGGCTTGGGGGTATCGTTACCGAGGCTAACGAAAACGCTGTTGCGGAGTTTGGCAGAACGGACTGTGAGTTCGATAACAGCTCGCCGCTGTTCAGTGGATTAAAGGAAAAGTCGGTCGTATGGATGAGTCACAATGACCACATTGAAACGCTGCCCGAGGGATTTCGCTCAATCTGTCACAGCGATAAATGCCCGTATGGCGCTATCGAAAATCCCGAGAAGAAATTCTACGGCACACAGTTCCACCCCGAGGTAAACCACACCGAGCAGGGCTTTGATATGCTCGGAAATTTCCTGTACAAGGTCTGCGGATGCGCGGGCGACTGGACAATGGAGGAGTACGCGCAGACAGCGATTCGTGAGATACGTGAAAAGGTAGGCGGCGGAAAGGCGCTGCTTGCGTTGTCGGGCGGCGTGGACAGCTCCGTCGCGTGCAAACTGCTGGCTAATGCTATCGGCAGTCAGCTCACCTGTATTTTTGTCGATCACGGGCTAATGCGCAAGAACGAGGGCGATGAGGTAGAGGCGGCGTTTGCGGACAGCGGAGTGAATTTTGTGCGTGTGAACGCGGGAGATCGTTTTCTAGGTAAGCTCGCGGGCGTTGATGAACCCGAGCGCAAGCGCAAGATAATCGGCGAGGAATTTATCCGTGTATTTGAGGAAGAGGCGCAGAAGATCGGCAAGGTGGACTATCTTGTTCAGGGGACGATCTACCCCGATGTTATCGAGTCCGGACTTGGCGATGCTGCTGTAATCAAATCTCATCACAATGTCGGCGGACTTCCCGATTATGTTGACTTCAAGGAGATAATCGAACCGCTGCGTCTGCTGTTCAAGGACGAGGTTCGTGCGCTCGGCACTACTCTCGGACTGGACGAAAAGCTGGTTTGGCGGCAGCCGTTCCCGGGGCCGGGTCTTGCTATACGTATTATCGGCGATATCACTCCCGAAAAGGTAGTGACATTGCAGGATGCGGACGCTATTTTCCGTGAGGAGATTGCAAACGCGGGACTTGACCGTTCTATTAACCAATACTTCGCGGTGCTTACCAACATGCGCTCAGTCGGCGTAATGGGCGACGGAAGGACATATGATTACACACTCGCACTCCGCGGTGTAACCACATCCGATTTTATGACCGCTGACTTCTCGCGTATTCCTTATGATGTGCTCGAAAAGGTTTCGGTGCGTATCGTAAACGAGGTCAAGAATATCAATCGTATCGTTTATGATATAACATCCAAGCCGCCGGCTACTATTGAGTGGGAGTAAATTCCCACTCCTCGAATTTGGCTTGAATAGGGCATTTACGAGAGTTGGGCGCAGTAATTGATACCGATTTGATACCGTTTTTCAAGCGGTCGCAATAATTGGATGTGGCTTTTAGGTGGTTGAGAGAGCGGTATTGCAACATTGAGATGTGGCTACAAGTTGGCTACATTGAGTACAAAGTGAGTACAGAACAGGACGTGTGTTTATGGACAGGCGAACCCCGGAGCAAATTACATACAACATGAAGCAGGTCAAGAACAAAGGCTCGAAAATTGAGATTATGCTGATGAGGGAGCTTTGGTCGCGCGGCTTGCGTTATCGGAAGAACGTCAACGGAATTTGCGGCAAACCCGATATAGTCTTTATCGGTAAAAAGGTTGCCGTGTTCTGTGACAGCGAGTTCTGGCATGGATATAACTGGGAAGAACGCAAGCACGATTTTAAGTCGCGGCGGGAGTTTTGGATTCCGAAAATCGAGCGTAATATGGAGCGTGACAAGGAAGTCACGGCGCAGCTTGAATCAGAGGGTTGGACGGTACTTCGCTTTTGGGGTAATGACATCAAGAAAAACTTGCAAGAGTGCGCCGACATCATTGAAAGGGCGGTTCGGAGATGACTTCGGCAGTGAGCCTTTTCTCGGGAATAGGTGGCATAGACATTGCGTTTAAGCAAGCGGGATTTGATGTGATTTGGGCAAACGAGATTGACCGGTTTGCTTGTGTGACCTATCGAAATAATCTTCCCGGTTATATAGCGGAAGCCGACATTAAATCAATTGATGAGAAAACCATTCCGAAAACAGACGTGCTTTTCGGCGGTTTTCCGTGCCAGAGCTTTTCGGTTATGGGATACCAACGTGGATTTAAAGACCCGCGCGGCAATTTGTTCTTTGAGATTGCGCGGATTGCCGATTATATGAAGCCGAAAGTCATCTTACTGGAGAATGTGAAAAATTTGATTTAACACGATAACGGAAAGACATTTATGACCATTCACAACACGTTTGCGGAGTTAGGGTATTACATAAAGTACAGCGTTCAGAACGCGAGCACTCACGGAAATATTCCGCAAGAGCGCAGCCGCACTTTTATAGTTGCGTTTTCGGATTTGGATATGATGAGCAAATTCACATTTCCCGAGGAAATTTCGTTAACGGTGGGAATTGAGGATATTATGAACCGTACCGTCAAACAAGACGATTTCTTTTACTATCCTCCAGACAACAAATATTACGATGTGTTAAATAGAAAGATTCCCGATAAAACGGGAATTTACAGAATTGACGACAGCGGAGTGGCTACTCATAAATACACGCTGTCACCTACTCTGAAAGCGAATATGGGAACATATCACGACCGAGTCCCAATAATACGAGATGATTTCGGGATAAGAAAGCTGACACCTTACGAATGTTTGGCTTTACAAGGCTTTCCGTCAGTTTTTAGGTTTCAAGATATACCGATTGAGGCAGCGTACAAGCAATGCGGAAATACCGTTTGTGTTCCCGTCGTAAGACGAATAGCAGAAAGATTATCCCATGTGTTTTAAGTTAGGAGTACATTATGACTGCTTTTGAAACAACAATTCAAAACATTCAGAGGGTTTTGGACGCTGTAAATGGCGGGCAATATACCGCTAAAACCCAAATTGCAAATGCCGTAGGGGTTTCTCCGGCACTGATAAATATTGTTTTTAAGAGAATAGAACATGAAATCAGCGTTGTTGACAAGGTGTATAAGGCAAAATGCACAAAAGCAGAGGAAACAAATTTTTATAAAAAGTTCAGTGTACTTATTCCCGTTGTCCTTTCTAATCCTACAATTATGTTTTGGCAAAACAAATACATATCATTGATGTTTGATTTATCTACGAACGAAGTTCAAGCATTGAGAACCTATGTCGATGATAAAATTCGGATTGAAGAAATGCTTCAAAGGAGAAATGGCAATGAAGAAGTATAAGACAATAGACCTTTGTGCAGGAATAGGTGGTATTCGCAAAGGTTACGAATTAGCAGGGTGCTTCAAGAATGTTTTATCTGCCGAGATTGATAAAAACGCTTGCCTTACATATCAGCACTTGTACGGTGATGATCCAACTAACGATATTACCACCTGTGAATTCAAGGACAAAGTTGCAAAGACCAAGTATGATGTCCTCCTTGCAGGATTTCCGTGCCAAGCGTTCAGCAGAGCCGGAAAGAAAAAGGGTTTTCTTGACGAGACACGCGGAACGCTGTTCTTTGACATTGCCGATATAATCAAGCGTACGGAGCCGAAAGCATTTATGCTTGAGAATGTAGACAATCTGATCACACACGATAAAGGACAAACATTTCACACGATTTTAAATGTTCTGGTAAATGAACTTGATTATAAAGTAATCGGTGTAACGAAAAAAGAAAACGGCGAACTTGAATACACAGCAAAGGACTTTGTGAGGAACTCGCGGAATTTCGGTGTGCCGCAAAACCGTCCGAGAGTATACATAATGGGTTTCAGCAGAAAGCATTTCGGAAATAAGGTTGATGATCTTCCGCATGAACTTCCTACCAAGCGCGATACTGATATCTACAGAGATTTAAACGAGCTGCTCGAAATGAACGCCGATGATAAGTATTTTCTTTCCTCGGGTTATGTTGAAACGTTGGAACGGCACAAGGCTCGTCACGAGGGCAAGGGCAACGGTTTCGGGTATCGGATCGTTAATCTTCCCGAAATTGAGCACCCTGTTTCCAATGCGATTTTGGCAACTGGGGGCTCAGGTAAGGAACGAAATCTCGTTATTGACCCCAAAAAGGGCGTAGCGGGAAAAAACGTTCCGTCAAAGCAGACTCCCCTTAATGACAGAGGAATACGTGCTATGACCCCACGTGAATGGGGAAAGCTGCAAGGCTTTATCAATTATGCGTTTATTGATGAGAAAACGGGAAAGGATTTGTTTTCTTTTCCGGAAGGTCTTGCGGACGGGTCTCGGTACAAGCAATTCGGAAATGCCGTGACTATACCGGCGGTGGAGGTTATGGCAAAGTTCATGAAGAAACAATTGTCCGTATTGGATCAATCAATTCGGAATTTTGAAAAGGAGAGTAAGTAATGACCGGAAACATTGGTGAGTGGAGCGAACTTTACACACTTTTTAAGCTTTTGGCAGACGGGAAGTTATATGCAGCAGATGCGAACACGAATAAAATTCCCACAATCTACTATGATGTATTAAAGGTTTTACGTTCGGAAAAGGATTCAAAACTTGAATACAGTCGTGATATTGATGTTAAGGTCATTAATGCCGAAACCGGAGATGTAATATGTTCAATTCCAATCCGCAGTTTCATTGAGCAAACTGATAAGCTGCTTCTGGGAATGAAACAAGAAATAGAAAATCAAAAACGTAAAAAGAAAGATTCCGATGGCTCTTTCGAATTACCGGAAGTATGGAGCTTTGCCGAATCCATTAAGTGCAAGTCGTTAAAAGCTAAATCGCAGGATAAAGCTGATATCCATTTAATGGTACATGATATTATGTCCGGACGTGATGATACCTTTGGGTTTAGCATTAAATCACAGCTCGGAAGTCCTTCCACGTTATTTAATGCGTCGGGTGCTACAAATTTTACTTATTATATTACAGGACACATGCTTTCAGCCGATGAAATTACAAAGTTCAACAGCTTTAGATTATTTAAGCAGAAATTTGAATATTTACACTCGCTGGGTGCGGATATTGAATTTGACAGTACGGACAATAACATCTTTGACTTTAATCTGAAAATGGTAACATCCGAAATGACAGAAGTTTTTGCCCATATGATTAAGGCGTATTACGAGGGGAAAGCGAACACAATTTTCGACTTAACCGAGATAGCTGCAAAAAGCGGAATAGTTAATATGCTTGATAACAGTGTATATCTTAAGCATAAGCTTAAAAATCTGCTGACCAACATTGCTTTGGGAATGGTTCCAAACACACTTTGGACAGGAGATTACGAAGCTACCGGCGGATATATTATTGTCAAGGATGACGGAGATGTAGTCTGCTATCACATTTATAATCACAATGCTTTTATGAACTATATGTTTGATAATACCCGTTTTGATACGCCGAGCCAAAGCAAGCACGGCTTTGGGAAAATATATGAGGAAAACGGGTGGCAAAAGCTTAAGTTGAATGTTCAAATAAGATTTGTAAAATAATTTTTTTACTGAAAGAAAGTAGGTATCATAATGCCAGCACAGATTGTTGACTTGTTTTGTGGTATAGGAGGATTAACTCGGGGGCTTATTAACTCGGGTTTAAACGTGATCGCGGGTTTTGATATTGATCCCACGTGTCAATACACATATGAACACAACAATGAAGTCGAATATCACCTTCAAAATATTCGCGAGGTAAATGGCGAGGAAATCGTTGATCTATATGACGATGATGCAACAAGAATTTTAGTTGGCTGTGCACCTTGTCAACCTTTTTCACAAATGCGATTTAAATTGGGTGACAGGAATCACAACGATGAAAAATACAATCTGCTTTTACAGTATGGCAGGCTAATTGAAGAAGTACAACCAACGATTGTTTCTATGGAAAATGTTCCGCAAATCCAAGAAACGAATGTTTTTGATG
Source organism: uncultured Clostridia bacterium (assembly GCA_947389015.1). GTDB lineage: Bacteria > Bacillota > Clostridia > Oscillospirales > Ruminococcaceae > CAG-115. The sequence continues at coordinate 4,918 of CANDVA010000014.1, read as the reverse complement.
AATTTCTGGAAATACTTACTGAAAATAGATATCATTTGGATTACAGAGTTATCTATTGTCCGGATTATGGTATTCCGCAAACCCGCAGAAGGTTTGTACTGGTCGGCTCAATTTTGGGTAATATAAATATCATTGAGCCAACACATGATAGAAATAACATTCATGTTGAAGATTTTATCGGTGACCTTCCGCCGATTGCAGCGGGAGAAGCAGATCCGAATGATCCACTACACCGAGCAGCCGGTTTATCCGAGATCAATCTGGAGAGAATTCAACATTCTGTTCCCGGAGGGACTTGGAGAGATTGGCCGGAGAGATTGAGGTGTGAATGTCACAAACGAGAAACCGGGCAAACATACAGTTCCGTTTATGGCAGAATGACATGGCAACAGATTGGTCCAACAATAACAACTCAGTTCTATAATTATGGAACAGGAAGATATGGGCATCCCGAACAAGATAGGGCATTATCATTGAGGGAAGGGGCATTACTGCAAACTTTTCCTGATTGGTATGATTTTATTGATCCTGATCATCCGACAGTTATGAGTGATATAGCTAGGCACATTGGAAACGCTGTTCCGGTACGTTTGGGAGAAATAATCGGCATTTCCATTGTTAATCATTTGTTAGAACACGGCATAGAATTAGGAGGGAATTAATCATGAGTGAAAAGTACACGATGTCATTAAGTTTAAATGTTCTTAACCACCTTGGAATAAATCTATACAGTAATATTCCGGCAGTTTTGTCAGAAATTGTTGCAAACTCTTGGGACGCTGATGCGAATCAAGTCGATATTACTATAGATAAGGATAAAATCATTATTGAAGATAACGGTTGCGGCATGGATATTTATGATATAAACAACAAATTCTTATATGTAGGTCACAGAAAGAGGGAAGAATCGTTAGAGTCTCCTAAATATAAGCGCAGGTATATGGGGAGAAAGGGAATAGGAAAGCTCTCTATGTTCTCTATCGCCCAAGAGATAGATGTAATCTCCAGAAAGCAAAAAAAGAGTGGAGAGTACGAAATAAATGCGTTTAGAATGGATAGCAAGAAAATTGAAACTGCCATAAAGGATGATAATTCTAATATGTCCAAATCATATAATCCCGAGCCAATTGATACTACCGAAAATGAACTAAAAGAAACAGGAACAAAGATTATTCTAAAAAATTTGAAAAAGAATACCTCAACATTAACAGAAACGTATATTAAGAAAAGAGTTGCCAGACGTTTTGGGATAATCGGAGATGAGTTCAACTTTACTGTCCGTGTAAATGGTGAAACTGTTACTATTCAAGATAGGGACTATTTCAATAAGTTGACTTATATCTGGTATTTTGGTAAGGAAAGCAAGAAATACTCTGATTATTGTAATAATGTTGTTCATGTTGAATCGCTAGATAACATTGTCTCATGCGATGCAAAAAATTACAGGATATCCGGGTGGATTGGATCGGTAAATTCGTCCGGCGATTTAAAGGAAGGTGACGACAACTTAAACAAAATTATTATTTTAGTCAGAGGAAAGCTTGGTCAGGAAGATATTCTTGGCGAATACTCCGAGGGCGGATTGTATTCAAAATATTTAATAGGAGAGATCAATGCAGATTTTTTTGACGATGATGATATGGATGATATGGCAACCAGTAATCGTCAAGAATACAGACACGATGACGAAAGATTTACAGCACTAAGAGATTTTGTATACAATCAATTAAAGTATATAGAGGGAAGGTGGACCGAACTCAGAAATAAAACAGGCGAACAGAAAGCCGTGGAGTTACTTCCCGTAATTGATACATGGATTTGTGGTTTAAAGGGGGATGATAAACAATATGCCAGGAAGATGTTTGGAAAAGTAAACCAGATTATTGCGGACGATGACAAAAAACGTGAAATACTCAAATACAGTATATTGGCGTTTGAAAAATTTAAGTATACTCGGCATTTAAGTGCTATTGACAGCATTGATGCAAAAAATTTTGAGATATTTAAAGACGTTTTTACGGGATTGGATGAGATTGAGGCTACTCTCTACTATCAAATCATAAAAGAAAGAATGGAGGTCGTAAAAAAATTTCAAAACATTACAGAAACAAATGCACTTGAGAAAGTTGTGCAGGAACATCTTTTCAATCATCTTTGGCTACTTGACCCTTCCTGGGAGAGAGTAGAGAATACGGAATATATGGAAACTATAGTTGAAAAGGCACTGCAGCACGAAATTGACTCATTAACACCTGAAGAAAAATCTGCGCGTTTGGACTTGGGCTATAGACAAAGCGCGGGAAAACATATAGTAATTGAGTTGAAGCGTGCAGGTAGAATTATTAAAACTGAAGAAGTTGTTAAACAGGTTAAAAAGTATCACAGTGCATTGCAAAAGGTGCTTTATGAATCAAGCCGAAATAATTCTGCATTCGAAATACTTTTTATTGTGGGACGTCCGATTGATAATGATGATAGCTTGGATAACAGAAACATGGTTGATGATATCATTAAGCCGTTGAATGCTCGGATAGTTTATTACAAGGAATTAATTCAAAACGCCTTTAAGGCTTATAGCGAATACATTGAAGCAAATAAGCAAGCACAGCCACTAATTGAAATATTCGATAAACTTGAGCAAGAATAGTTCATGATTTAATTGTAAAGCATCTATACTTCCTTTTTTTACCGGTGTGATCGGAAATAATATAACTTTTTTCAAAATACTTTGAATATTCAAGTGCGTTTAACACACACTGTATGGTTTTTTGAGGGTGCCCTTTTTGAATATTTGATTTATTAGCGCATTCTTCTATCACTTTTATGTCGCCGTACCACACACTTTTTTGTCCATTTAAGGTTAAAATTTCAATCATATTTTGGGATATTGTTTTTTTCATATTTCCCCCTATTGCTGTTACTCTAGCAATAAAATCTTGCCTATTCACACAAAATAAAGTTACACCAACACCGTGTTAAAATTTTTCTTAATCCGTAATGTTAAATTGACAAGCTTTTATTGGTATTATATTTAATATATCACCTAGATATTCATAAACGATATGTTAATTGGCGGGCACTGGTTGTAATGTTTTCTAAAATTTCAGTGGTGATTTAGCGCCGCTTGTTTACACCTATATTTTTAGGAATCAAAAAACGCTCTAATTTTTCTTTCAGCCCCAGACTTTCTATAAACTCCATGATTTTTTTGTATCGCTGTTTCCAACCGTCCAACTCTTTTTGCAAGGCTGAAAGAGAACTCCGCAGCGACTTTGCCGACCGCACCTCATCTTGCAGCTTATCATTCTCGGCGGCGAGTGTGGCGTTCTTTTCTTTCAGACTGGCATTCTCCGCAGTAAGCTCGCCCTCTTTGCTCTCGGCAGCGATCTGTTTTTTCGCAAGATTTGTCAGCCTGTCATAATCATCACGAGCCACTGTAACCTTGCCGCCGAAAACCGTTTTACCCGTTTCGATGTTGTCAATATAGTCAATTTTGAACACCTTATGTGCGCTCTCGTTTAGGATAGCTTGCTTTTTGGCAAGAACGGTATCTGTTTTAGTGAGAGCGCTTTGCTTTTCGGAGATCGCGCTGTCAAGCTGTTCAACCTCGGCACTTTTCTCCCGTAACTCCGTGCCGAGCTTATCAAGAGTATCTTCGGTGTCAAGAACCGCCTGTTTTCGCCATTCAAGTATCAGTTCTTTGCTGCCGATTTCACTGTCAAGCTGCCTAACCTCTTTCTCACGTTCCTGTTTCTTAAAGTCAAGGACGGAGAGGTGTTCGTTATGCGTTCCGAGCTGCTCCCACTCAATTCCGCGCTTGAGCATAACTTCGGCAAGCCGTTGTTTCTCGAAATCCGTCCATTGCTTGGCGGGAGTTTCAAGGGTGGTCTTTGCAGAAAAGCCCTGTTGTTCCAAAGCCTTGCTTAAAGAGTTACGGGTAGACAGTCCTCGGCTCTGCTCTGTTGCGAACGGAACAAAATCAACGTGTAAGTGCGGAGTAGCTTCATCAAGATGTATCACTGCGTTAAACACTCTGATGTGCGGATTTCGTTCCAAAAAATCGGTATAGTATTCCCGTAGGATATCAACAGCCACCGCCGCGTCTTCCGAGCCGCAGGGAGTATCGTCCTTGTTGCCGATCTGAAAAATAAGCTCATAGAACGGCTTCTCCTGCTTGCCGTTTTCGATGTGTTCAAGGTAGTTCTCAATACGGCGGTCTTTTCTTTTCTGCTTGGCATTGTATTCCGCGAGTGCCGCTCCGAACAGTTCATCATAGGTTTTCTTGAGGTCAACGTTGCAAAGCGTTATGTTGTCATTAACACGTTTTTCGTCAACATTCTTCGCGACAAACTTCCTGTTGTTATGGGAAATGCTTCCTTTTCCAATGCGTATGCTAATGGTCTTTTTCAATAAATCACCTCCGTTGTGACGGTAACAACGCAAAGTTACTTTTGACACTTCACTCGTTCCTCATTTCGTATCAAAAGTCTTTGCGGCAAAGGGGCTACCGCCCCTCTGCACTCCCCCGCTTGCAGCGAAATCAGTTCAACGTTGCAACATTGCTGGATTTTTTAGGCTCTGGGAAACGCAATCTTGACCGCACAACCTTGCAGCTAAAAATCAATGCAACCTTGCTCTGCAATATTGTTTTTCCTAGGCTCTGAAAATCTTGACATCCTTGCAATCTTACAATTTCCAGAACCACTGATTTTGCACCTTGCTAGATTTTATTCCGAGTTCCGCTTTAGCTTTATCAAGCGTTCTCTTGGCAATTCCGAGCGCTTTTGCTGTGTTCATTACATCGGTTTGCGGTTTGGAATTTTCCGAGAGAAATTCCCGTAAAAATTCCTTCGCCTCGTCCGATTTTGATTTTGTCAATATCACTTGACACAATTTACGCAAAGAATTTTAGCAAGTT
>CANDVA010000013.1 GCA_947389015.1 uncultured Clostridia bacterium | reverse complement strand
AAATCTCGCCATATCAAAAATAAAACAACAGCAACGCCTTGCTAACATAAATTCTAATTTTAATATATTCAGGCGCTCTCCGCGCCTTTTTCTTTACCCTCGAATAATTCCCCCAAATATTCCCATAATAAAAATACAAAATTAACTAGTGGGGGTAGTAAAAATGGCAAACCAAAACAATACACCGGGGTTCTCGGGCGAGGCGGCCGAGGCTCTCGGGAGCGCAATGACCATCGCGGGACAGATGGGTCACACCTATATCGGCAGCGAACACCTGCTCTGCGCGCTCGCTAAGAACTCCGAGAGCGCAGCGGGAGTGCTTCTCGCGCGTCAGCAGATACGTTTCCGCGACCTGATACTTCAGCTCAAGGACAGAGTGGGCATAGGTCAAAGCGTTGAATTGCATGAAAAGGATTTCTCGCCGCGGCTTAAAAAGCTGCTTATGAACGCGCGTTCCTATGCGGTCTCAAAGAACGATAAGTATGTCGGCACGGAACATATACTGCTCGCGCTCCTTACCGACCGCGACTGCACCGCCTATGCCATTCTCGCCGAGCAAAGCTCCGATACCGTATCAAGGCTCTATACCAACGTCTCCGCGAGAAATTACGACAGCCCCTGCTTTGACGATCCGCCCAAAAAGCACGAGCGCACCGCGAAAAAGCCCGAGAACGTCCGAAACGAATTCCCGATGTTGACGAAGTACGGCAGGGAGCTGACCGCCGAGGCGCGTGAGGGAAAGCTCGATCCCGTTATCGGCCGCGATACCGAGACCGAGCGTATGGTGCAGATACTCCTTCGCCGCAGCAAAAACAATCCCTGCCTTATCGGCGACGCGGGAGTGGGAAAAACCGCCGTCGCCGAGGGCTTTTCACAGCGTATCGCCAACGGAACGGTGCCGCCCGAGCTTGCCGAAAAGCGGGTGTTCGCTCTTGACCTTTCGGCAATGCTTGCGGGCGCTAAGTACCGCGGCGACTTCGAGGAGCGCTTAAAGGGCGTGCTCGACGAGGCAATGGCAAATCCTAGCGTGATACTTTTCATTGACGAAATTCATATGATAGTCGGTACCGGTGCGGCGGAGGGTGCTATCGACGCGGCAAGCATATTAAAGCCGCTGCTCGCCCGCGGAAAGATATGCCTTATCGGAGCGACCACCACCGACGAATACCGCCGTTTTATTGAGAAAGACAGCGCATTGGAGCGCCGCTTTCAGCCTATCTGCGTTGAACAGCCCGACGAGACCGCCGCAGTCAATATCCTTAATGGACTGCGCCCTCGTCTTGAGGAGCATCACCGTGCTGTCATAACCGACGAGGCGATAAAGGCGGCGGTCAAGCTCTCCGAGCGGTATCTTAACGACAGGCGGCTTCCCGACAAGGCTATAGACCTTATTGATGAAGCCGCGGCGAGAGCGCGCACCGAGCGTCTTTCGGTCAAGCAGAAGCTGTTCGGCGGGGTATCCAAGCGCGAACGCGTTATAGTGGGGGCGGAGGACGTTGCCAAGGCGGTCTCGGCGATAACGGGGATACCCGCCGCGCGGCTTTCCGAGGATGAAAGCGAGCGTCTGTCCAATCTCGAGAGCCTGCTCAGACGGCGCGTTATCGGGCAGGAAAAGGCGGTCTCTCTCGTCGCTAACGCCGTCCGCCGCGGACGCGCCGGACTTAAAGACCCCGAGCGCCCTATCGGCTCGTTCCTGTTCCTCGGGCAGACGGGAGTGGGCAAGACAGAGCTTTCGAGGGCGCTCGCCGAGGGAGTTTTCGGCGACGCGCGGCGGCTGATACGTTTCGATATGTCCGAGTTTATGGAGCGCCACTCGGTAAGCAAGCTGATAGGCTCCCCTCCCGGATATGTGGGCTACGGCGAGGAGGGCAGACTGATAAAGGAGGTGCGCTCGCGCCCTTATTCGGTGGTGTTGTTTGACGAGGTGGAAAAGGCTCACGGCGACGTGCTGAGCATACTCCTGCAAATTCTCGAGGACGGCAAGCTGACCGCGTCGGACGGAAGGGTCGCCGATTTCAAGAACACCATTATAATCCTCACGGGCAATATCGGCGCGGAGGAGCTGAAGCGCAATCACCTCGGATTCGGCAGCGAAAAGGGCGGAAGCGCGGACGTGCTCGGAGCGCTGAACCGACAGTTCCGCCCCGAGCTTATAAACCGTATAGATAATGTGATCGTATTCGAGCGCCTGACCTCCGAAAGCATGGAGGAGATCTGCGCGAAAATGCTGGAAAGAGTATCGCAGAGAGCGCGTTCGCGCGGCATAGAGCTGACGTTCGACGGCAGCGTGGCAAAGCACCTTTGTGAGAGCGTCCGCGAGGACGGAATGGGCGCGCGCCCGCTCCGCCGAAAGATCACCGCCGATATTGAGGATATGCTGTCAAGACGCATGATATCGGGCGAACTGCCGCAAAACTGCCGCGCGGAGGTCTGCCGCGTAAACTCCGCGTTCGATGTGAGGGTCTTAGTCGATAACTGACATTTCGCAGTTGTCAAGCATACTCTCGGCGAATACGGCGTAGCCGCGTGTCGGATCGCTTACAAGGACATGCGTCACCGCGCCTACGAGCATGCCGTTCTGCAATATCGGACTGCCGCTCATTCCTCGGACTATGCCGCCCGTCTTTTTCAGAAGCCCGTTATCAGTAATTTTTATGACCATTCCTTTTGAACCATTAAGGTCGAGCAGGTTAATGCGCTCTATTTCAATGGAATATTCGCGCGGAGCGCCGCCGTCGATGGTAGCGAGAATAGTCGCCGCGCCCGTATTGACTTCCTGACGGAACGCTACGGGAACTGTTTCGCCCTCAACCGGGGCGGAAAGTCTTCCGAACACTCCCGCGGGAGTGTTGCCCGAAAGCTCGCCGATGTCGGAATTTGGCAGTATCGTGCCGCACAGCTCGCCCGCGCTGCCCTCCTTGCCCTTGACGACGTCGTAGATCTCCGCCGTGGTGATCTCTCCCGACCTGAGCGGAACCGCGCCGCCGGTGGTCACGTCGTTTACCGCGTGACCGAGACCGCCGAATACCATCGTTTCGGGGTCGAGGAACGTCAGTGTGCCGATACCCGCGGCGCTGTCACGCACCCACGCGCCTATTTTCAGAGTACCGCCGTTTTTCTCGGGGACAAGCTTTACGGAGATATCTCCGCCGTTTCTGCGAAGTACTATATCGGTACATTTGGCGGAGAGCTGAACGGCTTCGCCTATCTCTGAGTTTGTGAACACCTCGCGTCCGTTCACGGAGACTATCACGTCGCCGGGCTTGATTCCCGATTTGTCGGCGGGTGACTTCTCGGCGACCTCTATCACCATAACGCCGTCCGACTTGACCTTTATGCCGAACGGCGTGCCGCAGGGAATGACCGAGCGGCGAGGCTTTTCGGATACCTCGGCGGTCTTGATCCGCAGCTCGCCAAGGTAATAGGAGACGCCCTCGGCGGTCTGCCGCAGAACGACGGGGGAGAAGCTGCCTCCCGAAAAGCCCGCGCTCGTATCAACGTTTATATCACAGGGAAGAGCGGCGTAGAAATAGCCGAAAACCGCAATAAAAACCGCTGTAAGCGCCGCCGCAGTTCCCGAAAATATCTTGAATTGTTTTCGTATCATCTTATGTTGACTGCCTTTCGTTTGTAGTTGGACCGCGCGGAAAGATCTCGCCGCGGAAGGTCACGGGTGTATTTTTTGCAGAATTGCAGTCCGATATAAAAGGAAATATCGGACTGATATTTTAAGTTTTGCCGCCAATATTCGGCTGTTTCAACGCAAAATAACCGCTTTGAGGATTTACGGAAATAAACCCCTTGACATTTTCTCGAAAAAGCGGTATAATAATAGATATGTATTTTCCCGAAAGTGGAAAAGTTAACGGGATTTATTGGAATTTTGAGGCTGCGCCTCTTTGTATATAATAAATTGTCGTCAAAAAAGTATGTCAACATTATTTTAAACCCGAAACACGGACGTTATGAGCTTTGGGTATTGTAAAATGCTGCCAAAAATACATATGCATTTTTATGGCTGTACATGGAAATTGCGCAAGATCTTGAACTAAAAGGCGATTTGACCCGTTTTTTGCCGAATAATTCTTTACCAATGCCGCAATTTGATTTAACTCGTTTTGACGCAAAAATAAATTATTTAGGGTAACTATGCGAAATTCGGGGATTTTTTTGTGAATTTTGCATAAAGAGAAAGGAACATTTATGGGATTATTGTCAAATAACAAATTATTGACGGAAACGGAGAACATCTCGAAAAAGCAGAGCAGATCGGGCGCAAAGGCAGTGACGGCTCCTGCACCGAAGACTGCCCCTAAAAAGGCGTTTCGGAGCGCGACACCCGCCGCGTCCCCGAAAAAATACAAACAGCCTGGAACTCCCGTGCTGACTAACAACAGAACGCTTGCCGCGACGAAAACTCCCGTGCTGGGTCGCGCGAATCCGCACCCGCGTCCCGCGGAGAAAAAGCCTCGCGAGAGCAGGAGCACGCCCGTAAGGTTTATGGCGCTTGGCGGACTGAACGAGATCGGAAAAAATTTGTATGTATACGAGTGCTCGAACGATATGTTTATCGTGGACTGCGGTCTGGCATTTCCCGACGAGGAAATGCTCGGCGTTGATCTGGTCGTTCCCGATTTCACATATCTCGAAAAGAACAAGGATCATTTTCGCGGTATCGTTATCACGCACGGGCATGAGGATCATATCGGAGCGCTGCCGTATCTGCTCAAGAAAATAAACGTGCCTATCTACGGCACGCGGCTTACTCTCGGTCTTGTCGAGGGTAAGCTCAAGGAGCACGGATTGCTGTCGCAGGCGTTGCTGAACGTCGTAGAGCCGCGTCAGAACGTGCGCATGGGGTGTATGTCCGTCGAGTTTATACGTGTCAACCACTCGATACCCGACAGCTGCGCGCTCGCTATCCACACTCCCGCGGGAGTTATCGTGCATACGGGCGACTTCAAGGTGGATTATACGCCGATAGAGGGCGGAATTATTGATCTGGCGAGGTTCGGCGAGCTGGGAAACCGCGGCGTGCTTGCTTTGATGAGCGAAAGCACGAACGTGGAACGCCCCGGCTACACAAAATCCGAGCGCTCGGTCGGCGAGAGCTTTAAGGGCTTGTTTGCGAGAGCCGAGGGAAAGCGCATTATAATCGCTACATTTTCAAGTAATATACACAGGATCCAGCAGATAATCGACGAAGCGGTAAAGCACGGGCGGCGCGTCGCCGTTTCGGGCAGGAGCATGACGAATGTTATCTCAAAGGCGGTCGAGTTGAATTATATAAAGGTTCCCGACGGCACAATGATAGATATCGAGGACGTAAACAGATACGATCCGTCGGAGCTTGTAATAGCGACCACGGGTTCGCAGGGCGAGCCGCTGTCGGCGCTGTCGAGAATGTCGAGCGGCGACCACAGACAGGTGACCATAACGCCGAACGATTTTATAATTATCTCTGCTAACCCCATTCCGGGCAACGAAAAGCTGGTGACCAAGGTGGTCAACGAGCTTATGAAGCAGGGTGCGGAGGTCATATACGAGAGTATGTACGAGGTCCATGTTTCGGGTCATGCGTGTCAGGAGGAGCTGAAAATGATGATCTCGCTCACCAAGCCGAAGTTCTTCGTGCCTATTCACGGTGAGTACAAGCATATGAAGAAGCACGTTCAGCTTGCGACGGGAATGGGAATTCCCGAGGAGAATACGTTTATAGCCGATCTCGGCGACGTTCTTGAGACAGACGGCGTTGAGATGAAGCTCACGGGCACGGTGCCGAGCGGCAAGGTCATGGTAGACGGATTCGGAGTCGGCGACGTCGGCAGCGTGGTGCTGCGCGACAGAAAGCACCTTGCCGAGGACGGCGTAATGATAATCGTAGCGACGATGAACCGCGAGACGGGCAGGGTCGTTGCGGGTCCCGATATAGTGTCAAGGGGATTTGTGTACGTCCGCGAGAGCGAGGAGTTGCTCGACGAGGCGAAGCAGCTTATGGCGCAGGTAATGGAGAATTTACAGGAGCGAAACGTCCGCGAGTGGGGCAATATCAAATCGGCTATGCGTGACGCGCTCTCGGAGTTTATCTACAAGGAGACCAAGCGCAGTCCGATGATACTGCCGATCATTATGGAGATATGATTATAACGCCATGAAGAATTTTTACAAGAGCAATGTCCTGTTGGCGGCTGTCGGTACGCTGATAATAGTGCTGATAGTTATCGACGTATATGTGTTCCGTCACGAGCCGCTGATGTTCTGGGTGTCGCTGCCGATATTGCTGGGCGTTTCGGGGCTGGCTCTCGGAAAGCTTTTGCAGATACGGCAGAGCGAGTACTGGTATTTCGAGCAGCTTTCAGAGGAGATACGCGATACGGATTCAATGGCGCTGATAGCTTTTCCGCTGCCGATATGCATAGTCGACGAGGAACTGAGCGTTATATGGAGCAACGATTGCTTTAACGAAACATTTTTCACTCCGAGCGAGGACGAAAGCTCAATAAATAAGGTAACGGATGTGCCGCTTGAGCTTTTCGGCTCGGACGGCAGGGAGATAGGTTACGAGGAAAACCACTTCCGCGTGTACTCTGTAGCGCACGATTTCGTGGTGGACAGCAGAATTGCGGGAAAGCCCGTTATCTTCGGAGGCGGTGACGACGGCGCCGCCGCGGTCAAGGAACGAATCACGATGCTGATCTTCCGAGATATCACCGATCTCAGAAGACTTCAGATATCGCACGAGATGTCAAAGCCCGTTGTTATGATCGTAATGGTCGACAACTACGAGGAACTGCTTTCGGGCGCAAAGGAGAGCGAACGCGCGTACGTCACGATACAGGTCGACAGGCTGATAGAGGAGTACTTCGCCGAGAAAAAGGCGGTGCTGAAGAAGATGACGGGCGACAAATTCCTGATAGTTCTTGAGCAGCAATACCTCGATCAGATGATAAAGGACAAAATGGCGCTGATAAACAAGGCGCATGAGATAATAGTGCGCGACAGGGCGGTAGTTACTCTGTCGATAGGCGTGGGCGCGACGGCTTCGTCGCTTGCCGAGGGCGAGCGCTTCGCGAGCGAGATGCTGGACAAAGCGCTTGAGCGCGGCGGCGATCAGGCGCTGGTGAAAACGTCCAACGGCTTTAACGCGTTCGGCGCGATCTCTCCCGGTAAGGAGCGCACGGGAAAGGTAAAGATACGCCTTGCGGCGGAGGAGATAAAGAGCCTTATAAGCACCGCGGATACTGTGTACATAATGGGGCACAGCTTCGGTGATTTCGACAGCGCGGGCTCGGCGATAGGTCTCACCTGCGCGATACGGCGGCTGGGAATTCCCGCGTATACGGTCGCGAGGTTCAGAGACAGCTCGCGGACTAACGCAAAGGCGCTGTTCGACAGATTTGTTGACTATGATACGCCCGTGGTTATCGAGCCCGAGGAGGCAAGACAGTGGATAACGCCGAAATCGGTGCTGATAATCGTCGATACGCATATCACCAAGAAGCTGGAGGACGCGGAGTTGTTTGAGCTTGCGCAGAAGAACCGCGTGGTAATCATAGACCACCACAGGCTGAGCGCGGGAGCTATCACGGAGTTTGCGGTTAGGTGTCACGAGAGCAACGCGTCGTCGGCGTCGGAGCTTGTGACGGAGCTTATACAGTACTTCAGCAGCGACGTGCTGATAAAGCCGCTGGAGGCGGAGGCTCTGCTGGCGGGTATCGCGTTGGATACGAAGGATTTCGTGATGAGGTCGGGCGTTTCGACGTTCGAGGCTGCGGCGTATTTAAAGAAGCTCGGCGCGGACACGATCGCGGTGAAAAAGCTGTTCGATACGACTATCGAGAACAAGACGCGCAAGTCGCAGATAATATCCTCGGCGAAGATATACAGGGCACGGTGTGCTGTATCGGTAGTGGAGGAGTCTTTCGAGGGCATACGGGTTCTTTGCTCGCAGGCGGCGGACGAAATGCTGTATATACGCAACGTTGACGCGTCGTTTACAGTGTACCCGATAGAGAACGGCTGGAGCATAAGCGCGCGTTCTCTTGGCAAGGTGAATGTGCAGGTGATCATGGAAAGTCTTGGCAACAAGATAGACGACGGCGGCGGACATCAGTCAATGGCGGGCGCTCAGCTGTACGATATCACCGTTGACGAGACGATAGACAGGCTTCACGGAGCTATCGACGAGTATTTCACCAACGCGCCGAAGGATAAAGATTAAACGTTAAAGTAAAATATCGGTGCGGAAATTTTCTTTTATATCAGGAGGTCAAAATGAAGGTTATATTGTTAGAGGACGTTAAGGGCACGGGCAAAAAGGGCGAGATCCACGAGGTAAAGGACGGTTACGCGATTAACTGCTTGATAAAGAAGGGGTTGGCGCAGGAGGCTAACGCGAAAAATCTGAATTTGTTACAGGGTCAGAAGGACAGCGCTCAGCATAAGATCGACGTTGATATCGCAAACGCCAAGGATATCGCGGGCAAGCTCGAGGGTAAGAGCGTTGTCGTAAAGGCTAAGGCGGGTCAGAACGGCAGACTGTTCGGCACGGTCACCTCCAAGGAGGTCTCGGCGGCGATAAAGCAGTCGCTGGGTCTGGACGTGGATAAAAAGAAGATCAGCATCGCGATGAAGATAGAGGGCTTCGGCGACTATTCCGCAGAGGCGAGACTTTACGCGGGAGTCACCGCGAAGTTTACGGTTAGCGTAAAAGACGAGGGCTGACGGAGAAATGGCGGAATACGATCTCACAGGGATAAATCTTCCGTTCGATCCGACGGCGGAGGAGGCGGTCATCGGAGCGGTCGTCGGCTCTAAAGATATGTTGGGCGAGGTCATAGAAACGCTTCGCCCCGAGCATTTCTATATCGACCGCTGCCGCGAGATATACGCGCTTATGACGCAGCTCTATATGAGCAATGAAAAAATAGACGTGCTGACGGTCGGTGATATGTGCGTAAGACACGGCGTGTTTGAGCAGGCGACCGAGGCGAGGGCGTTCCTTATGGAGGCACTTGAGCATTGCCCGAGCGTTTCCTCGATAAAAAAGTACGCGGAGATCGTGACGGAGAAGTATCTGTTGAGGAGCCTTATTTTTGCCTCTAAGGAGATAATCGATGCGGCGAACAACTCCGCCGATACCGCGGACGCGATAGTGGATTTCGCTGAGCAGAAGATATTCGATATCCGTTCGGGCACGCAAAGCAGCAGTCTTACGCATATTGTGGGCGTGGTGTACGACAGGGTTCGCGCGTTCAGCGATCTGGTCAAGGCGTCGCGTGAGAACGGCGGTCAGCCCGTTATGACGGGGATTTCGACGGGATTTACAGAGCTTGACAAGCGTATTTTCGGGCTTAACAAGTCTGATCTGATAATCCTCGCGGCGCGTCCCGGTATGGGTAAAACTTCATTTGCCATGAATATTGCGACCAACGTTTCCAAGCGTTTCCGCGACAAGCAGGTATGTGTGTTCAGCCTTGAAATGAGCAAGGAGCAGATCGTGTCGAGAATGATGTGCTCCGAGGCGCTGCTGCCGTCCGACGTTATGAAAACGGGGCGCTCCACTCCCGAGCAGTTAAACAACGTAATGGTCGCCGCCGACGTGCTCCAGCATCTGGAGATATACATCGACGACACTCCGGGGTGCAACGTGACGAATATCAAGTCCAAGCTGCGCCGTATGAAGAACCTCGGCGTGGTCATTATCGACTATTTGCAGCTGATGACGAGCGTGAACAACTTCCACGGAAACCGCGTTGCCGAGATATCGGAGATAACGCGCAATCTGAAAATAATGGCTAAAGAGCTTAACGTTCCCGTTATCGCACTGTCGCAGCTTGCCAGAGGTCCCGAGCAGAGACCCGATAAGCGACCACTGCTGAGCGATCTGCGTGATTCGGGTTCTATAGAGCAGGATGCGGATATCGTAATGTTTCTTTACAGAAATTCATATTACGATAAGACCGACCCAAATCAGAACATATGCGAATGTATTGTCGCGAAAAATCGACACGGTGAGACGGGACCCGTATACCTCGGCTGGCAGGGAGAGTACACCAAGTTTACGAACGTCGAGGTCAAGTATTCGCATCAAAATCAGGATAACGGTTGAAAGCTATGACGGAGTTTATCGAAAAGGTAAAACGTGCCGACGCCGACTACGGAATGTTCGGCGGAGCGGCTGTCTGCGCGGCGCTTTCGGGAGGCGCGGACAGCGTTTCGCTGCTGCTGGCGCTCAGGGAGCTGTCCGCGGAGCGCGGCTTCGCGCTTTCGGCGTGTCATCTTAACCACGGGCTTCGCGGTGAGGAGAGCGATCGTGATCAGCGCTTCTGCGGAGAACTGTGCGCAAGGTTGGGAGTGCCGCTCTATTCGCGGAGGATCGCGGTCACGGAGCTTGCCGAAAAGCATGAGAGCCTTGAAGAGACGGCGCGTCGTGTAAGGTATGATTTCTTCCGCGATGCGCTGAACGCTTTCGGCGGCAATGCCGTACTTGCGACGGCTCACACAGC
Organism: uncultured Clostridia bacterium; assembly: GCA_947389015.1. Classification (GTDB taxonomy): domain Bacteria; phylum Bacillota; class Clostridia; order Oscillospirales; family Ruminococcaceae; genus CAG-115. The sequence continues at coordinate 69,966 of CANDVA010000013.1, read as the reverse complement.
CAACGACAATGCGGAGACAGTGCTGATAAATATGACGCGCGGCACTGGACTGGCGGGCTTATGCGGTATTCCTCCAGTGCGGGGGCTCGGAGAGTTCCGCGTGGTGAGACCGTTGATATACTGCACGAGAGCGGAGGTCGAGGAGTTTCTCTTCGAGTGCGGACAGAATTTCGTCACCGACCGCACCAATCTCTCGGAGGAGTACACGCGCAATAAAATACGCCGCAGGGTGCTCATGGAGATACTGGATATAAATCCCTCGGCGATTGAAACGCTCGGCAGAATGACCAGGAACCTCCGCGAGGACAACGCGTTCCTTGAGGAGCTTGCGGAAAAGGCGCTCGCCGAGAACCGCACGGGGCGCGGCTACAACGCCGCGGAGCTTGCGAAGCTTCCGCGACCGATACGTTCGCGCGTGGTAAGGAAAATTCTTGCGGATGGCGGTATAGAGCCGTCGTCGCTGCGGATAAACACGGCTGCGGAGCTGCTGCCAAAGCGTTCGGCACGATACAATCCCTGTAAGGATCGTTTTTTCACGATCCGCAAGGGTGTGTGCTTTGTTGAAAAGATCGAGCAGCATTACAGCCGTTTCAATGAAAAAAGGAAGTAATTGGAAAATATCCCGAAAATTTCAGCAGAAATTCACGAAAATCAATTGCTTTTTTGTGAATTATATGATATAATGAAAAATATATGAGAGGATAACATAATGTGTATTCCCGAAAAAATAGAGAAAATTTTGTTCACCGAGGAGCAGATCAAGGAAAAAGTCGCGCTGCTCGGAGGTGAACTTACAAAGGAATACGGCGGTAAAAATCCGTTGTTCGTCTGCATTTTAAAAGGAGCGGTCGTGTTCTTTTCCGATCTGATACGCGCGGTGAAATGTCCGCTCGAGGTCGGGTTTTTCCGAACGTCAAGCTACGTCGGGACAGATTCAAGCGGCGGCGTAAACGCCGACGAGCGTGAGATCCCAGACATAGAGGGGCGCGACGTGGTGATCGTCGAGGATATTATCGACACGGCGCGGACGCTCTCAAAGGTAAAGGAAATGTTTCTGCGGCATGACCCGCGCTCGCTCAGGATCGTATGTCTGCTCGACAAGCCGTCTCGGCGCGAGGTGGAAAACTTTACCGCGGACAACAGCTGCTTTGAGATAGAGGATCTGTTTGTGGTGGGCTACGGTCTGGACTGCGATCAGCAATTCCGCAATCTTCCGTACATAGGCGTATACAAGGCATAATTAAAATATATATTTTCACGGGCAATAAAAAAAGAAGACAGCCCGGAACAGGAAAGGCGGTTTAAATGAAGAAAAATAAGCTCCAAGGCGTGATAATCTACTTTTTGATAGCACTTTTGCTGATATTCGGACTGGTGTCCGTGCTCAATTTAGCGGGAGGGAGAAGTTCAAACGCCGCGGCGAAATATTCGGACGTTATTGCGGAATTTGACGACCTTAATGTCTCCGCGTTCGTGCTCGATCTCGGAAGCGGGCGTCTCAGCTACGTTCTCAAGGGCGGAGATATAGAAAATCCGCAGGACGTGAAAACATATTCCGTCCCGAATGTCAACATTTTTATAAACGATATAAATACCGGATACAATAATGAAGGCAGGATAGCTAATTACCGTCAGCGTTACAACGAGGCGAACCCCGAGACGCCGCTGTACGAGAACTATATCCCGATCTCCGACAACACATTTCTTACGAGCATTCTGCCGTATCTGCTGCTTGTAGGCGTGATGGTGATCTTTACGGTCATTGTGCTGCGTCAGACGACGGGCGGCGGCAAGATGAATACGTTTTCCCGTGCGAACGTCCGTCAGCAGACGGGCAAGAAGGTAACGTTCGAGGACGTTGCGGGCGCGGACGAGGAAAAGCAGGAGCTTGTCGAGATAGTAGACTACCTGAAAAATCCCGCGAAATACCGCGAGATAGGCGCGAGAGTTCCCAAGGGCGTGCTGCTTGTGGGACCTCCCGGTACGGGTAAGACCCTGCTCGCGAAGGCTGTCGCGGGTGAGGCGGGCGCTCCGTTCTTCTCGATATCCGGTTCGGATTTCGTTGAGATGTACGTCGGCGTCGGCGCTTCGAGAGTGCGCGACCTGTTCGATCAGGCGAAGAAGCACACTCCGTCCATTATTTTTATCGACGAGATAGACGCGGTCGGCAGACAGCGCGGCGCGGGTCTCGGCGGCGGTCACGACGAGCGCGAGCAGACGCTGAACCAGCTGCTTGTCGAAATGGACGGCTTTACCGAAAATGAGAACATCATCGTTATGGCGGCTACCAACCGCCGTGATATCCTTGACCCTGCTCTGCTCCGTCCGGGACGCTTCGACAGACAGGTAGTCGTAAGCTATCCCGATATCAAGGGCAGAGAGGAGATACTCAAGGTTCACACCAGAAACAAGAATATAGGTCCCGACGTAGACCTTAAGACTATTGCCGCGACGACCGCGGGCTTTACGGGCGCGGATCTCGAAAATCTTGTAAACGAGGCGGCGCTGCTTGCCGCGAGAAACAACCGCAAAGCGGTCACCAAGGAGGATATCGAGGAGGCTACTATCAAGGTAGTTGCGGGTCCCGAGAAAAAGAGCCGTATCGTGAGCCCCGAGGACAAGCGTATCACGGCTTATCACGAGGCGGGTCACGCGGTCGCTACGCTGTTCTGTCCTACGCAGGATAAGGTTCATCAGGTGTCCATTATCCAGAGAGGTATGGCGGCGGGCTTTACGATGCATCTTCCCGAAAAGGACAACTCGCACGTCACGAAAAACCGCATGGAGGAGTCGATAGTCGTACTGCTCGGCGGACGCGCGGCGGAAAAGCTTATTCTCGACGACATCACCACGGGCGCGTCAAATGATATCGAGCGCGCGACCTCCGTGGCGAGAGATATGGTAACGCGCTACGGCTTCTCGGAGAAGCTTGGTCCGATACTGTACGGCAGCGAGAACGACGAGGTGTTCCTCGGCAGAGATTACGGTCACGGCAAGAACTATTCTGAAAACGTCGCGAGCGAGATAGACGCGGAGATACGCGAGCTTATCGAAACGGGCTACGAAAAGGCGAAGGATATCCTTACCGTTCACGGCGATCTGCTCGAGTTATGCGCGCAGTATCTGATAAAGCACGAGAAGATAGACGGACCCGTATTCTATAAGCTTATGAACGGCGAGATCGACGTTGAGGGCAATCCCATAAAGCTTGTTGAGGAAAAGACCGAGACAACAGATGAAAAGCCCGATGAAAACGGAGAAAATCAAGATTAAAATAAATAATTCCGTCCCGGTAAAATCGGGACGGAATTTTGCGGAGAGAGAAAAATGGCATTAGAGTATATTGACAAGGCTCCGACATTGGAGGAGTATATGGAAATGCGCCGCGCCGTGAAATTCACGGTGCTATCCGAGAGAATAGCGAGCAACGCGCTCAACAACGCGTTCCATATCATGACCGTGCGTGACAACGGCAGAGCTGTCGGCATGATACGCGTGCTGTCCGACGGCAGTTACGCGAATTACATAACCGACGTAATGGTCATACCAGAATATCAGCACCAAGGCATAGGCACGGAGATGATGCGCCGCACTATGGCGTTTATGCAGAGCACGCTCGAGCCGGGCGATACGATAGCGCTATATCTGATGTCCGCGATAGGCAGGGAGGACTTTTATAAGCAGTTCGGATTCAGGGAGCGCCCCAACGAGGCTTTGGGCGCGGGAATGAGCCAGTGGATACACGGATAAAAATATATTGACAAAATTCACAGAATATGTTATTATAGAGAAAGAGGGTAATTCGTCCCCGAGATAATAGTTTAGTGAGGTAAATTATGGAAAGATTTTGTGACAAATGCGGAACGCTCATACAGGGCGAGGGCAAGTTCTGTCCGTCCTGCGGCGCGCCGCTGGACAGCGCGGTGGATCTCAGCAAGCCTGCGGCTCCGTCAACAGAGCCTATGCAGTCCGCGCCCGTGCCTCCCGCGGGAAATACTTACACAAGCCCGAACGCGGCACAGATGCCCGCGTATCCGCAGAGCTACAACAACGGCGGAATGACGGAGCGTACCGAAAATATGACCGTGGGACAATGGGCGCTTACGGTATTTCTGTCGAGTCTCGGCTTGATCGGAATTATTCTGCTGTTCGTATGGGCGTTCAGCAGCGATACTCCTCAGCCGAAAAAGAATTACGCGCGCGGAATGCTTATCATTCAGGCGATAGTGCTCGGTGTTGTGATCCTGTTCTACATAGGGATTATCGTATGTGCGTTCTCCTGCGTCGGCATGGATGAGTTTGACAGAGTTTTCGGCTGTATTCGTCAAAGCATATTCGGATAAAAAACCGGACTGCCGGGCGCTTTTGCTGTTCGGCAGTCGTTTTTGTAGGTGAACATATGAGCAAAATATTATCCAACATACCGAGAATACTTATAGCCGCGGCAGCGCTTGTAATGCTTGTCTGGGTGAACCTTAACTTCGTCACGGCGGGTACTTATATCGGCTCGGCGCTTTTCGGCGCTATATTTCTCGCAGCATTGTTTTGGACACCTCTTTGCGGGCTGATAAAGCGCATTTGGAGCAAAATCATCGGAAAGATATTTCTTATCGTTATCGGCGGTTTTATCGCGATCTGCGCCGTTATGTGCGTTGTGTTTTCGGTAAATATGGCAGTGTGCGCGGAAAAACCGCTTGACGATCCTCACGCGGTGATAGTGTTGGGCTGTCAGGTCAAGGGGGAACAGCCGAGCTCAATGCTCGCGTACAGGCTTATCGCGGCGGAGGAGGTGCTTAGCGCTCACCCCGACGCGGTCGTCGTAGTAAGCGGCGGGCAGGGCAGAGGCGAGGATATCTCCGAGGCGGAGGCAATGCGCCGTTTTCTTGTTGACAGGGGAATTGCCGAAAGCCGCATTATTAAGGAGGACAAGTCCGTCAGCACACGCGAAAACTTCCGCTTTTCGGTGGAGCTTCTCGCCGAGCGCGGGATAACGGACGGCATTGTTGTCGTAACAAACGATTTCCATCAGTTCCGCGCCGGTATTTACGCTCGCGAAAACGGTCTGAAAACGGTCGGACATCACTCATCGAGAACTCCCGTGCGAAATATGCTTAATTACTGGATACGCGAGTGGGCTGCGATAATGGCGCTGCCGTTCGGTATCTGACCGCAAATTGTTACTAAAAATCTGTATAATAGCGTCAAAATTTGTTGAAAAAGGTGAATTATGCGCAATCCCTTGACAAAATAAGGACAATGTGATAAAATAACATTTGTGAGCGGAGAGCGGCTTGCCCGCTTTACCGTGATAAATAGATAATAGAACACGAAAGGACGATAATTATTATGAAGAAAAAAATACTTTCCGTGCTTATGGGCGCGGTAATGTGCTTCGGTCTTTGCGGCTGTAACGGCGGCGAAAGCGGCTCGGATGTCAACGGTTCGGTTGACAACTCATCCTCCGACAATGGCGGCGCAAGCTCCGATTGGAACTACATAAGCGGCAAAGGTGAGATCATCATCGGAATTACACAGAACGTTCCCATGAACTACTATGGTGACGACGGCGAACTTATCGGCTTTGAGACCGAGTTTACCAAGGCTGTATGCGAAAAGCTCGGCGTTACTCCCAAGTTTCAGGAGATCGAGTGGTCGAAGAAGGAGTTCGAGCTGAACGCCAAAACTATCGACCTTGTATGGAACGGACTTACCGTTACAGACGAGAGAAAAGAGAATATGCTGTTCTCCAAATCTTATATGAAGAACAAGCAGGCAACGGTTGTAAAGGCGGAGAATGCCGACAAATATCCCACCACAGCCGAGATGGCGAATATCACCATAGCTTTTGAGAGCGGCTCCGCGGGCGAGAATGTTATTAAGGCGGACGAGGCGCTCAAGAACTGCAAGCAGGTGCCCAACGAGGCGCAGAAGGACGCGCTGCTTGAGGTAAAGAGCGGCACTGCGGACGCTTGTATCATCGACTTCACAATGGCAAAGGCGGCTACCGCAGAGGGTACCGATTACGCGGATCTGAAGGTTCTCGAGAACATTCAGAACACCGATGAGGAGTACGCTATCGGCGCGCGTCTTGGCGATACCGAAACTATTGCTAAAATCGACGCGGCGATCGACGAGTTGGCTGCCGAGGGCAAGCTGCTTGAGATCGCGAAGAAGTACAATCTTGACGACGCGCTTCTGCTCGGTGCTTGATCAAGTTTCTGTGAGAAATAAACACGGCACGGGAAAACTCGCGCCGTGTTTTGTAATTAAAGAAGAGGAATAATCGTATGAGTTTTTGGGACGTAACACGCCAACTTGCGGACGGTTTTGGAATTACGCTGATAATTTTTGGCATAACTCTCGTCGCGTCGCTGCCGCTTGGACTTATCATCACATTCGGCTCTATGTCGAAAATTCCGCCTATAAAGTGGATAACAAAGGTATTTGTGTGGATCATTCGCGGAACTCCGCTTATGCTGCAGATAATATTGATATTCTACGGTCCCGGACTGATGAACTGGGATATCATGCTGCCGCGTCTTACCGCAGTGCTGGTCGCGTTTATCATCAACTATTCCTGCTACTTCTCGGAGATATACCGCGGCGGTATCGAGAGTATTTCCAAGGGGCAGTACGAGGCTGGACAGGTTCTCGGAATGACAAAAACGCAGATATTCTTCAAGATCGTGCTGTTTCAGGTAATAAAACGCATAGTGCCGCCAATGGGCAACGAGATCATCACGCTTGTTAAGGATACGTCGCTGGCACGTGTAATTGCCGTGACGGAGCTTGTAAAGGCAGCGGAGAACATTATCGCCGTAAAGTCGATACTCTGGCCGCTGTTCTATGTCGGAGCGTTCTATTTGTTATTCTCGGCGCTGCTGACGTTTTTGCTTAACCTCGCCGAGAAGAAGATGAACTATTACAGCGGTTGACGGAGGATAAAAATGTCGTTCTTAGAAGTAAAAAATATATACAAATCCTTCGGCAAAACGGAGGTATTAAAAGGTATCGACTTCTCTATGGAGAAAGGCGAGGTGCTTGCGATAATCGGCAGCTCGGGAAGCGGCAAGACCACTCTGCTGCGCTGTATGAACTTTCTCGAGACCCCCGACACGGGTACGGTTTCCGTTAACGGAAACGTGCTGTTCAGCTCGGACGAGCCGCCGTACTCCGATGCGGAGAAGCGCGAAAAGCGTTTGCATTTCGGGTTGGTGTTTCAGCAGTTCAATCTGTTCCCGCAATATAACGTTTTAAAGAACGTGTCGCTTGCTCCCGAACTGAGGCAGCTAAAGGGCAAGAAGCTCTCAAAGGCGGAGAAAAAGGAGATAATAAAGCAGATCGACGATAATTCGCGCCGCCTGCTCGATACGGTGGGATTGTCCGATAAGGTGAACAATTACCCATGTGAGCTTTCGGGCGGACAGCAGCAGCGCGTCGCTATTGCACGTGCGCTGGCGCTGGATCCCGATATTCTCTGCTTTGACGAGCCTACCTCGGCGCTCGATCCCGAGCTTACGGGAGAAGTCCTGCGCGTTATCCGCGAGCTGAAAACATCCGACCGCACTATGATAGTGGTAACGCACGAGATGAACTTCGCGCGCGGAGTAGCCGATAAGGTCATCTTCATGGCGGACGGAGTTATCGAGGAATACGGTACGCCCGACGAGGTTTTCGGCGCGCCCAAGAGCGAAAAGACAAGGAGCTTTCTGGAGAAGTCGCTGGAAAATCCGTAAAAATTGTTTCGGAGGATGGTCATAGATGAAAAGAAATGCAAAATTTATTCCGCTATGGATAATGTTTCTGGCATTCGGGTTTTGCTGCGTAACAATGGAAATGGAGTTGTGGATGCTCTTATCAGTATGGGCGTCGGGACTTTCTATCTTCCTTTTGATAAAAACAAAATTGCCTTCTAAAAAAAGTATCATAATATCCGCTGTTTTGGCAGTTCTGGTTTCAATAGCTTATCTGGGTATACGCGCGGAATTAAGCACATTGTTTAACGGGTTAACGAGAGGTATCCCGACCTTTCTGTGTTCTCTTGCTGTTTTCTCCGTAATGGAAAAATTCGGCGGGATAAAGCTTATTTCAACGGATAAAAAGCTTTCGCCGCTTATAAGCATAATTATTGCGGTCGCTGTTGCAGTCGTGCTTTCCGTTATCAATTATTTTCTTATGAGAAACGACAATACGGCAGACTTCGGGATAAGTGTTTCACGTCTGATAGTGTGTTTAAGCCCCGCAATTTATGAAGAAATAGTGTGCAGAGCAATATTTATGGCTTTTTCGTTGTACGTTATAGGCGAAGAAAAGCCCGCAAAATTTCAAACGTTTACAATGTGGTTTATGATGTGCTTTCCGCATACGGCGGCTCACGGATACGATATAGTAAGCACCGTGATACTTTGCGTTCTTTTCGGACTTCCGTTCACGATTTTACAGAGAAAAAGAGATTTGACATCCGCAATGGTATCTCATGGATTGGTCGATGCGGTGAGGTTTACCGTTTTTGGTTTGGGTTTGTAAATTTACTGTTAAAAATGGCGTACATTACAAAAATGTACGCCGTAATTTATTTTATTCCGATCCTCATTCTATAACAAAAGCTCACTTTATTTCTCCCCGTGTCAAAGCTCTTGTATACGGCTTTCTGAAAATTAAGATAATCGTTTTCTATAAGCTCGGGAGAATGTTTTAATATCGTTTGTAATCCGCCTTGACTTTGTGCCAGAGCCAGAAAACGTTCGATACTGCATTCTTCGCAATTATCAAAAACTATTTCTCTGCAATATTTAAAGTATCCGCTTTCGATCAGATTTTTCAGATGATTGTTTTTATCCCATCGGTGAAATGTTTCTCGGATATCATTATTCTCCTCCTCAATCAACCTTACTTTGTTGAATAAATTCATATAAGCGATCTCGGCGTTCGCATTGCATACGGGAGGCCAGTCGCAGTCTACGGCGGCGAATATTCCGCCCTTTTTCAATATACGGTTGACCTCCGAAAGCGTGTCTTGAGGATTCATCCAATGAAACGACTGCGAGCAGAATACGACGTCCGCGCTGTCATCGGGCAATCCCGTGTTATCGGGCCTTTACAAATGACGCGCTGCTGCCTGATTTTGCTTTGGCGATATTCAGCATATCATCGCTTGGCTCAATACCTACGACCTTTCCGCACTTACCCGACCATGCCCTTGTCGACAGACCCGTTCCGCAGCCCATATCCACAACGGTATCGGGAGTTTTCCCGAGGTAATCGGTTATTATTTCGATTGCGTGAGCGGGAACCGTCGGACGGCTGCTTTCATATACGTCCGCAAATCCGATAAATCTGTCGGCGTTTATTTCCGCTGTCGGTGCGTCCGTGCTTTGAGCTGTTGCGAGCAGTCGGTTAAGGGAAACTCCGAACATTTTGGAAATCTGCTTCAACGTTTCTATGTTCGGCGTCGTTTCGTCGCTCTCCCAACGCGAGACAGCCTGTCTCGTGACGTAAAGCGCCTGTGCCATTTCGTCCTGTGTCATATTGACATTCTGACGAATTTCCCTTATTATTTCGCCTATCATTTTATCACCTCATAAATATTATATCAGATACGAAAGTTTTCGTCAAGCAACCGTTTGTTGCGTTGCTGCCGCGTGAGCAGTTCTTTCACGAAATCCGCTGAACCGCATAGAATAAACAAGGGTAAGATCCACAGCCGTACCGTGAGGTGGCGACAGCAGCTACGCGATCGTCCGTGAATAGCCGAGCGGGCAGGAAAGCAAGGGCTTGCAGCGGCTGTTTGATATACCCAAAAGCGGGCTGTTCCTTTTCGGAGCAGCCCGCGATTTTTATTTGTTCTCCAATGCGTGAACCAGCTGCTTGAAGTGCCGTCCGCGCTCCTCAAAGTTGCGGTAAAAGCCGTAGCTTGCCGAGGCGGGAGAGAGCAGCACACGTTTCTGCGCGAACTCGCTTGCCATGCGCACAGCCGCCTCCATGTCCTCCGCGAACAGCAGATTGACCGCGGGATTGGTTATCAACCTGCCTATGCGCTTTCCGCTGTCGGGCATGAGAATAACCGTTTCAACAACGCCCTTATTCAGGAACTCGCCGAGCACGTCATATGAAATGCCCCTGTCCATGCCGCCGAGGATAATGCAGTCCGCTCCGTCAAACGCGTTCACCGCCGCGATAGCGGCCTCGGGGACGGTGCAGATGCTGTCGTTGATGTACTGCACGCCGTTTATCTCCGCGACATATTCCAGACGGTGCTCCAGCCCGTTGAATTCGGGAAGCGCGTCAAGGCATTTCCGCAAGTCCGCGCCCGCCTTGACCGCCGCCGCGAGCGCCATTGCGATATTGTAGACGTTATGCCGTCCGCACAGACGGGTGCGTATCCTTTCCGCAGGTATCTCCTCGCCGAAAAGGTGGATAGCGCCGCCGTCCGTCCACACGTCCGCCTGCTTGCCGAATGCCGAGGAATAGACATTTCCCGCGCATTCCACGGGCAGAATATCGACGTTTGCAATCGTGATGTCGTTCTCCTGCTGAAACCGCGCTATATTGCGCTTTGCTTCGGCGTACGCGTCAAAATCGACATAGTGATCGAGGTGCTCGGGGAACATATTCAGCATGACCGCTATATCGGGCGAGTGCCGCACAAATTCAAGCTGATGACAGCTCATCTCGCATACCGCCGTCATACCGCCGTCAAGCTCGTCAAAGCGTTTCAGGGGCGGAACCCCGATATTGCCAATCAGCATTGTGGGCATGCCGTTTGCCTCCAGAAAATGGTGGATAAGCGAGGAGACCGTTGACTTGCCCTTTGTGCCCGTTACGCCGATAACGCGGCAGGGCTTCATTTTCAGTAACAGCTCGGTCTGCGACAGTATCTTGGACTTTGCGGTTTTGTCAAGCCTGTTCTTGACCGCAACGCCCGGCGATTGCAGTATAATGTCATACTCGGAGCACTCTTCAAGATAGTGTGCGCCGCAGATCGCGGTGAGGTTAGGCATACGCAGGTCGTACACGTCAATAGGATTCATATCGGCGATAGCTATCTCGGGACAGCACCGCAGCTTGCGCAGAATGTCCAGCCATACCTTCCCCTCGCGGCCAAAGCCAAGTATTACGGGGCGCTTGCCCTCAAATATCGGTTTTAAAACGTCAAATTTCATTGGTAATTCTCTCCAGATACGGTAAAAAATGTTTCGGAACAAAATTGTCCGTGTCAAAGTAATTCGTCAGCGTGACGGGCGAGTAATCGGGGAAACGCTCCGCGAAACGTTTCAGCAGCACTGGCGGCTCCTGTTTTCGCCTGTCCAGAGCCATTTTCAGCGAAAGACGAACCTCGTTCTTTGTACCCACGCACTCGAAAGGCTTATCCTCGCCGTCCAGCATAAGCCCGTCCAGCATATCCGACAGCTCCGCCTTTTCCAGCATATTGCAGCCGAAAATCTTCGTCAGCTCGCCGTCGTCCAGAAACGCCGCCAGCAGCACGTACACGTACAGGCACTTTGCGCATTTTCCGCACCACACGTTTGTTTTCGAGCCGAGGTTGCAGCTCTGAAAAACTCCGAAATACTGCGGATATTTCACGAACTCACGCGCTATCTGCCATTCGGACAGCGGGCGCAGCAGGCTGAAATACTCGGGGCAGTTGCCGAACGACATAGCGCAGTATTCGCGGAAATCGCGCTCGAATTCGGTTGACTTGCTGTATTGGTGATTTATATGAACGCCCTCAACGTAGGTCTCGTTGGCGCTGCTCTCGTTGGACAGAACAACGTACCTTTTCCCGAGAACGCACGCGTGCAGCAGCGCCGAGAACGCCACGACCGCCGAAAACGGCGTGTGACCATTCAGATAGCCGCGCGAGTTCAGCTCTAGAAGAGTTTTGTCGATAGTCCTAGTCGGCGCAGCGATCATGTCCTCAGGCAGACCCGCCGCCTTTACGCAGCCGAGCGTAGCGCCGCGCGGGTTGATGATGTAAGGCGTGATGTTCTCGCCGGCCTGTTTGAGCATTTCCAGCGTTACCACGCTGTCCTTGCCGCCGCCCACGGGAACGAGTGCTCCGTTCAATTCGGGTTTACATTGCGGCGGCTCGGGCGGCTCGGGAGCCTTTATCGTCATAAATCCGTCAAAGTCCGTTGTAATTCCGTTTCGGTAGAAAAACTCGCCCAAGCCGTTGAAATACAGCTTTTTCCACCAGAGCTTCTGCTTTTCGGAGAGTCCTCCGCACCGCACCTCGACGGTCGGACAGCAACTGCATTTCCAGTACGACACCAGCTCCGCCATACCCAGCGAAAAAGCGATACGCTCCGCCTGTCCGCGATCAAAACAGTATTCGCTTAAATTGAGGTTGAAACGCCAAGTCGGACGAAAATGAAACTCGTCGAACTGAAAATGGAACACAAGTTCGTTCTCACTTAATTCAAAGCTTTGGTATATAAATAGGGGATGCTTTTCGCGCAATTTATTGAATTTGTCAAATTCGCTCATTTGCTCTCCTCTCTGTCGTGATATTTTGTGGGTTTTTCACAAAATTATTCGTTAATGATGACGGGCGGCGCGGTGAAATCAACTCCGCATGGTCTTGGCTCGACGAACGCGAGCGAATAGATATCGGTGCAGCGAGCCTCGAAATTGGCTTGATAAAACGCCTCGCGCGAGGTTTTCGACAGCGCCTTGAGCGACGTGTCTATCGGCACAGGGCATTTTGCCTCGGTGAGTATCTCCTTGCCGCGGGAGTTCATTCCGAGAACGCGCAGGTACGCGGGCTTTTCGGCAGCTAATTTTTTGTCGATACCGAGAAACGCGCACAACGCCGCGCGGCGGATACTCGACAGCGTATAGCGCTTAGCCTTCGCGAGAAAGTACAGCTCCGACAGCGACCTTGCGCCGCGGACGGCTTTCCCGAGCCTGTCTGCGAGACCGCCTATGCTGTCGTAGCAGCGCTCGAAGTCCTCGGCGCGGAGAGTGCGGAGCTTTGCGAGTATCGCGCGTTCAAGCCGCGAGATATCGGCTGAGGGAGCGCCGACGGCGGGTGCGAACGCCGAAACGTCTCCTCCGTTAAGTATCTTCTTTCGTATAGCCGAGGCGCTTATGAACACATCTTCGTCGTCGCTGTCGTGATCTGCTCCGAGCCGCTTGATCGTCATCGGCTTTATCGGGCTTGCGATATCGTCAAGCGCGCTCAGATATTCGATCGCCAGAGTGTTGTTAGGCGAGGCAATAAGCTCCGCCACGTCCTTTGTGTAATATTCGAGCATAGCCTCCTGCAAAGCCGCGGGATAACTTTTGCCGCGCTTTATCAGCTTGTCGAATTCCTCGGTGTGCGCGGTGAACTCGATAGCGCGCGACGCCTCCTTGAGAGCCTCGATGTCGCCGCTCTCGCTGCCGAAGGACAGCGTATCCACGCATCCGAGCGCCGAGACGATCTCCACAGCGCCCCTCGCGAACCCCTCCGCCGACATAAGCGAATAACGCGCGGGCAGCTCGATAATGAGATCGACCCCGTTTTCAAGCGCCGTTCTTGCGCGGACGTGCTTGTCGTAGATCGCAGCGTCGCCGCGTTGCGTGAAGTTTCCGCTCATCACGGCGGCGATATGCGTGATCCCCGCCGCCCGCGTCTGCTCTATATGATATTTATGTCCGTTGTGAAACGGGTTGTACTCGCTGATTATAGCGCCGATCTTCATAAAAATCCTCCAAAAATTTCTAACGTATTATAAAAATATATGACCCTCTTGTTATATTTTACAACAATTTTTGTGGAAAATCAAGAAAAATATTAAAAAATACTTGATTTTTTTTGTGAAAAGGTTTACAATATAAATGGATTATTATTTTATTTCAGGAGGATATGGTAAAATGAAGATTTTGGTAATTAACGCGGGCAGTTCTTCGCTTAAGTATCAGCTGCTGAACATGGACGACGAGAGCGTTATCGCAAAGGGCAACTGCGACCGTATCGGTATCGGCGGTCATATCAGGCACACCACGTTCGACGGACGCACCGTTGACGTTGACTGCGAGTTTCCGACGCACACCGAGGCGTTTGAAAAGCTGGTAGACGTGTTGACTAAGGGCGAGGCTTCCGTGCTCAAGTCCATGGACGATATATCCGCTGTCGGTCACCGTATCGTACAAGGCGCGGAGATCTTCGATAAGACCACGCTTGTTACCGATGAGGTCATCAAGCAGATCGACGATCTTGCGGAGCTTGCTCCCGTACATAATCACCCTCACGCGCTGGCGCTGTGGGCTTGCAAGAAGGTAATTCCCGAGACCACACCGCAGGTGGTCGTATTCGATACGGCGTTCCACCAGACCATGCCCGAAAAGGCGTTTATGTTCGGTCTGCCCTACGAGTGCTACGAGAAGTTCCACGTAAGAAAGTACGGCTTCCACGGCACGTCGCACAGATTTGTTTCACAGGCGCTCGCGGACGCTATGGGCAAGGACGTCAAGGACCTGAAGATCGTTTCCTGCCATCTCGGCAACGGCTCGTCCATAACGGCGATTGAGGGCGGCAAGTCTATCGATACGTCCATGGGCTTTACTCCGTTGGACGGCGTTATTATGGGAACGCGATGCGGTGCGATAGACGCTTCGGCGGTAACGTTCGTCGCGGATAAGTTGGGGCTTTCGCCCTCCGAGATGAGCGACTATCTCAACAAGAAGTCGGGCTTCCTCGGCGTTTCGGGCGTATCGAGCGACAACCGCGATATTTCGGCGGCGGCTCAGCACGGCGACAAGCGCGCTATTCTCGCGGGCGAAATGCTGCGATACGAGATAAAGAAGTATATCGGCTCCTACGCGGCGATAATGAACGGTCTGGACGCTGTTCTGTTCACGGGCGGTATCGGTGAGAATTCCGACGATCTCCGCGCTGACGTTTGCCACAATATGGAATATCTCGGAATCAAGCTCGACGACAAGGCTAACGAGGGATTGCGCGGAAAGCTCACCAAGATATCCGCTCCCGACAGCAAGGTAGAGGTATGGGTAGTGCCCACCAACGAGGAGCTGCTTATCGCGCGCGATACCAAGGCGCTCGTTGAGTCAATGAAGTAACCGGATATACAAAAGAATATTTAAGCGCCGTGCGAAGCCGTTCTGCTACTTGTGCGGCGCTGTTTTTGAGAGGAGATAACATGAGAAAAAATATTATTTTGGCGGCTCTGATGTCGCTGTGCCTGTTGTTTACGGGCTGTAACAATGATAATAATTCGTCCTCGGACAACAGTACTTCGTCCGTTGCGGACAGCGTTTCGGACAATTCTTCCGAAAATCCCGACAGCGATACCCCGCCCGTCTCCGAGGGCGGTTTCAAGGTTGACGGTACCAGGCTGATCGACGCTAAGGGCAATGAATTTATAATGCGCGGTATCAATCACGCTCATGTGTGGTTTGAAGATCAGCTCGAGACCGCGCTTGACGGTATTGCCGCAACAGGCGCGAACACCGTGCGTATCGTTCTCGCGGACGGCGATCAGTGGGAGAAAACCACCGCCGAGGATCTGGAACGGACTATTGTGGAGTGCAATGAGCGCAAGATGATAGCGGTCGTGGAGGTCCACGACGGCTGCGGAATGGACGAGCGCAGCTATCTCGACAACGCGGTAAATTACTGGATAGAGATGAAGGATGTGCTCGCTAAGTATGCCGATACGGCCATCCTCAACATCACCAACGAGTGGATAGGCGAGTGGAACGCCGAGGCGTGGCGCGACGGCTATGTCGAAGCTATCCCCAAGCTCCGCGAGGCGGGAATAAAGAACACGATAATGGCCGACGCGGCAGGCTGGGGACAGTACGGCGAGAGCATTCGCAAGTACGGCAGCGAGGTTTTTGATTCCGATCCCGACAAGAATACTATGTTTTCAATTCATATGTACGGCACAGCAGGAAAGAATGAGCGAACCATTACGGCAAATCTCAAGGGAGTTACCGATCGGGAGCTGTGTGTGGTGGTCGGCGAATTCGGATATAATCACAGCGACGGCGACGTTGACGAGGCGTTTATTATGCAGTACTGCGCAGAGAATAGTCTCGGCTATCTGGGCTGGTCGTGGAAGGGCAACGGCGGTGGCGTCGAATATCTTGACATAGCCAAGGACTGGAGCGGTAACGAGCTTTCCGCGGATTGGGGAGAGATACTCGTCAACGGCGACAACGGCATAAAAAAGACCTCCAAGCCCTGTTCGATATTTGAATAATTTTTATATCGCCGTCCGGATTGGGCGGCGATTTACGGTTATCCGTTAAAATGACAAAAAATTCCTCTTTAAATTTGGAAAAATTAAGATAAATAATATATTGAAAGTTGGTGAAAATAGTGTTATAATTTAACTTGGTATATAGTGTTGTGAAGAGCAATTTACTTTATATAACTAATCATTTTATCGGAGGACAGTTTACAATGTTTGGAATGAACAAGGATATCGGTATCGATCTAGGTACGGCAAATACGTTGGTTTATATGAGAGGCAAGGGCATTATCATACGCGAGCCGTCGGTTGTCGCGGTGGATAAAAAGGCGGGTCAGGTGCGCTATGTGGGACAGGAAGCCAAGGACGTTATCGGCCGTACTCCCGGCTCTATCGTTGCGGTAAGACCGCTCAAGGACGGCGTTATCGCGGATTTTGACATGACGTCGATCATGCTCGCGCAGTTTATAAAGAAAGCGCTCAAGGGCAGAAGCAAAGCGAGAGTTATTATCTGTATTCCGTCGGGTGTTACCGAGGTAGAGCGCAGAGCCGTTAAGGAAGCGGCGCAGCAGGCAGGCGCTAAGCGCGTGTCCATTATCGAGGAGCCTATGGCTGCGGCTATCGGCGCGGGGCTGCCCGTTGCGGAGCCTATGGGCAGCATGATCGTCGATATCGGCGGCGGTACCAGCGAGGTCGCTATAATCTCCCTCGGCGGTATCGTTGCGGCGCGTTCCGTAAGGGTCGCAGGCGACGAGTTTGAGTCCGCAATAATCAACTATATCAAGAAAAAATACAATCTGCTCATAGGCGAGCGTACCGCCGAGAATATCAAGACGGGTATCGGTTCGGCGTTCAAGACTGACGATAACGAGCCCGTAATGGACATAAAGGGCAGAAACCTGCTCAACGGCTTGCCCGAGAACATCACCATTACCTCAGAGGAGGTTCGCGAGGCTATCTCCGAGCCGCTGTCGCACGTTATCGACGCTATCAAGACCACTCTTGAGAAGTGTCCCCCCGAGCTCGCGGCGGATATCATCGAGAACGGAATTATGCTCGCGGGCGGCGGAGCGCTGCTGCGCGGTCTTGACAAGCTTATTCACGAGGAGACGGGTATGCCCGTAAAGATCGCCGAAAGACCGCTCGACTGCGTAGCGGACGGCACGGGTAAGGTTCTTGAGAACATCGACAAGCTTGAGGACGTTCTCAGCGAGGACGAGATGATCTACTGATAATTATGACCGTAAAGCGTTTGGGCAGCGGGGAAATGTCAGATGACCCGATGCTCGCCGATTTTATTTGGATCGAGCTGTCCTGCGAGGAAATGTGCGACGACCTTAAACGGCTTATTGAGCTTGGACATATGATCAGCTTTGAGTATGAGTGCAATCAATATAACGTGATGTATGACGGGATAAACGGAACTGTTACGATAAGAGACGCGGTTCACGAGGAACACAGTATTCCCGAATATTATAAGAGGATATCTATGTCTGCGGCAGACTTTTTGGATATATTGTCAACAAAATGTGGTGAACTATGAAGGATTTTTTTCACAGCGTTAAATTCAAGATACTGATATGCATTGGCGCGCTGTTGCTGGGACTTATGACTTATGTGGCGGTGACGGTCGGAAAGGAAACGCCTCCCGAACAGATAATCGGCACGATAACATATCCCTTCGTTTCTGCCGCAAACGGTATCGCGGACGGGGTCTCGGGCTTTATCGACAAGCTGGTGAACGCGGATAAATACAAGACGGAAAACGACGAGCTTAACGCCAAGCTCAGCGAGATGTACAAGCAGACAATGGACTATGAGACGCTCCAAAAGGAAAACGAGCGCCTGCGCGAAATGCTTGAGCTGAAGC
Source organism: uncultured Clostridia bacterium (assembly GCA_947389015.1). GTDB lineage: Bacteria > Bacillota > Clostridia > Oscillospirales > Ruminococcaceae > CAG-115. The sequence goes on along the minus strand of CANDVA010000013.1, from coordinate 51,897 downwards.
AGAAGAACGAGGATTATCAATTTTCCGAGCCGTGCGACGTTATCGCGCGCAATGCAAACGATATATACGGCGGTTTTACAGTCGGCATAGGCGAGAACAGCGGTCTTTCCGAGAACGACCCCGTGATAACCTCGGTGGGACTTGTCGGCAGGGTTACGAGAACTGCCGCAAACTATGCCCGCGTCACGACCATAATCAGCCCCGACGTGAATGTCGGCGTGTACACTATGCGCTCTAAGACCACGGGAGTTATCGAAAACACCGTTGAGTCCGCCACAAAGGGAATGTGCCTGATGAGCGATATACTTAAAGACGCGGATATTGAAGTCGGAGATATAATTTTTACATCGGGAAAGAGCGGTCTTTTCCCCGCGGATATAATGGTGGGGACAGTGACGGAGGTGTACGACGACCCGAACGGTCTGTCAAGACACGCGCTGATACAGCCCGCCGAGGACGTGAAAGCGGTCACTATGGCGTTCGTCATCACGGACTTCAGCGGAAAGGGTATTCCGTTTGAGATCGGAGAGTGACCTGATGAAAAAAATAATGGGTAGCAAGGCGCGCTCGCGCAGGATGATGCTGCGCGGTTTTCTGCGCTGGCTGCTTTACGCCGCGGTCTTGCTTTTGTTTTACCTTTTTGAGTGTAATCCGATAATACGCGGGTACTGTCCGCTGCTGATAATACCTCTTGCGACCGCGGTCGCGATGTACGAGGGAGACCTCGCGGCGGGCGTTTTCGGTACGTTCTGCGGACTTATGCTGGATATGGCGAACGGCGTTACCGTCGTGGGTTTTTCCGCGATATGGCTGCTGTGCGCGTGTCCTTTTATATCGCTGCTGGCGCGGTTCTGGATAAAGGCGACGTTTATCAGCCACTTTATCGTCAACGCGGCGGTGGCGGTTATAATGGGAGCGATGGATTTTCTCTTCCTGCACTGGATGTGGGAGGGCGCGGAGAGCGTGATATCGCTTACGGGAGTAGTCCTGCCGTCATACGGCGGCGCGATACTGTTTTCGGTACCGATATACTTCCTTGTCACATTTATCGTAAACAAGCTCCGACCCAAGGAGCAGCGCCGTCTCGAGGAGTCCGCGCAGAGCGCCGAGGAGGCGGAGTATAAAGAAAAAGATTAGTTTATAGTGGATATAATATTGACGGGTGATTTATAATGTCAAAAATTTCTTCTGTTGTCCGTTCTATCATTATGGCGGCGTTTGTTATCGTTATCTCGTTTCTGTGCGGGATAAGACTGCTGAAGATCCAGATTGTCGACGGGGCGGGGTATCTGAGTATGACAAAGGAGAGCACCGTTACCGAACAGGATATCGAAGCTGCAAGAGGTCAGATAGTCGACGCTAACGGAAAGCTACTGAATACGAACAAGATAGTTTACAACGTTAACTTTCAGTACTTCTCGCTCGAAAAGGGTACGGAGAACGAGATAATCTACCGTGTTCTGACTGTGCTCGAAAAGAACGGCGAGAAGTGGAACGACACGCTGCCGATAAGCAGGACTGTGCCGTACAAATTTGACGAGGAGCGCGAATCGGCGATCGAGACGCTTAAGTCAAGGCTCAACGTTGGCAGCTACGCTACCGTGGAGAACTGCGTCTTTCAGCTTTACAAGCAGTATGAGATAAGCGATAAGTATGACGAGAAAATGCGCCGCGCCATTGCGGGCGTGCGCTATGAAATGCTTATTAAGGACTTCTCCGAGCTTAACTCCAAGTTTGTGCTCGCGAGCGATATCGGTGAGGATACCGTGCTTGAGCTTAAAGAGCTTGGCGCGCTGCTCCCCGGGGTCGACATCACCGAGAGCTGGGAGCGCGAGTATCTTGACGGGGACATCGCCGCGCATCTGAGAGGTACGGTTGGCGCTATTTCGGCGGAGAAGTATGCGGAACTCAAGGATAGCGGCTATCTTCTCAATGACGTTATCGGGCTCGACGGTACCGAACAGGCGCTTGAAAGCGAGCTGCGCGGTCAGCGCGGAGTGCGCACGATAACAAGGAGCGCGGACGGACTGAGCGTATCGGATCAGGTCACACAGGAGCCCGTGGCGGGGAAGTCGGTCATGCTGACTATCGATACGGAGTATCAATCGCTTTTGCAGGATATGCTGAGATATCACATCGAGTATCTTAATTCACCGTATTATACCGAGAAATATGACGCTCAGCTCCGTGGAAAGGGCTGCAAATCGGGCGCTATCGTGGTGCTTGACGTCAAGACGGGCGGTCTGCTCGGCGCGGCGACCTATCCGACCTACGATATCAACGATCTGCTCAAGGATTACAACGAGGTACTGAACCGTTCCGACGGTCCGCTGTTCAACCGCGCGCTGTTCGGTGAATACCGTCCCGGCTCGACCTTCAAGACCATTACTGCGACGGCGGGTATGGCGGAGGGCGTTATCACACCCGAGGAGAAGATAAACTGCACGGGAACATATCACTACTACGCGGGCTACACGCCGTCCTGCCTTGGAATAGGGCACTATGGGTATATTCCCGTTCGCGAGGCTTTGCGCGTTTCCTGCAACATTTTCTTCTACGAGACCGCGCGTCGGCTCGGAATTGACAGACTTGCGTATTGGGCGGGCAGATTCGGCGTAGGAAAGGATCTGGGCTTTGAGCTGAATATGAACCTCGGACAGATGAGCTCTATGGAGCTGTTTGAGGAGATGGGATATGAATGGTATCCGGGAAATATCGTGCAGGCGGGCATAGGGCAGTGTGAGACCGCGCTTACGCCAATGCACCTCGCCGTGCAGGCTATGACCATCGCGAATAAGGGCGTCCGTCTTGAGCCGCATATCGTCAAATCCGTATACAACTACGATTTCACCGAAAAGCTGTACGACAAGCAGCCCGTAGTCGCTGAGGACTTCTCCAAGGAGCCGAATATGGACAAATATATGACCGCGGTACATGACGGAATGAAGCTCGTTGCGTCGACGCAGGTCAACTTTACCATCGACGGTGCGGGCTGGGTCAGCCCTTACGATTATGTCGGCATTGGCAAGGAGAACGTTGCTGTAAAGACGGGTACTCCCGAGGCTGCTGTCGACGTTACGAACTCCGCGCTGATAGGCTTTTACCCTGCGGATAACCCCGAGATAGCGTTTGCGCTGTATCTTGAAAAGGGAGAGTTCACCAAGGTTCTTGCCGCTAATGTTATACAAGCTTACGTTACGGGAAAAATATCCACCAACTATGACGATAAGGGTCAGCCGAAAACCATTCTTTAATGCAGTTAGCTATACGCCCGACAGAGGTTTGCAACGCTTTGTCGGGCGTTACATTGTTCTTGTTCGTCAAAATTCACAAAAAAAGCACTGCAAAATCCAATAATCTCACAATTTTTTGTTAATATAGAAAAAAACCCTTTTCATATTGGAGTTTTTGTGCTAAAATGTAAGTAGGGTATTTTAAACTATAATTAACTCGGCGGCGGACTTTCGGGAAACCGTCATAGTTGAGAGGGGAACATTATGTCACAGATAATTGCAGTTACGGCAGGTAAGGGGGGCACGGGCAAATCCACGACCTCTGCGAATGTTGCAACGGGTCTTGCGACTCTCGGGCACAAGACGCTGCTCGTCGAGCTGGACTTCGGTTTGCGCTGTTTGGATATTATGCTGGGTATGAAGGATAAGGTAAAGCACGATATCGGCGAGTATCTTGAGGGTAAAATAGACATTCTTACGGCTACCACCAAGGTCGACCGTGTGGAAAATCTGTCGCTCGTTTGCGCGACGAGAAACCCGTTTATTGATATCAATCCCGACAAGATCATGGGTGTGTGCGATGAGATGCGCGAACATTTCGACTACATAATCGTCGATACCGCGGGTATAGGAAGCTCCGTGTTCAGCGTTATCAAGGCGGCTGATCTTATACTTATGGTAACTACGCCCGATACCGTTTGCGTACGCGACGGTCAGATGCTGTCCGACTTCCTGTACGTCAAGAATTGTATCAATCAGCGGCTGATTATCAATAAGGTAAGTGAGAACTTCAAGAACGAGGATATCCTGTATGACCTCGACGAGGTAATGGACGCTGTCGGTATACCGCTTATCGGCGTCGTTCCCGAGGACGTGAACATCAAGATATGCGGAGCTAAGGGAGAGGCTCTGCCTCCGACATGCGGCGGCTTTAAGGCGTACTCGTCTATCGCTAAGCGTATCGACGGTCAGGACGTTCCGCTTTCTATCAAGATCGACTAATATTATATACCGCAATGGACAAGGAGGGGTTTGGCATATGAACATTGCTCTTATTGCTCACGATTCAAAAAAGGAGCTTATGGTTCAGTTTTGTATTGCCTACTGCGGCATTCTGAGCAGATACAATATTTGTGCCACGGGTACGACGGGCAAGCTTGTGTCCGAGGCTACGGGGCTTCATATTCAGCGCTTTCTGAGCGGTCCTCAGGGCGGAGATCAGCAGCTCGCTTCCAGCATCAGCTGTAACGAGATAGATTTGCTGGTGTTTTTCCGCGATCCGCTTAATCCGCGCTCGCACGAGCCTAATGACATCAATATTCTGCGGCTCTGCGACGTGCATAATATTCCCGTGGCGACCAATATCGCGACCGCGGAGGCGCTTATTCACGCGCTCGAACGCGGCGATCTGGATTGGCGCGAATATATGCGATGACGAAAAAAAGAATATTTTAAGACGGAGGGCGCGGCTTTCCGTCTTTTTTTCACTTAAAATTCCCCTTTTGCATAGAATGTCTTGAAAGCGATCAAACGATATTTTTAGGGGGGATCTATTTGACAAAAGGCATTGATGTTTCCTCTTGGCAGGAGGACATAGATTTTAAAAAGGTGAAGAAAAGCGGGATCAAATTCGTGATAATTCGCGCGGGGTTTGGTTCGCGCACGTCTCCCGATACGTACTTCGAGCGCAACTACAAGGGGGCGACCGAGGCGGGACTTCACGTCGGCGCTTACTGGTACAGCTACGCCGAAAGCGGCGCGGGCGCATTTGCGGAGGCACAGGCGTGTCTTGAGGTGATAAAGGGGAAGAAGTTCGATTTTCCCGTTTTTTACGATCTTGAGGAGCAGTCGCAGTTCGTTAAGGGAATTGATTTTTGCAGCAATCTGGTGCGAACATTTTGCAACGAGCTGGAGGAAAACGATTACTTTGCAGGGCTGTACACCTCGCGATATCCGCTGCAGAACTACATTTCCCGTGACGTAGCGAGCCGCTATGCGGTGTGGGTGGCGGAATACAATCCCACGCTCAACTACCGAGGAAATTACGGTATTTGGCAGTATTCGTCTACGGGCAGGGTAGACGGAGTGGACGGCGCCGTCGATCTCGATTACTGCTATGTCGACTACCCGAAGATAATCAAGAGCGCGGGGCTGAACGGTTACGGCGAAAGCGCGCCCCCGCCTCTTAAGCCAATCGAAGAGATAGCGCTTGAGGTCATACGCGGAGACTGGGGCAACGGAGAGGAGCGTTATGAAAGGCTCACAGCGGCGGGATATGATTATTATGAGGTTCAGCGCGAGGTCGACAGGCTGCTGTACGGATAATGTATGGAATTGAAATATAGTCAAAGGGCGTTTCCGGGACTGTCTCGGTCACGCCCTTTCGTGTTTGGATTTGACAATGTTCCGCGAATGTGCTACAATGGTTGCATAAAAAGAATTTGAACGGAGGAAAAAATATGTCCGAAATAATTGCCGTGATCGACGACGATCTGCATATAAACAATATGCTCTGTGAGCTGCTGAGCCGCGAGGGCTACAAGGTTATCCGCGCGTTTTCGGGCGGCGAGGCGTTGGCGGTGCTGGAGGAGACAACGCCCGATCTTGCGCTGCTCGACCTGATGATGCCCGGACTGTCGGGTGAGCAGGTGCTGCCGAAGATACGCGATATTCCCGTTATCGTGATGAGTGCCAAGGCGGACGTTGGCAGCAAGGTGAATTTGCTGCTGTCGGGGGCGGTGGACTATGTTACAAAGCCGTTCGACACCAAGGAGCTGCTTGCGAGGATACAGGTTCAGCTGCGCCGCAACAGGCAGATCACCGCGGAGGTTCTCGAATTCGAGGGATTGACGCTTGACGCGGAGCTGCACGAAGCGAAGTTCGGCAAAAACGCCGTTAAGCTCACGAAAACGGAATTCGCGATACTGAAAATACTTATGCAGAACCCAAAGCAGGTCATCACGAAGTCGCAGATACTAGACAGGATAAGCGCGGACACTCCCGACTGCGTGGAAAGCTCGCTTAAAGTTCACGTCAGCAATCTGCGAAAAAAGCTCCGCGACGCGTCGGGAATGGATTTTATTGAGGCTGTGTGGGGGATAGGCTTTAAAATGCGGGAAAATCTTAACTGAATCTTTACGCTTTTCTTAACCGATTTCTTAACCGTTTTATTTTATAATATATTCGGAAACAGGGAAATGCCCCGTATAATTTTCAAAATAGCCGCATACATACCACACGGGGCATTACTTGTTTCAGAACTTGTTCTCATAGCCGTTCAACGCTTGTCAATCCAAGCATTTCGGACTATGAGAACAAGTTCTCAATTTTATATTAAGGAGCTAATTATGGAAAACATTTTAACTACAAGCAATCTGGTGAAAAAATACCACAAATTTACCGCGCTTGACGGGCTTTCAATGAACGTGCCGAAGGGCGCTATTTACGGGTTTGTCGGGCGCAACGGCGCGGGCAAGACCACGCTGATAAGACTTATCTGCGGTTTGCAGTTCGCGACCGCGGGGACGTTCACGCTGTACGGCACGGAGAGCACGGGCGATATCTCAAAGGCGCGGAGGAGAATGGGTGCGGTAGTTGAAACGCCGTCGATATATCTGGATATGACCGCCGAGGATAACCTCAAGGAGCAGTACAGGGTTCTCGGAATGCCGTCATTTAAAGGAATACCCGAGCTGTTGAAGCTTGTGGGTCTCGAAAATACGGGACATAAAAAGGCGCGCAACTTCTCGCTCGGTATGCGGCAGCGGCTCGGTATCGCGATAGCGCTTTGCGGCGACCCCGATTTCCTGTTGCTGGACGAGCCGATAAACGGTCTCGATCCGCAGGGTATAATCGAGATACGCGAGCTTATCTTAAAGCTGAACAGAGAGCGGCAGATAACCGTGCTGATCTCAAGCCATATCCTCGACGAGCTGTCAAGACTGGCTACGCATTACGGATTTATTGACAAGGGCAGGATCGTCAAGGAGATAAGTGCGGAGCAGCTTGAAAAGGAATGCAGAAAGTGCGCGAGGGTATCCGTGTCGGATACGAAAAAGCTCGCTACTGTGCTGGACGGCGTGGGCCTGGAGTATGCGGTCATAGACGAAAGGACCGCCGACATCTACGGCGAGATAAGCATTACAAAGCTCACCGACCGGCTGAAAAATGCGGGCTGCGAGCTGTTCTCGATAAACGAGCATGACGAGAGTCTCGAGGCATATTTCATCAACCTCGTGGGGGTGAGCGAAAATGACTAGGCTGCTCAGAGCGAATTTCGCGCGGCTTTGGAAAACCACCTCGTTTTGGGTATGCACGGCAATATCGGCGGTGCTATCCGCCGCGAGTGTTGTGTCGGGCTATATGATAAGACCGATAAGCGTGGAATATATGGGCACAAGTATGATATCAAACGCCTCGAACGCATTGCTGTTTATCGCGATATTTGCGGCGCTGTATCTCGGCACGGATCACTCCAACGGAACGATACGAAATAAGCTGATAATAGGCAGAACGCGCATCGAGATATATTTTGCCAATCTGATAACGATAATTGCCTTCGGAATAATGCAGCTTGGAGCGGCATATGCGGCGGTGCACGTGGCGGGGGCGTTTCTTGGAGGAAATCTCGGTATGCCCGCGGGGGAATTTGCGATGAAAACATTGGTCTGCGTGTGCGCTCTTGCCGCGATGTGCGCGTTGTTTACGGTCATCGGAATGCTTTGCAGTTCAAAATCCTTGATCGTAACTATTACGCTCATTTCGGTTTTCGCGCTTATGTTGACGGGAGCGCTTATAACGCAGCGGCTTGCCGAACCCGAGCTTGTGACGGGTGCTTCAATAGACGAGAACGGCAATTTGCATATAGGCGGTCAAGTACCCAATCCGTTGTATGTAAGCGGCGTGCAGCGTGATATACTTACCGCGGTGAACGACGTTCTCCCTATGGGACAGCTCATACAGGCTACGGCAGGAAGCGGAAGCCTGCACGCCGAGGAGCTTATGCCGCTGTATTCGCTGGGAGTGCTGGCAGTATCGACGGCGGTCGGAGTGGTCGTGTTCCGCAAAAAAGACATGAAGTGAGGTAAATATAATGACTAAATTATTAAACGCAAATTTTGCGAGACTTTGGAAAACAAAGTCGTTCTGGGTATGCCTTATATTGGCGTTCGGGGTGGGACTGGCGAATTTCCTGACGTCGTATTCGGTTCAGCCGGAATGTGCGGAAAGACTTGGTGCGAATATGTTGTCGAACAGCTCGAATATTATGTTCTTTGCGTCGATATTCGCGGCGCTGTTTCTGGGTACGGATCACTCTGACGGAACTATCCGCAATAAGCTGATAGTCGGGCATAAACGGCATAATATCTATTTGTCGAATTTGATAACTACGGCGGCGGGCGGACTGCTGATAATGGCGGTGAGTTGGACAGTCGTGCTGATAACAGGGCTGTGCTTAGGCGGAAAAATAGGTATGCCCGCGGGCGAGTTGGCGCTTAAAATGCTGATATGCATCGGCGCGATAATAGCTATAAGCGCAGTATTTACTCTGTTGGGAACGCTTTTGTCGTCGAAGTCCACAATAGTTGCGATAACGCTCGTGTCCACGTTCGTGCTGCTTATCGGAGCGGCGGTGATAGAGTCTCTGCTTGATCAGCCCGAATATGTTCAGAGCTATGAGATGACTGTAAACGGAGAGGTCGTGCAGACAGATCCGCAGCCTAATCCCATGTATATCGGCGGTGTGAAGCGCGAGATACTTAAGACGGTGAACGACGTGCTCCCGAGCGGACAGTTAATGCAGATGGAAATGGGTCTCGGACGTCACGCGGAGCTTATGCCTCTGTATTCTCTCGGGGTGCTTGCGGCGTTTACGGTGGTCGGAGCTTCGGTATTCCGCAAAAAGGACTTGAAATAACCCGCTTAAAGGAGAGACAGTTATGGGCATTGGCAGCGGAGCTTTGATCTTTCGCAGAAAGGATTTAAAATAATGGCAAGAGTTTTTGGGGCAAATATGTTCAGATTAAGAAAAAGCCGCCTGTTCAGGTGGGCGGTGGTTTTGACGGCGTTGGCGACCGCCGGCTCGGTATTGCTGGGCTGCTTGGCGATAAACGGCGAGACTTCGGAATACGCGCTTGAAAATCGCGCGCTGTCGGGAGCGCCGTTCGTGATGATCGCGAGCGCGGCGACGGTGATACTGTTCCTAGGTACGGATAACAGTGAAAGGACCGTACGCAACAAGATAATAATTGGCGGCAGGAGAGGCGGTATTTACGCGGCAAATATGCTCACGGGCATTGTGATAGGGTGCTCGATAACCGCCGCGTGGCTCGTAGGGGGACTTGCGGGAGTGCCGATACTGGGGTGGTGGAAAATGTCCGTGTCGGAGGCGGCGGTGTATATCGCGTCGTCAATGGCGTCTGCGGTCGCGGTGAGCGCAGCGGCGGCGCCGGTCGGTATGCTGATACAAAGCAGGTCGGGAGCGGTCGTGGTCGGACTGACAGCGGCGTTTGCGCTGCTGTTCTGTGCAAGCGGCGTTTATACGCGGCTCGGCGGACAAAAAGAGATCATGACCGCGGATAATATTGACGGTGAATTGCAGTTTACGCTTACCGAGAATCCGAACTACGTCGGAGGTATAAAGCGCGCGGCATACGAGCTTGCGCTGAGCGCTAATCCGTTAGGCTCGTCGATAGCGCTTTCCAATTGCGATCTGAAGGATCCCGCTGCGGGTCTTGCGGGCGCGGGATTTATGACGGTCTTTATAAGCTCTCTGGGCGCCGCGGTATTCCGCAGAAAAGACTTGAGGTAGCTCGGTCACAGATAACTCCCATTTTTTAGAAAAAATCTTTGTAAGGTTGACAAGCCGTCATAAAAATGATATAATATAATTATATATAATAAAAATACTATGTTCGGCAGTTCGATCATGCCGTAAATTCGGGGGTACATAAAATGTCGGAGAGGGAAATCTACCTGGTCATAACCCAGACTGGAAGCATTATTTCGCGTATGCTGAAAAAGATTACGGGCGCGGAGTATAACCATGTTTCGGTAAGCCTTGAGTCCGATCTGCATTGTATGTATTCGTTCGGCAGACGGTATACATATTTCCCGTGGTGGGGCGGATTTGTGAGGGAATCGACTGAGTACGGCTCAATGAAACGTTTCGCGGACGCGAGCGCCGTAGTGCTGGCGATACCCGTCAGCGAGAGTACATATAACGAGGTCGAGATCGAACTCAAGGATATGATAGCCCACAGGGAGGATTACTATTATGATTCAATAGGTCTTGTGCTTGCGGGATTCAAGATAATTTACAAGCGCGAGCGACATTATTACTGCTCGGATTTCGTTAGAGAGCTTCTGGTGCGGTTCGGTATCGAGGATTCGGAGACGTTCGAGCCGATAGTTCAGCCAATGCATTTTCTGGATATCCCCGACGGGAACGTCATCTATCGCGGCAGACTTTGCGACTATGACAGGACGGCGGTCTGAACGTATGCTTTATATTATCTGCACGGTCTTTGCGTGCGCCGCGGTCATTTTTGCGGTAAAGTGCTTTATGATGAAGAGGTCGGCGCGTGAGATAAGGGAGAAAATGGCGGAAAAGCTCTCAGAGGATACGAATACGCTTATAGACATCTCATCGTGGGACAAGGATATGCGCGAGCTTGCGGCGGCTCTGAACGACGAGCTTGCAAAGCTCCGCGAGGAGCGGCGCTTATGCAAGCAGGGCGATACGGAGCTGAAGGACGCGGTGACGAATATCTCCCACGATCTGCGGACTCCGCTGACGGCTATGTGCGGCTATCTGGATCTTCTCGAGCGCGAGGAGATGAGCGAGTCGGTGAGGCAGTATCTGGAACAGATAGAAAACCGTACCGAGGTCATGAAGCAGCTCACCGAGGAGCTTTTCAGGTATTCGGTGGTCGCGGCGGCAAAGGAATTCGATCTTGAGCGGCTGTGCGTGAATGATGTTCTGGAGGAAAGCCTTGCGTCGTTTTACGGCGCGATATCACAGCAGGGGATAACTCCCGAGATCACGATAACGGAGCGGAGGATCGAGCGCATTACCGACAGGTCGGCGCTGACGAGAGTTTTCGGGAACATCATCACAAACGCTCTGAAATATTCGAGCGGCGATTTGCTTGTGGAGATGACGGAGGAATGTGTTATCACATTCGCGAACTCCTCCGACAATCTGGGAAAGATATCCGCGGAGCGCCTGTTCGACAGGTTTTATACGGTCGAAACGGGTAACAATTCCACGGGTCTCGGATTATCGATAGCTAAACTGTTGGTCGAGCAGATGAAAGGCGGTATTTCCGCGGAAATACGCGGTGATAAGCTGTTTATCACAGTGAGATTATAAAGCTGCACCCTGCCGAGGCATTGCCTTGACAGGGTGTTTTTATGGAAGTGCTAATGATAAGGTAAGGATTTATTTGCTACGCATACAAAGTATCGAATATACGGATTTGCGCTGGATATCGGTCAGCGGCTTCAGCTCGCCCTTTTCGAGGAGCTTTTCAATACAGCGCGGAACAAGCTCCGAGTTGCTTATCTGATTATTGCAGAAAATTGCCTTTGCGGCGGGGAGCATATGCTCAGGGTAGGCGTTCTTTACAAGCTCAAAGTAATCGTTATCGAGCTTTTTCGCGAACTCTCTCATTTCCTCGGACATGGGGAGCTTCTTTTGCAGAAAGCGCATTATTGAGCCGCTGAGCTGCTCGTAATCGTCAAGCTTCGCGTTGAAGACCGCAAGCTGCAACTTGTTCCCGTAAACGTAGCCCTTGTCGCAAAGCCGCTTGTATTCGTCGGGTGTGAGGCTGTCCTTTCCGCCGTCCATAAACTTTGCAAGCGAATTCCAATCCGAGGTAAGATTGTCGCGCCAGCCGCCGTTTCTGTCGGCATAACGGCAGTCGAGGGAGATCGCGTAAAATATGACGTTTCCGTCTTCGTTGGTGGTACGGCGGTTCATATAGCCGCACGCCCAATACGGGTACTCACCGCGCGGCTGCTGCTCTGTATCGTCGGTAACGCCCGCGAACGCCGTAAAGTCGCCGCCATCGGGCCGCTTTACCGAAAACTTGCCCCAATCCACGGTTTCGATATCCTCAAAGCCCATTATGCAGGCGAGGACGAGGTTGTGCTTTAAGAAGTTAAGGTCGCCGTCCGCGCAGGCGAAACCCCAGTGCTCGGGATCGCTCTCGAACTTTCGGAACACCTCGGGGAAATAATTCTCGCAGAGATACTCAGCCGCCTTATCCATAAGCGCGTTTGAATTTCCGCATTTGCTCTGATCGGTAATGATCATATTCGTGCGGTATTTCGGATTTTTCGAGTTGTCGAGCTTGTCTATATACGCGTAGTCGACCAGCTTTTCAAGGCTGTCGGCAATATAGACCTGCGGCACACCGAGCGCCCGTGCGATCTCTTCAAGAGTTTTCGGCTGCCAGTAGCACGCGTAGGCGATATTCTGCTTGAGCCGCGTGTCGAACATATCCATAGTATCGCCGGTTGATCCGGGACTTCCGCTGTGCCCCATACCTGTGAATTTAATGGGATTAAGCTCTAAATTCTGTTCGTTGATAGTCATGGTAATACCCTCCTTCAATTTAGTCCGTGCGTCGGACAAGTGCCATTTTACGGTGCCCGCGGAGATGCTCAGACGCTTTGCGATCTCGCTTACCGACAGCTCGCGGTAATAATGCATATAGACGATCTGCCGCTGTCTGTCGGAAAGATAGCTTATCTCACGTCGCAGAGCCTCTATAGCATCGCTGTCCTCGTCTTCGCGCTTGTCGTAATACGGGATAACAACGTTGTCGATATCCTCGAAGCTTCTGTCCTCGGTGAGCCGCCTTACGTACTTCGACCACACGTTCCGTGCGATACGGTAAACGTAGCCGTCAAGGTTGACGATATCGCCGCCGCGCAGAAACGAGCGGTAGACCTCGCAGATGATATCCGAAGCAAGCTCGTCCGCTTGGTCGACGTTTCGCGTTTTCTCCATAGCGAAGCCGAATATCTTATCACGGTATTCGAAAATTTTCTTATCCGCCGTCTGTTTATCCATTTTGAAAGCCTCCGAAAGCGTTTTCGTATATATAGTGCCCGAAAAAACAAAAAGGTTGGGTACTTTTTTATTTTATGTTTGTAAAGTTATTTTAACCTAAAAAATCCGCACCGTCTAAACAGTGCGGACAATTTTATTTATGCCGTTGATCGGTATTACCATGGCTGACACTGCCCCGTTATCTCGGACAACGACTTTATTCCGTTTTTCTCCATATACTCGGCAAGTCCGTCGATAACGTTCAGCGGAGCGTAGGGGTCGGTGAATATCGCCGTACCCATTTGAATAGCTGTCGCGCCCGCGAGCATCATCTCGACCGCGTCCTCCCATGTGGAGATACCGCCCATGCCTATTATCGGGATATTCACCGTCTTGTAGCACTGATAGACCATTCTCACCGCCACGGGGAATATAGCGGGACCACTCAGTCCGCCCATATTGTTGTGCAGTATCGGACGCTTGGTGCGGATATCGATACGCATTCCGAGCAGTGTGTTTATCATTGAAAGCGCGTCAGCGCCCTCCGCTTCCACCGCCTTTGCTATCGTGGTGATGTCCGTGACGTTCGGGGTGAGCTTAACGATAAGCGGCTTAGATGTAGCCTTGCGCACCGCCTTGGTAACGCTCGCCGCGCCATCGCAGGAAACTCCCCACGTCGCGCCGCCCGCCTTGACGTTAGGGCAGGAGATATTCAGCTCGATCATATCCACGTCGGACGCGTCGAGAACCTCCGCGGCGGCTATATAGTCGTCGATAGTAGCGCCCGCAACGTTCGCGATTATAACGTTGCCCTCCTCTTTAAGAACGGGAAGATAAAATTCAACAAAGCCGTGTACGCCGATATTCTGCAAGCCCACAGAATTAAGAATTCCCGAGTATGTCTCGGCAATTCTCGGCGGCGGATTTCCGAGCTTAGGCTCGATAGTCATACCCTTACAGGAGATACCGCCGAGCTTTGAGATCGGGTACAGATCGGTGTAGCATTCGCCGTTGCCGTATGTCCCAGACGCAGCTATTACGGGATTCGGGAACTCTACGCCCGCTATTCTTACGGAAAGATCAACCATCGAACTTCACCTCCTCGGCGTTGAATACGGGACCGTCCTTGCACACCCGCGAATAGAACTCCTTGCCGTTGCGCACCGTCATACACGAGCATACCACGCACGCGCCTACTCCGCAGCCCATGCGCTGTTCCAGCGATACCTGACACGGTACGTTATATACCTCGCACATCTTCACGACCGCCTTTAGCATCGGCGTTGGACCGCACGCCAATACCGCCGCGGTCTCGCCCTTTTCAAGCTCCTCCGCGAGCGGGAAAGTCACCAAGCCCTCGCGCCCCACGCTGCCGTCGTCGGTGCAGAGTATGGTGTTTGAGCCGTTGTCCTTGAACTCGTCAACAAGGATTATTTTCGAGTAATCGCGGAAACCGACAATAGCTGTGCAAAGCTCGCCTGAGATATGCGAAACTCCGAGCAGCGGCGGCACTCCGATACCTCCCCCGACAACTATTATCCGCTTTCCGTCGAGTACGCGGAAACCGTTTCCGAGCGGTCCGAGAATATCAAGGCTTTCGCCCTCGGAGAGCATAGCAAGCGCTTCCGTGCCCTTTCCGCGAACCTCGAACACAAACCGCAGCGTACCGCGCTCTTTGTCAATACCGCAGATAGATATAGGTCTGCGCAGCGTAAACCCGGGCGCGGCTATATTCGCGAACTGCCCGACCTGCGCCGAGTCCGCAAGCTCCGGCGCGTCAACATACACCGAATATATACCCTTGGCTAATGTTGACTTCTCAATAATGGGATATTTCCCGCAAAAAAAGCTCATTAATATGTTACTCCTTATCGTCATTATCAACAACACGGACTTTAACAACGGAGTCATCCGCGTTCCGAACAGTTTCCTCAGTTTCGGTTATCTTTCTTATTCTGTGCATCGTAAAGCGAATTATTATCGCCACGATAACAATATCAAGCAGCACCTGCAGGCTGAAAAAGCTGATCTTGTCGCCAAGCATACGTTGATGGAAAATATACATAATGTCAAAAATGCCCATAAGCACGGGGATCTTGCAGACCGACACGCAGAACGCGTACCAGTCGTATACGTCCTGTGCGGTGCGCTTTGTAATGTTGAATTTCGAGAGCTTGCGGCTCGTAAGCGTGAGTATCAGGTATGCCGCGAACACTCCCACCACAAGCGCGGGGAATATCAGCGACAGCCAATAGCTCCATGAAAATGCGGATATATAGCTGTCCTCGATCTCGGATACGCCCTCCGCGCCTATCTTTTGGAGCATCAAGCGGTACTGCGTGATAAAGTTCACCGTCACCGAAAAGATAAGCACCGCGATTCCGAGCGACAGCACGTCGCTCACCACCCGCGCCACCCGAAACGACGGTTTGACGGGATATTTGCCTATTTTCATATTTAACTCCCAATACAGTTACATTATATTTTAGTGATGTCGACCATCTCAACGTCCGCGATGGTTCTGCGCATTTCAAGGCAGTCGAGCAGCGCGTTTGCCGTATCGATCGCCGTAAGGCAGACGATAGAGCGTTCTACCGCTTTTCTTCTCATACGAACGCTGTCAAGCGACGGCTTGCGTCCCGTTTCCGAGGTGGAGATCACGTAATTTATCTCGCCGCTTTCAAGCAGTGTGATAACGTTAGGCTCCTTGTACTCGTGGATACGGTAAACGTGGTTTGCGGCTATCATATTGCGGTTGAGCACCGAAGCCGTGCCGCCGGTAGCGTATATCTTGAAGCCGAGCGCCTCAAAACGCGAAGCGATCTCGATAACGTCGTTTTTGTCGCTGTCGCGGACGGAAATCAACACGCCGCCCTTGTCGTAGAACTTGTAGCCCGCCGCGATAAGCCCTTTATACAGAGCCTCGCCGAATGTTTTCGCGATACCGAGACACTCGCCCGTCGACTTCATCTCGGGACCGAGCTGATTGTCAACATCGTGCAGCTTCTCAAATGAGAATACGGGGACTTTCACGGCGATATAGTCCGATTCGGGGTACAGTCCGCTCTTGTAGCCCATATCCTTGAGCTTTTTGCCGAGGATTATCTTAGTCGCGAGATCGACCATAGGCACTCCCGTAACTTTGGAAATATACGGTACGGTACGCGACGATCGCGGGTTCACTTCGATCACATAGACCTCGTGATTGTACACGACGTACTGAATATTCACCAGACCTATTACATGGAGCGCTTTCGCGAGCTTTTCCGTGTAGTCGATAATTACTTTTTTGATATGGTTCGTGAGGTTCTGGCATGGGTAAATGGAGATGCTGTCGCCGCTGTGGATACCCGCACGCTCGACATGCTCCATAATGCCCGGGATAACGAAATCCTCGCCGTCGCAGATAGCGTCGACTTCGACCTCCGTGCCCATCATATACTTGTCGATAAGCACGGGATTTTCAAGCTCCGTCGCGGTGATTATCTTCATATATTCGTCAACGTCCGCGTCGCAGTGCGCGATAATCATATTTTGTCCGCCGAGAACGTAGCTCGGACGCAGCAACACGGGATAACCCAGCTCGTTAGCGGCTTTGAGCGCCTGCTTTGTCGTGAACACCGTTTCTCCCTTGGGGCGCGGAATTCCGCACTTTTCAAGCAGCTCGTCGAACAGCTCTCTGTCCTCCGCCGCGTCGATATCGGCAGCCTGTGTGCCGAGTATGCGCACTCCCATTTCGGTAAGGTGCTTGGTAAGCGAGATCGCCGTTTGACCGCCGAACTGAACTACGCAGCCGTAGGGCTTTTCGGTAGCGATAAGCGCCTCGACGTCCTCGCGGGTGAGCGGGTCAAAATACAGGCGCGTTCCCGTGTCGAAGTCGGTGGAAACAGTCTCGGGGTTGTTGTTGCAGATGACCGCCTCGCAGCCATCCTCCTTTAACGTCCACACACAGTGAACGGAGCAGTAGTCGAACTCGATACCTTGTCCGATGCGGATAGGACCGGAGCCGAAAACTATTACCTTTTTCTTGTCGGTAGGGTGAGCTTCGATAAACTCTGCCGCTTCGTTTTCGCGGTCGAATGTGTTGTAAAAATAAGGTGTGCTTGCCGAGAACTCCGCCGCGCAGGTGTCTACCATTTTGTACACGGCAAGCCGGCGGTCGATTCCGCGCTCTGCGAGCTTCTGTCCCGAAATGCGCTCAATAGTGCCGTCAAGATAGCAGTACTTCTTCGCGGTATCGTATTTCTCTTGTGTCAGTTCGCCGTTTGCAAGCCATTTTTCAAGCTCCGTGAGATTGTTTAATTTCGAGATAAACCACTTGTCTATCTTGGTTATGTCGTGAATCGTGTCGATAGAAAATCCGCGTTTCAACGCTTCAAACACGCAGAATGAACGGTCGACGTCAACATCCTCAAGCTTCTTCAAGACCTCCTCGTCCGAGAGCAGGGTGAACTCCTTTTTAGTCATGGTGTCCATTTTCAGCTCGATAGAGCGGACGGCTTTCATCATTCCCGCTTCAAAGGAGGGCGCGATAGCCATGATCTCGCCCGTGGCTTTCATCTGAGTACCGAGCGTTTTCTTCGCGTATACAAACTTATCGAACGGCCATTTCGGGAACTTTACAACAAGGTAATCGAGCGCGGGCTCGAAGCAGGCGTATGTCTTTCCCGTAACCTGATTGATTATCTCGTCAAGAGTGTAGCCGACCGCAATTCTCGCCGCGACTTTCGCTATCGGGTAGCCCGTCGCCTTTGACGCAAGCGCCGACGAACGCGATACTCTGGGGTTGACCTCGATCACCGCGTAGTCAAAGCTGTCGGGCTTTAACGCGAACTGACAGTTGCAGCCGCCCTCTACCTCCAACGCTTGAATGATGTCCAGCGCTGCCGTGCGGAGCATCTGATACTCCTTGTCCGCGAGCGTTACGCACGGTGCTACGACAATGCTGTCGCCCGTGTGAACGCCTACGGGGTCGAAATTCTCCATTGAGCAGACGGTAATAACGTTGCCCTTGCTGTCGCGCATTACTTCGAACTCGACCTCTTTCCAGCCTGAAATGCACTTTTCGACCAGAATTTGTGTGATAGGCGAGAGCCGTAAACCGTTTGTGGCGATCTCATGCAGTTCCTCGCGCGTCTGGGCGATTCCGCCTCCCGTGCCGCCTAAGGTGAACGCGGGGCGCACGATAACAGGATAGCCGATCTCTTCCGCGAAACCCATAGCGTCATCAAGCGTCTCAACCACCTTTGACGGGATACACGGCTGTCCAATCGCTTCCATCGTATCCTTGAACGCCTGTCTGTCTTCGGCCTTGTGAATTGTCTCGGGATTTGACCCGAGCAGCTTTACTCCGTGCTCCTCGAGAAAACCGCTCTCGGCGAGCTGCATTGATAACGTAAGCGCGGTCTGTCCGCCCAGATTTGATACGACAGAATCGGGCTTCTCTATTTCAATAACGCGCTTTACAACCTCCAAGGTCAGCGGCTCGATGTAAATTTTGTCCGCCATATGCTTGTCCGTCATTATCGTTGCGGGGTTGGAGTTGATAAGCACTACCTCCAGACTCTCCTGCTTCAGCGCGCGGCAAGCCTGCGTTCCCGCGTAGTCGAACTCCGCGGCTTGTCCGATAACGATAGGTCCCGACCCTATTACCAGAACCTTTTTAATATCACTTCTTAACGGCATTGCTTATTCCCTCCCCATCAGCTTAATAAATTCGTCAAACAGATACGAGGTGTCGTGCGGACCTCCGCAAGCCTCGGGGTGGAACTGCACCGTGAACGCGGGCGCGTTGGTGTAGCGAACGCCCTCGCAGGTTCCGTCGTTGCCGTTTATGTGGCTCATCTTGCCCGCGCTCTCGGGAACGCTGTCGCCTATGACCGCGTAGCCGTGGTTCTGCGAGGTAATAAAGGTTTTATCTAAAGCGAGGTCTTTGACGGGCTGATTTCCTCCGCGGTGACCGTATTTCAGCTTTTCGGTCTTTGCGCCGTTCGCGAGCGCGAGAAGCTGATGACCGAGACATATCCCGAACGTCGGTATCCGCGCGGAGATAAGCTCTTTGAGCGTGTTTATGGAGGCAATGTTATCGGCGGGGTCGCCCGGTCCGTTTGAGAGCATAATGCCGTCGGGGTTCAGCGCTCTGATCTCGTCGGCGGTCGCGTTGTACGGCATTACGGTAACGTTGCAGCCGCGCTTTACAAGCTCGCGGCGAATATTGAATTTGTAGCCGTAATCCATTAAAACAACGTTATACTTGGCGTTTTCGGCGGGATAATACTCCTTTTCCTTTACAGAAACTTTAGGAACTACCTCCCCGACCTTGTACGCTCTGATATCTTCGAGCAGCTTGTCCTTGTCAAACTCTTCGCCGACGATAGCGCCGTTCATTACGCCGCTCTCGCGGATAATGCGCGTAAGTCGGCGCGTGTCGATATCGCATATGCCGACGATATTCAGGCTCTTAAGATAGCTGTCCAGATCGCCCTCGCAGCGGAAGTTGCTCGGAGCGTCGCAGCACTCGCGCACTATGTAGCCCGAGACCGCGCTTCCGTTGCTCTCGGGGTCGATCCTGTTCACGCCGTAGTTGCCGATAAGCGGAAACGTCTGCGTTACTATCTGTCCGCAGTAGGACGGGTCGGTGAGCGTTTCCTGATAACCAGTCATCGCCGTCGTGAACACGATCTCGCCGATAACGCCGCCCTCCGCGCCGAAACCGCGTCCCTCGAAAACAGTGCCGTCCGCAAGGATCAGCGCGGCTTTGCGCACGTTTTCAAATTTCTCAAAACTCATTTTTTGCCTCCAAAAACAATGTTTCTTCTGTTCTTTATCTATAATTACCCCAATTCATCAAATCGTTATCTTTTTTCCGATGAATTGTTAACCCTTTGCGGTCGTGATCTTTCCGACATATCCCATTATCTCATCGCGCATACGGATAGCCTCGCGGCGCGCCGCCTCGGCAAATTCGCGCTCGCTGCACTTCTCTTTCTGATACGCGCACATAATTCCGCGCGAGCTGTTGACGATACCGCCCAGACCGTTCTTGTCGAACGCTGCGGCGATATCTGCGGCGGTCGCGCCCTGAGCGCCGTAGCCCGGAATAAGGAAGAATGTATGCGGCAGTATTTCGCGCAGACGCTTTATCTGCTCGGGGTATGTCGCACCCGTGACCGCGCCTACGCCGCTGTAACCGTACACTCCGGAGAGCTCCTTGCCCCACTCCTCGCACATATTGCCCATAAGCTCGTAAATGGGTGTGCCCGCGACGGGTCTGTCCTGAAGCTCGCCGCTCGATGGGTTGGAGGTCTTTACAAGCACGAAAATGCCCTTGTCGTTCTCCTTGCATACCTTCAGCAGCGGCTTGATGCCGTCCGAGCCGAGATAGCCGTTGACGGTGAGCGCGTCGCCGAGGAACGGCTCGTACTCCTCTCCGCCCACCTTGACCTTGCCTAGGTGGGCGGTCGCGTAGGCTTCCATTGTAGTGCCGATATCGTTGCGCTTGCCGTCGGTGATTACGTACATTCCCTTTGAACGCGCGTACTCCTGCGTTTTGTAGAGCGCCTTAACGCCTGCCACGCCGTACATCTCGTAATACGCCGCCTGCGGCTTTACCGCGGGGACAATATCATACAGCGCGTCAATAAGTCCCTTGTTAAACTCGTAAAGCGCCTTAGCCGCACCCTTGAGCGTTTCGCCGTGCTTCTCGAAGCACTTCTTCTTGATGTACTCGGGCACATAGTCCAGCTTGGGGTCAAGCCCGGCTACCGTGGGGTTCTGTGTCTGTTCGATCTTCTCGATAAGTCTGTCTAAAGCCATAATACTCAGTGTCCTTTCACAAATCAGCAATGTCCGCCGATATTTAATGCCGTTTTTTCAATTATATGCCCGTTCATCTTCTCCAACAACTCGTTGAGGAAAAATCCCTCTTTAACGTCCAACTCGCAGTCCAGCGCGTATACCGTCAGCTTGTAGACGTGATCCTTGTCGGGCGGCGTGGGTCCGATATAACGCATTGTTACACGCTCGTCCTTTTCGCCGACAAACGGCGATATACAGCTGTTTGCGCCTTGTATCATTCCGAGCGCTCCGTCTTGGCTCGCGTTCTCGGGGATAGTTCCGACGTTTGCGGGAATATTCGCCGCTGTCCAGTGTATCCACGCGAAGCCGCACACGGGTATCGAGTCAAAATCCACAAACACTAGAGCAAGCGTTTTCGCATTCTCGGGGACATCCTCCGCTTCTATCGGGAACGAGAGCGTGGGATTTCCGTTGATCTTCGTATCGGAATATTTCGCGTATTTTTCGGGCAGAAACCCGTTTTCCTCGGGTATTTTTATCTTCATTTTATTTATCCTCGTACACTATCTTTCCATCGACTATTGTCATTTTGACGCGCCCTTTAAGCTTCATTCCCTTGAAGCAGGTGTTCTTCGACTTTGAGTGAAGCTTTTCGGGATCGACTATCCATTCCTCGTTGATATCGAACACCGTAATATCCGCCGGTTCGCCCTCGCCGAAGTTTCCACCCGCAATGCCAAGTATCTTGCGCGGATTTACGCACATAAGCCGCACGATACGTTTGAGCGTGATCTTCCCCCTGTGGTACAGCGCGGTAAGCGTTGCCGCAAGCGACGTTTCAAGTCCGACCACTCCGTTGGGCGCTTTCTCGAAGTCCGCCTTTTCCTCGGGAGCGTGAGGTGCGTGATCGGTAACGATACAGTCTATCGTGCCGTCGCACACGCCTTCGGTTATCGCGGTAACGTCGTCCTCGGTGCGGAGCGGAGGATTCATTCGGTAATCCGCGTCGCGCAGGCGTAGCTTTTCATCGGTCAGCATAAAGTAGTGCGGAGCGGTCTCGCTCGTTACCATTGCACCATACCTTGCGCCGAGACGTACCAACAGCATACTTGTCGACGTCGAGACGTGCGCTATGTGTATCGGCATTTCAAGATCGCCCGCGATGACGATCTCGCGCGCCGTCGAGATATCCTCGGAAATGCGGTGCATCCCTTTAACTCCGAGCTCCTTCGAGACCTCGCCGCTGTTCATAATGCCGCCCGCGATGACCTGCGGATCTTCGCAGTGCGATATCACGCGAAGCCCCGCGTAATGTGCCTTTACCATTGCCCTCGCCAGCAAGCGCGCGTTCAGCACGGGCTTTCCGTCGTCCGATACCGCCACACAGCCCGCTGCCTTAAGCTCGTTATAATTGCACAGCTCCTCGCCGTTCTGTCCCTTTGTGATACACCCGATAGGATATACCCTCGCTTTAGCGCCCTTTGCTTTTTCGATGATATACTTTACGGTCTCTGCGTTGTCGACGACGGGTACGGTATTCGGCATACACGCTACAGCTGTCACGCCGCCCGCGACTGCCGCCTCGCAGCCCGTGATGATATCCTCCTTATGGGTCTGTCCCGGATCGCGGAAGTGGACGTGCATATCGCATATGCCCGGGATTATCGTCTTTCCCGTGCAGTCGACAACCTTGTCGGCGGGCTCCGTGATACCGGGAGCACATTTTACGATCCTTCCTTTATCCACCAATATATCGGCGACGCCTTCAAAATCGTTCGCCGCGTCGACTACGTAGCCGTTTTTTAACAATATATCCATAATCCCTCCTGATCTAAAAGGCAAATCCTCTGTTTATCAAATCCGAATTGTTTATCCTACGATCACCACTTTATCGCACCCGTCCAGCTCGCGCACCATTACCTTAACCTTTTCCTCGCGCGAGGTAGGGAGGTTCTTCCCGATATAATCCGCGCGTATCGGCAGTTCTCTGTGACCGCGGTCTATCAGCGCCGCGAGCTGTATCAGAGTAGGCCGTCCGCGCGAAAGAAGTCCGTCGATAGCCGCCCGCGCCGTTCGTCCCGTGTAAATAACGTCGTCTATTATCACCACACGCTTATCCGTGATGTCAAAGTCTATCCTGCTCGCGTCATCGGCACCGCCGCGCCGCTCGTCGTCGCGGAACGGCGTAATGTCAAGCAGTCCCGTAGGCACTTTGCTGCCCTCATTCTCGGCGATCTTCGCGGCTATCCTCTGCGCCAGCACCGCGCCGCGCGAAAAAAGACCGACAAGGCAAAGGTCGTCCGTACCCTTGTTCCGCTCGATTATCTCGAAAGATATCCGCGTTATCGCCCTCGCGACCGCGTTTTCGTCAAGTATTTCCGCCTTTACTTTACACGCGCCGTTCATACCCTCACCCCGTCCTATAAAAAAATCCCGCCGTAACGGCAGGACGTTAAATCTACACTAAAAACCAACGGGAGACTGC
Source organism: uncultured Clostridia bacterium (assembly GCA_947389015.1). Classification (GTDB taxonomy): domain Bacteria; phylum Bacillota; class Clostridia; order Oscillospirales; family Ruminococcaceae; genus CAG-115. The sequence goes on along the minus strand of CANDVA010000013.1, from coordinate 28,322 downwards.
CCCCGCGGAATTCGTCTAAATTTTTCACGAACCTTGTCGGTATCGCCGTACCGAATTAAAAGCCGCTCGTTTTCCTATTTATTATACTCGATTTGGCTGTTTTTGTCAAGAGATTTTTTCAAAATAACATAAAATTTCAAAAAGCCCTTGACAAATAATATTTTCCGTGATATAATATTGAATATAAATTCAATGAATTTTCATTCAACGAGGTGAGCATATGTCAATACGAGATGAGCAAAAGGAGCAGCGCCGCGCTCTGATAATCGACAAGGCGATAGAGCTGTTCGCCAAAAAGGGCTATTCGGACACGAAGATAGGGGATATCGCAAAAGCTGCCGATATGAGTGTGGGGCTGATGTTTCACTATTTCGAGTCCAAGGAAAAGCTTTTCGAGGAGATAGTCCGATATGGTGCGAATGCGACAAACACTCCGCGCGAAATGAACTTTGAAAACCCGCTTGACTATTTTGAGGGCTTCTTGAAGGTCATGCTGCAATATTCCAAGGAACACCCTCAAGCAATGTATCTTTTTGTGATAATGAGGAGAATCCAGCAGAGCGAGGAAATTCCGCCGCACATCAGGGAGATCGCCGCGGGAGTTAATCAGATCGAGCAGTCGGCGGAGGTGATCGCGGCGGGGCAGGAGCACGGCTACTTCCGCGAGGGCGACCCGTACTTGCTCGCGTTCACATTCTGGAGCAGTATACAGGGGATCATGGAGCGGCTAGCCTCCGCTCCCGAATTGGCGGAAAGCGGCAGACTTCCCGAGACGGATTGGATAATTGATATAATAAGGGGTGGCAGGCAATGATCAAAATCGAAAACGTGCGCAAGTCATACGGTGCAAAGGATAACCAAACCGAGGTGCTCAAAGGGATATCTCTGGATATCGAGGACGGCGATTTCGCGGTGATTTTAGGTCCCTCCGGATCGGGAAAATCCACGCTGCTGAACGTCGCGTCGGGCTTGGAGCGTCCGAACAGCGGCACGGTAATGTATGACCGCGAAAATATTGCGGAGCTGTCCGACAAACAGCTTACCGAATTCCGTAGAAAAAACATAGGCTTTATTTTTCAGCAGTACTAGCTCCTGCCTAATCTTAATGTTGACAAGAATGTAAAAATGGGCGCGGAGCTTGCTCATAACCGTGATTACGCCGAGGCGATAAACGCTCTCGGATTATCGGAAAAGCGCGGGAAATTTCCGCACGAGCTGAGCGGAGGAGAACAGCAGCGCGTTTCGGTTGCGAGAGCGCTCGCAAAAAAGCCCGCTGCGCTCTTTCTCGACGAGCCTACGGGAGCGCTTGACGAAGCCACGGGACGGCAGGTGTTGGATTATATCGGCAGACTTCGGGGCGAGCTTGGCTTCACCGTGATAATGGTGACTCATAACGCGAACATCGCCGATATGGCGAAAACCGTGATAAAAATGAACAGCGGAAAAATCACCGAGCAGTACCGGAATCGGTCGCAAAAGAGCGCTTACGAGATAGGGTGGTAAATATGATAGCGGTAAAAGACGTTTTCAGACTTGTGGGAATAATTATAATTTCCGCGTGCGCGGTGTTTGTCTGCGCTCTGTTTTTGAACTACAATATCGATCTGCGCGGAATTGAACCGCGGATCGCCGAGCAGACTAGGGCGCTTTATGAGGCGCTTGTCATAACGGGAAAGGTCGTGAGCGCGGTAAGCGGCGGCTGCCTGCTGATAACCTCGGTTATCATGCTCGCTTTTTACATCAAGCACTACATAGACAGCCACCGCAGACAGCTTGGCATTTTAAAAGCGCTCGGCTATTCAAATATAAGAATATCGTGCGGTTTCGGCGTTTTCGGATTTAGCGTGCTTATCGGCACGGGCGCGGGTTTTGCGGGTGCGTGCTGCCTTATGCCGACGTTCTATTCCGCTCGAAATGATGACGGATATCTTCCGACGTTCGAGCCCGAATTTCACCCCGAACTGTTTGTCTCCTTAGTGATACTCCCGACAGTATTTTTTGCGCTGATTTCCGTCATTTACGCGCTTATTAAAATGAAAACGCCCGTCCTTGAGCTGCTCAAAGGGAAAAGCGCTCCAAAAATCAAACCCGTAAAGGACGGCGGCGATCTTCCGTTTATTGAAGATATGAAAAGAGCGACCGTAAGAGGCAGGAAATCGCTGGTATTTTTTATGGGCTTTGCGGCTTTCTGCTATTCGGCAATGGTGCAGATGTCATTGGGAATGGATAAGCTTGCGGACGGGATGATATCGCTTATGACAATGATGATAGGCGTGGTTTTGGCTTTTACGACGCTGTTTATCGCCGTGAAAACGACAGCGGGCTCAAATGCCGTATCCGTCTCGGTAATGCGCGTTTTCGGATATTCGGCGCGCGAGTGCTCTTCGGCGGTGCTGAACGGTTACCGTCCCGCTGCTCTTGCAGGGTTCGCGGTCGGAACGGCGTATCAGTATTTCCTGCTGAAAATCGCCGTAAACGTTCTGTTCAAGGATGTTGAAAACGTTCCCGAATTCGATTTTAACATAGGCGCGCTTGTTATCGCGGCGGTATCGTTCGTGGTAATTTACGAAGCCGTTATGTATTTCTGTTCGCGGAGGTTCGGGAAAATATCGCTTAAGGAAATTATGTCGGACAGCGAATAAAACCGTTTCAAAATACCGAATTCTGCCTTTCCTCGGAAAAAAATATTTATACTGGACAAAAGGAAAATTTTGTGGTATAATAAATAAAAAATATCAAGGAGGAAAACATCATGTCAGACAGACCCGCTGCGGGAACGGGCGGCGAACGCTATGTTCCTTATTCAGAGCGCACGGGAGAGCAGTCGCACGTATACTTCACACGCGATCTCTCCGCGGAGGGATTGCGCAAGGCATTCGCAAAGGTGAGCCGGAACATCACGGGAAAGGTGAGTATAAAGCTCCATACCGGCGAGCCCCACGGTCCGAATATTATTCCGCGCCCGTGGGTGGAAGCGCTGGTAAAGAACGATCTTCCCGAGGCGTCGATAATCGAGACCAACACCTACTACGAGGGCGGGCGCTATACCACGGAGGAGCACCGCAAGACGCTGGAGATCAACGGCTGGACGTTCTGTCCCGTGGACATCACCGACGCGGACGGCACCGCGCCGCTCCCCGTAAATGGAGGCAAGTGGTTCACCGAGATGATTATGGGAAAGAATATACTCAACTACGACTCGCTTTTTGTGCTTACGCATTTCAAGGGCCACGCAATGGGCGGGTTCGGCGGCTCGGCGAAGAACATCGGCATAGGCTGCGCGGACGGACGCATAGGCAAGGGAATGATCCACAGAGTCGAAGGCTCGAATGATCTTTGGTCTATCACCGAGGAGGAGTTCATGGAGCGTATGATGGAGAGCGCAAAGGCTGTTGTCGATCACTTTGAGGGTCACATCGGATTTGTCAACGTACTGCGCAATATGTCTGTTTCCTGCGACTGCGAGGGCGTTGCGGCGGCTCCCGTCGTCACGCCGAATATCGGGATACTCGCGTCGCTTGATATTCTCGCTGTCGATCAGGCGTCCGTCGATTTAGTGTACGCGCTTAACGACAGCGATAACCACGCCCTCCGCGAGCGAATCGAGAGCCGTCACGGACACCGTCAGCTCACTTATATGAAAGAGCTTGGTATGGGCAACGACAGGTATCGTCTTATCGACCTCGACAACGGCGGTAAGGAGATATCCGCCGCCGACGCGGTAAAAGACGTTGTTCCGTTCAAGGCAGAATAAGCAAAAATGCGGAGGCTCGCTGGGGAGTTTCCGCATTTTGTTTTTCCGAAAAAATTGTAACGTTTTGCTTTCTGCGTGGTCATATAGATAAAAGCAGGAAAGGGGTGTTTGGGTGGACGATTTTGAACGGGTATATTCCGAGTATTACGATGCGGTATTTAAATATGTGCTGTCGCTGTGCCGCGATGAGAGCTGGGCGGAGGATATCGTGCAGGACGCGTTTTTCAAGGCGCTGAAAAAGATCGACAGCTTCCGCGGCGACTGCAAGCTGAGCGTGTGGCTGTGTCAGATAGCGAAGAACACATTCCTGACGCAGGCTAAGCGCCAAAAGCGCACCGCCGACTTTCCGCTTGAGACGATAGCCGCGGACGACCGTTTTGAACAGCGTATTGCCGACAAGGACGCGGCGCGGACTATACACAGGCAGCTGCATAAGCTCGAGGAGCCGTACCGCGAGGTATTCTGGATGAGGACTTTCGGGGAGATGTCGTTCGGGGATATCGCGGATATTTTCGGCAAGACGGAGAGCTGGGCAAGGGTAACATATCACAGAGCAAGAGCAAAGATAAAGGAGGGCTTGGAATGAAGCATCAATGCGGAATAATACGCGATCTTCTGCCGCTGTATCACGACGGAGTATGCAGCGCGGAGAGCCGCGGAGCGGTAGACGAGCATTTAACGGAATGTAATGACTGCTCGGAATATTATAAAAAGCTGTTGGACGAACGGGAAAACTTTGTCGTTCCCGAGATAGAGGAGCACAAAGCGGATTCGTTTCGGGCGGTGCAAAGACGTATCAAGCGCAGCGTAAGGGCGGCGATAATTTTCGCCGCGGCAGTTCTTGTCATCTGCTTGATATTGGGCATGGCAATGATAATGATGAGCGAAAAAAGCAAGCGCATCATCGAATACGACGGCAGCAACATCACGGTCTCCATGAAGTCCGAGGGGCTTGTCGCCACGGTCAGGGGCGCATGGTACAGCGGCTCGCACGTCAAGAGCGTTTTTATGGAAGATAACGGCAGGCAAAAGCTGCTGAAAATATTCTGTCTCGAGGAACCCGACGGGTGGAACGTGTTTGCAGCCGACAAAAACGAAACTCACAATTTTACCGTTGCCTACGCCGATATGGACGCCGACAGGGTCGACGCGGTGTACTATTACAGCGGCGCCCTGAACGAGGGTAAGCTTAAGGGTATGGAAGATATGCCGCCCGATGAGCTTGCCGAGTTGCTGGGGGAGATGACTTTGCTGTGGGAAAGGTGAATTAAGAATATCGGAGCCGCGGGAAACGCGGCTCTTTTGCCGTCTGCGGGAGAGAAACACATTTTATTTCCAAAATGCTTGAAATTTTTTCCGATATGTGTTATACTATAATATGAGTATTTATGTACAAAAGAAAGGAAATCAAAATGCAGTTAGTAGCGATAGTGGGCCGCCCGAACGTCGGGAAGTCCACGCTTTTCAATAAGCTGGTCGGCAAGCGTCTGTCTATCGTGGACGATACCCCGGGCGTTACTCGCGACAGAATTTACAGCCGCTGCGAATGGCTTGGGCGCGAATTTATGCTGATCGACACGGGCGGTATCGAGCCAAAGACCGACGACGTTATCCTCGCTCAGATGCGCGAGCAGGCTATACTCGCCATAGAATCGGCAGACTGTATCATATTCGTGACCGATCTCACAACGGGCGTTACCGCAAACGATTCCGACGTTGCGGCAATGCTCACCAAGAGCGGCAAGCCCGTCGTCCTTGCTGTAAACAAAGACGATAATATCGGAGATCCGCCGCCGGAGTTCTACGAGTTTTACAATCTCGGTCTTGGCGACCCGATAGCGGTCTCGGCGACACATGGTCACGGTACGGGAGATCTGCTCGACGCGGTTTTCGAGCATATGCCGCCCGAGGAGGCGGAGCCCGAGGACGAGGACGCGATCAAGGTAGCCGTTATCGGAAAGCCGAACGTCGGCAAATCGTCGCTCGTTAATCTCATCACGGGCGAGGAGCGTTCGATCGTCTCCGATATTGCGGGCACAACGCGCGACGCTGTCGACAGCGAGGTCGTCCGCGGCGAGGACAAGTATATCTTTATCGACACCGCGGGAATGCGCCGCAAAGCCAAGGTAACGGAGAACATCGAGCATTTCAGCGTTCTGCGCGCGCTTATGGCGGTTGACAGAGCGGACGTGTGCGTGGTTATGATAGACGCGACGGTCGGCTTCACCGAGCAGGACAGCAAGGTCGCGGGCTACGCTCATGATAAGGGCAAGGCTTGCGTTATCGCCGTCAACAAGTGGGACGCGGTCGAGGATAAAACGGACAAGACCATGTCCGAATTCACTAAAAAATTACAGACGGACTTCTCGTTTATGAGCTACGCGCCGTTCGTATTCATTTCCGCGAAAACGGGGCAGCGGCTGGACAAGCTGTTCGAGCTGATAAAGCTTGTTCACGAGCAGCACGGCCGCCGCATCTCCACGGGGGTTCTCAACGATATGCTGAGCTACGCGACCTCGCGCGTTCAGCCGCCGTCGGATAAGGGCAAGCGTCTTAAGCTCTACTATATGACGCAGGCTAGCACCAACCCGCCTAATTTCGTCGTGTTCTGCAATAACAAGGAGCTGTTCCATTATTCGTATCAGCGTTATATTGAAAATCAGATACGCGAGACGTTTGGGCTTGACAAAACACCTATCAAGCTCTCGATACGCGAAAGGGGAGAATAAATGGGGGCGCTCGGCAAAATAATGGAGGATTATCGGAAATCGTTCTTTCACGTTATTATCGGCGATTGGATATGCGCGGTCCTTATTGTCGCGGGGCTTGCGCTTTCGGGGTCGTATGCTGATTTTCCCCGCGTTGTCCCGGCGGTTGTATGTACGATAGGAATGTGCGGGATCGCGATATGGCAGACGCTCGGTATTCTGGTGCTTGAGCGCAGACGGCTTATAAAGCGGCTGAACGATCTGCCCGAGGGCGATAAAGAGAAAATACTTTCGCAGTATGCGAGCGCTCACGATATCGGAAAGCGTTGGTTTCTCGGGGAGTATCTGCTTTTTCACCGCAACAGGCACATAGAACTGCTGCGGTACGACATGATACGTTCCGCGGAGCCGAAGGGCTTTAAAATGGAGCTGGTGCTCCTCGACGGCAAGACTGAGCGGCTGGGGCTGGGGGCGGACGAAAACCCCGCGATGATAGTCGCGGTTCTTCGCAGCAAAAATCCCTTGATAAGCGTTAAGCTGAACGGAAAGATAATAGAAAAGATGGAAAACAGAAAGGACAGCGCGGAATGATCTGGTTGTGTTACATTATAATGCTCGTCGTGCCGTATCTGCTCGCGGGGATAAACACCTCGATAATCGTGGCGAGGATAAAAACGGGCAAGGATATCCGCACCATGGGCAGCGGAAACGCGGGGCTTACGAACACCCTGCGCGTACTCGGAAAGGGCGCGGCGGGGATAGTTCTTCTCGGCGATGTGGCAAAGGCTGCGATAGCGGTGCTTATCGTGCGGTTATCGTTTTTGTATATCGGCGGCGTGAATACCATGGACCCGTCCGCGGAAATGACTTGGGTGGAATTTATGGCGGTGTTTATGGCGATAGTTGGGCATTGCTTTCCGCTGTATTTCGGCTTTAAGGGCGGTAAGGGAGTGCTTGCTGCTATCTCGGCAATATTTGTTCTTGACTGGCGGATCGCTTGCATACTGCTCGGTATATTTATAGTTCTCGTGGCGATAACAAGATATGTTTCGCTCGGGAGCTGTGTTGCCTCGGCGATCTTCTGTGTCGCGGCCCCGTTGTTCGGGTATTTTGTCGACCACGATCCCGCGTTCATAGTCAATATGATAATAGCGGCGTTCTGCGGCGGACTGATAATCGTCAAGCATAAGGGGAATATCCAGCGGCTGCTTTCTCATACCGAGAAAAAGCTTGGGGAAAAGGCTAAGTAATAGCCGACATCAACTTTAATGGGGGTATTTATATGGCAAAGATAGCTATTCTGGGCTGCGGCTACGGCACTGCTCTGGGAGTACTATACAGCAAATACGGTCACGAGGTCACGACTTGGACGAAATTCGAGGAGGAGGCGGAGCAGCTCCGCACCCTGCGCGAACACAAACGCCTGCTCCCGGGAGTAAAGCTGCCCGATAATCTGGGCGTTACCACCGACCCGACCTGCGTTTCGGGTGCGGATATCGTGGTAGTGTGCATACCGTCCGCGTTTTACCGCGAGGCAGTGCGCTCCGTCAAGGAATATGTCGATAAGCGCACAGTGGTAGTAAACGCCAGCAAAGGCTTGGAGGAGGCGACGGGAAAACGTCTGTCCGAGCTGCTTTGCGAGGAGCTGCCCGAAAACTCCGTCGCAGTTATTACGGGCCCCTGTCACGCGGAGGAAATCGCGCGTTTTGTTCCCACGACCGAGGTATGCGCAGCATACGATCCGAAAACCGCGAAATTTATTCAGGACACTCTCTCCAACGAATGTTACAGAATATATGTCAACGACGACGTTGCGGGCTGCGAGCTTGGCGGCGTGCTGAAAAACCCGATAGCGCTCGGCTGCGGGATAGCGCGCGGAATGGGTCTCGGCGACAACACCGTCGCGGCGCTTATGACGCGCGGAATGACCGAGATAACGCGTCTCGGAGTAGGTCTCGGCGCGAATTGGAAAACCTTCACGGGAATGGCGGGCATTGGCGACCTGATAGTCACATGTACCTCGCAGCACTCGCGTAATTATCGCGCGGGATTTCTTATCGGACAGGGAACTCCCGCCGCCGAAGCCGTAAAACAGGTCGGCACGGTGGAGGGCTATCTCAACAGCAAAACGGCGTTCAGGCTTGCGAAAGAGCATAATATCGACACTCCGATAATCGAGCAGATAGTAAACGTCTGCTATAACGGCAGCGATCCGCGCAGGAGTATAAACGCGCTTATGACGCGTGAGAGCAAGCATGAACGGGAGGTATTCTGGTTCGATGAGTAAATTCCGCAGTGAGCAGGAAATGCTCGACCTGATAATACAGACCGCTAATGAGGATGACCGTGTCCTCGCGGTGATGATGAACGGTTCGAGGGCGGACGTTCACGTTAAAAAGGATATTTATCAGGACTATGATATAGTGTATTTTGTAGATGATGTCGCGCCGTTTTGGGATAACAAGGCGTGGCTGGAGGAGAAATTCGGTAAGATCTCGGTGATACAGACCCCCGAGACTTCGACGCTTATGCCTCCCGCAAACGACGGAAGCTTTGTTTTTCTGACGATCTTTGAGGATGGTAACCGCATAGATCTGAGCGTAACGAGTGACCCGTATATAGATGACGGCGAGCCTGCCATAGTGCTGCTTGACAAGACGGGAGAGCTCTCGGGGATAAAGCCGCGGGAGGACTTCTGGTTTGTAAAGCCGCCGACCGAAAAGCTGTTCCGCGACTGCTGCAACGAGTTCCACTGGTGTCTGAATAACGTTGCAAAGGGCGTGACGCGCGACGAGCTGCCGTATGCTATGGAAATGTTCAACCATTATGTCCGCGATATGCTTAACCAAATGACGGACTGGTATATCGGCACAACGCATGACTTCAAGGTGTCGGCGGGGAAAATGGGCAAAAATTATAAGCGGTATCTCCCCGAGGAAATGTATAGGCAATATGCCGCCACCTACTCCGACAGCGACTATGCGCATTTGTGGACGGCGGTCTTTACAGGCTGCGAGCTGTTCCGTACAATGGCGAAGATCATTGCGGAGCGTTTCGGTTACGCGTACAACGTTTCCGAGGACGAGAATATGACGGAGTATATGCTTAAAGTTAAAGAGGGAAGACTAAAATAATTTTTTTGGGGGAAACAATGGCTGCAAAAATACCATCAACCATAAACGAGCAGATAGCCAAAATGAAGGAGCGCGGCTGCATTTTCGGTGACGAAAAAAGGGCTCGCGAGACACTGAAATACATAAATTATTATCGTATTTCAAACTATTTCGAGCCGTTTTCGGTGAGCAAGCACAAATATGAGGAAGGCACCACCTTCGAGAAGATAATGCAGATCTACGAGATGGACAGAAAGCTTCGCAGCGTACTTATCGCGGCGCTCGAGGAGATCGAGATCGCGCTGCGCGCCGCGGTGTCGAATTTTCACGCGCTGAAATACGGCGCGACGGGTTATCTGAACCCGTCAAGCTTTGACCATTCACATAATCATCAGGGTTTTGTATCCCGCGTGAATTATCTTATCGAGTGCAACGACGAGCGTGAATTCGTCAAGCATTACAATTCCAAGCACGGCGGAAAATTCCCGCTGTGGGTAGTTATGGAGCTGTTCAGCTTCGGCACTCTCGCGTTCTTCTACAAGGATATGCACGGCTCAGATAAAAAAGCGCTCGCGAACGATTTCTACAGCTGCTCAGCGTCGGAGCTCGACAACTGGATATTCTGCATGAACGAGCTTCGGAATTATTGCGCGCACTATAACAGGCTTTACGGCAATCGTTTTCCCGTACTGCCGAAAACTCCGCGCGATTTCGAGCCAGAGCTTTCCGACGATGTTTTCGGATACATTATCGTAATGAAACAGTTGTATCACGACAGGAAAAACTGGAACGAGCGTATAGTCAAGCCGATATCGCGTATGCTGAAAAAGAATGCGGACGCTGTAAGACTGAACGACCTCGGCTTTCCCGAAAACTGGGAGGAGCTTATGACGTTTAAGGATATTGACGAGGATTAAGTTTTCGGGTGGTGAATTCAATTGTCCGACGAGTTTAAAAAATTCATTGATACGGGCGGAAAAACGCTCGGTGAGATAAGGAAAACTATCGAAAAAATGCTGAACAATACCGTCGACAGCGTTGCAGACGAAGCGGTTAAGCTCGTTCCAAAAGATATCCGCGAGCAGATAAAATTGGCGGTAAAGGATGCGCGGAAAAGCTCGGACGGCTATTATAAGCCCGAGAAGATACCGCCGAGAAGTTCTTTTCCAAACCGTCCTCAAATCGGACCGACGAACCGTGAGCCGATAAGAGCCGCTTATCCGCGCGAATACGTTCCCGAGCATATGAGCTCTCAGGACGAACTTATGCTCGATAAGATAGGCGAAATGCGCAGTCTCGAGGAGATCTCCGACAACCGTTATATCACACGGCGCTGCACGGAGGTCACGATGGTAAAACAGGGGCTGTTTATGGAAGACGTGGAGGACGATTTCAACCGCCGCGTTTTTTGCGCGCTACAACAGCCCGTATATATGGCGATGTCCAACTCGCAATTGCGGACGTATTTCACATGGCGTACCGATGTAAGGCGCGGAAAATATCCCGAGATCGACAAGCCGTATGTGCTGCTGTACTGCTATGAGCTGCTGAACAAGATTGGCGTTTCGAGCGCCGCGGAGGCGTTCGGAAAGCTGCTTGAGCTGCGGGAGGGGTGCAGACCATTCGCGGGATATCTCAATGAGATCATGCCGCGCTGGCTCAAGGATTTTTACGTATACAACGACATTACCGGTCTGTATCCGGACGTTGCGCAGTATATCGGCGCGTCGAGCGGCACGGCGCGTTATGCGGAGGAATTTGAGAACGGAAATTACGATGGAAAGCTCGGTTATCTTGCCGAATATTCCGCGTATAATATAAAGGGCAGCATATTCCTTTCCGACAAGACGCGTCCGCTCATCGACGGAGCGTGCGGCGCGGCTTTAAAAGCGCTGTCGGATTATTTTGCGGAGCGCGGTATAGATATAGTGGAGCTGCTGTGCGGAAAGGTGCGCAAGGATTATTCATGGGTACCGTTCCGCGGCGCGGTGGTCGATATCGGGAGAATGGACGGTTTTCGTCCGCTGAGGATAAGCGCCGCCGAGCGCTACTGCATAAAGCGCGGCGAGTCGTCGCTGGAGGTGTTCGATTTTTCGCCTGCAAGGGGATTTATCGGCTACCTGCTGAAAAGCGTGGAGGCGGAGCTTCGCCGCCGAACAAAATTCAAGCGCTATATAATTCCGAATATCGCAATGCTGGAGAACGATTTCCGCAACCGTGAAAAGCTTATGTCGGCGGTGACCGACGAGCGGTTTGAAAAGCTGATACCGTCGGCGGTCGCGGAGTACTGTCGTCGGCAGGGGATATCTGCGCCCGAAAAGCCTAAGCGCAGGGCGGAGGAGAGCGAATATGTCCGCGAAAAGGTGGAGATAGACGTTTCCAAGCTCGGACTTATTCGCGAGCAGTCGGACGAGTTGGCAAAAAAGTTGATCGTCGAGGAAATTGCCGCGTCGCGCGAGGATGAGATCGAGGAAATGTCCATGATGATAGCCGAAGATGATTTTTCGGAGCGTGTCGCCGACTGCGCCGAGCTGTCACCCGAAGAACCCGAGTTCATTGCGCCCACTGAGCAGAATACCGTTTTTTCGGAGCTGCCCGCTGAATGGCAGGACTTTGCGAACGAGCTCACGCCCACACATCTCGCCGTGCTGAAATGTATGCAAAGCGGCAACGCAGTTGAATACTGCCGCCAAAGCGGGATAATGCCCGAGACCGTTTTTGAGGAGATAAACGCCTCCGCGTTGGAAAAAGTGCTTGACGTGGTTATCGAGGGCGGCGAGATACTTCCCGACTATTCCGCGGAGATCGCGAAGATCATCGAAGCCGCGGGTATTTGACAGGATGTTTTGAAGCCTTGTTGAACGTCAAAAACATAAAATAGCCGAACCCGCATTACAACAATATTTCTCTGCAAAAAATGACGCTGTAAAAATATACAGCGTCATTTTTTTAAATACTCTTTGTCCGAGTAATTTTGCTGTTTACATTGTAAAACCATGCAAAATAGTGCAAAATTGCATACCAAATTTAATTTTTATTATGATATAATATGGAAGAAAAAAGCATTTTGATTTAATTGTAAGGAGGAAAACCAATGAAAATGCAAAGAATAACCGCGGCATTGACCGCAGCGGCAGCCGCTGTTGTAAGCTCCGTGGCGGCGTTTCCGTCGATGGCTTTTGCTAAGAGCGCAGCGACGTCATACTCATATGAGCCTGAGTTTTGCAGTACTGTTGAAATGAACACCGACGACTTTACGCAAACAGAAATATTGGATCTGGACATATGGGCTTTGGCGGAGGATATCAGAACGCAGATTGCAGGCGACATTATCGAAGATTCGCTTCGGATATCCAAGGCGACGATAACATATACGCTCACGGGCGAGGGCGAGGATTTGGGCGTGTTTGTACTTGGCTCGGGTTGGAACAGCAACGGAGAATTTGTTGAGGAACTCGGCTGTTCACCATGGTACGGTGAAAAAACAGGCACTATCACTACCGCCGACTCGAATTTTGAGGGTTCGGGAGTGGAGACCTACGGCTGGATCGGTATCGGAGCTTCCGGAAAAGGCAGCGGCGATCTTACGCTGAGCATCGCCAAAGTCGATCTGGAGGTATCTTATACGGCAATTGAAAATGTTTCCGTTACGGGAACTCAAAAGTACACTTTTGACGAAAAAAATATCAGCGATGAAATTGATAGAAATCCCGTATTAACGGTAGGGTATGAACCGTTTGAGGAAGATTTTTTCACAGGCGATTGGAAAAACGACTCCCCCGCCTCGCTGGATGGCATCTCTACGGTCGGGGAATTTGCGTCCAAGTACGGCAGCTTTGAGCTGAAGTTCAAGGCGGAGGATATTCAAGGAGAAGCCGAGATTTACGCAATGCTTGAAACGGGAGACGAGAGCAAGGGCGAGTATCAGCAGATATGTCTCCCAGCACAGGATGTTACCGAAGGTAAAAACGTTTATTCGGTCGACTTCGCCGATAATATAAAGTCGGCGTATGACACTTTCCAATCGATTTCCGTTCACATCCGCTCAAAGGAAGAGGGCAATACCGCCACGTTCACGCTGGGTCTTTACGATTCAACGACCATTACCGCAACCGGCACAGAGACGTTTAAGAGCGACATTACACCCGACGAGGATATGATGGTGAGCGTCGAAATGCCCGAGTGGTGGGATCCGGCATGGGGCTCGCTGTATGAAGGCGGGATCAGCATATGGTATTTCGGCGGTGATGACGAACCCAACACCTGCCCGGTAAATACGGTTTCCGAGTTTTACAGCACCTACAATCGCGGCGAGATAGCCTTCAACGTAAAGGAGCTTAACGATGACGTTACTTGTCAAGTTGTCCTCATGACAAGGAGCGGAAATGATTTCGGGGAAAATATCGTTCTTGCGGACAATATCAAGCTCCAAAAAGGCGAGAATGTTGTAAAATTCGATCTGCCGAAAATTACATACGTCAAGCCCGATATTTGGGGTCTTCGCTTGAGAATGAGCGCGGACAAGGAAACGAAATTCACTATCGGCAAGCCCGAATCCTCCACACCTTCCATTCCGTCAACTCCCTCCACTCCGTCAACCTCAGAGCCCACAACTTCCGAACCGACTGCCTCAAATCCTGCGACCTCCGATACCAACGAGGTTTTTAAAACCGAGGATAAGCCCATTGAGAACATTATGGAGGAAGTAAAACCCGACACTACCGCGTCTATTGAGGTCGCGGCTGCGGACACCACCATTAAGGCAAACGTCTTTGAGACGGCAAAGGAAAAGAAGGTGACCCTTGAGCTTACGCTGGAGAACGGCGTAAAGTGGGCGATAAAAGCCGAAACTATCGGCGACGCAGCAGCGGACGTCAACATCAATGTGAATCTTAATACGTCCAACATTCCCGCGGCAAGCGTTGACGCTGTCGCTTCGGGAAAGAGCAGCATGCAGATCTCCCTCGCGCACAACGGCAGCTTTGGATTTGAAGCTAATATAACCATACCCGTTGCGCCCGTGAATAACGGCAAGGTGGCGAATCTGTTCCACTTCAACAACGGAGCATTGGAATTTGTCGCAAGCGTAACGGTAAGCAACGGTGAGGCTACATTGCCGTTCAGCCACGCTTCCGAATACGTTATCGTATTCGATGAAAAGTCCATGGGCGCTTCCGAAAATACTTCCGATACATCCTCCGTTCCCGAAACGACCACAAATCCCGGCACGGGCTCGGCAGGCGTTGGAGTTTTTGCGGCATTTGCGGCGGCTTCGGCAGCGGCAGTAATTATTTGCCGTAAGAATAAGCATAATTAAGCTTTCTTATATTCATTGTAAATCTCTATAAGACAGACCCGTGTTTCGCAAGGAATACGGGTCTGTTCTTTGAAAATAATGCAGAAATGCATACCAAAATACCGTTGAAATGTTGTATAATTATTACATATTGACAATAACACCCGTATAATGATATAATATAATAAAACACCGAAAGCCGCAAGGGAGTGTCCAAAATGAAAGTTCCGAGGAAATTATGTAAAAATTGCTTCTCGCCTTTGAGTGTAAAGGGCGGGATATGCTCCGTATGCGGCTACACAAAAGGCGACGGCGAGCCGTTTGTTCTCGCGCGAGGGACTAAGCTTTCGGGGAGGTATATCATCGGAGGGAGTATAGGGCGCGGCGGCTTTGGAATAACGTATCTTGCATACGATACCCATAACGGAGAGACCGTTGCCGTAAAGGAGTATTTTCCTACAACGCTCGCGAAGCGCAGCAGCGGAAACCACGTTATTCCGGGCAGCGAAAAGAACGCGGAACAATTCAATACCGGTGCGGAAAAATTCTTTGACGAGGCGGAGCTTGTGCGGCGCTTCAACGGTAATCCGAATATCGTAAGCATTTACGAGTGCTTTTACGAAAACAATACCGCCTATTATGTCATGGAATATCTCGACGGCATTACATTGGAAAATTATGTGGTAAAATACGGCACGTTAAATTCCGCGCAAACGCTGTATATCGCGGATAAGCTGACAATGGCGCTTGTTGTGCTGCACAGCGGGGAGGTTCTTCACCGCGACATATCGCCGGACAATGTAATGCTGTGCAGAGACGGGAGAGTTAAGCTGATCGATTTTGGCGCGGCAAGGCAATTTCTTTCCGAGGAAGCGCAGGGCTATACGGTCATAATGAAAACGGGCTTTTCGCCTATGGAACAGTACTCTCAGAACACGGAGTCGGATATAAGAACGGATATTTACTCGCTCGGAACGCTGTTATATTACGCGCTGACGGGAAATGTTCCCGAAAGTCCGTATAAGCGTATGGAGGATGACAGCGTTTTTAATGAAAACACCGTAAAAGCCGATATTGGATTGTGGAGCGTTATAGGAAAAGCCGCCGCCGTTACGCCGACGGAGCGTTATCAGAACGCGGAGGAACTTAGGAACGCGCTGTCCAAGCTCAATATAAGCGCGTCGGCAATTGCCGCGCCTAATGATTACAACTTTTTAAGAACCGACGATTTCACAGTGCCGAACTCCCCGCCGCCTCGTTCAAAAACACGGCATACGGCAATGCTCGCGGCTGTGTTCGCCGCTGCGGCGATATTGCTTGCAGTTTTCGGTATGCGCATTTTTTCAAAACCCGAAACGATTGAGATCGCCCTTGACAGCGAGTACGCGGGTCATTTCAATATCGGAGGAAAGATACCGTCGTCACAGCTAAGGAAGTTTGATAGCGACGTTGAGATCACGCTGTTTATCAGACCGTGGGAGGAAATGCCGTCCGCTGATATACACGGCGTTATCCCCGTAAACTCGGACGACAGAAGTGTTCTGGGCTATCTGACCTCGTCAGAGGAACTTTGGGCGGACGAAAACGGTTGGATAAACATCGAAAAGGGAGACAATTCGCTAACGTTCGTGATGTCACGCGAGGGCATTGAAAGTCTGGGCGACGGCGGGCTAAGCTTTGAAACGTACAATTTAATTGTGACCTCGGCGGTTCTGAAGCCTTCGGATAAGCAGAATGAGTTAAGAATTTATGATTTTCACAAAGAACGGAACGCGCCATACTCTGTCTACGATAATGAAAACGGAAAGCGCGTCGTCTTAGAGCTCGGAGAGTATCGGGTAACGGAGTGGGCGGATTTTGAATCTCAGGGCATTCCGAAAAGCGCGTTCCGCGTATTTGACGGAGATGTTAAAGTGACTGTCACACTTGAGGACATTGAAGACGGAGATAACGAGCATCGCGATGTTTATGTGCGCAACTGCGGCTTTTGTTTTAATGTTATTGAATACGATATTCTTGTGCCGCTTGAAACGGAGGGAGGATATCAGCCTGTAAACCGTATCAACGATTGCGGTATACATATTGATAAAAACCGCAGACAATTCGTCATTATAATCCCGAATAACGTCAAGGATAAAATGAGCAGCGGCATGTTTTTTCAATGCATGAATGTGCGTACCAACAAGGTGTGTCTGGAGGCGTATAACGGCGAGTACGCCTCGTTTGTATAAAGGAGGAGCGCGTATGAAAACGTCACAGCTTGAGCAATGGCTTGAAACCGACGAGGAATTTGACGAGGCGCTGATAAAGGAAAACTGCTGTCCCGAGCTTTGCACTATGATAATGGAGCATATGGACGAAAAGGGCATAACTCGTGCCGAGCTGATAAAGCGGTTGAACCTTGATAGGAACTACGGATATCAATTGCTGAACGGTACACGCAACCCCCGAAGAAATCATCTCATACAGATAGGTCTGCTGCTTGGGCTTGATATAGAGCAATTTCAGCGGTTGCTTAAAACGGCAAAGAAAAAGCCGCTGTATGTGCGTGATTTGTTTGATGCAAAGGTGTTTTTTGCTGTAAAACACAAAATGTGCTTTGAAAAGGCGGTGGAGTTTATCTGGTGGGAATGAACCTTTTATAATTGCGGCGGGAGAGCGTTCGGCTCTCCCGTATTTAAATTATTACTTGCTGGAAAAATGAGAAGGTAAAGAATGTTTTGATATCTTTTAAGTTTGCATTCTCTTATTAAAATGAAAAATTTCCCTTTTGCACAAGCTGCCCTCTTAAATATAAAGAGGGCAGCCGGAGCAACGGCAATATTTGCTTCACTCCATGAGTATTGCTGTTGAGCCAAAAAACTTGAATTTTTTGTGAAAATTGTGTAAAGAAATATTGACAAAATCACTCATGGTTTTTTATCCTTGTAATTTGGGCACAAAAAAATCATTTAAGCCGCGTGTCTTCAGGCATTCCTCTGTGTGCAGTTAATAAATTTAAATGCACAAATTGCATTCAGCGTTATAATATATAATTAAAATTATTTGTGTTTTATCTGTTTTAAACGCGCGAAAAATGTGCAGATTATTGCAGCTTGTCCCGTGATAGTATTAAGTCAGGGAGCAAAATTTCCCAACTATATCTATTATAATGGAGGTTTTTTCATGATAAAAACAATCAATTTGAACGGCTCCGAGATGGAGTTCACGGAGCTTGGCGGTGACAACACCGAAATTATCAATAATAGCAACGGCATTGTTTATGCTTCTAAATCACCGTCAATTAAGGTTGGCGGTGACGATGTTATAGCTATTCCGGCAGGAGCAATTGACGGACTGTACGGAACGCACGGAACGGTATATCTGCTTGGTACGGGAAGCGTGGAGCTGCGCGGTATTGATCACAAAATAACCGAATCTCGAAGTCAGTCTGTTGAAAGTAGCGTTGGGGTTATTCAGGAATATATTGATTCAAATGACGCCGCGATCTTGGACGCTGCCAAAAATTTTGCCGACTCAATATCCGCGGAGCTTGCCGGATATATAGGTTACACTGATAGCAATATTTACGGTTTGGAAGCTGATTTTGAAAACAATAAATTTACGCGGTTAGCCGGTGCGGTTGGTAAAACGGGGGGATCTGATTTTGATTGTGTGAACGCTTACGGAGGCAGAAGACGTTGCAATCTTTCCAATAACGGTGAGGTGCTTGCATACTATGGCGATGATAACTTCAAGGCGGACGGGACTAATGGGCAAGTTATGGTGGAGCAGCCGAAGTTTTATTATCGTGTTGTGCCGCTTAAAACGGAAAAGATTGACGGCGCGGACGGGTATCATCTCCGCAAGGCTCGCTATTATATCTCCGATACGCCTAAAGCGGGGTTTAAGGTCCACCCGGCGTTTGTTCGCAACAGTGTTGAGGTTGATAGAATTTACCTTTCAGCGTTTGAGGGCTGTATTTACGATACCTCTGCCGAATCGTATTTGCTTGAGGATGAGCAGGTTGCTGATTTCGATAACGATAAACTGTCGAGCATTGCAGGAGCAAAGCCATGTTCGGGGTTGACACAGAAGTTGTCTAGAACAAATACACGCAAGCTTGCACATAACCGAGGAGATGGTTGGGAGCAACTGACAATACAGGCACTTTCAGCAACACAGATGTTGTTTATTGTTGAGTATGCATCTTTTAATTCACAGGTAAAACTTGGGTATGGAGCGACTTTAAAGTCCGACGATGGAAGCAATATGGCGGAAAATACCGGAGCAACGGTGACATTGGGAAATTCTACCGGTGGAAATACAAGTTTCAATGGTGTCCATATCGTTTCATATCGCGGCGAAGAAAATCCTTGGGGAAATATTGGTAAATGGATAGATGGAATAAACTCTCTTAATCCCAGTACATGGTCAACAATTCAAAATACTGGCAATCTGTACGGAACAATATTTATGGCAGATAATAATTTTGATGATAACGGCAGCGGTTCTCAATATCAAAACACGGGAATTCCGTCTGTATACGGTTCGGGATATATATCAGCATTCGGATATTCCAAATTATCGGATTGGCTCTTCATTCCTACTGAGTACGACGGTAATAGCGGGTTTCCTATTGGAGATACATTTTGGAACAAAAATAATGTCGGAAGATGTTTGTTTACCAATAGCATATGGAACGAAAACAGCAGGAGCGGAATCTTTTCGTTGGGTTTTAATTATATGCCGTCATCAAATGCAAGGTTTATCGGTGCCCGCTTATGCTTTATTCCAGTAGGTAAATCCTGAATATACCGATGAAATTTTGTTGAGCATCAAATTAACTTGATGAATAGGTAACGTTAATTGTATTGATATGCGATTTGAGATGATACCGACAAGCTTTTATACATTATATGTGAATAATCAGCAATAAAAAAACGGCTAAATGCCGATAACATAACTTTTTGTGAACGTGCGGACTGATGGAATCTCTGACGATTTAAACGTTACAGCGGTAATCTTTGCAGTTCGCCGTTCATTAATTTAATCCAAATTATAAAATTTGCTTGACAAGTCGGTGTAAAAATGATATAATGTGAGGTATAGAGTTTATATTGTTTATTGGTTTAGCGCAAATTTAAACAATTTTAGAGATATTATAAATAGAAAGGAAAATATAACGAAATTATGAATAAATTGGGTTATTATATGACCGAAAAAAATTGGGGAGTTCGGAGAGAGTACTCCAGATATCTGGCGCTGCATGAGGAGTATTCGAATAGTAAAGCAAAAAAATTTGGTATAATATTGAAGCTCAATTGGCATTATAGAGTGTTGAGAAGGACGGACTATTGCTTTGGTGAGCTTGAAGACGCGGAGAACAACGAATATACAACAGAATACGATATGGGCGGCAGCGAGTTTCCCAAGGCAAAAGCGACTGATAAAAAGATGAGAGAGTCGGCGGCACAGAGGAGAATGAGCATAGGCGGACTTGCTGCGGTGATGAGCGATTACGACGTCGTCTCTTTTGACATATTCGATACCGTTATATTGAGGAACGTAATGGAGCCCAAAGACGTATTTGAAATAATGGCATCAGAAATGGGATTCAGCGATTTTTGCCGTTTGCGTGTCGAGGCAGAAGCAGCAGCCAGAAAGCTCAAGGACGAAAGGTGCGACACTAGAGAGGTCACAATCGGGGAAATATATGAAATTTTAACCGACTTTTATGGTATTGATAAATCACTTATGTATCGTGAGATCGAGATTGAAAAGGATCTGTGTATTGCCAATCCGTATTTTCTGAAGCTTTATAAGTTGCTGCTTAATATGGAGAAAACGATCATCTTTATGACCGACATGTATCTTCCCAAGACGGTGATAGAGGATATTTTGCGCTCCAACGGTTACGATCAATATGACAAGGTGTTCTTGTCAAATGATCTGGGGATATGCAAGGGCGACGGTAAGCTGCAGAATTATGTTTATAAAAACTATCTTAACGGCAGAACCGCTATACATATCGGAGATAATTATAACAGCGACGTCAAGAAGGCAAAAACTGCGGGCTTCGGGGATAATTACTATCCGTCTGTGAGGGAAAGCGCCGCTGATTTTATTGAGCCTAATCTTGATGGAATAGCGGGCAGTTTTTATAGGGGCATTATCAACAATTCGCTTCATAACGGGTTGTGGAATGAAAACACACACTATGAGTATGGCTTTAAGGCGGGCGGTATTTTGACCTGTGGATACTGCGACTTCATTAATAAAACCGCGTACGAAAAGAATTCCGACTTAATATTGTTTTGCTCGCGCGATTGCGACATTATCCATAAGATCTATAACGTTCATTACAGGCTTTTTGACAACGAATACATATATATTTCAAGATTGGCATTGTTAAACCTTATGCCCGAAAGATTCATGTATGACATATTCAATCGTTCCATACTGAAGAATCACGAGCTGTATCCGAGAAAAAATGTTAAAACGCTTTTGAGCGAGGCGGGACTGGAATGTCTTTTGCCGTATCTTGAAGAAAGCGGAATAACCCCGTATTGTCATCTCAATAAGTTGAAAACCGAGCAGCTGAAACAATTTGTGCTCAGCCATGCGGATATCGCCAAAGCAAATGCCGCAGAGCAGATTAAGGGTGCAAAGAAGTACTTTTCCGCTATTATCGGAGAGTATAAAAGCATACTGGTGGTTGATATCGGTTGGTCGGGCTCCAGCATTACGGTATTGAGACATTTTGTTCAAACCTATTTTCCGGAAAAAGGGATAGAGGTCTTTGGAACTTTATTGCTTGCAGACCGCACGAAATGGACAACTATAAACATATCTAACGGCATTATATCGCCGTATATCACCTCGGCGCTCAATGATATCGGTATTGCACAAAGGCAGTTCGATAAGAAGTCAAAGCTGGAAAATAATATGTACACAGAGCGGATGTTTACATCGGTGGACAGCTCGTTGGAAGCGTACGGTCTTGACGAAAACGGAGAGGTAAAACTTGTTTTCAGTGAAAATAAACCTGAAAATGCCGAGGTCATTATGGAAATGCAGCGCGGAATACGGGACTTTGCCGAGATTTACAACAAAGTTACCGCTCCGTATAAGAAAATGTGTTATATTTCTCCGTATATTGCCTATGCGCCGTTTTTATCCAATTTAAGAAAGCGTAATTATTTAAAGGAGGTATACGAGAGTTTTAAAGATGATTCGGTAATGATGAAGTATTTTTCGGAAAAGGAGGCGGACAAAAATGTCTACGGGTTTTCGGTAATTCGTACTTCCGATGAATACAAAGGGAAAATATTATTTATATCACATGAGATGACATATACGGGAGCGCCGCACAGTCTGTTGCGAGTGTGTAAGGTCGTGCTTTCGTTGGGATATAAAGCGGAGATATGGAGTTTCCGCGACGGAGATTTCACGCGCGAGTTTGAGCAGCTTAATGTTCCGGTAATAATCCTTAATTCTCATAACAAGCTCGAAAAAGAGTTGATTGCCCGTATTACGGATTTTAAGTTGGCGATACTTAACACAATTTCTACCGATGAGATGGCAAAGATTATCAGTACATATGTTCCGATAATCTGGTATATCCGCGAGGCGACAAATATTCCGGAAATGTGTGAAAACATTCCCGACCGCTTCAGTACATTTGCTTCGTGTCAAGATTTGGTATGTGTAAGTGATTATGCCGCCGATTTTATTCGTAAATACAATCCGAACGTAACGGTCGTGCATAACTGCGTTGAGGATGTGTCTGAACTTTGTGATATTGAAGTTGAGATGCACGATAAGGTAAGATTTCTGACATTGGGAACGATAGAATACCGTAAGGGATACGATGTGCTTATCGACGCTTACACCATGCTTCCCGATGAATATAAAAACAAGGTTGAGATTGTTTTTGCAGGTGGACTGCGCTCCGGTTTCAAGTACTTCTGGGAACCCGTTTTAAAGCGTACTGAGGAATATGGCGGCATCGTTTATATGGGAGAGATATCCGATATCAAGGAAAAGGTCAATTTGTATGCTTGGTCCGACGTTGTTGTAGTTGCTTCAAGAGATGAGTCATGTTCGCTTGTTGCTTTAGAGGGCGCAATGATGAGCAAGGCGCTTATTGTCACGGAAAATGTCGGTGCAAAGTATATGGTAAGCGAAGATAACGGACTTATTGTAAAAACAGGCAATGCAGAGTCTATGGCGAAAGCAATTATGAAAATGGTCGATAACAAGGAAATCCTTCCCGAATTTGGCAAAGCGTCCAGACTGATGTATGAGAAGTACGCCAATATGGAAATCCACCGCCGGGATGTCTCCGAAATGATCGAAAAGCGGCTTGCGTCTGGACTGCACCCGCTTATTCCGGACGATGCCAAAACTCTTGCGGCGTATGAGGAGGTGCCTGAATTATACAAAACCGCGGAGGATATGGTCGGCATGCAGGTGATCGTTTCGCTTACCTCTCACCCGCCTAGGATAAAGAACATTCATAAATGCATTAAAACGCTTCTTGAGCAGGATCTCAGACAATCACAGACAATTTTGTGGCTTGCAAGGGAGCAATTTCCCAAGGGTGAAAAGGAATTGCCGGGCAGCCTGCTGAGCCTAAAAAATAAAGGCTTGGAAATCCGCTGGTGCGATGATCTCGGCTCGCATAAGAAGTATTATTATACCATGCAGGAGAATCCCGAGGCAATTGTGATTACAGTTGACGATGACGCTTATTATCCGTCGGATACCGTTCGTATTCTTTGCGAAAGCTATCGTAAATACCCAAACGCGGTTTCTGCGCTGAGAACACACTCCATAACATTGAATAAGGGCGGCAAAATAAGGAAATATGATAATTGGGTAAAGGAAGACCGCACATTATATCTTCACCCCACATATAGAGGGATAGGAACAGGCATAGGAGGTATTTTGTACCCTCCGCATTCCTTGACTCCCGAGGTATTTAACAAGGAGAAAATGTTGGAGCTGTGTCCCAACTGCGACGACGTATGGCTTAAGGTAATGGGGCTTGCAAACGGATATCCTACCGTGCTTGCGGCAAAAGATCACGACACGCCGCTGATAAACGAAGCGCAAGATTGTGCACTGTATCTGTCAAATGTGTATGATAACGCAAACGACGTTTGCATTCAGCGAACGTTTGAATACTACAATGAATTTTTCGACGGAATCACGCTTTTGGATTATTTAAAGTATCCTGTTGGAAAACTTGGCACAAAAGTTAAAATAATCGATCAAACTATTAAATAATGGAGATTTTTTAGATGATTACTGTAACAATTGTCGGTACTGGCTATGTTGGGCTGTCAAACGCGATAATTCTGGCTCAGCACAATAAGGTTTTTGCTGTGGATATAATTCCAGAAAAAGTTGAACTTATTAATAAGAAAAAATCCCCGATCGTCGACAAGGAGATTGAGGAATATCTGGCTAATAAGCAGCTTGACCTTACGGCTACGACCGATACGGAGAATGCGTACAAGCAGTCTGATATTGTGGTTATTTCAACTCCTACGAACTATGACGAGGATAAGAACTATTTCGACACTTCGTCTGTTGAAAAGGTTATTGGGCAAGTCTTGCGCGTGAAGCCTAATGCGGTCATAGTTGTCAAATCCACTGTTCCGGTTGGATTCACGGAAGAAATGTGCAAAAAATTTGGCACGGAAAATCTGCTTTTCAGTCCGGAGTTTTTGCGTGAGGGTAGAGCGCTATATGACAATCTGTATCCGTCGCGTATCATTGTCGGAGTACCGAAAGGCAATACAAGGCTTGAGCAGGCAGCGCATAAATTTGCAGATCTTTTGCAGCAGGGCGCGATCAAGGAAAACATTCCTACTCTGTTTCTTAATCCAACAGAAGCAGAGGCTGTGAAGCTGTTTGCCAATACGTATCTTGCCCTTCGTGTCAGCTACTTTAACGAGCTTGATAGCTATGCGGAACTGAACGGTCTTAACTCTAAAGAGATAATCGAGGGTGTATGTCTTGACCCGCGTATAGGGACACACTACAATAATCCTTCGTTCGGTTATGGAGGATATTGTCTACCAAAGGACACCAGGCAGTTGCTGGCAAATTATCAAAACGTTCCGCAGAATATTATCGAGGCAATCGTTAAGGCAAACCATACTCGTAAGGATCTTGTCGCTGACAGGATCCTCGAAAAGGCGGGAAAGAAAAATCCCGTTGTTGGGATATACCGTTTGATAATGAAATCGGGTTCGGATAATTTTCGTCAGAGCGCAATACAGGGTGTAATGAAACGCCTGAAAAGTAAAGGCGCGGAGCTTGTTATTTATGAGCCAACGTTGAAAGACGACGTGTTTTTCGGTTGCAAGGTAATTCTGGATTTTGACGAGTTTGTAAGTATATCTGATGTTATTACAGCAAACCGTATGACGGAGCAGCTTGAAGAATGCTGTAATAAAGTATATACTCGCGATATTTTTTCGAGGGACTGAGGAGGCAACTTTAATATGACATTTAATATTTATGGGTGCTGTGTTTCAAGAGAGCCGATTGAAGCTTTGATGAGAAAGAGGGATGATGTATCTGTAAATCAATATGTCGCTTTCATAAACCCCATTGCCCTTTGTTCTGAGAAAAACACACGAAAGATAAATATTGACGAGCTGAATGATATACAAACAAGTAATTTCAGAAAAAGAAATCTTTGCCTTGACATTAACGGATCGGCATTTGATTATTTGTTCGCTAAAGAGTCGGATTATATTGTTATTGATACATGGGATTTCAGGCAACCTATGATCGAAAAAGACGGTTGCTATATAACAATAGACCCAACAACAATAAAAAGAAATGAACAATTAAATGAAAAATTTGGCTGGAGTGATCATAATCACATTTTTCATTATCAAATTACTGACGCTCAATATGACGCGGCGATAGATGAGTTGTGCGGAAGGGTTCTACAGCACTATAAACCTGAACAAATTATTTTAATGGATTCATATGGCGTACAGAACTATTTTGATGAAAAAAAACATACAATAAATTTTTATAAGCAAATTGATTTAGACGCCTTGGAAAAAGTAAATGCAAGAGCAAAAGCTAATTTTGAAAGACTTTATAAAAATTTCGGTAATTGTCATATAATTGAATTTCCCAAAAACAATAAGGTTTACGGTGCAAGCGATGCAAAGTGGGGAATAATGTTTCTTCATTATTGGAATTTGTATTATGATTATGCCGCAGATGCAATAAATATTGCAGTGATGGGTCTCTCCAAAAATGAGGAATCAGAGCGGATGGATGAACTTAAAAGCAAATATGAATACAATGCCGACGCCAAAACATCCGGTGCAATCATTATGCCACGTATTGAAAATATCCAAACACGTACAGAAGACAACGGGGAAGTCTCAAAAATGAACCATACCGAATTAATTGAAAAAATGCTGAATACAAGAGACTTCAAATTATATCTTCAATGTCTGCAAATGCTTCAAGATGATTACCTAATCGCAGTCAGCACACGTCATACTCCCGGCAGCAAAATGCCAGATGACATTTTGGATAAAATACATACTCTTGGCTTTACCGGTCTTTCCAGAACGCATCTTATGATGTATTCCGGAGTCGTCTCTCGCGGAAAAACTTTGTTTGACAAATGTGCTGATAACGGCATGATACCGGTTGAATTTAGCGGCATGGTTGACGGACAGGAGATTTCAATTATCAGTCGTTCATGGGACGGAGGTTTACTGTCCAGCATAAAGATAAACGAAGAGGAGTATTCGCTGAATGGGCGTGGGATCAATATTGTTGTCTACGATCTAGAGTGCAGAGTGGTCATTGACTCCTGCAATTATGACGCATACACCAATAAACCTACTTTTTTCCATAAAAACCTGTTTTTTAACGAAGAATATTTTAACAATCATTTCTTTGTTCGCGAAAAGTATAGAGATATATGGTATGCTCCCTATAAAAAGAAGTATTTTTCGGATAGAGTCCTAGATATTAAAGAAATTGAAAACGGGCTAATTCTGCCCAATAAAGTAATTGGCAATGCGGTTTACGGGGGAGTATGCAGCGATAAATTTGAATTTGTTTCAGGTTGTTATACAACTTTGCCAGATATAAATCGCGGTTCTAGGCATATTGTCGGCAGTTATATGGTTTCGGATAACGAATTGCAGTATGTAGATGAAGTTGTTGTATATGGTGGAACACTGATGAATCATCCCGGCCATTTGCTTTGCGAAGCCTTTGCCGACAGAATATGGTGTTATATAAAATCCCCTGACATAAATGCAAAAGTGGCGGTCGTATGCATATGGGGAGATGATACACACCGATTCCAGATAGAATTTTTAAAGCAGTTTGGCTTTAAAGACGAAGATATTATTTTCGTTGATAGACCTATTAAATTTAAGAAGGTAATTGTTCCCGATCAGTCTGAATATCCTTACAGAACATCATGCTTGGAACCTTATGAATATACTAAAGAAACCGTAAGCGTTATTGAGCGGCTTAAGCAAAAAGCACCTGAAGCTTCGTACAGGAAAATATATTTTACTAAAACAAAGACACAAAAAGGAAATATCATCGGAGAGGATTTTTTCATTAATTTTTTTAAAAACAAAGGATTTCAAATTATTAATCCCGAAGATTACTCCCTCAATGAAAAAATCGGATTTCTTAAAAGCGCTGATGAATTTGCTGCATTATTTGGATCGAATACTTGTTATGCGGTTTTTTGCAAACCTACTACAAGAGTAACCGTTTTGTCCAGAAATACTGGCTCTTTAATGGAAACCCAATCTATGCTTAACGAAATGGCAGGAATAAAAGAATGCTTTTGCGTGGACACATCTTTAAATATTTTCAATGCTAATCTTACTTACGGTCTGACTTTTGTTGGAGTGACCGAATGCTTTAGAAACTACGTTAAATATTATTTTAACGAGGACTTAGACGTCACCACGAATGATTTTATGAAGATGTATTTTTACGAATATCTAATAAAAGTTCCACAATATTATTCAAATCCCCAATATTTCAATTTTATTAAAAACCAAAAAATGCTCGATGTTATACAAAATATCAGCGAATACTGTTTGAACATGGAATTTGATATATCTGGTTTGGATATATCAACGGAGGAGGACAAACTTAATGAAAAAGTAAAACGGTTGACAGATAACGATTCAGTATTAAAAAACCGTATTGCCGAACTTGAAAACACTGATATAAACAAGGTTGCAGTGGCCTTTAAAACAATCAATGACCGCTTTGAAAAGCAAATTTGTGATTTACAAAATATGCTTCAAAAAAATATTGATCAGCAAGCTAAAATCGATGTGTTGACGAGCCAAAAAAATGAGCTTGAGAAAACGCTTGTTAAAGTCAATATGATTTTGTCAATATCACTTGACACAATTTACGCAAAGAATTTTAGCAAG
>CANDVA010000012.1 GCA_947389015.1 uncultured Clostridia bacterium | reverse complement strand
TAAATCAGAATTTATCTTAGCAAAGAGTTATTTGGTTCGCTGATTAGTTTTTTCTGCCACCGGCAGAAAAAACTAATTTATCAAGGATTTTGCCTGTTGGCAAAATCCTTGATTTGGGGAAAAACTCTTGTTTTTCCCCAAGCCCTTTTAGCGCCTTTTTTGTTCCGCCGCTTTGCGGCGGTGCGGCGCTCGCGCCTATGTTGCGCACTGTGTGCGCAACTGCCGTGCTTCGCACGGCGTTTTGGGCTGCCGCCCAAGCCTGCGCAGAGGCGCTGCCTCTGCACTCCGCAAGCCTTTTTGAAAAAAGGCTTGACGAAAAACTTTTATTCCGCGCTTCGCGCGGAGAGTGCTGCTAATATAAATTCTGATTTACACCATCACTTCCAATTAAGCGCTATTCCCTCATAGACCGCCACAGCCGCGATTATCAGGAAATAGCCGAAAAAAGCCAATATATAGCCTCGGATCGGCGATCTGTCCCGATACGCCATACTGCCTTTAGACAGCCTTAATAATGTCTGAGAAAAGCTTGCCGACGTCGCCGCAGCAAACGTTACCGCACATATCCCGACCGCTGCGGACGGCAGCAGCACTCCCGTACCCGAAGCGGCAACGCGCAGGCTCATTCCCATGGCATAGCATAATGGCAGCGTCCACACCAGACAATCCCCCAGCGCAAATAATCCCAGTATCAGCTCCGCCGCGAGAAAGACCGCGCCCGTCATCAAGGCGCGAAGAAAAAGCTCCCCTACCGTTCCTACGAGTGAAGCCGATATCGTCTCGAGAGCGGCGGGGTCGGCTTTCCCCGTAAACACGATGACCGCGCCCGTGACCGCCCCGCACACCGCGGTTACCCCCATAAGTATCCGCATTCCGCTGCGTCGTATCTCGGGTGCGCGAACGTGCGTATAGACCAACTGCTCGTCCTGCTTGTCCGTCTCGGGTTCGTCGGAAACCTCGGGCAGATCGGCAATCTCGTCCGTTTCAAGCTCCTCGCGCTCGCCGTCCGTTATCTGAAGCTCCTCGTACTCCCTCGGCAATACCCCTTTATTATGCGGTGCGCTGACAATATTCTCCATTTGAACAACTCCTTCGTTTTTTAAAAAATATATGTGCCGCAATCGTATAAAATGACCGAAAAATATTGACAAAATCCGAAATATATGTTAAATTAGTATTATGGAAATTTACGTTGAAGAGAGGATAAAAAATGAAGTATGACGTAATAATCGTCGGCGCGGGACCCGCGGGTATATTCACCGCGATCGAACTGCTACGCTGCGGCACGAAAAAGAAAATATTGATAATCGAAAAGGGACAACCCGTCGAAAAACGGCACTGCCCGAAATCACAGACCAAGACCTGTATGAACTGCAAGCCTCACTGCCATATAACAACGGGATTTTCGGGCGCGGGAGCGTTTTCGGACGGCAAGCTCTCGCTGTCCTGCGAGGTGGGCGGAACTCTGCCGGAGCTTATCGGGGAGCAAAAGGCGCAGGAGCTTATTGATTACACCGACAAGATATATCTTGAATTCGGCGCTGACGAGCGCGTTGAGGGCGTTTCCGACCCCGACAAGATACGCGGGATACGCAAAAAGGCCATCAACGCCAATCTCAAGCTGGTCGACTGCCCTATCCGTCATCTTGGCACCGAAATGGCTCAGCAGCTTTATGCGCGCATTGAAAAGTACTTGCTTGACAGCGGCGTTGAGATAATGTTCGGCACCACCTGCAACGATATTATCGTCGAGGACGGAAAATGTACGGGCGTGGCATGCTCGGGCGAGCCTATCTACGGTCTCGACGTCGTTATCGCAGCCGGAAGAAAGGGCGCTGACTGGCTGGAAAAAATATGCGTGGCTCACGGTATCGAGCACCGTTCGGGCACTGTGGATATCGGTGTGCGCGTCGAGGTGCGCAACGAGGTCATGGAGGAGGTCAACGAGGTACTGTACGAGAGCAAGCTTATCGGCTACCCCGCGCCGTTCCGCAACAAGGTGCGTACGTTCTGTCAGAATCCCGGCGGCTTTGTCGCTCAGGAAAACTACGACGACGGGCTCGCCGTGGTGAACGGTCACTCCTACAAAAACCTCAAAAGCGACAACACAAATCTGGCGATACTCTGCTCGCACAATTTCAGCGTACCGTTCAATCAGCCGATAGAATACGCGAAAAAGGTCGGCGAGCTCGCGAATATGCTCGGCAACGGTCATATTCTGGTGCAGCGCTACGGAGATATTCTCGACGGCAAACGCACATGGGAAAAGGAGCTGTCGTTTTCCAATGTCAAACCCACGCTTCCCGACGCGGTGGCGGGCGATATCACGGCGGCCATACCCTACCGCACGATGACGAATATCGTCAACTTTATCAAGGCGGTCGACAACGTAGTTCCCGGGTTTGCGAGCCATGAAACGCTGCTTTACTCGCCCGAGCTGAAATTCTACTCCAACCGCGTGACGATGGACAAACACCTGAACACGAACATCAAAGGGCTGCACTGTCTGGGAGATTCCAGCGGCTGGACGCGCGGGCTGATGATGGCGTCGATAATGGGCGTGCTTATGGGCAGAGAACTGTATTATAACGAATTCTCTCAGCGCGTCCATATGGGTGACAGGGATTATTAACACGGGCAATACGGCATTTGATGGCAAACGAAAAAACGGAGGCATGTAATGGACGATCGATACCAAGATGCAACGATAAAAAAGGGCGTTATGAAAATGCTGTCCGATAAACCCTTTTGGTGGGTCGTACCGTCGATATTTTTCGGGATCGCGGCTTTCGCGGTCGCCGTAGCGATCAGCGTTTCAACGGGAATGCAGCTTTTGGGATATCTCGCTATATTGATAATCGGTCTCCCCGCGGAATTTATGTTTATTTTCGCGAGAACGGGAAAACGCTGCGAATACGAGGCGGACGACGAAAAGCTGACGATACGCCGCCCGAACAAGCCCGAGGAATGTTATTACTACGCGGAAACAAAACACGTCGAGATAATGCCGTTTCATATGCTGTGGATAAATTGCGGATACAAGGTAAAGATCGAAACGAAATATCAGACGATAATACGCTATTTTGCGTTTGACGGACCCAACGACAGGACCTTACCCCGAGGCACTCCGTTCGCGATACTCGGCGAGCGGATACCCCGGCGAGTTACCGATAACGAAATAATTTCGGAAAATGAATATTACAAGAATTAAACGGGAGAGCATATGGAACTTCCATTTCAAATAGCCGAGATACTTGAACGTTTCGAACGCTTTGACTATGATGCGTTTGTTGTCGGCGGGTGCGTCCGCGACGCGCTTATGGGAAATCAGCCGCACGACTACGATATAACCACCTCCGCCCTGCCAAACGAGACCGAACGCGTCTTTTCCGACTGCCGAGTTATCGAAACGGGAATTAAGCACGGTACGGTGACCGTATTGTACAAGGGACAAAGCATTGAGATTACGACTTTCCGCGTTGACGGAGAATACGCCGACGGCAGGCACCCGAACTCCGTGACGTTCTCACGGAGCATTGAGGACGACCTCTCGCGCCGCGACTTCACCATGAACGGTATCGCTTATAACCCTAAAGTAGGCTTGGTAGACCCGTTCGGCGGCGAAAACGATATAAAATCGCGCACTATCCGCTGTATCGGCAATCCCGAACTTCGTTTCTCCGAGGACGCTCTGCGCATTCTCCGCGCTCTGCGGTTCTCGTCCGTACTCGGATTTTCGATAGAGAAGCGCACCGCCGAAACGATAACGTCACATAGGAGCGACCTGCATAAGGTTTCCGCGGAGCGTATTTTCTCGGAGCTGAAACGGCTGTTATGCGGCAAGGATATCAAGCGCGTAATGCTGGAGTACCCGAAGGTGTTCGCCGAGATACTGCCTCCGCTCGCCGAGCAGACGGGCTACGATCAAGGCTCGCGCTATCACGACAGCACACTGTACGAGCACACCGCGCGCGCCGTCGAAGCCGCTCCCGCCGAACCCGCGCTGCGGCTCGCAATGCTGTTTCACGATATGGGAAAGCCGCGCTGCCGCACCGTTAGCGAGGACGGCGAGTGCCACTACTACGGACACGCTGCAATAAGCGCCGAGCTCGCGGATGAGCTCCTGCGAATGCTCAAATGCGACAACGCCCTGCGCGAACGGGTCTGTGCCATTGTTAAGTATCACGACACGCCCGCCGACACGTCAAGTCGAATTGTAAAGCGGCGGCTTTCGCAGTACGGCGCAGATCTGTTCCGCGATATCATGTACGCGCAGATCGCAGACGGCACAGCGCAGTCGGAGCTTGGCAGAACACGCGTCGAAAACGCCCGAAAGTGCCTTGAGACTGCGGAGGACATAATCGCGTCACAGCCCTGCCTTACACTAAAGGAGCTTGCCGTTTCGGGCAAAGACCTTCGCGGTATCGTTCCGCCGTCGCCGCTTATGGGCGAAATATTATCCGAGCTGCTCGGAGAGGTTATCGAGGAAAAGCTGCCGAACGAAAAAAAAGCGCTTCTTAAAAGGGCAATGGATCTGCTTAACCTTAAAGAAACGTCCAATTAAATAAAAAACTCTCCTGACAAAATCCGCTTGTTTGCATATAATGTAGCAGGCGAAATTCGCCAAATAAAATTAGGAGAGATTTTTTATGACCATTATATATATTAAATCGTTTACACAGGCGCATAAGGCAATGTCGTTCCTGCAAAAGCACGGGATACGCTGCATTGTCGAGCGCAGCTTTGACAACAGGGCGGGCTGCGGATTTGCGCTCAAGGTGACTGACCAAAACGCGTCGCGGGCGGAGGTTTGCGCTCTGCTCGGCTCGATAGGTGTAAGCTGTGATCTATCTCGATAACGCGGCGACCACCTTTCCCAAGCCGCAGGCGGTTTACCGAAAATGGGCTCACGCCATGAGCGCTTACGGCGCAAACCCGGGGCGCTCGGGACACGAGTTTTCTCAGAACACCGCCGAGGCTGTCTACCAAAGCCGCGAAAAATGCGCCGAGCTTTTCGGCGCGGAACCCGAAAACACGATATTCACGCTCAACTGCACCCAAGCTCTGAACTTCGCGATAAAGGGCGTTGCGAGAAAGGGCTGTCATTTCGTGACCAGCGATATGGAGCACAACGCCTCCATACGTCCCGTTTACGCGGCGGTCAAATCGCACGGCGGCTCGTGTACCATGTTTGAGGCGGTCGAGGACGAGGAACAGACCGTTTACAACGCCGAACGCGCTATCCGTCCGAACACCGCCGCGCTTGTCTGCACCGCCGCGAGCAACGTTATAGGGCTGCGCACTCCGATCCGCGAGCTTGCCGCGCTCTGCCGCCGCAAGAAGATATGCTTTATCGTGGACGCGGCGCAGGGCGCGGGAACGCTGCCGATAACGCTCAAGGACGGCGCTAACATTATCTGCGCGGCGGGTCACAAGGGGCTGTATGGTCCTATGGGAACGGGACTGATGATAACGGACGGCGCTTATCCGCTGAATACCATTATCGAGGGCGGCACGGGAAGCGCCTCCGAAAGCATTACGCAGCCCGATTTCACTCCCGACCGCTTTGAAAGCGGAACGATCAACACCGCGGGGGTTATCGTGCTTGGAGAGGGCGTGGATTTTGTAAACAAGCTTACTCCCGAAAAAATACTCGCTCACGAGCTCACGCTCTGCCGCCGTTTTTGCTCGGGCGCGGAAAAGATACGCGGAATACGCCTGTACAATAACATCACGCAGACGAATCTCGAACTGTACGCGCCCGTGGTCTCGTTCAATATCGGGGATATCCCGTCTACCGAGGGCGCGGCAATGCTGAGCTCCAAGGGCTTTTATATGCGCGGCGGACTGCACTGCGCACCGCTCGCCCACAAGAAAATAGGCACGATAAACGGCGGCACTATACGGTTTTCGCCCTCCGCGTTCAACACCGAGCGCGAGGTCGATATGCTGCTGAAGACATTGGAAAAGATCGCTTTAAAATAACATAAGACCGCCCCTGCTCTGCGCGGAGGCGGCCGTTTTTTATACACCCGAGTTTTTCCATATCTTGGCGATCTTTTTCGCGTTCGGGTCGGTGTTGACGCGCTTGTAATCGCCGTCCGAATATATTTCCACGAGCGCGTGCGCCGAGGTCACGGCATAGAGCGTGCTCTGTCCCGCGTCATACGCTCTGTGCTCCTTCTTGATCTTGGCGTCCTCGGAAATTTGATCTGCGAGATCGGCTATTTCACATAGCTTTTCAACATCGCCGAACGTTCCGACGGGGTCTCCGAGCAGCCCGTTAAGATACCTGTACTCCAGCACCTTTAATTCCTCGTCTCCACAAACGGGATCGATATCGGCAAGGTCGAACTTGTAAATATTGCCCTCAAGATCGACAAACGCTCCCGCGTTCTGATACCCCCAAGCGTAATTGTGATAACTCTCAACCAGCACTATATCGGGCTTTTCGGTCACTTCCTCGGCGGTCTCGCGCCACATGATATTCTCCTCGCAGGCTATGCCCTCGGCTATAAGCTCGACGAGCCTGTCGTGCGCGAAGACCCCGTCGGTCTCAAAGGTGTAATAGTAGTAGCTACCGCTGACCGCAACAACGACGGGTCCGCCATCCTCCATTGGGTTGTCGTAAAGTATACCCTCGGCAACAGTCCAAGTCCTGTTCACGCGGGTGTTTGTGACAAAAAGCGTATCGCCGTAGGAACCGACGCTGTCGTTGTCATCTAAAACGATAGGCTCGGTGTTCTCCAGCTTGGTAAGCAGCGCCCATATCTTCCGCGCCGCCTCCTCCGAGACCTTGCCGCTGTATTTGGTGGTGGTCACGGTATCGCGCTCAAACACCTCCGCCGTTCCCGAAAACTCGCAGTCCTCAAAACGCGTATTGGTAAGCTTATCCTTTTCGCGGGGCTCGATCATCTGATCTCCGAGCTTTATCTTTTCCGCCAGACCGTCGAGCAGCAGCTCGAATACCCCGCGGAAATCCTCGTAGCAGACGTAGTTCATATCGCCGTTTTCAATGCCCTCGATAATGACGACAGGCGTATCCGTGATCACGTCGGAACCGTTGGAATATGTCTCGGAGACATAGCCCGCGCGGACGGTGTATTCCTTATCGTCTAGCACGCTCTTCATTATAAGCTCATCGGTCGGCAGGAAATCCATTTTCTCGGGCAAGCCGTCAAAGTTTATCGGCTCGGACGCGTGCTCGGCGTCCCAGATGAAATCCCAGAGCTCGGAAATGGCGTTGTAGTCCTCGATATCGACCGTCTCTCCCTCCGTTCTCCTTGCAATATACCGATAATCGCGCATTTCGTTATTATCGGTGAGCCGCATTACCGTCGGAGCGTTTTCAACGCCGCCCGCTGTCGGCGTTTCCGGCGACGATACTGATGACCCGCTCGACGATGTTGAACCGTCAACGGACGATATTTCGGCACCGCCCGAGCCGTCGGTCGACGAACCGTCGATATTTAAAATTTTAAAATCCGGTTCGCTGTCCGAGCCGCCGCTTTTCGAGCAGCCCGTAAGCATTAACGCCGCAAGTAAAACCGTAAGTATTTTTTTCATATTAAACCTCTTTTCCGGGAATTTTTGTCTTATACATATAATACCAAACAATTTGCGAAACGGTTTCACTTTTTCAAAAAGAATTTTCGGGAACCTTTCGGCTCCCGAAAATTTTCCGTATTTGCATA
Source organism: uncultured Clostridia bacterium (assembly GCA_947389015.1). Lineage (GTDB taxonomy): Bacteria > Bacillota > Clostridia > Oscillospirales > Ruminococcaceae > CAG-115. The sequence continues at coordinate 88,209 of CANDVA010000012.1, read as the reverse complement.
GTCGACTGCTGTCGATTTTTAACCTAAAGTTGACTTTCCGCGGGGGTGTTCAGGATTTCGGAAACAGTCTCGTAGATCTTGTAATGCCCCGCGCTGCTCGGGTGGATATCGAGCCTGCCGATATTTGTATACCCCGCCTCGTGACCCTTGAACACCTCGTAAATATCCGCCACAAAAATATTTTCGCCCGCGAGCGACTTAATACCGCCGTTCAGCTCGGCGAGCTTCTCCTCGGCAGCCTCGGACGCGGCGGTAAGCAGAACGTTCCCTGCAAACGGGTTATAGACGGTCAGGAGAATCACTCTCGCGTCGGGATTAAGCGACGATATCCTGTCCGTAATCTTTCGGATATTGCTGACAGTTTCGTCAACGTCGACCTCCCTCGCCGCGGTCAGTGCGGACTGCAAAATACCGTTTGAATATTCCGATATATTACCTGCCGAAATATCGCCCTCAAGTATCGACAAAAAGAAATCCGTATCGGTAAGAGCCTGCATTTTTATCGCGTCAAGCATGGGTTTTAAGAAATCGTTTCCGCCAATCGAGATTATTACGTTATCCGCGTCCGAGACCGAACGAACGAGCGGATCGTTTTTATCGGAAAACGCGGCAAGCAGCTCGCCGGATTTTCTGCCATCCACCGCATAGTTTTCGTACTCCGCGCTCTCCGCTCCGAGGAGATTTCCGAAGCTGTCAAGCGCGCTGTAATTGTTGCCCGAGACGTATTCCGAAAGCCCGTAACCCGAAGCTATCGAGTCGCCGATCACCGTTATGCCGCCGTATTTTTTCGACGGCGTATTTCCCGAAAGCATAGTCAGAAAAATCGCCGCGCCGACCAATAATTTTTTCATTTGTATACTCCTTCTCAAAAACTTTACGCTAATATTTTTACCGTAACAAACTATATTATCCGAAAAGCACAATTACGCATAACTGTGAAAATTATGTCATTTCTCCATAATTTCCCTTATTTTTAAAGTAAATTTATAAATATTGACTATTGAAATTGACAAGTTATTATGGTATAATTTTTATGGTAGTAAAATACCGCGTGGAAAATGTTAAACTTTTGGAGAGGTTGGCAATGCCCTGAGTTTTCTGTGTATCTCTGACCTCTGGCTTCTGATTGTAGGAGGATTACGTATATGAATAACGTAGAACTGGCAAAAAAGGTTGAGGGATATCTCAAGGGAAGCGCGGCAAAGGCAAAAAAATTTGAAGATCTGGTTGCAGTTTCCATCTCCCTGCTCTCCGAAAACAACGAGGATATGTTCGTAGCTGTAAGAGAGGGGAAAATTCTGGTTGATCATTATGCTTACAACGATAACAATTGCGCGGTCGAGGCTTCGGCGGAGATCATCGACAAGATGTTCTCGGGCGAGCTTTCGTTCGACGAGGCTCTTGCCAACGGCTCGGTTCAGGTAAAGAGCGGAGAAACCGCTAAGCTCAAGGCTCTTGAGTGTCTCGTTCCGTCCAAGAAGCCCGCAAAGACTGCGGCAAAAACCAGCGCGCAGGCTTCCGACAAGAAAGCTACCGCTACAAAAAAGACTGATTCCGCAGCAAAGCCCGCCGAGAAAAATGCGGAGTCCGTACCCGCTGCAAAGCCCGTTGAGAAAAAGGACGCTCCCGCATCTGCTCCCGTGGCAAAGGCTCCCGAAAAGAAGCCGGCTTCCCCTAAGGGCAAGGGCAAAAAAAAGTAAGCGAATTCAGATCAAGTATAAAATCAAAGACACAGCGGTATTAACATTGCTGTGTCTTTTTTATGATTTTAATGCCGCTTTTATCGAAATCTGTCGAAAAGAGTTTTCCGAATTTTTTCACAATATACCCTTGACAAACAGAGAAAAAAATGGTAAAATAATATTGTAATGCGGATATAGTTTATCGGTAAAACATTAGCTTCCCAAGCTGAGGTGGTGGGTTCGACTCCCATTATCCGCTCCAGTTTAACAAAAAGGTCTCGGCAAAGCCGAGACCTTTTTGTTAAACGCGCGGTTTGCATCTTTAATCATACGGATACATCAGAATCAAAAAAGCAATTGGTATAGTGGCGGTGAGCGAAATACCGAGCGTATTAAAAAAGTATAACTCGCCGACGCGTTTTCGGAAAACCGTATAATAGATCACCGAAAACACGATAGTGAACATCAAAAGCAGCGGCAGAAACCCAAGCAACACTCCGGTATAATCAGCCTCTGCCAAGTCGAGTTCAATGATATCAAACTCAAGAAGTTTATTAAATATAAAATACGCGCCCGTCCAGACTGCACCGGCTGTCGCCGCCAGCAAAAAATAAAACAACGGCTTCCTTTCACCAACAAACTCAAACTGTTTTTTCAGAACCACAAAATACAACACTATGTTCGCTGCCAACTGAAGCACACAAAGCAAATAAAAACCAATGTCTGACCCAAACCCAAAAATCGCCCCGTGCGCAAGGAACATATTTCCGAAAGCAATGCAAAAGCCAATAACAGAACGCTTTACCGCGCTCGCCATACCGCTCACCCCAGCTTTATCTTGATATAGTTGACGATAATATCCACGCACTTGTCAAAGCCGAGATCGCCGCTGTTAAGGCACAGATCGTAATTCCGCGCGTCTATCCACTCTCTGCCCGTATGCGCCTTGTAATAAGCCGCACGCTCTTTGTCGATAACGGCGATCTTCTTCAGCGCCTCCTTGCGGTCGGTTATACCCTTTACCTCGGCGACGTTCTTCACGCAGTTTTCCTCGTCCGCATAGACGAACACACGAATTACGTTATTACGTCCGCTCAGCACGAAATCCGCACACCGTCCGACGATAATGCAGGACTTGTCATCCGCGAGCTTCTTCATCACCATAGCCTGATAGTTGAACAAATTCTCCTCGGACGTGAACGACTTCTTATCGGGCGAGATCACGCCGCCCTTGTACACGCCCGTTTTCCCGAAAACGCCCGCCTTGGTCTTTTCATCGGTCTGCCCGAAAAGAGCCTCGTTGATACCGCTCTCCTCGGAGGCGAGCTTTATCAGATCCTTATCGTAAAACTCGATACCAAGCTTTTTTGACAGCATTTGTCCTATTGTTCTTCCGCCGCTGCCGTAGCCGCGCGCGATAGTAATAATAACCTTATTGTCCATAGATTACCTCTCAAACTTACTCGCCCAGATACGCCTTCTTGACCTGCTCGTTATCCATAAGCTCGTGCGCGTCGCCCGACAGCGCGATATTACCCGTTTCGAGCACATACGCCCTGTTCGCGATAGACAGCGCCTTTTTCGCGTTCTGCTCGACCAGCAGCACCGTAGTACCCGACTTGTTGATCTCCTGAATGATATCGAAAATCTCGCTTACATAAAGCGGGGAAAGTCCCATTGACGGCTCGTCCATAAGGATTATCGACGGCTTTGACATCAGCGCTCTGCCCATTGCGAGCATCTGCTGCTCGCCTCCCGAGAGCGTTCCAGCAGACTGACTGCGGCGCTCCTTTAATCTCGGAAAACGCTCGTAAACGCGTTCTATGCTCTCATTTATCTCCGCCTTATCCTTACGGGTATACGCGCCGAGCATGAGGTTCTCGTACACGGAAAGCTGCGCGAACACACGGCGTCCTTCGGGAACATGAGCCATTCCCATTGATACAATCTTATGCGCGGGAGTTTTGGTCAACTCCTTGTCGTTGAACCTGATAGACCCGTGCTTTGCGGCAACAAGCCCCGTTATCGTGTGCAGAATGGTGGTTTTGCCCGCGCCGTTCGCGCCGATAAGCGCGATTATCTCGCCCTGCTCGACGTTAAAGGAAATACCCTTGATCGCGTTGATAGCGCCGTAGTAAACCTCCAGATCTTGAATTTCCAGCATTGACATATACAGCGCCCCCTTAATCGCCCAAGTAGGCGGTGATGACCTTCGGATCGTTGAGCACCGCCGAGGTTTCGCCCTGCGCCAGCTCCTGCCCAAAGTTCAGCACGGTGAGCTCCTCGCATATACCCGCTACAAGCTTCATATCGTGCTCTATCAGCAATATCGTCATATCAAATTTTTCCCGCACAAAACGGATTGTGTCCATAAGCTCCGCAGTCTCGTTCGGGTTCATACCCGCCGCGGGCTCGTCGAGCAGAAGCAGCTTAGGATTTGTAGCGAGCGCTCTCGCAATCTCAAGCTTTCTCTGCTTTCCGTAGGGCAGGTTAGCCGAGAGCTGATTCTTTTCGCCGTCCAGGTCGAACACCTTAAGCAACTCTACCGCCTTTTCGTTCATCTGCTTTTCTTCCTTAAAATAACGCGGCAGACGGAGGATACCCTCGATAGTCGTGTACTTCGTCCGATTCTGCATTCCGACCTTGACGTTATCGATAACGCTCATAGCCTTAAACAAACGGATATTCTGAAAAGTTCTCGCAATTCCGCTCTTGTTTATCTCAACGGGCGATTTTCCCGTGATATTCACACCGTCGAGGAAGATACCGCCGGACGTGGGCTTGTAAACGCCCGTCAGCATATTGAACACGGTGGTCTTGCCCGCGCCGTTGGGACCGATAAGTCCGTAAAGCTGACCCTTCTTGACGCGCATGTTCAGCCCGTCGACTGCGCGGAGTCCGCCGAATTGAATAGACAGCTCCTTGACCTCGAGTATGGGAGTATTTTTTTCGCTCATTTATTCGACACCTCCCGCTTTCTTTTTCTTAAATATCCCCTTGAGCTTCCGAACGGGAGCGGATGCGCCGATACGCTCTCTGAGCTGAATAAAGAACGGCGCGTTGTTAAAGATCATCATACCGATAAGCACGATAGCATAGATCAGCATACGATAATTTCCGACCTCACGGAAAATCTCGGGCAGCGCATACAGGATTATCGTCGCGATTATCGAGCCGCGCATACTGCCAAGTCCGCCCAGTACCACGAAAACGAGTATCAGTATCGAAAGATTGTAGTCGAATTTCTTAGCCGCCAACAGCGAGATCGAGTGCGAATAAAGTGCACCCGCAACGCCCGCGATAGCTGCCGAAATAGTAAACGCCATAAGTCTGAACTTCGTGACGTTGATACCCACCGACTGCGCCGCAATATAGTTGTCGCGTACCGCCATGCAGGCGCGTCCCGACTTGCTGTCGATAAACATCATCAGCGCCGCCAAACATATCAGCAGCACGACAGAGACTACCCAGATATTGGTATCCTGCGGCGCGGACATTCCGATAGGACCGCGCAGCAGCTCCTTTGCGCCCTCGGAATTTTCGCCGAGCTCGGGAGCCTGCGTAAAGCCGAAATGCAGACCGTTATTGTCCATCACAAGGTAAATGTTGTTCGCAAGCGACTTCATAATTTCGCCGAATCCGAGCGTAACGATAGCCAGATAGTCGCCGCGGAGTCGGAGAACGGGTATTCCGATAAGTACGCCGAAAACTGCCGCCATTATTCCGCCCAGTACTATCGCGAGCGCGAACCTCAGCCAGTCGGGTACCGCGAGGTTTGGCGAATTCTGTATCACCAGCGAGACCGCGCCCGAAACATAAGCGCCCACGCACATAAATCCCGCGTGACCCAGCGACAGCTCGCCGAGCACGCCCACCGTCAAATTAAGGGAGATAGCCAAAATCACGTATATACCAATCGGCACGAGCAAGCCCGTGATCTTGTTGTTTAATACTCCCGCCTGCGAGAGCGCCGCCATGGCAAAAAACAGCACAGCCGCGCCCACAAAGGTTATAAGGTTATTTTTTGTTTGCTTTCTCATCGTCATCACCTTAAACCTTTTCATTTATCTTCCTGCCCAGAATTCCCGTAGGACGAACGACAAGAACTATAATCAACACAAGGAATACGATAGCGTCCGAGAGCTGCGAGCTTATGTAAGCCTTGGACAGCTGCTCGATAACGCCCAGCAGCACGCCGCCTATCATAGCGCCGGGAATACTTCCGATACCGCCGAATACCGCCGCGACAAATGCCTTGATACCCGGCATAGAGCCCGTATACGGCGTGATCTGCGGGTAAGTCGAGCACATAAGCACCGCCGCTACCGCCGCAAGCGCGGAGCCGATAGCGAAAGTCAGCGTGATAGTACCGTTTACGTTGATACCCATAAGCTGCGCCGCACCCTTATCCTCCGAGCACGCGAGCATTGCCTTGCCCGCCTTGGTCTTGTTGATGAACAGCGTAAGCAGCACCATAATGACTATTGAAACCACAATAGCAAGGAATGTCTCCATGGAAATAGTGAGCACGGGTTTCAGGTCGCCGTATGGACTGTCGGCAGCCGCCGTAAAGAACAGCGGAGCCTTACCCTCAAACACGAGCAGGAACGGAGGCGCGCCCGCCGCGATAGAAGTGAAAGTTTTCGGGTTCGCCGTCTGAGTAAGCAAAGCGACATTCTGAAGCAAATAGCTCACACCGATAGCCGTGATCAGCACGGCAAGCGGAGGAGCGCCGCGCAGGGGCTTGTACGCCACCTTTTCGATGACAACGCCGAGCACCGTACACACAACGACCGCGATAACGATAGCCAGCCACACGGGGCACCAAGTCGTTGCCATGGTTATAAGCGCCGCGTAGCCGCCTACCATTATAATATCACCATGCGCGAAATTCAGCATTTTGGCGATACCGTAAACCATAGTATAGCCAAGCGCTATCAGCGCATAGATCGAGCCCAAGCTCAACCCGTTTACCAGATACGAAACAAAGCTCATCATAGAGCTGTTCTCCTTTCCATAGGGGAATTGATTTTGAGTGCTGCGGGAATTTGTTTTCATAGAAAAATAACGTTTGTTCGTCACAAATCTATGAAAGCAAATCCCCGAAAACAGGGGATCTGCAATTTGCCCGAAATTATGGCAAAGCCGTACAAGAGCCGAACGCCCTTGTACGGTTTGCGAATTAACTTATAATAACGCCGCCGCTATCAGCTGAGCACCTCGTACTCGCCCTTGCCGTCCTTAATAACAATCTTAAGAACCTTGGGTGCCTTCTCGGGTTCGCCGTCCGCAGCCCACTTGGTCTTACCGGTAACGCCGTCAAGTTCGATCTGTGTCATAGCGGCCTTGAGCTTATTACAAAGCTCGGAAGCGGAGATAGACGCGTCCTTAACGTCTGCCTTCTCCATAGCCTGTTTTACAGCGTATACACAGTCGTAAGCGTCAGCAGCGAACTGGTTGAGCGGATCGTTCGGGAACTTCTCCTGATATGCCTTAGTGAACGCAGCTGACTTCGCCTCGGGAGAAGAAGCCGCATACGGAGACATTACATAAACGCCGTCCGCGATATCGACCTTGTCGCCGAGAACGTCGATAATGCCGTCAAGACCGTCGCCGCCGAATACAGGGATATCGAGCTTGCCCTGTGCCTGCTGGAGAACCAGCGCAGCCTCGGTGTAGTAGAAAGGCAGGAACAGCATTTCAGCGCCACTGTCCGCGATCTTCTGGATCTGAACGGAGAAGTCGGTCTTAGCGTCGGCAGTAAACGCCTGCTTTTCAACGACCTCGAGACCCTTTGTCTTAGCGACCTCCTCAAAACCGCTTACGATACCGGTAGAGTATGAATCGGAGCTGTCGTAGATGATGCCGATCTTCTTGGCGCTCATATTGTCCGCGATATAATTAGCCGCGATAGAACCCTGCATGGGGTCGGTAAAGCACATACGGAAACAGTTGTCGCCCGCGGTAATGCAATCTACGGAAGATCCGGAAGGAGTGAGCAGGAACATATTATCCTTGGCAGCCTCCTTGGAAACGGCCTCGCAGGGAGCGGATGTGACCGTACCGATAAGGAGCTTCATATCCTTATCCTTAAGGGAGTTATACGCGTTTACCGACTTCTCCGCATCGTGCTCGTCGTCCTGGAACTCGAGCTTAAGAGTAATGCCGTTTACGCCGCCAGCAGCATTGATCTCGTCAACGGCAAGCTGCGTGCCGTTCTTTACCGCGACGCCGTACTGAGCAGCGCCGCCCGTAATAGGACCGATACCGCCGATAACGAGAGTTCCGCCGTTTCCTGCGGAACCGCCGTTGCCCGCGCCGTTATTGGAGCTTCCGGACTCGCCGTTAGTGTTACAGCCTGCAAATCCGAACGTCATAGCCGCTGCCAGAGATACGGCAGCAACACGCTTAAACACATTCTTCATAACAAATTTCCTTTCTTTTCCATACATAAATAAATACAATAATATATCTTCGGAAAATCACCGCGGCAAAAAACGACCGCAATAATTTTCTTTGCAATTTTACTATACCATTTAATTCATAATCTGTCAAGAACAAAATCGTAGCAATCTTACAAACCAAACAAAAAAAATTTGTGCAATTTACACTAAACCCGCAAAAATTGCCATATTACGTTAAAAGTCAAACCGCAAAAATACACAAAACGAGTAAAAAATTGCGCCTCGCCAACACCGCGAAACGCAATTTTCTTCGCCATTGTAAATTACGTCTTGCAAGAAAGTCCCGCAAGCTCTGCAAAATCAATTGGTCAGATATGACTTTACCAATACCTGCAAAAGCTCGTCCCTGTCTATGTGTCGGATAAGACCCCGCGCGTTGTTGAACGTGGTGATATATGTAGGATCCTCCGACAGAATATAGCCGACGAGCTGATTGATCGGGTTGTAGCCCTTCTGCTTAAGCGCGTCATATACGGTGGTGAGTATCTCCTTCATCTCGCTTTCGCGATCTTCATGCACCGAAAACGTCATTGTCTTGTCCAGCATATTTCTCAAATCCTCCTTATTTTAATTTGAAAATCCAAAATGCTCGTCACTGCTGCCCGCTACGAGCTTCGCGAATCACCGCTTTCGGCTTCGTTCGCCTTTTTGGATTTTCCCGCGACGACGGTAAGCAGCTATATATCACGACATTCCGTTACATCCGCAAAAAACACCCGCTCGGAATAACGGACATTCGCCAAAGCAGCATATTACCGCCTGTTAAATTTTGTAAAATTTATACCGCATGGCTTAAGAAAGCACAATGTTCCCCTGCTCTCCTAAACATAATTATACACATTTTTCGCCAAAAAAACAACCATATTTCCCAAACAAATGTGAAAATCTATGAATAGCACAAAATATCACACAATTCTTTGTAAACCTTTCACAAAAAAGCACGCCCAAAATCTACATATTTATAAAATTTGCTAAAACACTTGTATATCTGAGAATTTTATGTTATAATTGAATTATGGAAGTACGCGGATCGTTTTTTTCGCGTACCGGCGTAAATTTTATTTTCGAGGGGAGTAATTTATTATGGCAGGCGAAGGCGGATTTAAAAGTGCGTTAAACGGTTTTGATAAAAACGAAGTAAACGAGTACATAAGCAATCTTCGCAAAACAATGAAAGAACTTGAGGCGGAAAAGCGGGCTAACGACGAAAAAACCGCAGCAGCCGTAAAAACAGCCGAGGAAGCCGAAAGCAGGATCAAAGCGGCAGAAAAACAGGCTGCCGAAAAAATTGCCGAGCTCGAGATACAGGCAAAGACCGAGCGCAGAAACGCGGAAAGCCTTACGATACAGATCGACGAACTGAAAAGAAAGCTCAAACACCAGCCCGCGGCAGCAGGCGGCAAGACCGACACTTCCGCTGCCCAAAAGCAATCTGCGGATATCATAGCAAGGGCTAACAAGACCGCACAGGATATCGTTGAAAAAGCTAAGAAAACCGCTCAGGACATTATATCTAGCGCCCGGAACGCCGCAGGAGCGGCGGGCGGTCAAAACGGCGTTGACGTCGACGCGTTCATGGGCGTTCTAAAAAGCTGTCTCGACAGCATTACTGGCAGCTGCGGCGAGCTTGGCAAAAAGGCGTCAGAGCTTCTCAAAGCAGACTCCGCGCCCGTCACGGTGCAAATGCCCGATTTCTCAAATATTTCCGCGCCCGAGGCTGCCGTTCCGCCGAGCGTTTCGGAGCCCACGATAAGCAGCGAGCCCGAGATGTCGTTGTCCGGCAACCTGTTCGACAATATGGACGGCGGCTCCGATGATGATATGATGTCGGGCTTCGGTACGGAGAATGTTGCTCCGATAAATCCCAAAGCGCCAAAGGCGGAGGTTATCGAGGGCTTTGATCTGTCAAATGTCAACGCTAACACCGCTGACGTTCACGTTGACTCGGTCGCTCCCATCGACACCGACAATGTCGGAAAGGCGGAATTCAACAACGACTTTATGAAAGAACTTATCGCGCAGACCGTTCCGAGCTCGGCTCTCGGAAACGACGTCGATGACGATCTGCTTGCAGCCGTCAAGGAGGAAGAAGCAAAGTTTGCCGTTAAACCCTCCGACGAGGATAAGGGACTTGACTTCAATATGGATATGGGCGACAGCGGCACGGACAATTCCGCAAACGCAGACGACCCCATGGCCGCCCTGCTCGCACAGGCGCAGGCAGCGTTCGGCGGAGGTGGCGGAGGATTTGAAATGTCCGAGCCCGAGCCCGTTGCCGAACCCGAACCCGCAATGGGTATGGGTTCATCGGGAGATTGGGCGGATCTGCAAAAGCAGCTTGAGGCTATGGAGCAGTCGGGCAGCTTCGGCGGCTCCGCGCCCGAAAGTCCCGCGGCAGAGCCTCCCAAGAACATCGCCGACGATCCCAAGGCTCCAAGCGCCGACGATTCCGCTATCTGGAACTTCGGCGATACAAGCTCCGGCTCGTCCGACGACGATGATATGAGCTCCGATCTGTTCGGCAGCTTCTGACACGGTTATTTACGGTTATTCAAAAGAGCCGAATTTCACTTTTCGGCTCTTTACTGTTTAATAAAGAGGAAACGACATGATATATCTCAACACAAACGAATTAAAGGAAAAAGCAAGATCGCTCCGCGCTGGCGACAAGGTGCTGCTCTCGGGCACCGTATACACATCGCGCGACGCGGCGCACAAGCGTATCAAGACGTTGCTCGACAGCGGCGGCGAACTTCCCTACGCGCTTGACGGCGCGGCGATATACTACGCGGGTCCCACGGGCGCTAAGGACGGTATGGTCATCGGGTCGTGCGGTCCGACCACGTCAAGTCGTATGGATGTGTATTCCCCCGAATTCCTCGACAAGGGTCTTTCCGCGATGATCGGCAAGGGCGAACGCTCCGAGGCGGTCTGCGACGCGATAAAGCGCAATGGAGCGGTGTACTTCTGCGCGATAGGCGGCGCGGGAGCGTTGGCGTGCAAGTGCATATCCGAGTGCGAAGTCATCGCGTTTGAAGATCTGGGCTGTGAAAGCGTGAAACGCCTTACATTCCGGGAATTTCCTTTGACTGTCGCGATCGACAGCGTCGGAGGCAACATTTTTCAAAGCGGGCGCGCAAAGTACTCTCGGTAAATATACACAAATTATCTGACAAAAAACAGATTAAAATGTCGGAATTTTTAGTTTTTTAATTTAACTATTGACAAATCGTTTTAAATGTGGTAAAATACATACAGTAGTAGTGTGGCAAAGTGTTTTCAATTACCGAGGGTGAGCGTTATGTCGGATTATTCTGCATTGAGTGACAAGGAATTGATCCGCAACGATCCGCCCGACAGTGGAAAGACCGCGGAGCTGATCTCGCGTTATATGAAAACAGTGTTCTCCTGCGCAAAGCGGTACTCGGGCGCAGCCGACTACGAGGAGCTTGTCTCGGACGGCATGGAGGGTCTGCTTTCAGCTGTCCGCAGCTATGACGAGGAAAAGGGCGAGTTTGCCGCGTTCGCGGCGGTGTGTATCGAAAACAGACTTCGCAATACCGCGAAAAGGTCTCTGAGACGCACTTCCCTGCTTGCGGATTCCGATCCCGAAAAGCTGAACGATATTGCCGATCCCGCGCCTACTCCCGAGGAAATTGTCATTGCGAGAGAAGACAGCAAAGAGGTGCTGGAGCGCATAGAGACGGAGCTTACACCGTTGGAGACACAATGTATCCGCGGCGCTGTAATGGGATTGTCCTACGACGAGATAGCCCGACATCTGAATATCGAAAAAAAGGCTGTTGACAACGCGCTTTCAAGGGCGAGAGCCAAGCTGCGAAAATACTATAAAGACTGAACCTGTTTTTTATTGCAGATTAGTTTGCCATCCTAATGGCTAAAAATTACAAATTAGGAAATAATTACACATGTCCCGCTAGCTCAAAGCAGAGCATTGCGGCAAAACGATACCGTACGGATAAACAAACCGTGCGAAAACAATTGCAAGGCAAAGATGTCGGTGCAAATCCGACTCGGGCAAATCTATTTTTAAGGGGTATTACTTATGTACACTGACAAGACACTGAAATGTAAGGACTGCGGCGCAGATTTCGTATTCACTGCGGGTGAACAGGAATTCTACGCTGAAAAGGGCTTCGAGAACGAGCCGCAGAGATGCAAGGCTTGCCGCGACGCCAAAAAGAACGCAGGCAGAGGCGCGAGAACTTTCTACGAGGCAACGTGCGCTGTTTGCGGCGGAATCGCAAAGGTTCCGTTTGAACCGAAGGGCGACAGACCCGTATTGTGCAGCGAGTGCTTCGCTAAGCAAAGGGGAGAATAAAGGTCTCTCCGCAGGCGAGTTTTATCGGCGGAATATCCGCTGCTTAACTCTCACACCTCGATCACCGATTAGTACATGGGAGTACCCGCGCAATTTTGGGCAATACCCGGCATCTTTTTGGTAATAATAAACAGTTTTATTCGAAAGGGATTACCGTTCGGATAAGGCTGTTTATTTTTTTGGCTTAAATTACCGCGGGTATAAAACGAATGAAAATTAAGCAATTGTTCATAATAATATCACAAAAACCTCAAAAAAATTATCACATTTTTACCTTGATTTTTTCACGGTAATATTGTATAATTACAAACAAGCCGCTGATACGGCAATTTAAAAAAGAAAGGAAGATACTTAAATGAAAAAAATTGTATCTGTATTACTGATTTCCGCGATGCTTGCTACTACGCTTACCGCTTGTGACACCAATACGTCTTCCGACAGTTCTGCGGATAGCTCCACATCAAGCACCACGCAAAGCACAGCGGACAGCGATTCCGCTTCCGACAACAGCAGCGACTCTGTTTCCGACAATAGCAGCACGGAGGACAGCGTCTCGTCTCCCGAGAGCAACCCAGATGACAGCATTGTCGTACCAGACGACCCCAACAACCCTTCCGACGAAGATGAAGGAGTGGACAACAGCGGGCTTCCCTTCCCCGACAACAAGGCGGGAGAACTTGCAAAGGTAGCACTTGCAACGAACGCTTGGCCCGCTATGGATCTTGTCTCCGATCCCGAAGTTATTCCCGTCATGATCTCACCCGATCTGAATGTGGACGCTATGGAGGAATACTGCTTTGCAACCAACTTTATCAGCTCACAGCTGAACAAGGTCGTTGTAGTCAAGCCCAAGGCAGACAATGAAGCCGAGGTTTCGGAAGTGCTCGACGCATACTTTGAAGCCGTCACGACCGACCCCAACATCGTGTTCTATCCCGCTCAGGAGGAATCCGCTAAGGGCGCTGTTAAAGGCAAGACCGACGACGGCTACTACTATATTATAGTTCACGAAAACGGCGCGGATATCGAATCCGCAATGCTTGCGGCAGTATAAAACACACAGCGGCAGCGCCTCGCAAGGGGCGCTGCTTTGCGTTTGCTCGGAACTTTAAAATAAACATTGACAACAGCCTAAAAAAGTGGTATAATAAATATATAATTCTAAGTAGGAGGGTACTTATGTCCGATACACCTGTTAATCCGTTTGACGACGCGGAGGAAATCGCGAAAAAATCCATGGTGCTGTTCTTTTTGATCGACTGCTCGGGAAGTATGGGCGGCAGCAAGATCGGTACCGTTAACTCGGTTATGGAGGAGCTTATCCCCGAGATCCGCGGAATAGGCGGCGCAGACGCCGATATCAAGATCGCCGTACTGAAGTTCTCGGGCGGCAGCGAGTGGATGTACTCCGAGCCTATATCCGTTGACCAATTCGAGTGGACGCCGCTCGACGCGGAGAACGTTACAGACCTCGGCAGCGCGTTCAGCGAGCTGTCGGCAAAGCTTTCGAGAAACTCCTTTATGAGCTCGCCGTCACTTTCATTCGCGCCCGTTATGATACTCATGTCGGACGGCTATCCCACCGACAACTTTGAAAAGGGTCTCGAGGAGCTCCGCAAAAACCGTTGGTACTCCGCCGGCATAAAAGCTGCGGTCGCTATCGGAGAGGACGCGGATTTCGATATCCTGTCGCGCTTTACGGGCAATCCCGACAGCGTCGTTACCGCACATAACGGCGAGGCTCTGGCTAAACTCGTCAAGTTCGTTGCCGTTACCTCTTCGCAGATCGGAAGCCGCAGTATGCGCCTTGCCGAGACCGAAGAGGACTTCCGCACCAAGCAGGAGACCGCAGCCGAGCAGATCCGTGAATTCGCCGAGAGCGACGAGATCAACGCGGATATCGAGGAAGGCTGGTAATGCGGTTTAAGGGCTATGCGCTTTCCGTAAAGGGCGCGTCCCACGAAGAAACTGGCATAGTCTGTCAGGACAGCGCACGGGTGTACATAGCGGAGCATTTCGCGGTCGCGGCAGTATCCGACGGTCACGGCAGCGAGAAGCATTTCCGCTCCGCTTCGGGCAGCGAAATGGCGACGCGCGTGGCGATACGCTCGATATGCGATTTTTGCGAGCGAAACAACGGTCTTGACGGAATTTTCCTGGATAATCCCGACAACGCCGCACGGCGCATTGCCGCAAACATTATCTGCGGCTGGAACAGTGAGATCGCCGCGCATATCGGACTTTTGCCGCTCACCAAGCACGAACGCGAAATATATGAAAAATACGGCGGTATAGCGAACGAGGTAATGTATGGCGCTACGCTGATAGTCGCGGGAATAACGGAAAACGGCTGCTTTGGTCTTCAGATCGGCGATGGGAGTTTTTGTGCGCTGAGCGGCAGCGATATGGTATTCCCCGTTCCCGAGGACGTCAATCTGGTCGGAAATCTGACCACCTCCCTTTGCGACAACAACGCTATCGAAAACTTCCGTCACTTCTACCGCGAGGGTGGTTTTTCGGGGGTTATGCTCTCGAGCGACGGACTGATAAACTCATTCGTCAACGAAAACGATTATCTTAAATTTGGGCGCAGAGTGCTCTCGGCAGTGAACAGCGGAATGACCTCCGCGCTAGGCGAGCATCTGAAAACGCGTTCCCGCTGCGGAAGCCGCGACGATATTTCCGTCTCGGCGGTCACAATAAAAACGGACGGATAACGCCCGTAAAACAAAGGAGTTAAAATATGGCTAATAATAATTTATATATTGATCAGAAGCTGGAAAATCCCGCAATGCGCGAGCTGCTCGCAAAGCGAAAAGGCGTCGATCCCTCCAACAAGGAGGAGATCAACAACGTCATGGGAAGCCTTATAGGCGAGATAGTTATGAACGCTAGATTTCTTACTATTGTAAATTTAAACAAAAAGCCCGTACACGGGGTTGACGGGACGCTTACCCTTCAAGATGACACCAACCTTAACTTCACCATGCTCAACAACAGCAGCAACGAGCATTTCTTTCCTGTTTTCAGCGAATCCGAGGAGCTTGCAAAGTGGGAAAACGTTGAGATCGAGCACACAATACAGATAGGCTTCGACGCTATTGCGTCAATGATCGTATCCAATAAAAACTGCGGAGGCTTCGTTATCAACCCGTTTTCCGACAATATGACGATAAGCCGCGAGATCACCATGAAGTGGCTGGAGAAAAAGCAGATGATGGTAAACGGTCACGCTCAACACGTGATCTCTCCCGACTCTAAATACGAGTTCCATTCGCTCAATCCGTATCCCATGCTGCTCTCCAACAAGCTCTGCGAGACCGCAAAGTCGCTTCCCGTAAACAAGATGTGGCTGCGCGGCATAAACCTTGAAGGTAACGACGGCTATTTGCTGGCAGTCGATTTTACGGGCGACAGAATGGAAACATTCACCGCGCTCGGAAACTCCGCAAAGCAGTTCCTATCCGACAAGTCGCTCCATATGATAGATTGCAAAGAGCAATTCGGCAAGATCGCGATCGAAAATAACATCCCTATCTATTCCAAGGACTGAATCCATGCTCCGCATTAAGCTTATTAAAACTTAACAAACCACGAAAATAAGCTTATAATGTGATTCTTTGGGCAAAATCCACAAAAGCCCGCTTGTTAATTCATCATATTATTAACGTATTTTCTGTGGACTTTTTGTTGAAAGTATGCTATAATGTTAGTAGAGAAATAACTTTTATATCGGAGGAAAATATTATGGCAAAGAAAAAGTTGTTTGGAAATAATATCAAGCCGTCTTGCAAATATTGCGCTTTGGGAGCTCCCGGTGAGGGTGACGTTATAAAGTGCTCGAAGTTCGGCGATATGAAAGCATACGACTCCTGCAAGAAGTATGTTTACAATCCGCTTAAACGGATTCCGAAAAAGGAGCTTTCGCTTGCGAACTCCGCGGTAAACGATATCGATTTTTAATTGACTTGAAAAGCCCGCATAATGCGGGCTTTTTTTCTTGCGGAGGAAAATGTGGAAAATATTGAGGAATTATACGCAATAGAGCGGGAATGCTTCGGCGGCTCATGGACTGTCGAAATGCTGAGTGAGGAATGGGATAATCCGCTTTCCGTCACGGTCACGCGCCGCGAGGACGGCAGGCTCGCGGCATTCGCGTTGGGACGAGTAGTCGCAAGTGAGGGCGAGCTGTATCAGATCGGGACGCTTTGCGAATTCCGCAGGCTCGGTATCGCCGAAAAGCTGCTCGCGGAGCTGCACGGTAAAATGCGCGAAAAAGGCGCGGAGGTATGCTTTCTTGAGGTACGGAGCCGAAATGCGGCAGCGATAGCACTGTACGAAAAATGCGGCTACGAACGCATTTCCGTGCGCAAGGGCTACTATCCCGACGACGACGCTGTTATAATGAGGAGGCTTTTAAAATGACATTGTATCACGGCAGCAATATCAAGGGACTTAAAATTTTAAATCCCAATTTAGCCGACCACGACTGCCCATATGTGTACCTGACGACTGTTGACGTTATAGCGGCATTTTATCTCTGCAACGCGGTGGAACGCCCCTACTACTGGTTTCCATACGGATTTGACGGCGGTATTCCCGTATACAACGAGCTGTATCCGAACGCGCTCCGCGAGGTCTCCGAGGGGGTAAACGGCTGTATTTACACCGTTCACGTTTCGGAAAACGAGATCATCCCGTTCGCGGATATCCCCTGCGCACGGCTCGCGACGGTACCAGTTTCCGTTTCGGAGTGCTTGCCGATCGACAACGCATATTCGTTATTCATGGAGTATGAGCGCTTGGGAAAAATGAAAATAGGTCGCTTTGAGGACAAATCCCCTCGGGAACTGGAGATGTTTTACAAAATGGTTATTACGGAAATGCGTGAAAAAGGAATGCAAAACATTACCGAATGTTCCTATGCGCAGTTTGTGCGCAGTAAGCTGCCGACTGTTTGGGAAAGATTTCTTGAAGAGGTGCGCGAATGACTTACGAGGAATTCATCGGCGGTATAGAAAAATATTGGGAGCTTTTTGAACATGGCTTGAAAAAGCAGGCGAACAAATTTTTGTTCGTGTTTACCGATGATTTCAAGCGAAACGTTCCTCAAGACGAGGGTGACGCGCTGATGTGCCGATTTTGCCGAGAATATATTGACGGCGACAGGTTTGACGAGCATAAGCGCTTTGGGCTGTCGCTGCCGTTTCAGCTTACGGAACTGCTTAACGATTACTTTATCCGCGAGTGCAAAGCGGAAAAAATGCCGCAGATGCGCTGGGCGGTTCAGATATTCGGACGATACTATAATCCTCACGACCCTAATCAGACAGAGCTGAAAACATATGACATTCTTGAAAAGGCGTATGAACATCCCGAATGCGATCAAAAGACCGTCGACCTGTATCTGGAAAAACAGGTGGAATGTCTTGAGTTCGGCGCGCACCACTTCCCCGACGGTTGCTGCATTGCCCGCGGGGAATACGAGGATACGATAAAGACCGCCGAGAGAATAATTGCCGAAAGAAAAGCGCCCGAACAGCTGACCGCCGAGGTCAGCTACTTCAAGACGCTCTACGAGCTGTATTACAAATGGAGCGACGGCGGCAGAGTCGGCGACTTCGCGAAGCTGTGTGCTGACAACGATGTGCCGTTTCACGCGGTCAAGGCGTACTACTACGATTGAGCCGCTGCTTGACGATAAAAAAGACTATGCTCCCCGCGAACACAAGTATGCTGATAATCTGTGAGGTTGACAGTCCGAACAAGAAACCGCGGTAGTCGTCGCCGCGCAGAAATTCAAGGAAAAATCTACCGACGGGATAGATCAGCAGATAAAGCGCAAGCAGCCTTCCGCGCAGCTTGTCCGTCCTCATAAGCAGCCACCACAGCAGTGCAAACAGCGCGAATTCAAATGCCGCCTCAAATAGCTGCACGGGAACGCGCGGAACCCCGTTAGCGCTTTCCACAAGCGCGTTTGTGAACGTTATGCCGTGCTCCCACTCGATCCCGTAACAGCAGCCGCCCATAAAGCAACCTATTCTCGCAAAGCCGTGAAGCAACGCGATAGACGGCGCGGCGCAGTCCGTTACGATATCGGCGGGCAGTCTCTGCACCTTGACCGAGATACCGCCCGCGACCAATCCCCCCAGCAGTCCGCCGTAAAATACCGAGCCGCCGAAAATCGCCGCAAAGCGTTCCCAGAAGTTCACAAATCCCGTCGCTTGGAAGAGCTTCGGGATATATTCTATCATTGTGACGCCGTACAGCAGGTGCATACCGATAAACACGCCTATCGACGAAAACAGGAACACAAATATCATCGGGATATCCTCGCCCGTAAACCGCTTGTAACAGTATACCCCAAGCGGACAGGCGGTAAATATCCCGATTAATGCGCAAATCATGTAAGTGCCGATAAAATGACCGAAAATCTCAAACCCGGGAAACATAGATACTCCTGTTTACTCGAACATCTCAAGCATACCCGCGCATACTCCCATACCCGTCGCGGTGCATAATGCGCACAACGCACACGCCGCAGAGAGAATGCTCTTAGCCGACGATATGATACCGCAGATAAGTCCCGCCAGAGCAACGCTTTTGTTTTCGGGCTCAATGCCTTTGTTTATGCGCGATAGAGCGACTGCGCCAAGCACAATGCCCGCGATAGAGCAAATCGGCGCAACATATTCGGCAAACGGAACAAACGAACCTCCAAATCCTATAATGCCGCAGATAAGCGACACTATCGCCATGTTTTTTACTGTCATGATAACCTCTCAAAAATTTATCGGAGCATTAGCTCACGCTCCGAGCCACACTTTTATTATATCATAAAACGCAGACTTTTGCAAGCCCTTTCATGCCGAAATTGCAACGGAAATATTGCTTTTTTTTGCAAACCGTGCTATAATAAAAATAAGCAATTCAAGGAGGACAAGCAATGAAGATCATCAACTCCACGCCGAGGGCGGACGGCTTCTATATGCCCGCCGAATTTTCGCCGCATTACGGGTGCATTATGATATTCCCCGAGCGTTCCGATAGTTGGCAATACGGCGGTTACGCGGCGCGAAGGGCGTTCGTGAACGTTGCCGAGGCGATCTCGCGCAGCGAACACCTGACTGTCTGCGCCTCGCGGCGGCAATACGAGAATGCGCGGCATATGCTCCCCGACAATATCCGCGTAGTGGAGATGTCCTCCAACGACGCGTGGGCACGCGATTACGCCCCGACGTTCGTCACGGACGGCAAGGATATACGCGGTATAAACTGGGGGTTCAACGCCTGGGGAGGTCTTGAGGACGGGCTGTATTCTCCGTGGGATTTAGACGATAAAATGGCGAGAAAACTGTGCGATCTGTACGAAAAAGATATGTACGATTTGGGCAATTTTATACTTGAAGGCGGTTCAATTCACGTTGACGGCGAGGGAACCTGCATCACCACCGAGGCTTGTCTGCTCAGCAAGGGGCGCAATCCAATGCTCACAAAAGCGGAAATTGAGAATTATCTTCGCGATTATCTGAACGTCGAAAAGGTCATCTGGCTCAAGAACGGCATTTTCAACGACGAAACCAACGAACACGTTGATAATATCTGCGCGTTTGTGAAGCCGTCCGAGGTCGTCCTCGCGTGGACGGACGACGAAAACGATCCGCAGTACGCCATGTCAAAATCGTGTTACGATATACTTTCGCGCGAGACCGACGCAAAAGGACGGTCTATAACGGTTCACAAGCTTCGATGTCCCAAGCCCGTCACTATCACCGCCGAGGAGTGCGGGGGGCTGGACACGATGGATTTTCAGCCCACACGAACTCCCGGGGAGCGTCTTGCCGCGTCATACGTCAACTTCTACATTGCGAACGACGCGGTGATCATGCCGTTTTTCGGCGATCCCGCCGACGAGCCTGCCCGCGATCTGCTCATGGAGCTGTTCCCCGAGCGCGAGGTGATACCGGTCTACGCAAGGGACATACTGATAGGCGGCGGAAATATCCACTGTATTACTCAACAGATACCTGTTTTCGGTGGTGCGGAATGATCGAGATTTTGTTCGGCGAAAGCGAGAGCGCGGCAATGAAAATCGCGCTGAAGCGCAAAAAATCACTCGGGAGCGACGTTGTATCTTTGCCGTTAATGCTTGATATAGGCGATATTCAACAGCACGTATCAGGCAAATACCGCCGCAATCTGTTATACAAAATGCTTTATAAGGAGCAGTGGGGCACGGACAAGGAAATGAAATCCGAACTGAAAGCGCTTGGCAATTCGTATTCGCGGGAGCTTATACGGCTTAAAGAGTACTTGAAAAACGGAGAATCACTGCGGATATGGTACGGCGACGCGCCATACTCGATCTGCGGAATGATGTGGCTTTGCGGCAAACTGCGACAGTACAAAAGTGAAGTATACGCGGTCAGGCTGCCGCGGCTTATCGTTGAAGGCGATGCGACTGTTGAGTATTCGGGCTGGGGCGAGGTCGAGCCGAGTGTGTTCGCGGAAATGCTGCCGTCTCAACGCAGGCTGTCACAAGCTGAGATACGTGCAAACGCATACCGCTGGAGTGAACTGAAACGCGGAAATTCTCCGCTACGCGTTCTGGTAAACGGCTCTGTTATCGGCATTTCGGATAATTTTTACGATTTCCTTATATGGAAGTATCTGGGAGAAGAACCTGTCCGCGAGATCGAGCTTATCGGTCGAATACTGGTCGAAAACCGCCTTGGCGTGAGTGACTGGTGGTATGCGTCAAGGATAGACAAATATATAGGAACACATCATATAGAGATCGTTGAAAATTCCGATAAAAAATACGAAAGAATCATCCGTTTGAACCGAATATAAAAACGTTGTCGTTATTTCCTCAAAAAAGCTTGTTTTTTAAAGCGTTTAAAATTTGAAAAATCCTTATTATTAAGCAATTTTGACGATATTAAAACAGTTTTTATATTTATCGAAAAACGATAATAAAAAAATCCGAAACATCCGTCGGGAAACGGCGGTTATTCGGAAAGAAAACGAGGTATTAAAATGTCCGAAGAAAACACCGATTGGGGCAAATCAGTCGCGGGAGTAGTTATGCGCGACGGGAAAGTTCTGCTTGCGCGGCATACATACGGCGCGGGCAAGGGGCGGTTGATAATCCCGGGAGGTTATTTGCAGCACAGTGAAACGCCCGAGGACGCATTACGGCGCGAGTTTCTGGAGGAGACAGGAGTTGAGATAAATCCCGTCGGACTTCTGGGTATGCGTTTCAATACGCACGATTGGTACGCGGTTTTTCTAGCGGAATATGTTGGCGGCGAAGCGCGTTCCGATCACGACGAAAACAGCGAGGTCGTCTGGCTCGAGATTGAAAAAGCGCTTTCCGCCGCCGACGTTCCAGATCTGTCAAAAAAGCTGATACAAGCCGCCGTAAATGGCACCGTAATACCATTCACCGAATATCAGCACAGTGAAAAATACGCGCCTACAAGTCTGTATTGCACGGATTTGAACGGCGAAAGGAGCACAAAATGAGAAAGATCACCGCTGCCGCAGTGCAGATGTCCGTTCCCGAAACGCGTGAGCAGTCGATAGACAAAGCCGAAAGACTGGTCAGGAAAGTCGCCGCCAAGGGAGCAAACGTTATTCTGCTGCCCGAGCTTTTTGAGACGAAATATTTCTGTCAGGAGCGCCGCTACGAGCATTACGAGCTTGCTCTGCCGCTTGACGAAAATCCCGCCGTTACACGGTTTCGCGAGGTCTCGCGCGAATTGGGCGTCGTACTGCCTATCAGCTTCTACGAGCGTGATGTAAACGTTTTCTACAACACGGTTGCCATGCTTGACGACGGTGAGCTGCTTGGAGTGTACCGCAAGACGCACATTCCCGACGATCACTTTTATCAGGAAAAGTTCTACTTCACGCCCGGGAATACGGGGTTCAAGGTCTGGGATACGCACTTCGGAAAGATCGGCGTAGGTATATGCTGGGATCAGTGGTTCCCCGAGGCGGCTCGCTGTATGGCGCTGCAAGGTGCGGAGTTGCTTCTCTACCCTACCGCGATCGGCAGCGAGCCTATCATTGAATGCGACAGTATGCCGCATTGGCGGCGTTGTATGCAGGGTCACGCGGCGGCTAATCTCGTGCCAGTGATAGCAGCAAACCGCGTAGGCACGGAGACTGTCGCACCCGATGATGGCAACGCGGGACAGTCAAGCGCACTGACCTTTTACGGCTCGAGCTTCATCACCGATGAGCGCGGCGAAATCATAGAGAGTGCAGACCGCACGTCCGACTGCGTTTTGCTGCACGAGATTGACCTTGACGAAACGTGCGTTTTCCGTCGGGAATGGGGAGTGTTCCGCGACAGGCGGCCCGAAATGTACGAACAGATCACGAAGTAAAACGTTTATACAAACACAAAATTTACCAGCAGCATATAAAGTCCCGTTCCCGCGGCAATGGACAGCAGCATATTCCGCTTCCATACGTGAAGCAGAACGATAATCACAAGCGAGATAAGTTCTGGGAGCCCGTGCGTTCCCGCGAGCACATTCACGTTCTTGAAGCCGTAAACAACGAGCAGTCCGAGCGCCGCGCCCGTTAAAGCCTTGCCGAGATATTCAACGTACTTAGGAACGGGTTTTTTTCCGCTGAACACGAAGAACGGCAGAAAACGCGTGAGCATAGTTCCCAGAGCGACCGCCGCGATCATTAGCGCAATTTGAAAAGAGGTCATGACTTTGTCTCCCCCATTGCTTTTTCAATAGGCTTGCGAAGCATCGTCAGTAATATAAGTATTACCGCCATTGAAGGGATAATAAAGCTGTCGCTGCCGAATATCAGCAGACAGACGAGCGCTGCAGCTAGCCCGACTATCGACGACAGGTGAGACCTCTCTTTCAGCCAATTCTCGACAAAGATAACGAGCAGCAGCGCGGTCATTACGAAGTCCAGCCCGGGTAGCTCTATATGTATGAACGACCCCGCGAGCGCTCCCAACGCCGCGCCGCTCACCCAGTAAAGTTGATTGAGCGCCGTCACCCAGAAATAAAACCACCCACGGTCAACGTCCTCGGGAATTTCCGCAGTGCAGTTTATAGAAAAGCTCTCGTCGCACAATCCGAAAATGAGATACCAGCGCTTTTTGCCTGATTTTCCGTATTTATCCAGCATTGCCATTCCATAAAACAAATGCCGCGCGTTCACCATTATAGCCATTAAGAACGCATTCAGCGGGTCAAACGCTCCGCGCAGCATATCCACCGCGACAAATTCCATCGACCCTGCGAAAACGACCGCCGCCATTAAGATAGGCGCGGCGGCAGACAATCCCGACGTCCGCGCATAAATTCCGTAAGCCGCGCCCAGGAACAGAAACCCCGTCATTATGGGGATAGTTCTCGGAAACGCGGCTTTCAGCGCTTTCAGTTTAACGTTCACTTTTTAATTCCTCCGCGATCTGCGATAGTTTTTTCAGGCGGTGATTAAGACCGCTCCGCGAGATGGGCTTGCCCTCGGATAGCATTCCGCACAGCTCCGACAGCGAGCTCTCGGGGTTCTCCAGACGAAGCAGCGCTGTCTCGCGAAGCTCCGCCGACAGCGACTCCAGCCCCGCCGTTTCGATGATATACTCAATGTCGCGGCGGCTTTTCTCGCTCGCGGCGACAGTTTTGTCGAGGTTCGCGCTGTCGCAGTTCACACACCTGTTCGCGCGGTTTCGGATATCCTTTTCGATCTTCACCTGCATTATCTCCAGCGCGTGAATTCCCGCGCCGATGTATGTCAGAAAATCTTCTATGACCTCACTCGTCTTAGCGTATAAAATAGTATTTTTATTACGTAAAGTAGATTTTATTTTTATCCCGTGCTCACCGATAAAGCTTTTAAGCGGCTCTATACGCTCGCTCTCGGGCAGAACCATTTCGAGATGATATTCCTTTTTCGGGTCGGTGACGCTCCCGCAGCACACAAAAACGCCGCGCAGAAAAGCTCCGCCGTCCGCGTCGTTCCCCGACACTACCGAAGTGTTTACCGAAGAGAAATCCCCGAACCGCTCCGTCAAGCGCCGTGATTTCACGCCGAACGTATACAGCGAGCCTCCGTTATTGACAAGTCTTGTCACCTCTATGCGCTCGTTCGGGAACACCGACTCCGCAAGCGAACGCGCCGCCGCGATAAGGTCGTTGTTTTCCGTCTGAATGACGGGCTTTCCGTTCACGAGCCTGCCCGCGTATAACATTCCGTACATCATTGCCGCCATTTCATTGATCGGCAGCTCGTGAACATTACACAGTTCTTTTTTTATATCGGAAGAAAATGACATAATATCAAGCCCTCGAAAAAAGTCTATAAATTAAAATTTGTTATTTAATCAATCCGCCGTGAAAATAACATTCATATATTTCATTACCTTTATACCTTATAGTTTCTTTTCCTTGGAACCAATCAAATTCTCCGCGGACAGAACACTCATAGATATAGTCGCCGTTAAAATAAACATCCGGTCCGCGATAGGGCTTCTCAAAAGGAACGTGAAGCAAGGCTTCCTTCAAAAAGTCACCGCTGAAATTTTCACCGGTCACACGACCAATATAATTCATGCTCCAATATGGGATATCGGCAATCCATATTGCTTCCTCGCCGGCAAATTTTTCACCGCCGAGATAGGTGTCATAATACATTAGAGCCCCATCGCGGTATACCAAATCGTGAGATCTTACTCTTGACGGGGAAGTTTCCGCACCCTTACCCGCATAGGTCGATTTTTTTGCTTTAATCAAAAAATCCACTAATGATTTTTCCATATATATCTCCTATAAATCAGCGGTCACCGCCCCTTTTCGATATCGCGGTGAACTATCCTTACCTTGCACTCCTTTTCGAGCAGATGCGCGGCAGTACGCTCGGCAAACGTAATGCTTCTGTGCTTTCCGCCCGTGCAGCCGAACGCGATAACGAGCCTGCTCTTGCCCTCGTTTATATAGCACGGCAGCAGGAAATCAACCATATCCCATATTTTGCTCTCCAAGGTCTGCGACTGCTCGTACTTCATCACATAATCGCGGACTTCCTTGTCAAGACCCGTCTTGTGCTTCAGCTCGGGAACATAGAACGGATTGGGCAGACATCTAACGTCGAACACCAGATCCGCCTCTCCAGGCACACCGTACTTGAACCCGAAGCTCATGCAGCTTACAATAATGCTGTCGCTCGGCTTGTCCAGAAACAGCCCCGCGATCTGCCCCTTGAGCTGCGCGGTAGTCAGCAGCGAGCTGTCGATTATGTAGTCGGCGTTGGCGCGTATCTCGCTTAACAGCTCCGCCTCCGCGTCGATAGCCTTGGACAGATCACCGCCCGAGACCTCGTCGAGAGGGTGCTTGCGGCGCGTTTCGCTGTAACGTTTCATCAAAACTTCTTTTGAAGCCTCAAGAAACAGCACCTTAACGTCGATACCGTCCGTATTCACCAACCCCGAAATGCACTCCGAGAGCTTTAAAAAAAGCGTTCCGCCGCGAATATCGGTAACGATAGCGACCTTGTTGATCTCGCCGTTTTCACTGCAGATCGCGGCAAAATTCGGTATGAGCTGCGGCGGCATATTGTCAATGCAGAAATATCCGATATCCTCCAGCACCTTGATAGCCGAAGACTTTCCGCCGCCGGACATTCCCGTAACAATTATAAATTCCATTTTCTGTCCCCCTATTTCGTGTAGGTACCTCCGGTATTATCCTTGTTAAGGGTTCCCTCAACCTCAATCAGAAGGCACTTTACCCGTCCCGTGCAAATCGGACGGTGCTTTGTCCATTTGGGAATAACTATAAGATCACCCTCGCACAAATGCGTCAAACCGTTCTCGAATTCAATGTCAAATTCGCCCTCAATGCAGTAAAATAACTCATCGGAGTTTTCGTGTATGTGAAAATCCAGCGTTCTGTTTTCAGCTTGAAGAACGTTCAGCATATGATCGTTAAGCGTGCCAACTCTCTTATATTCAAATAATTTCTCAACAGCGTTTACTTCTTTTTTCAGATCAACCTTTTGTATCATTTACGACCCTCGTTAAAACCTGTTTTCACCTGTCAACTATCAGCATTTCGCACTCCAGCTCCACGCCCTTTTTTTCGCGGACTACGGTCTTGATATGCCCGACAAGCTCCATAACGTCCTCGAACGTAGCGCCGCCGCGGTTGATAACAAATCCGCTGTGCTTTTCACTGACCTGCGCTCCGCCGACCGTACAGCCCTTAAGTCCGCATTCCTCAATAAGCGCCGCCGCGAAATATCCCTCGGGACGCTTGAACGTACTGCCGCAGCTCGGAAATTCAAGCGGCTGCTTGTCGCGCCGCCTTTGCATAAGTTCGTCCATTTTCGCCTTTATTTCCGTCTTTTCACGCGGTATAAGCTCCAGCGTTACCGACAGGATACAAAAGCCGTTTTCGCAGAACGCGCTGTATCGATACGAAAGCTTCATTTCCTCCGCCGTCATCTCGACGATATTTCCGCCTCCGTCTATGCACCGCGCCGACTTTACGATATCCTTTATTTCGCCGCCGTAAGCGCCCGCGTTCATGTACAGCGCTCCGCCCGCAGAGCCGGGTATTCCGTACAGACATTCCATTCCCGACAGCGAATTCTCCAGCGCAGCATTGCACACCGCCGAAAGCGAAGCCCCCGCGCCCGCCGTTATCGTGTTGCCGTCGACTGTGACCGCACCGAGAGCCGCGCCTATCGCGATAACCACGCCGCTGAACCGCTTTATCAGCAGATTGCTCCCCCTGCCGAGAATAAAATACGGCAGCGAGCTTTCGCGGCAAACGTTCAGCAGCTCGATAAGACACTCCTCCGAATTAGGCTCTACAAACAAATCGCACTCGCCGCCGATCCTCATCGAGGTTCTGTTCGCAAGGACGAAATTCTCCTCAAAAGGGCAGTTATACTTATTGCAAACAGCTTTTATCCCGCTATATCCCATGTTCGCCTCCGTCATAATTTTAGGACGAATTTTGCTCCGTCCTAAAATCACTGTTAAACTAAAACTTACTCTGCAATAGTATATAAGCACGCCGCGCCGATTATTCCCGCGTTGTTGCCGAGCTTGCAAATATCGAGCTTGGTCGACCTGTTGGGATCGATACAATATTGGTCGCGGGTGATTATTTCACCCAGCGGCTTTGTAAGGTTCTCGCCCTCCTTGCAGATACCGCCGCCGATAAGCAGAACCTCGGGCTGGAACGTGTTGACAATGTTCGTAAGACCGCACCCCAAGTACTCTATGTACATATTTACAACGTCCCTCGCGGCAGCGTCGTCGGCTCTCATGCCGTCAAATGCGGTCTTGCCGTCAACGTTGTCGATAGAGCCGCCCGCTATCTCCCACATCTTGGAATCCTTGTGCGCCTCCATTGCCTCTTTGGTCATATTGATAAGCGCGGTCGCCGAGGAATACGCCTCAAAGCAGCCCTTGCGCCCGCACGCGCACTGACGACCGTTGTACTCTATGACCGTATGCCCAAGTTCCGCTCCGCAGAAGTTGAAGCCCGTGTATATCTTTCCGTCAATGATAATACCGCCGCCTACGCCCGTACCGAGCGTTACAACAACGACGTTCTTGTAGCCCTTGCCCGCGCCCGCGAGAACCTCTCCGAACGCCGCAGCGTTGGCGTCGTTCTCAACGTAAAGCGGCTTATTGAGGAACTTCCCGAACAGCGCGCGCAGATCGGTATTTTTAAAGCCGAGATTGCACGAATACAGCACCGTGCCGCTATTGCGGTTCGCGACGCCGGGAGTGCCGATCCCTATCGAATTTACTTCGCCGATAGTCACCTTAGCCTCGTTTAACGCCTTCCACATCGTGTCCACCATGGACTTTACTATTTCCTCGGCGGGACGCGGGAGGTTTGTCGGCGCGGTCGACTTCGCGACAATATTGTAATTCTCGTCTACCAGACCCACCTTTATATTAGTACCGCCTAAATCAATGCCTATGTTATACATATGAATTACTCCTGTTCAAAATCAAATTCCCGAATAAATTTATCGAAAGCTTTTACAAGCTCCCCGAAATCGGAAATATTTTCCATAGTCGGAATATGCAGAAACAGCCCGCGCGGATATAATTTCAGCACCTCCGCGTAAACCGCGTTGCAGTACGAATTACCCGCGCCCGACGACAGATACGCGTCATAGCCGTTTTCACGAAAAAAACGCACGACCCTGCCGCAGTCAATATCCGTTTCGATGATACCGCAGTCGGCTCTCGCAAAACGCTCTACCGCTATTTTTGAACGAATAGACAGCTTCTGCCCCGTCATTATCACTGCGAAGGGCTTTCGGGAGATCTCCCCTCGCATTAATGCGGCGGAAAGGGCGTTGTCGTTCGGCATAATGACCTTTCGGCATAGAGCGGAAACTCGCTCTACCAGAAACCGCGCGGGGTTGACATCTCCGTCAAAGCCCGCGAAAACGATCTCTTCCATTACAAATTAAGATCTGACATGATCTCCTCGCTGTCGGAGTCCATTCCAAGCTGGCGAAGCAGATCCTTTGCCGCGTTGTAGCCCATCTTCTTCTGGCGGTTGTTCATCGCCGCGACCTCAAGTATTACCGCGAGGTTGCGCCCGGGCTTGACGGGGATATTCAGCAGCGGGACTTTAACGCCGAGAATTGTCATATAGTGCGTATCAACGCCCATTCTGTCGTAGGTTTTCTCGGGGTTCCAAAGCTCCATCTCAACGACCATATCTATCTTTTCGGACAGTTTTACCGAGCCGATACCGAACAGCTGGCGCGCGTTTACGATACCGATACCGCGCAGCTCGAGGAAATGTCGGATATTGTCGGGCGACGAGCCGACCAAAGTGATATTGGACGCCTTGCGTATCTCTACCGCGTCATCGGCGATAAGACGGTGACCGCGCTTTACAAGCTCGACGGCGGTCTCGCTCTTACCTACGCCGCTCTCGCCCATTATCATAACGCCCTCGCCGTATATCTCGATAAGAACGCCGTGGCGTGTTATTCTCGGCGCAAGCTGCATATTCAGGAACGCCATAAGCTTTGAAATGAACACGGTGGTGTTCTCCTCCGTGCGCATAATGGGTATCTCGTAGTTGGGTGCCATTTCAAGCATTTCCGGGAAAACTTCCTCGTTGCGCGTAATGATAAGCGCGGGAAAACGATAGCTTAACAGATCCTCTATGCGCTTTCTGCGAAGCTCGGGATCAAGCCCCTGAAGATAAGCGCTTTCCATTTTTCCCATTACCTGTATACGCTTGTTGTCAAAATATTCATAAAACCCGGCAAGCTGAAGTCCCGGACGATTCACATCGTTATTTGAGATAAGACGGTTTTCTCCGTTTTCGGGCATATAAAGAATTTCGGGCTTATACTCGTCAATCAATTTTCTTAGCGGGAACGAAAACTCCCTGGTGATTTCCTCGAGAGGCATAGCAATGTCCTTTCTCGGGCAATTAGCGCCCGAACATTTATTTTTAGAAACAACTCTACAAGTACCATTATACAGCAAAGCTGCAAATATTGCAAGCGTTTTTTGCAATTTTGTGATATCTTTCACAATTTTTACCGCGATATGATCGCTCTTTTGTTTAGGCTGTAAAAATCCGCCAATAATGTAAAATATATCTTTTGGATATTATTGACAACAAAGGAGCTTAATATGAGAGACATTTTTGTGACTATCGTACTTATTGCGGGAATAGCGATCTCGCTGACTTTCGCGGCGTTTGAGACCTTCGCCGCTGACTGCGGAAGCGTGCGCGGAGAGGTGCTTCGGCTGCATATCCCCGCGAACTCGGACAGCGGGGAGGATCAGGCGGTAAAGCTCGAGCTGCGCGATTTCCTGCTCGAGGAATACGGCGGCGAGCTCTCGGACTGCGGAAACCTTGCCGCCGCCGAGGTGCGTGCCCGTGAGCTTCTCCCCGAGATCGAGCGCCGCTGCACGAAATTCCTCCGTGAGCGCGGATTTGACTACGGCGCGAAAGCCGAGCTTACCGATATGTATTTCACCACCCGCGAATATGACCGCCTGATACTCCCCGCGGGCAAATATACGGCTCTGCGCATAACGCTCGGCAGCGGCGAGGGTCACAACTGGTGGTGCGTGATTTTCCCGCAGCTCTGTCTGCCCGCCGTCTCGGAGCAGACCGAAACGGAAGATAACACGGAACACGTACTGGAAAGCTTCGGAAAACCGCAGAAAATCACGGTAAAATTCGCGATATACGAGTGGATTCAAAATCTGTTCAACTGACCGCCGCAAAGCGAATGTTTGGGGAAATTTGCGGTTATTTAAAATTTTTTGAAATTTGCCCTTGACAAATTGTTCCGTTTGTGGTAAAATATTAAAATGTATCATAATGGAGTTATAGGCTATTTCTGCCTAAAAATCCGTGCTATTTATTAAGGAGTGATTAAAGCCGATGGTGAATACAAAGCCTGTACAGTCGGGAAAAACTACGAGACAGAGCTTCTCTAAAATCAATGAGGTCATCGATATGCCGAACCTCATCGGTATTCAGAAAGACTCTTACGAATGGTTTCTGACCGACGGAATAAAAGAGGTTTTCAAGGACGTATCTCCGATTATTGACTCGAACGGCAAGTTTGAGCTTTCTTTTGTGAATTACCGCCTCGAGGAAAACACCAAGTACTCTATCGAGGAGTGCAAGGAGCGCGACGCAACCTACGCCGCACCCTTAAAAGTCACTGCGAGCCTGCTCAACAAGGAGACCGGCGAGATCATAGACAACGAGATCTTTATGGGCGACATGCCGCTGATGACCGAAAGCGGTACGTTCGTTATCAACGGCTCGGAGCGCGTTGTCGTTTCGCAGCTCGTTCGTTCACCGGGCGTGTATTACGGCTTTGATTACGATAAAACAGGCAAAAAGCTGTTCAAGGCTACCGTTATCCCGAACAGAGGCGCGTGGCTCGAGCTTGAAATGGACGGCTCGGACGTGTTTTACGTGCGTATCGACAAGAACAGAAAGTTCCCGTGTACTACGTTCCTGCGCGCTATCGGTCTGTCGAGCGACAGCGACCTTATCGGCAAGTTCGGCGAGGATCCGAGAATAACCGTTACCATTGAAAACGGCAAGGATAACACGAAGAACGAGGAGGAAGCTCTGCTCGAGGTTTACAGAAAGCTCCGCCCCGGCGAGCCCGCTACTGTGGACTCGGCGAGAACCACCCTCGACAACCTGTTTTTTGACGCCAAAAGATATGATCTGTCACGTTTCGGGCGTTATAAATATAACAAAAAGCTCGGCATCGCTCAGAGGCTTACAGGCAAAAGAGCCGCCGAGAATGTTGTCGCGCCCCTTTCCGGCGAGCTGCTCGCCGAGGAGGGCGGCATCATCACCGCCGAAATGGCTATGGAGATACAGAACGCGGGCGTTATGGAGGTCTCCGTTCAAAAGCCAAGCGGCGAGGGCGTGATGAAAATTGTCGGCAACGGCATGGTCGACATTCATCTGTATACCGGCGATCTGGACGTTGAGGCTCTCGGCATCAACGAGCAGGTCAAGTTTGGCGTACTCGCGGATATCCTCGAGGAAGCGGGAGACGACAAGGAAATGCTCGCTGAGCTTATCGCAAAGCGCTCCGACGAGCTTATTCCCAAGCATATCACGCTGGAGGATATCTTTGCGGTAGTCGGCTACTTCATCAACCTCAACGAGGGAGTCGGCGACGCGGACGATATCGACCATCTGGGCAACAGACGCATCCGCTGCGTGGGCGAGCTGCTGCAGAATCAGTTCAGGATAGGCTTCACGAGAATGGAACGCACTATACGCGAGAGAATGGGACTTCAGGCGAACGATACCGAAAAGGTAACGCCGGCGTCGCTTATCAACGCGAAGCAGGTTATCGCGGCTATGAAAGAGTTCTTCGGCTCTTCCCCGCTGTCGCAGTTTATGGATCAGAACAACCCGCTTGCGGAGCTTACTCACAAGCGCCGTCTGTCCTCGCTCGGTCCGGGCGGACTTTCGCGTGACCGCGCGGGCTTTGAAGTCCGCGACGTACATTTCTCGCACTACGGACGTATGTGTCCTATCGAGACCCCCGAGGGTCCTAACATCGGACTTATCTCCTACCTTGCGACGTTCGCAAGGATAAACGTATACGGCTTTATCGAAGCCCCCTATCGAAGGGTCGACAAGACGACGGGCAAGGTGCTCGATGACGTAGTCTACATGACTGCCGATGTTGAGGACAACTATGTCGTTGCGCAGGCCAACGAACCACTTGACGAAAACGGCTGCTTCGCGAGACCGCGCGTGAACGCCCGCTGCCGCGACGCTATCCTTGAGATAGAGCGCGAAAAGGTGGATTTCATGGACGTATCGCCGAAAATGATGGTATCAGTGGCTACAGCTATGATCCCGTTCCTTGAAAACGACGACGCGAACCGTGCGCTTATGGGTGCGAATATGCAGCGTCAGGCTGTTCCGCTTATGGTAACGGACAATCCTATCGTAGGCACGGGTATGGAATACAAGGCTGCCGTGGACTCGGGCGTGGTTATCTGTGCAAAGGAGAACGGCGTTGTCTCCGAGGTATCGGCGGACCGCATCATTATCAACTCCGACGACGGCAGAGAGCACATTTACAGACTTATCAAATTCAAGCGTTCCAATCAGGGCAACTGCGTAAATCAGCGCCCCATCGTCAGCATGGGTGAGCGCGTCTCCAAGGGCGACGTTATCGCCGACGGTCCCGCTACCAAGATGGGCGAGATCGCACTGGGAAAGAACGCCCTCATCGGCTTTATGACCTGGGAAGGCTACAACTACGAGGACGCTGTCCTTATCAATGAAAAACTGGTCTACGACGACGTGTACACGTCAATCCATATAGGGGAATACGAACTCGAATGCCGTGAAACAAAGCTCGGTCCGGAGGAGATCACCCGCGATATTCCTAACCTCAGCGGCGAGGTTTTGAAGGATCTTGACGACCGCGGCATAATCAGAATAGGCGCGGACGTCCACTCGGGCGATATTCTGGTCGGCAAGGTGTCGCCCAAGGGCGAGACGGAGCTTACCGCGGAGGAAAAGCTGCTGCGCGCGATCTTCGGCGAAAAAGCTCGCGAGGTGCGCGACAACTCGCTGAGAGTTGCACACGGCGAGAGCGGCATAGTCGTTGACGTTAAGGTGTTCAACCGCGAAAACTGCGACGATCTGTCGCCCGGAGTAAACGAAAAGGTTCGCGTTTATATAGCGCAGAAGCGTAAGATATCCGTCGGTGATAAAATGGCGGGTCGTCACGGAAACAAGGGCGTCGTTTCCCGTATCCTCAAGCAGGAGGATATGCCGTTCCTGCCCGACGGTACGCCGCTTGATATCGTACTGAACCCGCTGGGCGTACCTTCGCGTATGAACATCGGTCAGGTTCTTGAGGTACACCTCGGTTATGTCGCGAAAGCGCTCGGCTGGAAGATCGCCACGCCCGTATTCGACGGCGCTCACGAACAGGATATCCGCGCGCTGTACGACGAGGCTCGCGGCAAGCGCAAGGAGCTCCTCGGCGAGGGCGGCGAAGGCATTGATTTCACAAAGCTGGCGTGGACAAGCGACTGCAAAACGCAGCTTATCGACGGAAGAACGGGCGAGAAATTCGACAGCCCCGTAACCGTCGGATATATGTACTATCTTAAACTGCATCATCTGGTCGACGATAAGATACACGCGCGTTCAACGGGTCCGTACTCGCTCGTTACACAGCAGCCTCTGGGCGGTAAGGCTCAGTTCGGCGGACAGCGTTTCGGTGAGATGGAGGTATGGGCTCTTGAAGCTTACGGCGCGGCTTATACGCTTCAGGAGATACTGACCGTCAAGTCGGATGACCTTATGGGTCGTCAGAAGACCTACGAGCACATTGTCAAGGGCGAACCCGTGCCGAAGCCGGGCGTTCCCGAATCTTTCAAGGTAATGGTTAGCGAGCTGCAGGGTCTGGGGCTTGATATCAGAATTCTCGACGATACGGGCAAGGAGATCGATCTCAAGGATGACTTTGACGATGACGACTCAAGCTACGGCAAGCAGAACTTCAGCGAGGACTACAGATCCGACGATGACGATCTGAACAGAGCGGGCTTTGAAGTGACCGACGCGGCAGACGCGGGCGGCGTTGTCGACAGCGACGACAGCGATATGTTCGACGATGATGAAGAATACGACGACGAGGACGCGGATTTTGACGACGGTCTCGACGACGAGGACGAGAACGAATTCGGCGATCCCTCCGACAGCGACAGCGGCGACGAGGATGACGATTTCGACGATTGAGGATCGAAAGTCCGATAATATGAAAACGAGGTAATATAATGAGCTTTAGTGTTTTCGAGTCTATGAAAATAGGACTTGCTTCTCCCGAGCAGATACGCGAATGGTCGCACGGCGAGGTTCAGCGTGCCGAAACGATAAATTACCGCAGCCAGAAGCCTGAAAAATTCGGTCTTTTCTGCGAAAGGATTTTTGGGCCGCAGAAGGACTGGGAGTGTAACTGCGGAAAGTACAAGAGAATACGCTTTAAGGGCAAGATATGCGAAAAGTGCGGCGTTGAGGTAACGCGCAGCAAGGTTCGACGCGAGCGTATGGGACATATCGAGCTTGCTGCTCCCGTGTCGCATATCTGGTACTATAAGGGTACTCCGAGCCGTATCGGTCAGGTTCTCGACCTCACGCCCAAGAAATTGGAGGAGGTACTTTATTTCACCAAATATATAGTTATCGACCCGGGTGAAAAAACGGGGCTGGTAAAGAAACAGCTGCTCACCGAGGAGGAGTACGGACAGTACGCCTCCAAGTACTCGGGTATCGATACGTTCCGCGCGGGAATGGGCGCGGAGGCTATAAAGGAGCTGCTCACCGAGATAGACCTTGACGCTCTGGAGGACGAGCTCAGAGCCGAATTGGAGACCACATCCGCGGGTCAGAAGCAGGTAAAGCTGCTGCGCAGACTTGACGTTATCGAGGCGTTCAAGAACAGCGGAAACCGTCCCGAATGGATGATACTGGACGTAATTCCCGTAATTCCGCCCGATATCCGTCCCATGGTACAGCTGGACGGGGGTCGCTACGCAACCTCCGACCTTAACGAACTTTACCGCAAGGTCGTAATGAGAAATAACCGACTTAAGGATTTGCTCTCCAAAAAAGCACCCGATCTTATCGTGCGCAACGAGAAGCGTATGCTCCAGGAGGCTGTTGACGCGCTGATAGACAATGGCAGACACGGAAGAGCCTACACGGGCTCCAACAACCGTCCGCTGAAGTCGCTGTCCGATATGCTCAAGGGCAAGCAGGGACGTTTCCGTCAGAATCTGCTCGGTAAGCGTGTCGACTATTCGGGACGTTCGGTTATCGTCGTAGGTCCCGAGCTGAAAATGGAGCAGTGCGGTCTGCCTAAGGAAATGGCGCTGGAGCTGTTCAAGCCGTTTGTACTGCGCGATCTGGTGAAGCGCGATGTGTCGTCCAACATTAAACAGGCGAAAAAGCTTGTTGAACGCGCGGACGATAAGGTCTGGGATTCTCTTGAGGAAGTTATCAAGGATCACCCCGTATTGCTCAACCGCGCGCCTACGCTACACAGACTTGGTATCCAGGCGTTCTCGCCGATACTGGTCGAGGGACGCGCCATCAAACTGCATCCGCTGTGCTGTACCGCGTTCAACGCGGACTTCGACGGCGATCAGATGGCAGTACATCTTCCGCTCTCCAAAGAGGCACAGGAGGAGGCAAAAACTCTTATGCTTGCCGCAAAGAACCTCCTTAAGCCATCAGACGGAAAGCCCGTTACCGTTCCTACGCAGGATATGGTGCTCGGCTCCTATTACCTGACCATTGACAAGGCGGGCGAAAAGGGCGAGGGCAAGGTGTTCCGCGACGCTAACGAGGCTATAATGGCATATCAGGACGGTGTGATCTCCATTCATGCGGCTATAAAGGTTCGTGTTACGAAAGATCTTGGCGATACCGTCATAACAAGAATAGTACCCACTACGGCGGGACGTATAATCTTCAACGAGCATATACCGCAGGATCTGGGTTACGTTGACAGAAGCGATCCCGATCATCAGCTGGATTACGAGATAGGATTTAAGGTAAGAAAGCAGGAGCTCGGAAAGATCATTGACCGCTGTCTGAAAATACACGGTACCGCCCGCACGGCAAAGCTGCTTGATAATATCAAGGCCATGGGCTATAAATACTCTACCCGTTCGGGAATCACCGTTGCGGTCTGCGACGCCGAGATTCCCCCTCAGAAGGCAGAAATCATCAAGCAGGCGGACGAAAAGATAGCGTTTATTAACAAGAGGTTCTCGCGCGGCTTTATTTCCGACAACGAACGCAAAAAGAACTTTATCGATATTTGGGAACACGCGACAAAACAAGTCTCGACCGCGCTTACCAACAACCTCGATCACTATAACAACATCTACATGATGGCTGACTCGGGCGCGCGTGGTTCGGACGCTCAGATAAGACAGCTCGCGGGTATGCGCGGACTTATTGCAAACACCTCGGGCGCGACGATAGAAATGCCTATCAAAGCCAATTACCGTGAGGGTCTGAACGTCCTCGAATACTTCATCTCCTCGCGCGGCGCACGTAAAGGACTTGCCGATACAGCACTCCGTACCGCCGACTCGGGATATCTGACGAGACGTCTTGTCGACGTATCGCAGGAGGTAATTATCCGCGGCGACGACTGCGGAACGACAAACGGTATCGAGGTCTACGAGATACGCGAGGGCGGAGAGCTTATCGAAAAGCTCAGCGAGAGACTTGTCGGACGCTTCCTGGCGGATGATTTCACTGCTCCCGACGGCTCGTTCACCATATCAAAAGACAAGCTGCTCACGGACAGTGACGCGGCTAAGATAGTTAAAACGGGAGTTGAGCGCGTAAAGGTGCGCTCGGTGCTCACGTGCGAACTGAGAAACGGCGTGTGCGCGAAGTGCTACGGCGCTTCACTCGCAAACGGTCAGCTGATCACCAAGGGCGAGGCTGTGGGCGTTATCGCGGCGCAGTCTATCGGAGAGCCCGGTACGCAGCTTACGATGCGTAACTTCCATACGGGCGGCGTTGTCGGCGCGGACGATATCACACAGGGTCTTCCGCGTGTCGAAGAACTGTTCGAGAGCCGTCACCCGAAGAACGCGGCGATCATCACAAGGATCGCGGGCACGGTAAGGTTCGAAGAAATCAAGAAAACGCGTCATGCTATAATCACTGCCGACGACGGCACCGAGGAGGCGTATGCCGTACCATTCGGATACCGTCCGAAGGTTCAGGACGGTGACCGCGTCGAAGTGGGCGACCCGCTGACAGAGGGCTCTATCAACCCGCCGGACGTTCTGGCTGTAAAGGGCGAAAAGGCTGTTCAGGATTACCTTATCAGCGAAGTTCAGAAGCCGTACCGTCAGCAGGGTGTTGATATTAACGACAAGCACATTGAGGTCATCGTGCGTCAGATGATGCGCAAGGTACGGATCATTGAGCCGGGAAGCAGTACGCTTCTTGCGGGATCGGTAGTCGGAAAGAACGAATATGTTGCGATGTGCGACGAACTGAAAGAGCGCGCGGAACAGGGCGAGACGGTCGAAATGCCTACCTGCGAACCCGTACTTCTCGGTATCACAAAGGCGTCTCTGGCGACGGACAGCTTTATGTCGGCAGCATCATTCCAGGAGACCACGAGAGTGCTCACAGAGGCAGCTATCCGTGGCAAGGTCGATCCGCTTACGGGTCTTAAAGAGAACATCATAATCGGTAAGCTTATTCCCGCGGGTACGGGACTCAAAGCGCAAGAGGAAGCAGCCGCGGCGGCTGCCGAGGCGGAGGCTAAGGCGGAGCAGGACGCTCTGACCGCTGAACTTGAGGGACATATTGATGACGCGTTGAACGTCAATACCGAGATCGTTCCCCCTATGGAGACCGACGGCGGCACCACGGTAGATGAGAACGCATGACAGTGTTCGTTAAAATGCACAAAAAGCAAATTTTATAAATAATTTTTAGCGGCGGTTGTCACAAAGTTTTGAAAAAAGCCTTGACAAACGCCGCTTTTTTCTATATAATTTATGAATGTGTGTTAGTATATTTTTCTATAAGAGGAAATAATAATACACGGAATATTTTATATTTAAGGAAGAGGTGAAAAATAGTGCCTACGTTTAACCAGCTTGTTCGCAAGGGTCGTCAGGTTTCTACCAAGAAATCCAAGGCGCCGGCGCTCCAGAAAGGTATGAATACCCTCCACAAGGAGCAGATTGACCAGCACTCTCCCCAAAAGCGCGGAGTATGCACCGCTGTAAGAACTCAGACTCCCAAAAAGCCTAACTCGGCTATGAGAAAGGTTGCCAGAGTCAAGATATCCAACGGCTACGAGGTCACGGCGTATATCCCCGGTATCGGACACAAACTGCAGGAGCACTCCGTCGTACTTATTAGAGGCGGACGTGTCAAGGACCTCCCCGGTGTGCGTTACCACATCGTAAGAGGAACTCTCGACGCTCAGGGCGTTGACAAAAGAATGCAGGGACGCTCCAAGTACGGTGCAAAGCGTCCGAAGGCAGGAAAGAAGGCTTGATTTCAATTCCTGAAAGCTGTCAAACAGGCATTATTTAGCAATAAAGCATTGCCTTTTGTTTGGATAGCGGGAGTGAAACGCTTTCGAGTACCTATGATTTCATTGGGGATCATCCGCAACGGATGCCCCGCAATAATGTAAGGAGGGAAGTTAAAGTGCCAAGAAGAGGTAATGTCCCCAAGCGTGAGGTTCTGCCGGATCCGCTTTACGGTTCGGAGTTGGTAACAAGACTTATCAACAACATCATGCTTGACGGAAAGAAGGGCGTGGCCCAGAAGATCGTTTACGGCGCGTTTGAGATTGTTGCCGAAAAGACCGGCAAGGAGCCGCTTGAGGCTTTCGAGGAGGCAATGGAGAACATTATGCCCCAGCTCGAGGTCAAGGCAAGACGTGTCGGCGGTGCGACCTACCAGGTTCCTATGGAGGTTCGTCCCGAAAGACGCCGCACTCTCGGCTTGCGTTGGATAACCAAGTACAGCCGCGACCGCAGCGAAAAGACTATGAAAGAAAGACTTGCAAACGAGATATGCGACGCGCTGAACAATCAGGGCGGCGCGTGCAAAAAGCGTGACGATACCCACAAGATGGCAGAGGCTAATAAGGCATTTGCTCACTTTAAGTGGTAAAATTAAACGCCGTCTAGCCCAATTAAATAAAGCGGAATTATTAACAATGTGTAGATCTACTGTTGCTAATAAACTCTGCGGCGTTTAATTCTTTGGGCTATCAGGATGTATTACGGAGGAATTTATGAAAAGAGACGTTTCTCTTGAAATGACACGTAATATTGGTATCATGGCTCATATCGACGCGGGTAAGACCACCACCACGGAGCGTATCCTGTTCTATACGGGCGTCAACTATAAAATGGGTGAGACGCACGAGGGCGCTTCCACAATGGACTGGATGGATCAGGAGAAGGAGAGAGGCATCACTATCACCTCCGCCGCTACCACCGCGTTCTGGAAAGAGCACCGTATCAATATTATCGATACTCCCGGTCACGTTGACTTCACTGTTGAGGTTCAGCGTTCTCTGAGAGTGCTTGACGGCTCTGTCACTGTATTTTGCGCAAAGGGCGGCGTTGAGCCGCAGTCCGAAACAGTTTGGCGTCAGGCGGACAACTATCACGTACCCAGAATGGCTTATGTAAATAAGATGGACATTATGGGCGCGAACTTTTATAACGTAGTGGATATGATGCACGACAGACTGAAGTGCAACGCTGTCCCGATTCAGTTGCCTATCGGCGCTGAGCAGGACTTCAAGGGCATTATCGACCTTATCGAGATGAATGCCGATATTTACTATGACGACCTCGGCAAGGATATGCGCGTCGAGGAGATTCCCGCGGACATGAAGGACAAAGCTGAGGAGTACAGAGCTAATCTGCTTGAAAAGGTAGCCGAGCTTGACGACGACCTTATGGAGCGTTACCTCGAGAACGAGGGAGCCGACTTCACCGCCGAGGAGATCAAAAAGGCTATCCGCAAGGGCACGATCGACAACAAGTTCGTTCCCGTGTGCTGCGGAACATCTTACAGAAACAAGGGCGTTCAGAAGCTGCTCGACGCTATCGTCGACTTTATGCCGTCGCCTCTTGATATTCCCGCTATCAAGGGAACCAATCCCGAGACGGGTGAGGAGGAGGAGCGTCATCCCGGCGATAAGGAGCCGTTCTCCGCGCTCGCGTTCAAGATCGCGACAGATCCGTTCGTTGGTAAGCTCTGCTTTTTCAGAGTTTACTCCGGTTTCGTTGAGGCCGGTACAAGCGTTCTCAACTCCACCAAGGACAAAAACGAGCGTATGGGACGTATTTTGCAGATGCACTCCAACCACAGACAGGATATTGAGGCTTGTCCGTGTGGAGATATCGCGGCTGTCGTAGGTACAAAGTACACTACTACGGGCGATACGTTCTGCGATCCCGCTCATCCGATAATTCTCGAGTCCATGGACTTCCCCGAGCCCGTTATCGATTTGGCTATCGAGCCCAAGACCAAGGCGGGTCAGGAGAAAATGGCTATCGGTCTCGCAAAGCTCGCGGAAGAGGATCCGACCTTCAAGACCTGGACAAATCAGGAAACGGGTCAGACCATTATCGCAGGTATGGGCGAGCTTCACCTCGAGATCATCGTCGACAGACTGCTGCGCGAGTTCAAGGTTGAGGCGAACGTTGGTGCTCCCCAGGTTGCCTACAAGGAGACCATTACGGGCAATGCCGACGTTGATATGAAGTACAAACGTCAGTCGGGCGGTTCGGGTCAGTACGGTCATGTAAAGATCCGCGTAGAGCCTAACGAAAGCGGCAAGGGCTACGAGTTCAGCAACGACGTAGTCGGCGGCGCTATCCCGAAGGAGTTTATCCCCGCTGTTGACGCAGGTATCCAGGGTGCGCTGAACGCAGGCGTTCTCGCAGGCTACCCGGTTGTAGACCTTAAGGTCTCGCTGTACGACGGTTCCTACCACGAGGTAGACTCGTCCGAAATGGCGTTTAAGATCGCGGGCTCTATGGC
The DNA here is from genome assembly GCA_947389015.1 of uncultured Clostridia bacterium. Taxonomy (GTDB): domain Bacteria; phylum Bacillota; class Clostridia; order Oscillospirales; family Ruminococcaceae; genus CAG-115. The sequence continues at coordinate 46,589 of CANDVA010000012.1, read as the reverse complement.
TATCAAGGAAGCCCTCAGAAAGGCAAGCTCGATAATCCTCGAGCCGATCATGAAGGTCGTAGTTGTATGTCCGTCAGATTACACCGGTACGGTCATCGGCGATCTCACATCGCGCCGCGGACAGATACAGGGTCAGGAATCCCGCTTCGGTACGGAGCAGATCACCGCTCTCGTTCCGCTCTCCGAGATGTTCGGTTACTCCAACGACCTCCGCTCCAAGACACAGGGACGCGGTCAGTACGTTATGGAGCCGCACAGCTATATCGAGGTTCCCAAGAACATCGCCGAGGGCATTATGTCCAAGAGAAAGCAGAATGATTAACATTTGTTGACATTCCGTTGAAAATATTTGTGGAATATTGAGAAAACTACTTGATTTTTTCCACAAAAAATGGTAGAATATTACTGTAAACATTTTTTCGGGCAAAACGCCCAAATGCCTATTAAAGGAGGAAATACCAATGGCTAAGGAAAAATATAATTCCAGCAAACCCCATGTTAATATCGGTACCATCGGTCACGTTGACCACGGTAAGACCACTCTGACCGCTGCTATCACAAAGTGGCTGGCACTCAAGGGTCAGGCTAAGTTTGAGGCTTATGATATGATTGATAAGGCTCCCGAGGAGAGAGAGCGCGGCATCACGATCAATACCGCTCACGTTGAGTATGAGACCGACGCGCGTCACTACGCTCACGTTGACTGCCCCGGCCATGCCGACTATATCAAGAACATGATCACCGGTGCGGCTCAGATGGACGGCGCTGTACTCGTTGTTGCGGGTACCGACGGTCCTATGGCTCAGACCAAAGAGCACATTCTGCTCGCACGTCAGGTTGGCGTTCCCGCAATGGTTGTATTTATCAACAAGTGCGACGATGCAGGCGAGTACGATCCCGCTACCGGCGAGTACAACGATCCCGATGAGATGCTTGAGCTGGTTGATATGGATATCCGCGGCGAGCTGTCCAAGAACGGCTTCCCCGGAGACGACATCCCGATCATCCGCGGCTCCGCAAAGGTTGCTCTGGATTCCGATTCCAAGGATCCCGACGCTCCCGAGTACGCTTGCATCAAGAAGCTGATGGAAGCTATCGATTCCTACATTCCCGCTCCCGAGAGAGACGAGAACAAGCCTTTCTTGATGCCTGTTGAGGATACTATGACCATCACCGGTCGTGGTACCGTTGCTACCGGTCGTGTAGAGCGCGGCGTTGTAAAGGTAAACGATACCGTTGAGATCACCGGTCTGGTTGACGAGCCCAAGAGCACTGTCGTTACAGGTCTTGAGATGTTCAGAAAGACCCTTGACGAGGCTGTTGCGGGCTACAACATCGGCGCGCTGCTCCGTGGTATCACACGTGATCAGATTGAGCGTGGTCAGGTTCTCTGCAAGCCCGGTTCTATTCACCCGCACACCAAGTTCAGCGGTCAGGTTTACGTTCTTAAGAAGGAAGAGGGCGGTCGTCACACTCCGTTCGTTTCCAACTACCGTCCGCAGTTCTTCTTCAGAACTACCGACGTTACCGGCGTAATCACACTGCCTGCCGATAAGGAAATGTGCATGCCCGGCGATAACGTTGTAATGGATGTTGAGCTTATCACTCCTATCGCTATTGAGGAGGGTCTGCGTTTCGCTATCCGTGAGGGTGGTCGTACCGTTGGCTCCGGCGTTGTTACAAAGATTGCTGAGTAATTTAACGATTAACAAAACAAAATGTGCCGCTGTTCGTTTGAACAGCGGCATTTTTTATTCCATTAATCTCAGTTCGTCAGTATCGAGATAGTCCTCAATATACTGCTTTATCAATAATTGCCGCGGGATATAGTCGTTGAACTTCCCCGCTATCTCGCAGTTTTCGGGAATTCTGAACGAATACTTGTCCGCGCCGTCCGCCTTTATCTCGTTCAGCGCGGCGGTAAGCGCTTCCCTTCCCATATCGGTCTGCACCTCAATACATACGGGAATGTAACGCTGGAGCCATACATTCGCTTGAAATCCGCGCTCGCGAAGCGCGTAAAGCAGAGCCATTGTGCCGCGGGTTCCCAGAAACGGAAACACCGCGAATACCGTCTCGGAGAGCGGTATAACGATACGTTCTCCCTCGGATACCGTGCCGCTCGCAAGCTCGCAGTCGCTTATCGTCTCGCCGCTCATTGACGCGTTTCTGCATAGACGGCGTATATCGTCGAGACGCTTGCGGGCGCTCTCGTCGAGGAACGCGTACTGCTCGTCGCTGCGGAGAACTTCCAGCATCTTCTTCATCACCTTGGTGTGAACGTACTCGTTGCCCGTATCCGTCCACGTATTAGCGGAAATGCCCTCTATCCTCTTGACGTATATCGTCTGCTGCTTCTTGTCAAGCTCCGTGACCTCCCATGCCTGCCCCGCGAGCGCAAACTGCGATTTCGGCGGAAACGGGTTCTGCACCGTGCCGATTATCTCCGCCGACGCCCCGTTTCCCGCGCTGCTCCGCACCGTGTACTCAACGGGAACGGAAAACACCGCCAGAAACTCGTAATTGTTCACTGCAGCTTCGCCCTTTTCGCCGATCATCAGCCCGTCCTCGCCGCGCTCAAGCTGTCCGTTCTCAAGCATATGACGCAGAAGAAGCAGATAATCCTCCTTGGAAACGTATCGGAAAACCGCCAGCGTGAGCACCTGCCGCGCAAGCTCCTTTGGCTGAACCGAGCCGCTTGCCGCGAGTATCGACATGGTCTGATGATACAACAGGCTATACGGCAGTTTGGGAAGATACATCGGCTCGACCCATTTTTCTTGAGTATACAAAAGTATCATTGCCGCGCACATCACAAGGTCCCAGTTGACCTCTTTATAGAACGTATTCGGCGGCAGGCTCATGTCCCAGCGGAACGCGAAGCGCATTTCGCCTATCGCGTCGCCGCGACGTCCCGTTCGTCCGAGACGCTGTACCAGACCGGAAACCGTAAGCGGACAACCCGTCTGAACTATTCGCTCCAGATGTCCGAGGTCGATACCAAGCTCGAGCGTCACCGTCGCTCCCGTACATACGGGCAGCTCGCTCGATTTCATTCGCTTTTCGGCGAATTCGCGCAGCGCGGGAGAAATATTCGCGTGGTGGACAAGATAACAGTCGCTGCCATGATTTTTCTCGGACAGCCGTTTCATATGCGCAATGTTCTCCTCCACCTCGCCCTTGCTGTTGGAGAATAGTATGCACCGCTTGGCGTGAGTACTCTCGTAGAGGTATTCATAATAATGCTCGAGAAGCGTTTTGCTGTCGGAATTAGGTATCTTTTCGGCTAACGGAAAAAACCGTACCGACAAGCGCACCCTGCGGTTTTTATCATGAACTTTTGGAGTATTGCATGGCACATCCGTACCCATACAGAGCCATTTCTCGGCATTGGTGCAGTCGCCGAGGGTCGCGGAAAGACCTATTCTCCGCGGAATAAAGCCGATAATCCGCTGAAGTCGCTCCAATATAGACAGGAGCTGCAAGCCGCGGTCGTTGTCCATAAAATAATGCACCTCGTCGATAATGACGAAACGCAGGTCGGAAAACAGTCGGTAGGCGTTGGAGCTGTTGCGCATAAGCAAGCTCTCCAGACTTTCTGGAGTGGTCTGCATTATGCCGCGCGGATTTTTGACAAGCTTCTTTTTCGCGGAGGGTGAAGCGTCGCCGTGCCATTTCGTGACCGGTATGTCCGCTTCCTCGAGAAGCTCCTCAAGTCGCTCGAACTGATCGTTTATCAGTGCTTTCAATGGCGAAATATATAGCGCTCCCACGCTGCCCGCAGGGTTCTCCCAGAGCTGCGTTATCACGGGGAGAAACGCGGCTTCGGTCTTTCCGCTAGCCGTGCCCGAGGTGAGCAGCAGATTGTCGTCGGTATCGAAGATTATCTCGGCGGCGGCAACCTGAATATCACGCAGCTCCTCCCACTTATTGCGGTAAATATAATCCTGTATGAACGGCGCGAGCCTGTAAAAAACGTTATTCTGTCCCATTGTTTCAGTCCATTATTTTCTTTATGTAAATCCTGCTGTCGTCTCCGTAGATGTCGACGCGATTTTCGAGATACGAATAACCGTATTTCTCGTAAAGCCCTATGTGATCGGTGCAAACGTAGACGTTTCTGACTTTTTTTTCACGAGCAATTTCCTCGCAGCGCTCTATCAGCCGTCCGACGTATCTGTGTCCGCGGTACTCGGGAAATGTAAACACAAAGCCAATCCACGGGTACAGCGACTTATCATCGATACAGTCATTCCGCGCGAACGTTAAAAACGAAACCAGCTTGTCACCGTCCGTAAGGAGCAGCAAAACGCCGTCGCCCAGCATTTCAAAGAACGTTCCGCTCTCCAGAAATCCCGCGAGCGTGGGAGCCGCGCGCCAATCGCTTTTTTTGATCTCGGCAAGCCAATGCTGTTTGTTATTGCAGTCAAAATAATTAATAATTTCCATATGCCCTCACAAATCAAAATCCTCAAAGCCGTCCGCATTTTCGGAATTATCGCCCTCGCCCTCCGCGAACTTGAACTCATCCTCGCCCATAAGCTGCGGAAGAGTTTTTTCGGGGTGCTGATAGGCGATATTCAGCAGCTCTATAAAGTCGCGTATCATCTCGCGCGGCGTGACGTTTGTCTGCGCTCCTACGCGCTCAAACTCAGCCTTAACGAAATATATCCTGTCCTCGAGCGTTATTTTCGGCTCGTAATCATACAGCAGCGCGTGTATCTCGGAGAGCTTCTCCATCAATACAGTCAGCTCCTCGTAAGAAAGCGGATTGAGCCTGATTATCGGCGCTAACATATCGTGCGTTTCGTCGGTCGCGTAACGTCCGCGCTCAAGCCGCGAGCGCAGTGCCTCGTAGCTGAACACACCGCGCCGCGTATCCTCGACGCACTGCGGAGTGCCGCCCATAATTATCCCGAGATACGAGGCTTTGCCCTGCATTACGTCGTTATACATCATCAGTATTTTCTCGTAATTGTTCTGACGCGTTATCGAATTGGATATCTTCATTATGTTGACAAGCTCGTCTATCATAATGACCAGACCCTTGTAGCCCGCGTTCACGAGGAACGCCGTCATCAGCTTGATATAATCGTACCAGTTATCGTCGGAGATAATTACGTTTATACCCAAGTCATGCTTTGCCTCGGTCCTGGTGGAGTACTCGCCGCGCAACCAGCGGACGGCTTTGCTTTGCCGCTCGTCGTTGCCGTCACGGAAGGCGCGGTAATACGTGATTATCACAGCGGCAAAATCAAAGCCGTGGACCATATTCTCCAAGCCGTTTATTTTCGCGTAGATACGCTTTTCTACCTCGGCGTCGAAAAATGCGTTGTCGGGAGTCATACCGTCCGCTATTACCTCGCCTCGAACGCCGTTTATCCACTTTTCAAGTATCAGCGACAGCGCACCGCCGTCGGGCTTAGCCTTTACGGAAAGCGAACGCATAAGCTCGCGATAGGTAGCCAGCCCCTGCCCTTTTGTGCCCATAAGTCTGCGCTCAGGAGACAAATCCGCGTCGGCGGAGGCAAAGCCCCTGTCCATTACGTGCTGACGCATGGTCTGTATCAGGAAGCTCTTACCGCTGCCGAATTTACCGACGATAAAGCGAAAAAACGCGCCACCGTCCTCGGCTATCGCTACGTCATGCAGGAGCGCATTGATTTCGTCGGTACGCCCGACTGCGATATAACCAAGTCCCGTGCGCGGCACAACGCCGCCCTTCAGCGCGTTGATAAGTCCCGCGGCTATTCGTTTAGGAATTTGCATCTTTACCAACCTTTCCGATCTACCCCTCTTGTCTTGAACGTATAAGCTCCGCGTAAAAGCCGTCCTTTTCCATAAGCTCGGTGTGCGTGCCCTGCTCGACGATATGCCCCGACTTCATTACCAATATGCAGTCAGCCTCACGAATAGTCGAGAGCCTGTGCGCGACTACAAAACTCGTGCGCCCCTGCATCAGCTTGTCGAACGCGTTCTGTATCTTCATTTCTGTGCGCGTATCTATCGAGGACGTAGCCTCGTCCAGTATCAGCATTGACGGCAGCGAGAGCATTATCCTCGCAATCGACAGCAGCTGCCGCTGTCCCTGCGACAGCTCCGCGTCGTTGGTTATCACCGTATCGTAGCCCTCCGGCAGGCGCTTTATGAAGCTGTGCGCGTGAGCTGCTTTGGCGGCGGCGATAATCTCCTCCAAGGTCGCGTCGGGCTTGCCGTAGGCGATATTGTCGCGTACCGTGCCGCGGAAAACCCACGTCTCCTGCAATACGATACCAAAATTGCCGCGCAGACTGTTGCGCGTGATGTCCTTGACGGGCAATCCGCTGACTTTTATTTCACCGCTCACAACGTCGTAAAACCTCATTAACAGGTTTATCAGCGTGGTCTTTCCGCAGCCTGTGGGTCCTACTATCGCGATATGCTGACCGCTCTTAACGTCAAGGTTCAGGTTCTCGATAAGAGGCTTTTCGGGAACATAGGAGAACGATACGTTCTTGATCTGAACGCGCCCGTCGCTTTTTTCGAGTACCTTTTTACCCGCGTCAGAGCTTTCGGACCGCTCGTCGATAAGCGCAAATATTCTCGAAGCCGAAGCCAACGCGTTCTGAAGCTCGGTAACAACGCCCGATATCTCGTTGAACGGCTTGGTGTACTGGTTAGCGTACTGTAAGAAACAGCTCAGATCGCCGACCGTGAAGCCGCCCGAAACCGCCTTGACTGCGTTCAGCGCGCCGAATACGCCTACTCCCGCGTATACGAGAGAGTTCACGAAACGGGTGCAGGGATTTGTCAGCGCTGAATAAAACTGTGCTATGCGCCCGCAGACGTTCAGCCGCTCGTTGATCTCGCCGAACTGCGCTTCGGCGGTCTTTTCAAACCCGAATGCCTTAACGAGCCGCTGACCGCCGATATGCTCGTCAATATAGCCCGTAAGCTCGCCCTTTATCGCGGACTGCTCCTTAAACTTATTGAAACAGAGCTTGGAGATTATCGCCGCTACCGCGAACGAAAGCGGCGTAATGCAGACTACCACAAGCGTTATCTGCCAGTTGAGTCTTGCCATAAATACAAGCGTGCCGATTATCGTCACAACGCCCGTGAAAAGCTGCTGAAAACCCTGCAATAAACCCTCGCTCACAGCGTCCACGTCGTTGACTACGCGGCTGATAATGTCACCGTGGGAATTCGCGTCGATAAAGCTGAGCGGCAGGTGCTGCAAATGCGTGAAGATATCCGCGCGGAGCTGCTTAACGGTCTTATGGGTTATCTTGTTGGTCGAGAAGTACATCAGCCATTGAAGCAGCGCGACTGCGGGAATTATCGCCGCTATCGTTATCAGAATTGGCGCCATACGCTCAAAATTCACATTGCCATCTACGATACAGTCCACCGCCCTGCCTATCAGCACAGTGGTGTACAGCGACAGCAGGACGCTGCCCGCCGCGCACGCTATCGCCAGCATCACAAGCGGTATCTGCCCTTTCATATAGCGGAGGATACGCCCGAGAGCGCCTTTTTTCGTCAATCGTTTGCTATCCATTATACAGCGCCCCCTTCCATGCCATTCTCGTTCTCCTGTTCAAGCAGCTCCTCCTCGGTGTACTGCGTAAGACAGATCTCGTGATATACCTCGCAGTTTTTCAGTAACTGCGCGTGAGTACCTATGCCGACAGCCTCGCCGTCGTCAAGCACGATTATCTTGTCCGCGTGACGTATAGAATTCGCTCTCTGCGACACGATAACGCACGTTATTGGCAGCGTTTTCAGCGCCTTGCGCAGGTTCGCGTCCGTCGCGTAATCAAGCGCGGACGAGCTGTCGTCGAGTATCAGTATCTCGGGATCCTGTGCGACAGCTCTCGCTATCGTCAGGCGTTGCTTTTGCCCGCCCGAGAGATTCTTTCCGCCCTGCAGTATCCGCGCGTCGAGACCGCCGTCGAGATCGTCCGTGAAGTCCTTAGCCTGCGCTGTTTCAAGAGCTTTCTGTATGCGGTCATCGGAGATATCCGTTCTTCCGAGGATCATATTATCTCGTAGAGTACCGCTTAGCAATTCGGTTTTCTGCGGCACTATGCCGACGAGCCGTCTCAGCTCCTCGGTAGGATAGTCGCGCACGTCCGCGCCGTTAATTTTTACCGCGCCGCTGTCGCAGTCGTAGAAGCGGCACAGCAGATTGACGAGGGTTGACTTACCAGAGCCCGTACCGCCGATTATTCCGAGCGTCTCTCCCCTGCCGAGCGAGAATGTTATATTCTCTAACGAATTTTCTCCTCCTACATAGGAAAAGCTTACGTTGTCGAATTCTATCGCGGGAGCGTTTTCATCCTGCTTGGGAGAAGTCATTGCGCCAACTACCGAGGGCTTCATATCGAAAATCTCATTGATGCGCGCCGCGGACGCCGCCGCCTTTGTGAATATAGTTACGAGGTTAGCTACTACCACCAGCGCGAGCGATATCTGCGTCATATAATTGACGAGAGCTATCACCTTGCCCTGCGTCATACCGTCGATACCCGTGTCCGCAAAGCCGCCGCCAAGCCATACTATCAGCAGATACGCGACGTTCACCGCCACGAATATCGCGGGGTTGAGCAGCGCGTTTATCCGTCCCGCCTTGACCGCGAATTTGCGGTACTCCTCGGCGGTCTCCTCAAAGCGCTCCGTTTCGTGCTCCTGCCGCGAGAACGCTCTTACAACGCGCACTCCCGACAAATTCTCCCTTGTTATGCGCGAAATTCCGTCCAGCGACCTCTGCTGTTTCTTGAACAGCTTTACCGTAACGCGCATTATCGGGTACATTATTGCGACTATCGCCGCCATTGCTCCCAGAAATATCAATGACAGCCGCGCCGATATCGTGAACGCCATAACCGTCGCGCCTATTACCAGAAACGGAGCTCTCACCACCAGACGTATCAGCATGGCGACTGCGGTCTGTACCTGATTTACGTCGTTGGATATGCGCGTGACAAGCGCCGCAGTGCCGAGCTTGTCAAGCTCCTTATACGACAGCGTATTGATGTGCTTGTACAGATCGTCGCGCAGGCGCGTTCCCACGCCCTGCGACGCCACGCTTGCCATATATTGGCAGATAAGCGCGAACGTAAGTCCGCACACCGCCAAAATAATCAGCGTTATCCCGTGCTTTCGGATATAATCCGTATCTCCGTTCTTAATGCCCACGTCGATTATCTCTGCCATTACCAGCGGCACGATAAGCTCAAATACCGCCTCCGTAAATTTGCACACGGGACCCACGGTCACGTTAAGTTTAAATTCCTTCAGATATTTTGCAAGCCTGAACATATATCCTCCCGATCAAAAAGCAGGTTTTTAATTTGTAATTTAACCGCTTATTTATCCTTATCTTAATTATTATAATATATTTTTTTTAAATTGTAAAGATATTTCTTGACATTTCGTCCAAAAAGCGGTAAAATATAAATAGCATATTCTTGAAAGGAGAATTTTCTATGGGAAATTTTAAAACGGCGCCTATTTTTACCGACGGAATGGTCTTGCAAAGGAGCAGGAACATCTGCATTTTCGGAACGGGCGACGAGGGTACGGAAATAATCGGCGAGCTCTGCGGTTTCAGATCCTCCTGTACCGTAACGAACGGCAAATGGAAGATCGTGTTCCCGCCTATGGGAGCATGCCGTTTTGTTATTTTAAAGCTCTACGACGCGGACAACGATAACGTAATCCGTATCGAAAACGTGGCTATCGGCGAAGTATGGCTCGCGGGCGGTCAGTCCAATATGGAATTTGAGCTGTGCAACTGCACAGGCGGCAAGGAGTCGCTTGAAAACGACGATACCAAGGACGTCCGCTACTATTATGTGCCCAAGAAAACGATTTACGATGACGACTACGAAGAAAATATACAGAACGCGAAGTGGACCGATTTCTCCGATAAGGAGGCTGCGGCGCACTGGAGCGCGGTCGGCTATTACTTCGCCAAGGAGATGTCCCGAAATCTGGACGTGACCGTAGGCATTATTGGCTGCAACTGGGGCGGCACCTCCGCATCCTGCTGGATACAGCGTGAATACGCAACGGGCGATACCAAGGTATACTTCGACGATTACGATACGGCTGTCGAGGGCAAGGATATAAATCAGCTTATAGCCGATTACCGCGAATACGAGAAATATCAGCAGAAATGGTGGGAAAAAAGCGGCGAATACTACGCCTCCGAGGGCGAGCACACCTGGGAGGGCTGTCTGGAATATTGTATGTCGGTAGGTCCCGACCGTTATCCCGGACCTATGGCTCCCTGCAACCCCACCGCGCCGGGTATACTCTATGAAAGCATGGTAAAGCGCGTACTTCCGTATACCTTGGGCGGCGTGCTGTGGTATCAGGGCGAGACCGACGAGACCCATCCCGACGCTTATTATACTCTGCTTACACAACTTATCCGCAACTGGCGCGAGGCTTGGGGCGACGACGAGCTGCCGTTCATAATCGGACAGCTCCCGATGTATGCGGGCGGCAACCCCGACGGCGACAGCTGGTGCCGTATCCGCGAGGCTCAGATGCGCGTTTACAACACCATCAAGAACACGGGAATAGCAGTTCTCCTCGATTGCGGCGAGCGTGACGATATCCACCCCAAAGACAAGCAGCCCGTCGGTCACAGATTTGCAATGCAGGCGCACGATATGGTATACGGTGGCTGCGACGGAGCATTCGCGCCGACACTGAAGAACGTTATATGGCGCGGCGATATGGTGGAGCTTCAATTTGCCAACGCGCGCGGCGGCTTTAAGGTAAAGGGCGAACCCGAAGGCTTTGAGATGTGCGGCGAGGACGGCGTATACATACCCGTATACGCGGACGTTTCTGGCGAGCGAATTTTCCTTTCCGACGACGCGATAGAGCGTCCGTGCGGAGTACGGTATCTGTGGAAGAACTACGCCGAGATCCACATTTTCAGCGGGTTCGGACTGCCGCTTGCCCCATTCAGAATTAAGAAATGAGGTTGAATATGATTGCATTGGTAACGGGCGCAAGCTCGGGAATAGGACGCGACATCGCCCGCTCACTCGCGCGCCACGGAATAAACGTAATAATCACCGCGCGCCGCCGTGACAGGCTTATCGAGCTTAAAAGCGAGCTCACCGAACAGTACGGCGTAAAGGTGATGTGTATTGCCGCGGATCTGTCAAAGGAAAATCAGGTTTTCGCGCTGTACAACAAGGTACGCAAGTACAATATAGACATTCTTATAAACAACGCGGGATACGGCGTTTTCGGCGATTTTACCGAAACAAATCTTGAACGCGAGCTTGATATGCTCGATGTGAACATAAAGGCGTTCCATATACTGTTTAAGTTGTTCCTGCGCGATTTCAAGCGCCGCGATTGCGGATATATACTGAACACCGCGAGTATGGCGGGATTTATTCCCGGACCGTGGTTCTCGTCGTATTACGCAAGCAAAGGGTATATCGTGCGCATGACCGAAGCGGTCGCGGAGGAGCTTCGCTCAACGCACAGCCACGTTCACGTTTCAATGCTGTGTCCGGGACCCGTCGCTACGGAATTCAGCGAGACCGCCCGCGTAAAGTTCCTTACGGCGGCGTATCCGAGCGAAAAACTTGCCGAACACGCGGTGAGGGAGATGTTCGGCGGTACGCTGCTGATTACCGAGAATGCCGCTACAAAAGCATTGGTTCTGGCGGCGAAGCTCGTTCCCGACAGGATACAGGCATTTGTGGCGGGGTTGTTTCAGTCTAAACGCGAAAAGTTTTAACGGAGGCGGAAATGGCGAACATTACCAAGATCACCGTCCGTTACGCTGAAACGGACTGCATGGGCGTCGTGCATCACGCGGTCTATCCCGTATGGTTTGAGATAGCTCGGACAGACTATATCAAGGCGGCAGGCATGAGCTACGCGGAAATGGAAAAAAGGGGCGTAATGCTACCCGTTACGGGCATTTCCTGCCGCTACAGACTTCCCGCAAGGTACGACGACACGCTGATTATCGAAGCGAGGATAGCACGGCTGACACCCGCGAGGATCGAGTTCGAATACACGGTCACGCGCAAGGGCGAGACCGAGGCGCTGTCAACGGGCACAAGCTCTCACGGGTTTGTGGACGCGCAGACGTTCCACCCGTTGAATTTTAAAAAGGCTATGCCCGAGTTTTACGCACTGATGGAAAAGCAAGCGGAATCCGACAAAAACAGGTGATATTATGACAGAGCGCTGGAAATACCCAAGATTTTTCACCGATAATATATCAGATGAGACCGCGGTAGTAAGCGGAGAGGACGTAAAGCACATCACGTCGGTGCTGAGGATGCGGAAAGGCAGTCCCGCGGTGCTGTGCGACGGTCGGCGAACCGATTATCTTGCCGAGCTTGACGAGACGACGAGCGATTGCTGTACGTTTAAAGTGCTGGAAAAAAGCGTCAACGAAGCCGAACCCAATATTTATCTGCGACTGTTTCAGGCAATGCCGAAGAGCGATAAAATGGAGCTTATCGTACAAAAGGCGGTGGAATGCGGCGCTTCGGAAATTATTCCGATTTTTACCAAACGATGCGTTTCAAGACCCGACGAAAAGCAAATGTCGAAAAAGCTGCCGAGATATCAGAAAATTGCGCTCGAGGCTGCAAAGCAGTGCGGACGCGGCATTATACCGACTGTAAAAAATGCGGTGGAATTTACCGATTTAAAAAATTTCATTTCCCTCGAAAATACGGGAATAATGTTTTATGAATGCTCCGATGTTCCGCTGAGAAGCGCGGTGAGCGAATTTCGGAAAAATGTGGATATAGTTATCGGAAGCGAGGGCGGTTTCGAGCCTGCCGAAGCGGAGAAGCTTCAGCGGTTGGGATTTGCGGCAGTATCGCTCGGAAAGCGTATTCTGCGGTGCGAGACCGCGCCGATAGCGGCAATCTCGATTTTGATGAATATGACAGGAAATATGTAGTCGGTTTGGTGATAATTACCAAAGTTTCCGCCGACGCTTGCAAATTTTTTGAAATAGGTATATAATAGATGTACAGAACGGAAACCGACGGTTTCCGCAAACTTAAGGAGGAATAGCTATGAAGGCTTTAGGTATTTTTATGGTGGGTGCGCTGGCTGTTGCGGGAGGAATCGCTGCGGCAACCTATATCACCAAGAAAAAGCTCGAAAAGGAAAACGAGGAAAACTACTACGACGATTGGGACAGCGACGATATCGACGACGATTGGGATTTCGACTTCGACGAGGATATGGACGTCGAGGATGAGCCGTCGCTAGCAAAGGCTGTCGCGGATGCGGTTCCCGAGAGCAGCGCGACCGAGGCTGCCGCAGAGGTGTCTCCGTTCTCGAACAACGACATTTTCTCCGAGCAGACCGATGAGGATCCCGACGAGGAACTGTAATTGCCGAATATTTAAAAGCCTCGCGGTCGCGGGGCTTTTTGTTCTTTGGGTTCTCATATTATTTGCGTAAAAAACCGTGTGTATTACAAGGAAAAGAACCATTCGCGTTTTATGTCCTGTACTTTTCCGCAAATATTTGCTATAATATGCCCGAGGTGATAACTATGGATACTGTTAAAATCGGTAAATTCCTTTCGGAGCTGCGCCGCGAACAAGAGCTTACGCAGGAGCAGCTTGCGGAAAAACTCGGCACATCAAACAAGACGATTTCACGCTGGGAAAACGGTAACTATATGCCGCCCGTTGAAATGCTTATGGAGCTGTCGAAGTTCTACGAGGTCAGCATAAATGAAATATTGAGCGGCAAACGCCTTGACGAAACGGAGGCGCAGTCCGCCGCCGAGGAAAATCTTAAGAGCGTGCTGGAGGACAGCTCGTTCTCGCTGGAGGACAGAAGACAATATTTTACCAAAAAGTGGAAAAAAGAGCATTGGTTTACCTTTGTGATTCCGACACTTTTTGCCTTGGCTTTAATAGCGTTTTCGGCGGCGCTGGGCAAGATATGGGGAATAGGATTGGGATTTCTCGTGTCGGTAGCCGCGCGAATCATTTCATACAACATGATGATGGGCTATGTGGAACGCAACGCCTTTGACGGAAAAGGTAATGATAAAAAATCGTAAAACCCCTTGAAAAATTCGTCGGTATATGCTATAATGGATAATAGCGGTTATCGCAATACATATGAAAGAGGTGTTTCCATTGAAGCATGTTGTAACTATCAATAAGGCTAACCTGAAGGCGAGCGCGGAAAAGGGCGGCTGCGGCAAGTGCCAGAGCTCCTGCCAGTCCGCTTGCAAGACCTCCTGCACTGTTGCCAATCAGAAGTGCGAATCGGTCAAGTAAATACAAGTGTTTTCCTGCGTTTTCCCTGCCCTCGGCGGAGAAAACGCAAAAGTGTGTATTCGGGCGGGATATCTCGCCCTATTATTTTGATTTATTGAGGTTGTTATGGTTCATAAGTTTAAACAATTGGGATATAATATCGTACTTGACGCGGACAGCAACGGCGTTCACGTGTTTGACGACTGCGCGTTTGATATGCTCGACCATATCGCCGCTCCGCTGACGGAGGAAATGCCCGCGGAGCTGCCCGAAAAGTTATCCGCTTACCCCGAGGAGGACGTCCTCGAGACCTATAAGGAATTATACTCTTTGTATAAAGATGACTCTTTATTCGCAGATGACGACTATCAGAAGTATTCGGAGACAATGGTAAAAAGCCCCGTAAAGTCAATGTGCCTTAACGTCGCGCACGACTGCAATCTGCGCTGCGAGTACTGCTTTGCACAGACGGGCGACTTCGGAGGCGAGCGCTGTATAATGTCTCCCGAAACGGGAAAGAAAGCGATAGACTTCCTTATTGAAAAATCGGCGAACCGTGAGAATATCGAGTTGGATTTCTTCGGCGGCGAACCGCTCATGGCTTGGGATACGGTGGTCGAGACGGTGAACTACGCGCGTTCGATAGAAAAGCAGCACAACAAGAATTTCCGCTTTACCATCACGACTAACGGCGTGCTGCTGGACGATGAGAAGATCGACTACATAAACCGCGAAATGGTGAACGTCGTACTTTCGCTGGACGGTCGGCGCGAGACTACCGACCGTATCCGCAAGACGCTTAACGGAAAAAGCGCGTATGACGTTATCGTGCCGAAATTTCAGAAGCTGGTGTCTCAGCGCGGCGATAAGGATTTCTATGTCCGCGCTACGTTCACGAAATACAATCTCGACTTTACAGAGGATGTGCTGCATCTGCGCGAGCTGGGCTTTGAGCAGCTTTCCGCCGAGCCCGTCGTTACCGATGAAAAGGAGCCGTATGCGCTCACCGAGGCAGACTTGCCGCGGATCTTTGAGGAGTACGATCGTCTTTGCGAGGTCATGGCAAACCGCACCGAGAAAAAGTTCAACTTTTTCCATTTTATGGTCGACCTCGATCAGGGACCGTGCGCGATAAAAAGACTGCGCGGATGCGGGTGCGGAAACGATTACGTAGCCGTCGACCCGCATGGAGATATTTACCCGTGCCACCAGTTTGTGGGAATAGACAAATGGAAAATGGGCAACCTAAACGATGGCACGTTCAGCGACGAAATCAAGACCTATTTCGCGAAAACTCACCTCTACTCCAAGGGCGGCTGTGCGGAATGCTGGGCGAAATTCTACTGCTCGGGCGGCTGCAACGCGAATTCGTTCATCTACGAGGGCGACTGCCGCAAACCACACAAGCTCTCCTGCGAGCTGCAGAGAAAACGGCTGGAATGTGCGCTTGCGCTGGCGGTGGACAAGATCGTCAAACAAGGAAAATAAGGAAATCAAAATCATTTCCTTTTAATTATTTATTCAAAATAACTTCACGCATTATACACAATCGGGATTTATAATTTAGGCATAACAGGAAATCAACAGAATAGTCTGTTTTACTAGGAGGAATTATTATGAATGACTTTAACGAATTTGATAATGTACAGAAATTTTCCACCGAGAATACACCGCCCGAGGCTCAGGCAGTGCCTGTTCAGCCTAATCGTCCCGCAAAAAAACACAAGGGCGCTACGCTCAAGGTCATGGCGATGATCGCGGCGGTCGCTATTGTTGGCGGCGGTGCGGGATTCGGCGGCGCGTATATCGCGGGTAAGTCCATGAATTCCGCGGTAGTATCGGGCAGCAATGACCGCAGTAATCCAAGCGATCACATCTCTCCCGTAAATTCGGACAATATCAACTCGGCGCCTACGCTGAACGATCTTCAGCAAGACGTTGCCATAAAGCACAACATCAGCGACGAGGTCGAATACAACTCCGACGGAACATATATGTATACCAGAGACCTTGTAAAGGCGGTTCAGGATAGTATCGTATACATTGAGGTGTTTGTCAGCTCACGCGGCAAGAGCACACTCTACGGCTCGGCAAGCGGCATCATCATCTCAAAGGACGGCTATATCGTGACGAATAACCACGTTGTTGAGGACGCCGATTCGTACACCGTTAAGGTCAACAATACCGACCCGAAAACGGGTATTTCCGAATCCGAGACCTACGACGCGGAGCTTGTCGGTACGGACGCGGACACCGATCTCGCAGTGCTGAAAATAAAGGCAAGCGACCTGCCCGCGGCAGTTCTCGGCGACTCCAACCAGCTCCACCTCGGTGACGACGTTATAGCGATAGGAAATCCTCTCGGTCTTGAGACCTCCGTCTCCAAGGGCGTTGTTTCGGGTCTTAACCGACAGATATCCGACAGCGCGCGCGGGCTGTCCTCTATCCAGACCGACGCGGGCATCAACAGCGGTAACTCCGGCGGCGCATTATTCAATATGTACGGCGAGGTAGTCGGCGTTGTAAACTCCAAATACGTATACGATTACGCGGAAAGCTTAGGCTTTGCGATAACTATAAACGAGGCTCGCGACGTAATCGACGATCTTATCACAAAGGGCTATGTTTCGGGACGCGCGGTTCTCGGTATTTCCTACAATCCCATTAACGAGTATACGGCTTCGTTCCGCGGAATGACGGCGGGTCTGCTTGTAGCGGAGATAAATCAGGATATGGCAGTCGCTAAGAGCGGTCTTGTTGTAGGTGATACGATAACCGAGATCGACGGCGAATACGTGTTTGACGAGGACGGCAACACAACGACCATAAGCGAGATACTCGCGGGCAAAAAACCCGGCGATACCATTACCGTAACGGTCGCAAGAGCGGATTCTCTCGGAAGAGTGAGAAAAATGGATATTGAGATCGAGCTTTCCGAATACCGCGGCAACTGATATCCTTTAAACGAAAATTTATAATAAAACTCGGCAGTGCGTGTTACTGCCGAGTTTTTTATTTCATTACGAAAAAAATATGACAAATGTCACGGTAATAATCTATCAAAAGTCACTTGCCTCCATACCTAAAAAATGTTATACTTATATACGGAAAGGCGGTAGAGCAATGAAAGAATTTTTGAGCGTAAAAAATCTTGTAAAGAATTACGGCGATTTCTGCGCCGTGGACGACCTGAGCTTTTCGGTAGGCGAGCGCGAGATATTCGGTCTCCTCGGACCCAACGGCGCGGGAAAATCCACCACCATGAACGTTATCACGTCACTGTGCGATTTCGGCAAGGGCAGCGTTATGGTGGACGGAATGGATATCGTAAAGGATAAGGAAAAGGCGCGGCGCGTTATCGGAATGGTGCCGCAGGAAATAGCGCTGTATCCGTTTCTGAACGCGGAGGAAAACGTAAAATTTTTCGCCTCGCTGTACGGATTAAAAGGCAAGGAGCTGAATTCGGCGGCGCGTGAGGCTCTTGAATTTGTAGGCTTGTCCGACCGTGCGAAAATGAAACCGAAAAAAATGTCGGGAGGTATGAAGCGGCGCTTGAATATCGCGTGCGGAATAGCCCACCACCCTAAACTGATAATAATGGACGAACCCACGGTAGGCGTTGACGCGCAATCCCGCGAGCATATACTCGGCTCGATAAAAACGTTACGGGAGCGCGGCGCGACGGTAATTTACACATCGCATTACATGAACGAGGTGGAGGATATCTGCGACAGGATAGCGATAATCGACCACGGAAGATTTGTCGCGTGCGGCACGGAGCAGGAGCTTATCTCTACGGTAAGCGACAGCAAGGTGCTGAAAATATCCACGGAGATAAGGTCGGATTATCCCGTCAATGAGCTGATAGCCGAGCTGTCCGGTCTCCCGGACGTGAGAAAGGCGCGTATCGACGAAAACGAGATTATTCTCGAAATAAACGCATCGCGCAAGGATTTCACGCTTTTTATCGAGCATATCCAAAAACACGGACTGCCGATATGCGGCATAACCTCCGAGTCCATGAACCTTGAGGACGTGTTCATCGCTCTTACGGGCAGAGAGCTGAGGTAGTGTTTGAAAATAAATTTTCCAACCTAAAGTTTTGTGCTTTTTGGACTTCTTCCAAAATTTTGCTGCGCAAAACCACACAAAACTCGAAAGGAGTGTGCTCCCTGCGGGAACACAATTATAAATATGTTACGGGTGATTTTAAACGAGATACGCTCCTGCTTCCGCAACGGCTCAACGTTGTTTTTCAGTATTCTGTTCCCGAGCCTTTGCACGTTTTTTCTGGGTACGCTGCTTGAGGGCATAGAGGTCGCAGACAGCGTAGTAGGCGAATTGAATTTGGCGTACTGCATTGAGGACAGCGGATATTCCGCGGAGGCTTTCGAGGAATTTATTCTCGCACTGGACGTGGAAGACGTCGTCAGCGCGGAGAAGATATCCGCAAATGAACTTGAAAGCGCCGCCGAAAAATATTCCGCCGCCGTGAAATTAAGCGGCTCGGAAATAACGATATACAACGGCACAAACGCTGTGCAGAACCGCACGGTAAAGGCGCTTATAGACGGCTACAATCAAACCGCGGCGGCATATATGTCGGTCGCAGAGACAAACCCTATGGCGCTTATGAACATAGAGCTGTCGGAGGAGAATTACGTTAAACCGCACGATTTCGGCAGGACGCGCACCATGATGGACTATTACGCGGTCGCGATGACGGTGGTTATCGTGTTTTTCGGATCGTGCATAGCGGGCGCGTCGGCATACAGCGATGAATCCGCCAATAACACCATACTCCGTCTGAACTCCGCGCCGATAAGCAAAACAGCCGTCTACTTCGGGAAAATAATCGGCTATCTTCCGCTTGTGCTGGTGCAGGTCGGCACGGTAATGGTTGTCAGCACTCTGTTTTTCGGTGCGCATTATTGCAGTGATCCTGTCGGAAATCTGATGCTTTTCGCAATGTTCGTATGCTCGTCATTGGCATTGCTGGCAGTCGGCGTACTTTTAAATCTCCTTTTTGAAAAAATGCAGCCGTGGGCTGTTCTTATGCCGCTGCTGTGGGTAATGCTCTTCTTTTCGGGAGTGTTCCAAAAGGATATCGCGATTGAGGGAGTATCCGATTATTTGCCTTCGAGGATAATTCTTGACGCGGCGTTTGATTTGACGGTATTTTCAAGAAACGGCAAAGCGGTAATCGTTACGGTATGGTCGATAGTAATTTTTGCTGCGCTGATAATTCTCGGCTGTATCAAGGTTAATTCAAGGAGAAAGAACGCATGAGAAAAATTTTATTGATATTCCGAAACAGCATACTCCGAAACAAGCTTGCGATAGCTCTCGTGATAGCCGCTGCCGCGCTTATGAGCTTTATATTCTACGGTCAATTCACCGCCGACGGTGTTGTCTACGCAGAGGATCAAATAAGCTTAGGCGTTGTTGATGATGATAACAGCGCGCTTTCTGAAAATTTAAACGATTATTTTGTAAATTCTCTCGGAATGGAGGTCGTTTCCGGAAGTTACGATTATTTGTCAACCCGCTTGATTGATCGGCAAATTTCTGCTATAATAGAAGTACCGCGGGGATTTGAGGGATCGGCGATAAACGGCGAAACTCAAAAGCTCGAAATAACCACTCTCGACGACTACGCGAATTCCGCTTTTATCGAGGCGTATATAAACTCGTATATGCGCGGTGTCTCGGTGATATCACAGGCGGCTGACGGCAGTAAGGATGCATTCTCAAAAATGCTCTCCGCGCAAAAAGCACCGAATACGGTATCGCTTGCCGAAACGAATTCGCAGACAGACAAACGAGTGAAAACCGCCGACGCTTATAATCTGTCGATGGGATTTATGCTGATGGTCATCTCCGGAATTACTGTTTTCATTTCCAATCAGATACTCGTCGACAGGCAGCTCGGCACGTTTGATCGAATGAAATGCTCGTCGCTGAGATCGTCGGAATACGTTGTCGGGATAAGCCTGTTCGGGGTGCTCTGCTGTACGGCAGCAAATCTGCTGTTCAATCTGTTCGCATATTCGGTGGGCGAAAAAATGCCCGTGCCGATTTGGCTCACGCTCGGGGCAAACGAGCTGTTTATGATCTTTTCGGTGGGTCTTGCAATGCTGTTCGCACTGCTGATGAACGATCAGCGTTCGCTTATGACTATCGGCGTAGGTTATGCGACCATCGGCAGTATGCTGGGCGGCGCATGGTTTCCGATAGAACCGGAGCTTGGATTTGTCAGCAGCATAGCGAAGATATTCCCGCAGTACTGGCTTATGGACTTATTGAGAAAATACCCCGACGATCCTGACTTCAACGTCCTGCCAAACGTCTGCATACTCGCGCTTTCGGCGGTGCTGGTGTATCTCGTTTCCGCAGTAATCTTCACAAGGAAGAATTCATAAAATGAACAAGAACTCGCTTAATTTAACGTTTAAGACCGCCGCGCTGGCAGCGGTCACGGCAAGGAATATTTCGGCGAATGCGGACGGCTTTGCGATCGTTTCCGCACTCGCCTTTTGCTGTTTGTTCGTAACGGATTATCTTATAAACAAGCTCTGCCGCGCAAACGGCGCTCGGCTGATATGCGCTCCGCTCGGCATTGCGGGGTGTCTTGTGTGCGGCGCGGAGGAATACTTTCCGCTGCTGATAATGCTTATCTTCGAGCTAGTCGATCAGCTCAACGCAAAGGAATATTTTTACGGGATATCGGCAGCGTCGGCGGCGTTGGCAATGCTTATCTTCGCGCCCGACCGTTATGCGCTTGTTGTTGCAGTCGTGCTTACAGCGGCGTGGATATTCGCGCGTATCGCCGTTGAGCGTTTGGAATATTTCCGCGCGCTGTCCAAAAAGCAGCGAGACATCATTTCGGCGCAGAGCGACAGAATAAACAAGCTGCACGAATGGTCGAATTCGCTCCGCGAGACGGCCGCTTTAGAGGAACGCAGCCGCTTTTCCACGCGAATTCACGACAAGCTGGGGCATGGTATTTCGGGGAGCATAATCCTTTTGGAGGGCGCAAAATTATATTTGAAAAACAATCCCGAACAAGCCGAAAAGTCTCTCTGCACGGCGATCGAAAACCTTCGAGGAAGCGTCGACAGTATTCGCGAGGCTCTTCACGAGGAGCGACCCAAACGCGGCGCGGCAAGCTCCGCTGAGCTTAAGGAGCTGCTGGAGCGCTTTTCCGTCAATTACGGAATTAAAGCGGGACTTGTGATCGATGGCGATACGGAAAAAATCTCTCCGCAAATTTGGATTTGCCTGAAGGATAATCTGGTCGAATCGTTGACCAACACCGTCAAGCACTCCAACGCAAGCGAGTTCTCGATGAAAGTACACATTTACGACAAAATGATACGCGCCGAATTTTCCGACAACGGCAGAGGCGGCAGCGGATTTTCCAAGGGTATGGGTCTTGAGGGAATAGAGGACAGAGTTACCATCTGCGGCGGAAAGTGCCTGTTCCGATGCGGTGCGACCGGTTTTAAGATAATCAACATTTTTGGGGTGAACTATGATAAAGGTATTGATAGCGGACGATGATATTATAGTGCGCGAGGGCTTGAAACTGATTATTTCCTCGCAGGAGGATATGTGCGTTTCGGGGGAAGCCTCAAACGGAAACGAAGCACTGGAGCTTGCGCGTAAGCTTCTCCCCGACGTTGCGCTTCTGGATATCCGTATGCCCGAATGCGACGGGATAACGGCTGCGGAAAATATGCTCGCTGAGGAGCTTTGCTCTCCCCTGCTGCTTACGACGTTCGACGAAGAGGACTTCATTCTTCGTGCGCTGAAAAGCGAGATATGCGGCTATATTCTGAAAAATTCTCCCGCCGAAAGGATAATATACGCGATACGCTCGGTAAAAGCGGGCGGCACGGTATTTCAGGAGGATATACTCAAGTACGTCCGTGAGAAAATAATACCGGCTAACGGCAGTGAGATATTCTCGGAGCTTACTCCGCGAGAGATCGAGGTGGTGCGTCTTATCGCCGAGGGATTGTCAAATCAGCAGATAGCGGAAAAGCTGTTTCTTTCCAACGGCACGGTGCGCAACCACATAAGCACTGTACTCGAAAAAACGGGACTTGAACACCGCACGCAGATCGCGGTTATGTGGCTGAAAAAATAAACACGCACGAAAACGCGCTTCGGATATGCGGGTTTACTACGAAAGCAAGACTCCAAGCATATCCACAAAAGCGCCGCGTGATATATTCGTATCAGTTCCACCCGTATTCGTCAACGCCGCCGAACAGCTTAGCGACGTTTGCGCGCAACCCTGCGTTTTCGTTTTTTTCGAGACGCGCATCGGTACGAAGTATCTCCGAGGCTAGCCCGTCGATCTCGTCAAGCTGACCCGCGTCGTCCGCGAGATCGGCGACCCGCATAGGCGGCAGACCGCTCTGCTCACGACCGAAGAAGTTGCCCGGACCGCGCAGCTGCAGATCGATATCCGCGATCTTATAGCCGTCGGCAGTTTCAACCATTGCCTTTGTCCGTGCGCGCGTATATTCGGATTTGCTGTCGGTCATCAGTATGCAGAAGCTCTCCGCCGAGCCCCGCCCGACGCGTCCGCGGAGCTGGTGAAGCTGCGAAAGCCCGAACTGCTCCGCGTTCTCAATAAGCATAACGACCGCGTTCGGCACGTCGATACCCACTTCGATAACGGTCGTCGATATCAGCAGCTTCAGCTTGTTGTCGCGGAAATCGTTCATCACCGCGTCCTTGTCGGCTTGTTTCATTTTGCCGTACAGCAGCCCAGTCGGTATCCCCGCGAATTCGCCCGCCGTAAGCTTGTTGTAATACTCGATAGCGCTCTTTTTGTCGCTCTGATCGGTCTCGCTCTGTTCCACTCTCGGACAGACGATAAACGCCTGCCGCCCCGCCGCGATATGCTTCTTGATAAAATTGTACACGCGCGTGCGGAAGCTCGAATCCACCGCGTAGGTCTTTATCGGTATACGTCCCTTGGGCATTTCGTTCAGTATCGAAACGTCCAGATCGCCGTAAACGATAAGAGCCAGTGTCCGCGGAATAGGCGTTGCCGACATCGCCATAATATGCGGATTTGCGCCTTTTTCGGCTAATGCCGAACGCTGTCCCACGCCGAAACGGTGCTGTTCGTCAACGATAACCAACCCGAGCCTCTTTATCTCGACCGACTTCTGTATCAGCGCGTGAGTGCCGATAAGCACCTCGATCTCGCCGCTTTCGGCAGCATTGCGCATTTTCTTCTTTTCGGCGGCGGACATACTTCCCGAAAGCAGCCCGATAGTTACTCCGAGCGGCTCAAGGAAACCCGTGAATGTGTCGTAATGCTGACGGGCCAGCACCTCGGTCGGTGCCATAACGAGCGTCGTAAAGCCGTTGCAGCGCGCAAAATACGCCGCTGCTGCCGCAACTAAGGTCTTTCCCGAGCCGACGTCGCCCTGTATCAGCCTGTTCATCGGGAACAGCCGCTTCATATCCTTGATACAGTCGTTGACCGCGTTAAGCTGCGCGTTGGTCGGGATAAAGGGCAGCGACGCGTAAAAGCGGTTCATATCCACGTCCGTCATTACCGCGCCCGAGAGTGTTTTTCCGCGATTCTTAAGCTGCGACAGCCCAAGCTTGAGCGTGAGCAGCTCCTCGAAAACGAGACGCTTCCGCGCCGCTTGATACTCCTCTCGGCTTTTCGGAAAGTGAATTTTCCGCATAGCCTCGTCCGCGCCGAGCAGCCCGAACCGCTCTGTCAGCTTTTCGGGAAACGTTTCCCCGCGCTTCACCAACGCGAGCGCGGTTTTCATATTCGCGATAACGGCCGCGTTCGTAAGCCCTGCCGTAAGCGGGTATTTAGGGATAAGCCCCTCCTCGTTCGGCAGCACAAACTGAGGTGAGCTTATCTGCAGGCCCATAAGGTCGCCGCCGATCTTACCGTAAAAAATATACTCTTGGTTTAAATTCAATCTGTCGAACGTATACTGCGAGTTGAAAAACACAGCCGTTATTTCGCCCTCGCCGTCGGTGAGCAGTGCCTTGTACACCGACACTCTGCCCGAATAACCGGACGGATAGCGCTTGCTCGCCACAACGGCGCGAAAGGCGCAAATCTCACCGATCTCCGCCTCGCGTATACTCTTCGTATTAGTAAAATCCACATAATCGCGCGGGTAAAGCTCCGTAAGTCCCTCAACGGTCTCAATGCGGAGTTTTTTATACAGCTCCGCTCTTTTCGGACCCACGCCCTTGAGATACGTTATTTCCATTTTGCGTTACTCAACCGAGATTATGTAGTAATACACGGGCTGACCGCCGTTTACCAGCACAATGTCGATATCGCCGCTTATTTTCGAGCGCAGTGCCTCGTAAGCCTCGTTTGCGTCCTCGTCCGAAACGTCCGAGCCGTACATCACCGTAATGTAACTCGAAGCGGAAGTAACAAGCCGCTTGGTAAGTTTTACCAGAGACTTTGTAAGGTTCTTCTCGGTGAACACTATCCTGCCGTTGTCCATCGCAAGGATTTCTCCCTGCTTTATCTTGTGACCGTCGTACTCGCTGTCGCGCACCGCGAACGTTATCTGTCCGCTCGCCACGTTGTCGATAGCCTCCGTCATAGCGCTCCTGTTTGCCTTGAAATCGACGTCGGGAGCGTAATTCATCATTGCCGAAATGCCCTGCGGAATAGTCCTCGTCTGGAGAACGCAGACGTTCCTGTCCGCAAGCTTGACCGCCTGCTCCGCCGCCATTATAATATTCTTGTTGTTTGGCAGCACGAAAACGTTATGAGCGGGCGTCTGCTCAACAGCTTCGAGAATGTCCTCGGTGGACGGGTTCATGGTCTGACCGCCGCGGACTACATTATCAACGCCTAGGTCTTTAAACAGCGCCTCGATACCCGCTCCCGCCGCTACCGCGACAAAGCCGGTGTCCTTGGTCGGCTCGACGGGTGCTTTTTTGTGGCTCTGCACCGCCTTGTCCGCCTTGATAAGGCTCTTATGCTGCTCGCGCATATTCTCGATCTTGACCTTGGTGAGCTCGCCGAACTTCAAACCCTCCTCAATAGCCTTTCCGGGGTGGTCGGTGCGGACGTTCGCCTTTATCAGCTCCTCGTCGTCAACAACCACAACGCAATCGCCGATAGTTTCAAGATAAGCGCGCAGCGCCGAAACGTCCTTGGAGGTATTGCGCAATATCGAATACTCTGCGGAATACCCGAATTTTACACCCTCCTCGGCAGCCGCAACGGCAGCGGGAGCAGCAGGCTTGACCTCGTCCGCGCTCTCTATCATAACGCCGTTTTCAATAACGCTGAGCATACCCTCGAGTATCACGATAAAGCCCATGCCGCCCGCGTCCACAACGCCCGCCTTTTTCAGCGCGGGGAGCAGCTCGGGAGTCTTTTCGAGCGACGCCTTAGCCGCCTCAATGTACTTCTTAAGGAATTTAACCGCATCGGTTCCCACCGCGGAAACCGTATTCTCGCAACCCTCTCTCGCGACCGTGAGTATCGTACCCTCGGTAGGCTTCATAACCGACTTGTACGCCGCGTCAACGCCTATTTTCAGCGCCGCCGACAAGTCCTCCGCCGAAGCGGTCTCCTTGCCCGACAGCCCCTTTGACAGCCCTCTGAATATCAGCGACAGGATAACGCCCGAGTTTCCTCTCGCGCCGCGGAGCATAGCCGAAGCCGCTTTTTTCGCGACCTCGCCCGCCGTCGCGCCGTCGGAGGTGTTTTTCAGCTCGCCGACCGCGTTCTTTATCGTCATCGACATATTTGTTCCCGTATCGCCGTCGGGCACCGGGAACACGTTCAGCTCGTCGACCTCCTGTCTGTGATTGTAAATATTGTTCGCTCCCGAAATAACCGCGTCACGAAGGAGCTTTCCCGAAATCGTCATCGTTACAAATTTCCCTTCCTAATTTATACTCTTATGCTGTCCACATATACATTAACCTTTTCCACGCCGATACCCGTGCTCTGCTCCACCGTATAGCCGACCTTGTTTATTATCGACCTTACCACCGCGTTCATATTCACTCCGTACATAAGCGAAATATGCAGATCGATAAGTAGCTTATCCTTGACAAACCGCACCTTAACTCCGCGCTCGGCTGCGCTCTTGTCCTTTTTCCTCAGCGGGAATGCCGCCGCGAGCGTTTCGCGGATTCCCGACACGTTCATCGAGATCACGCCGAAGCACTTCGTTACCGTATTCCCGATAAGCTCCGAAAAGTACTCGGGAGAAATAGTTATCTTCCCGACATGATTTTGCAAACTAACCATAGAACCTCCTTATTTTAAAAGCTCCGCAATTTCGGCGAGCCACGCTCCGCTCACTTAACCTCATTGCGCTGAATTTATTTTACAGCGCCTAAAATGCGCCGACCGTTACCCCGCTGCTGTTCATAACGACCAAAAGTACCGTCGAATTTATGCGTCTTCGGTCACATTATTGCTGCTGTTATTGCCGTAATTATCGCTTTTTTCCTCTATCTTTAAATCAATTATCCGCGTTCCGTATTTCAGCGGCTTGCAGACCGCCGTGAAGTAATTCGGGAACTCCTTTGCGGCTTCGGCTGCCGACCGCTCGTCCTTGAACACCCCGAACACCGCCGATCCGCTCCCCGTAAGGCACGCGCCCTCCGCGCCAAGAGACTTTAGCTTTTCGATAATGCCGTCTATCTTCTCGTTCTCGTACAGCACCCCGAACACGTTGTACATCGCCTTGGGAAAGTCCTCACCGGACTTCAAAAAACGCTTCATCGCGTTTCTCTGCGGCAGCGGGTTCTCGTCGTAAATAACATACGCGCCGTGAGTATCGCACAGAAAATCAGGCATTACCAACAGATACACACGCTCGGGCAGCTCGACCTCGTTTCGGATATCGTCGCCCACACCGCGGCACAGCTTAGTCCCGCCGACCAAGCAGAACGGCACGTCCGCGCCTGTCCGCGCAGCTACATTCAACAGCTGTGATTGGCTCAGCGGCTCGCCCATAAGCTTGTTCAAGCCTATTAGGACCGCCGCCGCGTCGGCGCTGCCGCC
Organism: uncultured Clostridia bacterium; assembly: GCA_947389015.1. Taxonomy (GTDB): domain Bacteria; phylum Bacillota; class Clostridia; order Oscillospirales; family Ruminococcaceae; genus CAG-115. The sequence continues at coordinate 19,268 of CANDVA010000012.1, read as the reverse complement.
GCCCATTCCCGCCGCGCACGGCACCCGCTTCTCGATAAATATCTCGCTTGCCGGGTATCTTCTCGCGGCTGTATAAAAGTAATTCGCCGCCTTAAAGCAGATATTTTTCCTGCCGTCGGGTATCCTAGGGTCGGAGCACCCGACCGTCGACGCGCCCACCTTTTCGCTCATCTTTATCGTTACGATATCGCAGAGGTCAACACTCTGCATTACCGTCTCCAGCAAATGATATCCGTCATTGCGCTTTCCCGTTATATCAAGATACAAATTCAGCTTTGCGTATGCGCAGAGTGAGATTTCGTTCATCTGTTCAACTCCTGTCGGGCAATGTTTTACTTTTTAAGCTCCTCAAGAAACTCGCGGATCCTCGCCAGCGCGGTCGTGAGGTGCGTTACCGAATATGCGTAGGAAACGCGCACAAAGCCCTCGCCGCTCTCGCCGAACGCCGAACCGGGCACCACCGCGACCTTTTTTTCATACACAAGCCGCTCGCAGAACTCCGAGCTCGTCATTCCCGTCGACTTTATGCACGGGAACACATAGAACGCGCCCTCGGGTTCGAAGCATTCCAGTCCCATATCGTTAAAGCCCTTGACCACCAGTCTCCGCCGCATATCGTACTCCTCGACCATATGCTCCACGTCCGCGGCGCATTTCTCCATAGCGACAATCGCCGCGTATTGGCTCACCGTCGGGCTTGACATTATGCAGTACTGATGAAGCTTGAGCATCTGCTTTATTATTGGCTGAGGACCCGCGACATATCCAAGCCGCCAGCCCGTCATTGCGTAAGCCTTTGAAAATCCGCTGATAACAATCGTTCTCTCGCGCATACCATCCATTTCGGCAATGGAGACATGCTTTACGCCGTTGTAGGTCATCTCCGCATAAATTTCGTCGCTCGCGACCACGATATTCGTGCCGCGCAACACCTCCGCAATCGCCTCCAGGTCCCCGCGGCGCATTACGGCGCCCGTAGGGTTGTTAGGGTACGGCAGGACGAGCAGCTTTGTTTTCGGGGTTATCTTCTCCTTTAACGCCGCCGCTGTCAGGCGGAACTTATCCTCGGCTTTAGTAACAATAGGCACGGCGGTGCCGCCCATCATCGACACTATCGGCGAATAGCACACAAAGCTCGGCTCGGGAACGAGAACCTCGTCGCCCGGCTCGATCATAGCGCGCACCGCAAGATCGATAGCCTCCGAACCTCCTACGGTAATGATGACCTCTCGTTCGGGGTCATATTCCGTATGTATGAAATTTTTCAGATAATTGCATACCGTTTTCCGCAGCTCAATCAGTCCGCTGTTGGCGGTATACGCGGTCTTGCCTTTTTCGAGGATATTTATAGCCTCCTTGCGAGCCGCCCACGGCGTCTTGAAGTCGGGCTCGCCGATCGACAGCGAAATAACGCCCTCAACATGCTGCGCGATATCGAAGAACTTGCGTATTCCCGACGGCTGAATATCCCTAATTTTCTGCGGGATCAGATTATCATAGTCCATCACGGGGAAACCAGCCCCCTGTCGTCAAAATTGTCCTCGTTGAAGATATGTCCTTTTTCTTTATAACGACGCAAAATGAAATGAGTAGTCGTGGACAGAACGCCGTCCAGAACGGCAAGGCGCTCCGAGACGAACAGCGCGACGTTGCGCAGGCTCGTTCCGCTTATCGTTACGGAAAGGTCGTTTGCTCCCGACAGCAGGAACACGCTGTCCACTTCCTCGTATGCCATAATGGTATGCGCGAGGTCGTCGAAGCCGCAGTCCTTTACGGGAGTTATTTTAAGCTCGATTATCGCGGTCACGCCGTTCTCATCGGCTTTTTCCTCGTCGATTATCGCGGAGTAGCCCATAATGATACCATCGCGCTCCAATCGGGATATCTCCTCGGCGACCGCGCTCTCGCTTTCGCCGAGCATTACGCCAAGCTCGGCGTTTGAAAGCCGCGCGTTCTGGCGCAGTAAGTCAAGTAATTTATTAGTGTTCATCTTGTCCTCCTTAAGTTTAAAAGGCATAAGCTTGCACTGCTCGCGCCTTGTACGAACCAATCAGGCGATTTTGCCCGCGTCCCGCTTCAATACACTTCGGAAACGCCGCCTGCTTGCGGCGGCGGAGCACCGCTGTTTGTTATGCCTATATTCTTATAAACTTCGGCTCGCGCTTTTCAAACACGCAGACCTCGTTAAATCCCAGTTCCCTCAAAAGTTCATAGCAGCGCGGGATATCGGCGGCTACGTCGCATGCCATATGCGCGTCGGAACCGACCGTTATCATCCTGCCGCCAAGCTCGCGGTAGCGCTTTATGAACGCCGCACCCGCCATAGGACCTCCGAGACCGCGGCGGTATCCCGAGGAATTGGCCTCAAGCGCAATATCCTTTTTAACGATTATTTCCAATATTTTGTCAATTATCGTATTATACTCCCCGAAAACCGCGTCGCAGCGTCTGTCCTTTTCCGTGACCAATCTCGAGCACGTGTCGATATTCACGAACCGCATGAGGAACGTCATATGCGCAAGCGTGCAGAACCGTCCCCATTCGACAAGCTCCAGCATTTCGTCGAAATATTCCTTAAGCACCCGCCGCCTGTCGAATTCGGTATCGGGTATCCTGCTCATATGTTCGTAATGCTCCGTTCGGTGAACCGAGCCTATAACAAAGTCGTAATCATGCCCCGCAAGTATCTTCTCGGCGGTCGGCAGGTCATACAGCGGCTGACCTATCTCCGCTCCGTAATATACCTTCATCTTTCCGTCAAACTCCGATTTCAGCCGCTCAAACGTCGGCTTTGACCGTTCGATAGACGACCAATAATCCCACTCGCCGTCGCCAAACTCATCAAGCTCGATATGGTCTGTCAGCGCAAAATGCTTTACACCGAGCTCACAGGCTCGCGCCGCCATATCCATAGGCTCCTCTGCGCTGTCTGGTGACAGATTCGAGTGACAGTGAATATCTATCAGCGTTTTCTCTTCCATATTATGTTAATTTGACCCTTCTTTTGCTTTTATGCCGATACCGCAAAAATATACATAAATCACCCTCGGCATTTCTCTACTTTTATTATTTTATCACAAAATTTCAAATTTGTCTAGGAATAGATTTACTTTTTTGATTTTTTTTAGTATAATAGAGTAGAAGATATAAAAAATCAACGGTTGCGGGGCAAATTTTTAGACATTTTGACCGCAGAACAGGAGGAATTATGAGAGCAGTAGTTGCCGTTATCGGTAAGGATACAGTCGGAATTCTCGCAAAGGTGAGCGGGATATGCGCGGAATACAAGGCTAACGTCATGGATGTGACGCAGACCATTATGCAGGATTTGTTCGCCATGACTATGATGATCGAGATATCACAGCTTACCATAGATTATATCGACTTCGCCGAAAAGCTGAAAAACGCAGGCACCGAGATGGGCTTGCAGATACACGTTATGCACGAGGATATTTTCAACTCTATGCACAAAATTTAAAAGGGAGAATTATACACAATGCTTAATACAGGCGATATTTTAGAGACCATAAAGATGATACAGGAGGAAAACCTCGACATACGCACCACGACAATGGGTATCTCGCTCCTTGACTGTATCGACAGCGACGCTGACCGCGCCTGCGATAAAATTTACGAGAAGATGATGCGCAAGGCGGAAAATCTCGTTAAGACGGGCGAGGATATTGAAAAGGAGTACGGTATCCCGATAATCAACAAGCGCATTTCCGTAACCCCGATATCTATCGTTTCGGCGGCCTCAGGCGAGCCCGTAAAGTACGCGAGGACACTTCAGCGCGTTGCCGAGGGCACGGGCGTAAACTATGTCGGCGGTTACTCCGCGCTTGTCCACAAGGGCTTTTCCGCGGGCGACAAGGAGCTTATTGAGTCTATTCCCGAGGCGCTCGCCGAGACCACCAACGTCTGCTCCTCCGTCAACGTCGGCTCGACCAAGGCGGGGATCAATATGGACGCGGTGGCTATGATGGGCAAAATTATCCGCGAGGCAAGCGAAAAGACCAAGGATGACCACTGCTTCGGCGCGGCTAAGATAGTCGTGTTCTGCAACGCTCCCGAGGACAATCCCTTTATGGCGGGCGCGTTCCACGGCGTGGGCGAATACGACTGCGAGATCAACGTCGGCGTTTCGGGTCCCGGAGTGGTCCGCGCGGCTCTCGAAAAGCACCCGGACGCAAATATAAGCGAGATAGCGGACGTTATCAAAAAGACCGCGTTCAAGATAACCCGTATGGGTCAGCTTGTCGGTACCGAGGCTTCAAGGCGTTTGGGTGTGCCGTTTGGTATTGTAGATCTTTCATTAGCGCCTACCCCCGCGGTCGGCGACTCGGTGGCACATATTCTTGAAGAGATAGGTCTTGAAAGCTGCGGCGCTCACGGTACTACCGCGTGTCTGGCAATGCTCAACGACGCGGTCAAAAAGGGCGGCGTAATGGCAAGCTCGCACGTCGGAGGGCTTTCGGGCGCATTTATCCCCGTCTCCGAGGACGCTGGAATGATCGACGCAGTAAACCGCGGCTCGCTGTCGCTCGAAAAGCTCGAGGCAATGACGGCTGTCTGCTCGGTAGGACTGGATATGATCGTAGTCCCGGGAGATACCTCCGCGGACACTATCTCGGCAATAATCGCGGATGAGGCAGCTATCGGCATGGTGAACTCCAAGACTACCGCGGTGCGCGTTATCCCTGCTATCGGAATGAAGGAGGGCGATACGCTCGAATTCGGCGGGCTGTTCGGAAGCGGTCCCGTTATGCCCGTAAGCCGTTTCAGCTCCTCGAAGTTCATCTCGCGCGGCGGACGTATCCCCGCTCCGCTCCAGAGTTTGAAAAACTGACGCTATGAAAAAACATTTTGCGATATTTACTGTACTGTCCATAGTTTCGGCGGTATTCACGATAATTTTCACGTCTTGTTTTTGCAGCTTGACCGCGGTCAATACGCAATATGCCGAGAATGTTGACGAGATGATCGTCGACGGAACGGACTTCACACCCGTACTCAAAACAGGTGCGTTCTTCCTTGACCTTTTCATGAACAGTATGCTGCCCATGATAATGTATATTCTGTTTTTTATTGTGATAACATTGTTGAATATCGCGCTGTTTGGGTTTTACAGAATATTCGGTCTGCACGGAGAGCTTGATGTGAGCGGCGGCGAACTCCTCCTTACCCGGAGAGCATACATTATCTTCTCGGCGGCTTCCGCGGCAATAACGCTTGTGATCGCGCTGTGCTGTATCTTATTCGGCACAATGACGGCAAACTGCCTTTTCGCACTGCTGTACTGCTGGCAGTACCCGCTGTTTGCATGGACGTTTTGCCTGAGAAATAACGATAGGTAAGGCCTTGAAGTAATCTCCGCCTTTTCCCTCGTTCCACACCGTGCATGCGGCTTTCACCGCACACGGCGTTCCATCAATATTACAATCTCATCGAATTGGTATCATTTTCAAAGTTATCAAAACAATTAAATAGCGGTGTTACCCGTTAACACTCGGAGTTTGTTTATTTTGTCAAGCTGGATTTTATCGGATTTTTGTAATCGTCCGTACCGCCCTGACTTAACAGCTTTTTATGGCGACAATGGATTTCATCAATCCACAACACCTTACCTGTAACGGTACATTTTCTGTATTTGAAATATTTGAATTTGCGTCGTTGAATATTTCATGATCGTTACCGGGCGGCTTTGCGAAAAGTATCCAGCCGCCACCGAACACCTCTATATAACGCTCGTAATACAGAGGGAAACAGGGGATTATTATGTCGCGGCTCAATTTTTTACCGCCGATCCAACTTAAAAAACTATTTATTTTAATCACCTCCAAATTGCGTTTCCCACAAAACAGTGGTAACGCCATTATCCGAGATGACTGAGCAACATATATTGCAATACTTATAATATGTATAATCTGCACAAATTCAACTGCAAAAATTTTGTTGCTAAAGGGTTCAAGTCCTATTTCGTGTCGAAAATATCTGTGGACCGTGAATCCTGTTTTTTGCAAGATTTATGCCCACAAATGGCTTTATACCACCGTTTGTAGGCATAATATCTATTTGATCACAATATCATGGTCGAGACGACGTGATTTGAACACGCGACCTCTGCGTCCCGAAGAGTGAATTTAATGCCTCTCCGCCGCGAATGGCTTTTTATAGCCGTTTCCGCTCCACGGCAAATCCTCTTTGGCGGTCTTGTATCCATTGTTTCCATGTACTCCAGAGCTGTCTATGGTCAGATATGTGGTCAACTTTTTCACGTTCACCAAGAAGAAATTTCTAAATCTAACGTTATTATATCATAGAAAAGAGGAAAAATCAAGTCAAAATTTGAGCCGCATTAAACAAAGAATAGGGCAAATCATTTTATATCACTCTGGAAGCAACTCTTTGACAGCTTTGCCATATCGCCGATACCATAATGTTTTTAATAAGGAACTGCTCCTACACCCAAAGTTTTTCACATACTTGTCCTTTTGGATAACTTGTTATACTCAACGACGCAAACATCCGCATACCATAAACGTGAAAGTTGTGTGAAAGTTCAAAAAAGCACTTGACTTTTCCCAAACGATAAATTATAATAAGCATATAGTCCGATATTCGACTGTCTATCATTTTATAAGCGAGGTTATTTTATGGAACGAGAAGAAGTGAGGGAATTTGTGAATAGGTATTGCAGGCTGCGTGATGTGCAGTTCGCCGCATACGAAAGCCACTCGCGCAAACACGGATTGACGGCGAAAGAACTTTTCGTGCTCGACCTTATTTGGTTCGCGCCCGAGGGCTGTTTGCAGTCGGAGATCTGCGAGCGACTGTCCGCGACAAAACAGACCGTCAGCGCGATCATCAAAAAGTTTATGAAGCTTGGTTATGTTTCGCTGAAAGAGTCCGAAACCGACCGCCGCAACAAAATAGTCCGCCTAACGGGTGAGGGCAAAAAATACGTCAAAAAAATCATTCCGCCCGCCGCGAACGCCGAAATAAACGCTATGGCGGAGCTTTCCGACAAAGACATCGCGGAATTGGTGCGCTTAACCGAATTATTTTCAGGGCTTATGCGCCAAAAATTTAATGAAATAAAGGGGTAATTACTATGGAATTTTATGACACGATCAAAAACAGAAGAACGATCCGCGAATTGAAAAATACGCCTGTTGCGGACGATGCTATGGAGCGAATTATAAGTGCAGGAATGCAGGCTCCTACGCATAATCATCAACGCGAATGGGAGTTTATAATTCTTCGTGATGAACAGGAAAAAGATAACGCGCTACAATTCGCAAAGGCATACGCGGAAGGATACCTCAACGGAAAACCCGCGCCGGAAACCGCTTCTCCGCAGCAGAAAATGTACGCTTACGCAATGCCGAAACAGTACACAATGCTCGCCCAAAGCGGCTGCGTGATTTTACCGTTTTGCAAAGGCAGCGGCTCAATGAACCTCGCGGCGATGTGGTGCTGCATTGAAAATATTTTTCTTGCGGCAGCGGCGGAGGGGCTCGCTTGTTCGATGAGGATACCCGTGGGAAACGAGGGCGCAAACGTTGCAAGGGCAGTCGGCGCGCCGGCAGGATACACAATGCCATGTTATATCGGCATAGGCTATCCCGAGGAAAACACCGCCGTTCTCGAACAGGTTGAACGAAACGCGCGTGAGGCAATGCATTTCGGAAAATGGTAATTTAAAAAGAGGTGTAATTATGATAATCAACACAGGAGGCAGAACGGATACCGTTCAATATTACACGGAGTGGCTGTTAAAGCGGTTTCGCGAGGGTTACGTGCTGTCAAGAAATCCGCTGTTTCCGAATAAAGTCACGCGCTATGAATTGACTCCGGATAAGGTGGACTGCGTGGTTTTTTGCTCAAAAAATTACGCGACGATTTTGCCGAATTTGCACGAAATTACCGATAAATTCAACACCTATTTTCACTACACAATCACCGCTTACAGCAAGGACGTCGAGCCGGGCGTTCCCGAAATTGACGAGAGCATAAAGACGCTTATCGAGCTTTCAAAAATAGTTGGAAAACAGCGCGTCGCGTGGCGTTACGACCCCGTTTTGCTCACCAAAAAATACACCATAGAGCGGCATCTTAAAACGTTCGCGAAAATGGCGGAGAAATTAGCGCCGCACATCGACCGCTGTATTTTCAGCTTCGTGAAAATGTATAAAAAGCTCGAATATAATATGCCCGAAATAATACCGTTTTCGGAAGATGATATGAATAAAATTGCGAAAGGGCTTGGCGCGATTGCGGAAAAGAACGGAATTTTTATTCAGACTTGCGGCACGAACGGCGATTTTTCGCGTTACAAAATTCATTCGTCGGGTTGTATGACGCTGGAAATTCTCGGAAATGCAAATGAAATTAAATTCAAAGACTTGAAACACAAGGGTATGAGGCAAGGCTGCCACTGCATTGAAAGCCGCGATATCGGCGCATACGATACTTGTTTGAACGGCTGCAAATATTGCTACGCGAATAAAAATCCGCAAAAAGCGTTCGATAATTTCAAGCTGCACGATGCTGATTCTCCGCTGCTGCTCGGGAATTTAAAGCCTGAGGACACAATGGTTCAAGGCGCGCAAAAATCGTTTTTAAAGGGGTGAACTTTAAAGTGGAACGCTTTGAAATCAGCGGCAAAACCGTCACGGTCTATCCGAGCGGCGATGCGGACGATCCCGTCATTTATTTGAATATGTTCGCGGATATTGGTGATGAAATATACAATATGCTGTTGGCAAGGCAATTCCCCGACTTTACGCTTGTGACAATAAGTAATTTGAATTGGGATCACGATATGTGCCCGTGGGAAATACCGCCTATATCACAGAACGATACGCCGTGCACGGGCGGCGCGGACGAGTATTTAAAGCTGCTTGAAAACGAAATAATCCCGCGCGCGGAGAACGGCTTGAAAAGCGTTTCATGGCGCGGTATAGCGGGGTATTCTTTGGCAGGATTGTTCGCGGTTTATTTGCTTTACAAAACGGATATTTTCGCGCGGGCGGCGAGTATGTCGGGATCGCTTTGGTTTCCCGATTTCAAGGAGTTTGTTTTTGAAAATAAGCTGAAAAGGCGTCCCGATTATTTGTATTTTTCGCTTGGAGACAGGGAACATAAAACGCGGAATCCGTTTTGAAAACCGTGGAAGAAAATACGCGTGAGATAGAGAAATTCTACCGCGAAAACGGCGTTAAAACTTATTTTGAAGTAAACAAGGGCAATCATTTTCAAAATGCCGTAGAGCGCACCGCAAGCGGAATCGCATGGATATTAAAACGTTAACGGAGGAAAACCATGGACACTATTTACTCTTATTTTAAAAATACCGCCGAGATGTACAAAAAAGAAACGGCGATAATCGAAAACGAGCGCACGCTGACATTTGGCGAGTTATCCGAGCTTACGGACAAGATCGCCGCAACGTTTCCCGAAAATTTGACAAGCGTCGGGATAGTAATGAATCACCGTGCGGAGATGATCGCGGCTATTTTGGCGGTACTGAAGCGCGGTGCGAGATATGTTCCCGCCGAACCGAGTTTCCCCGCAAAACGGATAGCTTTTATGATGGAAGAGGCGGCGGTCGATTTTGTTCTCACGGAAAATGCGTTCACTGCCAAGCTGAACGGTCTGCCCGCGCGGCTCACGGACTGCGAGATATGCGGAATGGAAACGGCGGGGGAAAGCGCCGACTTGTCCGCTCCCGACAAGCCCGCCTACGTTCTCTACACATCGGGAACGACGGGCAGACCCAAGGGCGTGTGCGTCACAAACCGCAATGTCTGCCATTACGTTCGCGCGTTCGAGAATGAGTTTCACCCGACGGTCGGCGATATTATGCTGCAATATTCGGTCTGCTCGTTCGATATTTTTGTGGAAGAGGTTTTCGCAAGCCTGCTCAACGGCGCCGCGATCGCGATACCGTCCGATGAGGACAAGACCGATGTTCGTTCGCTGATGAGCTTTGTCGAGCGGCACGGCGTAACTATGTTAAGCGGTTTTCCGTATCTTCTCGCGGAAATGAATCATCTTCCCGAAATTCCGAGATCGCTTCGTCTTTTGATAAGCGGCGGCGACGTTCTGCGCGGAGCTTACACGGACAAGCTGCTTTCCCAAGCGGAAGTTTATAACACCTACGGTCCGTCCGAAACGACAGTTTGCGCGTCCTATTATCATTGCAATGCGGGCGCGGTTCTTGAGGACGGTACATACCCTATCGGCAAACCCGTTAAAGGCGCGGAGATACATATTCTTGACGCGAGCGGAAACGAACTGCCGAACGGCGAGATCGGCGAGGTCTGCATTTACGGCGACGGCGTTTCGCTCGGATATATCGGCGATCATGACGAGGAAAATAAGGCGTTCGAAAAGCTGCGAAACGGAGAGATAATGTACCGCAGCGACGATCTCGGATACATTTTGTCGAGCGGGGATATAGCGTTTTTGCACCGCAAGGATTCTCAGATAATGATCTACGGAAAGCGCGTTGAGGTTGCGGAAGTCGAGTCGCGGCTGTATCAGTGTGGCGGCGTAGAACAGGCGGTCGTTCGCGCGTATTCCGACGAGGACGGTCTGTCATATATGATAGCTTACGTTGTACCGTCAAAAAAAGATATAAAAGTTTCGGAAATTCGGCGTGAATTGTCCGATGATCTCGCTGAATTTATGATCCCCGAATTTATCGTTAAAATGGCGAAAATTCCCCTCAACAGCAACGGCAAACCCGACAAGGAGCGTCTGCCCGTCGTGATAAAAGCGGGGAGCGCCGTATGAATGTAACGATCAAAAAAGCGTATATCGAGAATATTGACGAGCTTATGAAATGGCGTATAACAGTGCTGCGCGAGGTGTTTTCCGTGCCGCTCGAAAAATCGCTTTCCGACCTCGAAAAAGAAAACCGCGAATATTATTTGTCGGAAATCGAAAGCGGCGGTCATATTGCCTGTTTTGCTTATGACGGGGATAAAATTATCGGCTGCGGCGGCGTTTGCATTTACCGCGAAATGCCCTCGCCCGACAATCCGTCGGGAAAATGCGCGTATTTAATGAATATTTTTACCGACCCGAATTACCGAAAAAACGGCGTTGGAAAAGATGTCGTAGAGTGGCTTATTGCGCAGGCAAAATCGCGCGGAATTACAAAAATCTATCTGGAAACTTCAAGCGCGGGCAGAGCGCTATACCGAAATCTTGGATTTGAGGATATGCGCGATATGATGAAGCTGAAACAGCGGAGGAATTATGCCGATCATCAAGGAAATTGAAGCAAAAAGTATTCTTACAAAGTCGAATCTGCCCGTGTGCGAATACTCCGTAAACCCGTATGTCGGCTGCACTCACGCGTGTAAGTACTGCTACGCGAGCTTTATGAAACAGTTTACGGGACACTCCGAGGAATGGGGAACGTTTCTTGACGTGAAACGTTGGACGGAGATAAAGAATCCGCGAAAATACGCGGGAAAAGAGCTGTTTATCGGTTCCGTGACCGACCCGTACAATCCTCAAGAAGAGCAATTCGAACGGACCCGCGCGTTATTGGAACAATTAAAAGACAGCGGCTCGAAACTCAGTATCGCCACAAAATCCGATCTTATTCGGCGCGACTTGGAACTGATAAAAAGCTTTCCCAACGCGCGGGTTTCGTGGTCGATAAATACGCTCGACGAGAACTTTCGCGAGGATATGGACAGCGCGGTATCGATTGAACGGCGGCTGGCGGCGATGAAGAAATTTCATGACGCGGGAGTGCGCACCACCTGCTTTATTTCGCCGATATTCCCCGAAATAACGGACGTAAAAGCGATAATCGAACGCGCGAAAACACAATGCAATTTAATTTGGCTTGAAAATTTAAATCTGCGCGGTGGTTATAAATCGGTAATTATGGATTATATCTCGGAAAAATATCCGCAATTATTGCCGCTTTACACGGAGATTTACAGCAAAAATAACCACGAATATTGGCGAAAACTTGATGAGGAACTGCGCGGATTTGCCGCGAATATCGGGCTTGACTACGTGACGAACGACGACAGCTTGACAAGAGATTTTTCCGCACCGCCTGTTATCGTCAATTATTTTTATCATGAGCAGATCAAAAAATCCGCACGAAAGGGGAAATAACAATGCCGGAATTACCCGAGGTTGAAACGATAAGACGTGTCACAGAGCCGCAAATCAAGGGATTGACTATTAAAAATATTACGCTGAACCGCCCGGAAATTATTTCGTATCCGACAGCCGATGAGTTTAAAGACCAAATCATCGGGCAGGAAATTTCTGCCGTAAACAGGCGCGGAAAATTTTTGATTATAAAATTAAAAAGCGGCGATAAAATAATTCTTCATTTGCGAATGACGGGTTGTTTACTTGTCACGCCGAAAAATTATCCGCTTGAAAATCACACGCACGTTATTTTTGAATTGAGCAAAAATAAAGAACTGCGGTTTTCCGATACACGACGTTTCGGACGGTTCTGGCTGATAAAAGGCGGCGAGGACGATACATACAGCAGTATTGCGAAGCTCGGCATAGAGCCGTTTGACGAGTGCTTGACTGCGGAGTATCTTCAAGAGAAATTCGGAAAACGCAGAAAGGCGGTCAAAGAATGTCTGCTCGATCAGAGCACTGTTGCCGGTATCGGGAATATTTATTCCGACGAAATTTTATTCTCCGCGAAAATAAATCCTAGCCGCGCCGCTAATTCTTTGAGTCTTGGGGAATGGGAACGGCTAGCAAAAACCATTCCCGAGCTGCTCATTTTTTTCATTGAGAAAAATACGATTACTCCCGAGGAATATCTTGAAACAAATGGGCGGGATTATCGGAACACACCGTTTTTAAAGGTTTACGGAAGAGAGGGGCAACCCTGTCCGATTTGCGGAAACATGCTTTATAAAAGTGTTATCGGTGGCAGGAGCAGCGTTTTCTGCGCAAAATGTCAAGGTGAGTATAATTGAATGCGAATGAAATTTATAACGAGTTATTGAACGCATACGGCAAGCCGCGCTGGTGGAGCGACGACGCGTTTACGGTAATGTTTCAGGCGGTCTTAGTACAGAATACTGCCTGGAGCAGCGTGGAAAAAACCTGCGAACCGTTCAAGGATAAGCTTTCACCGAAATTCATCGCCAGCTTATCCGATGAGGAATTACAGAAGCTGATCGCGCCGTGCGGCTTTTATAAATCCAAAGCGCGAACAATAAAATTGTTGGTCAAGTGGTTTGAAAAATATAATTATTCGGTACAGGAAACACAAAAAGTGCCGTTACAGACACTCCGAAACGAGTTGCTATCGCTCAAGGGAATAGGCGCGGAAACGGCGGACGTGATACTTGTATACGCGCTCTATCAGCCGAGTTTTATAATCGACGCTTATACTCGGAGGTTTTTGTCAAGGCTCGGCTTTGATTTTGAGGACGATGAGAAAATCCGTATCTTCTTTGAAAATAATCTGCCAAAGGACGCGCGGATATACGGATATTTTCATTGGTTGATACTCGATCACTGCATCTCGGTATGCAGAAAAACACCGCTGTGCGGCGAATGTAAGATGAACAGAGAGTGCAAAAGTTTGATCCACTTCGGATCAAAATAATCGGCTATCTCACTGTGACCGATATCCATATTCCGATTTGTTGCATTTGTACAAAAAATATACTTAAATTTATAAACAATATACAAATCGCTTAAATTCTGTCTTGATATGGATATCAACAAATGATATACTGATAACAGTACTGACCGTAATTTAGGCGAAAGCGGTTACGGTCTATGTGAACCGTCATTACAATAAAAAGAGAGGGAAAACAACATATGGCTTCGCTTCTTATCGCCGTGATCTATCTCGCCTTTATAAGTCTGGGGCTGCCCGATTCATTGCTCGGTTCCGCGTGGCCCACCATGCAGACAGCCTTTGGCGTGCCCTCGTCGTACGCCGGCTATGTTTCCATGACGATATCCTTTATGACCATTATATCGGCGCTTATCGGTCCGAAGCTGATAAAAAAACTCCATACAAAATGGATTGTGATCGGTTCGATATTTCTGACCGTTGCCGGACTTCTCGGTTTTTCTCATGCCTCACGGTATTGGATGCTTTTTCTGTTCGCCGTTCCCTATGGATTGGGTGCGGGTTCAATCGACGCTTCGCTCAACCATTATGTGGCAAATCATTATTCGTCGTCGGTGATGAATTTTCTGCACTGCTTTTACGGGCTTGGCGCGATAATCAGTCCGAATATTATGGCTCTGGCGCTGAAACACGCGCGCTGGAGCGAAGGCTACCGTTGGACGGCGTATATACAAATCGGTATTTTGCTCGTTTGCATTCTGTCTCTGCCGCTTTGGAAAAACGGCAAAAAAGAAGAACGGGAAACCGAAGAGATCGCGGAAATAAAAGAAGCGGTAAGGGTTCCTGGGGTGATGCTGACGCTGATTGCTTTCTTTGCCTACTGCGCGGGAGAGGCAACCTGTTTTTTGTGGACCTCAAGCTATTTTGCGGGAACGAAACAAGGCATGAGCGAGGAGCTTGTCGCCGCGTTCGGTTCGCTTATTTTCGGCGGACTGATGCTTGGAAGGCTGATCTCCGGATTTATTTCAAATCGTTTCGGAGACCGCCTGCTGATCCGTATCGGGCTTGCGGTGGAGTTTGCGGGGATTTTACTTATTGCGCTGCCGTTTAAGGGATATATCTTCACTGCCGTCGGATTTTTGATAATCGGCACAGGCATGGGACCGATATACCCCGCGATCCAGCATATGGCTCCCGCTAACTTCGGAAAAAAATACAGCGCGGCGGTAATCGGACTTCAAATGGCTTCCGCATACCTTGGCAGCACGTTCATGCCGACGGCATTCGGCAAGCTCCAACAGGCGGTTGGCATATGGATCATGCCGCTGTATCTGGCGCTGTTTGCTTTTCTGAATATCGCTTTTTTGGAATGGTCTTACCGTAAAACCGGAAAATGATTTCCGAATTACACAAGGTTGAAACGAAAAAACTAACTGCAAATCACAGAAAGAAGGCAGGACAAAATGAGAGAAATAATAATCGGCGTCGATAAAGCCGATATATCCGAAAACAAGCGGCACAGGAGCGCTGGCGTGGTGAGCGGCAACAATTCCTCGCGTTTGCTGCTCGATTATAAATACGAACATACCGAGCATTACGAGGAACTGTTGGAACATATCTTCGGCAGGAACGGCGTCGGGGTTGAGCATTTCAAATCGGAGATGGACTTGGATATAAGAACATGTTCTAATAGGATTGGCGCACGTCTTTTCGGCGAAATTTTCTGCGAGCTACTCCTATTGGAACAAGTTCTAAATTCTACCTCGGGAACAGAACCTTGCGTTAAGAGAACGGCAGCAGAAAAAGCAAACGTCCGCAGAGGAGCGGGATATCACCTTGCCGCCGACGTAAAAAGCGTTATCCTCGCGTTAATCTTCTGCGTTTCTATCACGAAAATGTGAACAGAGTCTGAAATTCTGATACTACAGCAATTCCACTGGAGTTTCACCGTGACTGTCAAACATTGCTGCGGCTTGATTATCATTATATAGGTTAGTCTAAAGTGGAATTGCTGTAGTTATGACTTTGTAAACGTCGGCTTTGGAAAATAAGCCGCCATTATTTTTGTCATAAGTGTCAGCAGATATATTTCAAAAATTGAGCCGCATAAAACAAAGAAAAGAGCACACAAATAGCCGGGTTGGCAAAACACCGACTCAAGCGTTATACACAAGCTACGAGGAACTGCCGCTATTCTTGAACGCTGAAACACTGGCGAAACTGCTTGGCGTTTCCATGTCAAGCAGCTACGAACTGATGCACGAAAAAGATTTTCCCACAATAAGAGTTGGCTCACGGTTGGTCGTTCCCAAAGAGAAATTACAGAGTTGGATAGATGAAAAAACGGGAAAGTGAGGGCAATATTTGAAAAGGAAATATTCAAAGCGCGATCCAATTAAAGACTATCTCCCAATGCCTAACGAGATATTCTGCCTCGGACTTTCCTATGGCGAGATAGCGGTGTACTCATATCTGCTCTACCGCGAAAACAGGAAATCATTTCGGTGCTATCCGAGTTACAAGAGCATCGGTAGGGCACTCCGTATGTCACGGAATACAGTTTGTAAATACATTCGGCAGCTTGAGGAACGAGAGCTCATAGCCACATAGCCAACCGCTGTTCTCAACTCAAAAGGCATGAAACTCAACGGAAATCTGCTTTACACGATACTCCCAATTGAGCAAGCAAAGCAGTATTTTTACAAGCGCCAATTCGAAAATATAGACCAAGCCATCGCGGATGATAAGCGGCGAAAGAAGATAGAAGCTCTCACCCCTAAGTCCAATAAGCAAGCGGTTTGATGGGATTAGGGGATAAAAAGGCAAATATTATTTGAAAGCAGGACAAAGCGAGGAGTCGGCAAGCCGCCCCCTCGCAGATCACATCGGACGGCAGAGCCGACCGTTGTAGTATTTTGAAGAAAAAAAGACGCTTATCAAAGGGCGGTCTCTGGGGAAATGTGATAAAATTATAGTTCTCATCAGCGCCAAACAGTCATATCGAAAATAAAAGTAAAAAACCGCTGGACTTCTGCGATTTTTTGTGGTATGATGTGTGGTTACAAAGGAGGTGTTGTTATGGGAAAACGCAGACCGTCGGGTGACGGAATGGTTCGCAAGCGCGAGGACGGACGATGGGAAGGTCGAATTGTTGTAGGACATAAGAATAATGGAGAGCCGATATATAAATATGTCCTTGCAAAAACTCAAACAGAGCTAACCCAAAAGCTACACGACAAAATTGAAACATATCGCGGTGCTGATCTGAGCGAAGATTGCAATATGATGTTAAGCGAGTGGCTTGACAAATGGTTAACAGAATATATCGCTTGTTATGTGCGCCCGAACACGCTGTTCAGCTACACCGCGATGATAAAAAATCAGATAAATCCCAATATTGGAAATCGTCCGCTGTCAGCATTAACAACAATGGAAATCCAAAAATTCTATAACACTATCAAGAAAAATGGTCGTGTAAAAACGGATAAAAAGCATGGCATAGAACTTGCCGATAGTATGGTCAGAAAAATACACTTGATGCTCCATGAAGCGCTTGACATGGCGGTAAAGCAGCGACTGCTCGTGAGTAATCCGACAAACGGAACTGCACTCCCGAGAAATAATTATGCGCCAAAGCAGATTTTGAACGATGAGCAGCTTGATAGATTTATTGAAGCTATAAAAGCTGATGAACGGTGGTACGATTTCTTCTACACCGAGATAACCACAGGGCTCCGCAAGGGAGAGATATGCGGATTAAGATGGGAAGATTTTGACGAGAACTGCGGCACATTAAGAGTAAAGCGCAGCGTTGGAAAAACCATAAACGGCGTTATACTTATCGGAGAAACTAAAACCAAAACAGGCTTGCGAGAAATCTTGCTTCCGCCAAGCACCGCAGATCTTCTTCAACAACGAAAAGAAAATTCATACAGCGAATGGATATTCCCTAATTTACGCAATGCTAAAGAACCGATGAATCCGCAATGTGCATATGGTAGATTAAAAACAATATTAAAGCAAGCTGGTCTGCCGTTAATACGCTTTCACGACCTGCGTCACACGTTCGCAACTCACGCTATCGCGGGTGGTGTGGATGCAAAAACGTTATCGGGAATTCTCGGTCACGCGAATGCAAGTTTTACTTTAGATAATTATACCCACGTTACCACCGATATGCAGAAAAGCGCGGCGAGAATCGTGGGTAATTTTATGGACGAAATTATCGGAGGTGTTGAGAATGGCTAAACGACGAAAGCAGGGAGAGGGAACGCTTCGACTTAGGAAAGACGGACGATGGGAAGGTCGAGTAGTCGTAGGTTATGACGACAACGGCTTACCCATAACCAAAAATGTCACTGCTAAAACCAAGACGGAATGTGCTGAAAAACTTGAGAAATTAAAGTCTCAATTCAGCAAGCCGACCGAGAGGGTAAACTCGGAAATGTCGTTCGGCGAATGGATAGATTTCTGGTATCAGGCGTACTGTAAGCACACAATTCGCATAACAACACGGATTGAATATGAGAATAGAATTTACCAACATATAATTCCGTCAATCGGAAATATTCCATTAAATCAATTAGCACAGTCCGATTTGCAGCAATTCTATGCAAGGGAAAAATCCGGTGGTCGGAAAATAAGAGTTGAAAAATACGGCGCAGGATTATCTGATAGAGTAATCCGAGCAATCCACGCGAACTGCCGTTCAGCATTAGAAAAGGCAGTACAAGAGGGGCTAATAAAAACAAATCCTGCTGTCGGTTGCAAGCTGCCGCCTAAAAAATCAAGAGAAATGAAAGTACTTACACAGGGTGAAATTGTTAGATTTTTGAATCGGGCAAAAGAGGAAGATTATTACGAACTATTTCTTCTTGAACTTGCAACGGGAATGCGTCGCGGAGAAATCCTTGCATTAAAATGGAGCGACCTTAATTTTAAAACGAGAGAATTACAAATAGAACGGCAGGTAAATGTAATTCATGGGGATGTTATAATATCCGAACCAAAAACAAAGTCGTCGATACGAACGGTGATACTCCCAAAGGCACTTTTGAAAATATTGTCGGAATACAGGAAAAATATTGAATCGGAATGGATATTCCCATCGCCGATTGACGACACAAAGCCAAGAAATCCTCCTGCGGTACGAAAACGGCTTCAACTTATATTGGAGCGAGCGGGCTGCCCAAAAGTAAGATTTCACGATCTTAGACACCCGTATGTCAAGTACAAGACAAAAAATAATTGTGATAATTTGATGAAAATTTCGCCTGTGCAGAACCTATCAAAAGAACGTGCGAGGCAAATATTCAAGCTCTATCCTATCATCGGGGAAAACGTAAACCCGTTTTATCAGCAAGTTCACAAGCGAATTTGTAAGCGTGTCGGCGGCGTTCAGTTCGTTGGCTATTTTCTTTTGCCGCAGGGATTTTTCGTGTTCGTCGCGCTCGGCTTGCGCTTGTTCGGCAGCCACCGTACTTACGTTGCGCTCGTAGGCGAGTTTAACGTCAAGTTCCGCTTTTTTCGCCTTGTATGTTTCCGTGTCAAGTTCTCCGAGTACAAATTGTTCATACAGTTCGCGCTTGTTGTCTTGCAAGAAACGTATTCTTGATGTTGTATAATAAAACTTGACACAATCCATGTAATAGAATTATAATGAAAA